>NZ_JAIEPC010000025.1 GCF_019749955.1 Sphingomonas sp.
CCCGCGACCTTCGGTTTACAAAACCGCTGCTCTACCAGCTGAGCTAAACCGGCATCCGCGCCCCAAATGCGTCAGACGACGCCGAAGGTCCAGCCCTCTGTGCGGGCAATTGCGGGCGTCAGCGCTAGCGGTGTCCAAAGGTCGCCCAAATCGGCGTGCCGCCGCAGCCACGCCGCGGTCAGCAAGGCGTCGCTGGCGTGATCGTCGATCGCACCAAATCCAGCGACGGGCGCACTCGCAATCGCAGGCGTGGCGAGCGCGGCATTTAATTCGGCGATCGTGCGCATCTTGCTGCGCCCGCGCGCGCGTCCGGCGGCGATGGCGGCGAGGCTGGTGTAGATTTCGACCACCACCGATCCGCTGGCAGGCAGGGGGTCGAACGGCCATACCGGCAGTCGGTCGCCCAGCCGGTGGAGCAAGCGCATGCCCGTCAGGCTCGACTTGCCGACTTGGGCGGCGCCGACGAGATTGAAGTTTGAATAGGGATTGAGGCCTTGTGCCTGTTGCGCGACTTCGGTGATGCGCAGCCGCCCGCGCCCGCCACCAAAGGCTGCGCCTTCGCGCCCGCCGTGCCGCCGGAAGTGCGGCGCGGCATCGGGATGGTCGACGAAGCGTGATGCGGCTAGGTGCGGCTCGTCGGCGCACAGCCGCTCAACCAACGCCCAAAGCGCGCGGGCATCGGCTGGGCTCGCTTCCCATCCGGGAAAATAGGCGCCTTGGTCCACGAAGGGCAGCGCTGGACCAAGATCGAAACCGACCAGCGAGTCGTCGGGCAGCGTCAGGGTCAGCCAGTCAAGCACCGCGCTGCGTGACCAATAGCGTTCGGGTGGCGGCACCAGCCGTGGGGCGACGTCCCCCGCCGCGCAGGTCGCCACCGCGATCCCGCGCTGGGTCGCCCCGACCGCGCCAGACCAGTCGATCGCCACGAAATGGCCAAAGCGGCTCACGCCTTCTTGCGCGCTTTCGCCTTCGGTTTTGCGGCCGCCTGATCATGCGCCAATTCGATCATCGCGAGCACGCGCTGGGGATCGTCGCTGCCATAGCGGACCAGCACCGCGCCCCAGCCCTCATAATGCGGTGTCTGGTGATAGGTCGCCGGATCGGTTTCCTTGAGCATCTCGATCGTGTCGGGGTCGAGGTGCAGGCAGAAGGAATCGGCCTCGCGCCCCGGCGACAGGAACGGGCGACCGTTGGGTGCGATCTTCGCCGTCGGGCGCCCGTAATAGGGCTCGACGAAGGTATCGGGCAGCCGAAGTGCGGCGGCCAAGGTCTCATCCCAGTCGTTCATTTGACCTCCGCGAGAACATCGGCGGTGAATTTGGAGATGTCGAAACCACTACTCGCCGGGTCCTCGCCGCGCCGGACGATGACGATGCCCCGGCTCGGCACGATCACGACATATTGGCCGCGATTGCCGTTAGCAGAAAAAGTGTCGGCGGGGACGCCCGGCACCTTGTTCATCAGCCAGAAGGTCGCGCCATAGCCAACGCCGCTCGCCGGCTGCGGGCCGCTGGGCGTGGTGACATAGGTCCGCCAGCCCTCGGGCAGGATGCGTTCGCCGTTCCAGACGCCGTCGTCCAGATACAGCAGCCCGAACCGCGCGAGATCGCGCGCGGTCGTCCAGACCTGGCTCGACGAGATGTAATTGCCCTGCCAGTCGGTCTCGGCGACGGTGTGCTTCATCCCGATACGGTCGAACAATGCGCGCGCCGGAAAGTCGCGGTGGCGTTCCTCGCTCAGTGCCGCCCGCAGCGTCAGCATCGCCAGCAAGATGTCGTTGTTGGCATAGCGGAAGCGCGTCCCCGGCTTGGCTTCGACCGGCCAATGGACGGTTTCCTCGGTCACGGCAGTGCCGCCGAAATAGACCGCATCGGTGCGATTACCCGCTGTGTCGCTGTGCAGCCCCGATGCCATGCGCATCAGATTGTCGAGCGTGATGTGGCGCCGCGCGTTGGCGAACGGCTCGGCATCCCATGCGGGAATCCGCACTTGCGCGTCGATGCGGACCCGACCGTCCTTGACCGCGATACCGACCAGCGTGCCAGTGATGCTCTTGGCGACCGACCAGGTGCGTTGCGCGGTGAAGGGGCCGAACCCCTCGGCATAGCTCTCGGCAATCAGCCGCTTGCCGCGCAGTACCACGACTCCGGTGGTCTTGCCGCCATAGCCGCCTGCCAGTGCCTTGCCGACCGCCGGAATGGGGGGATAGGCCATGCGCGGGAGCGAGTCGCCGAGCGGCCACAGCGCCGGGTCGGCAGGGGCGGGACCGAGCTTGGCGTATACGGCGGTCACGGGCGGCGCGACTGCACCGATCGGCTCGTTGGTGCAGCCGGTGCCGGGGTGGAAGACGGCGCGGCGCGGCGGCAGCGCTGGATCGAAGGCGACGGTGACGGTGCCCGTGCGGGCATCGACCTTTGCCTCGAGCGTCGGCACGATCGCATCATATTCGGGATAAATCCCGCTCAGCTCATCCTTGGCGATCTGCGCTTCGGTGCGCCCGCCGATGAATATCGCGCTGCACGTGATCGCAGCCTTGTATCCGGCCGCAATCGCCAACGTGTAAGGAGCCGGCGCCTTGGCCTGTTGCGCGGCCAGCGGCGACGCGATCAGCGCCGCCCCGAGGATCAAAAGTTCAGCCCTTGGCACCCCGCAATTCCTCCCAATAAGCCAGCCGTTCGGCGATGCGCTTTTCGTGGCCGCGCCCGGTCGGCTGGTAAAAATCCTGCCGCGCCATTCCTTCGGGCCAATAGTCACTGCCCGAAAAACCGGTGTCGGTGTCGTGATCATAGGCATAGCCTTTGCCATAGCCGATGTCCTTCATCAGCTTGGTCGGCGCGTTGAGGATATGCGCGGGCGGCATCAGCGATCCGGTCTCACGCGCGCTCTTCCACGCGGCCTTCTGCGCCTTGTACACCGCATTCGATTTGGGCGCGGTCGCGAGGTAAAGGCACGCCTGCGCGATCGCCAATTCGCCTTCGGGCGAGCCGAGAAAGTCATAGGCATCCTTGGCCGCCAAGCATTGCACCAGCGCCTGCGGGTCGGCGAGGCCGATGTCCTCGCTCGCAAAACGCGTCAGGCGGCGAAGGACGTAGAGCGGTTCCTCGCCCGCCGTCAGCATCCGCGCGAGGTAATAGAGCGCGGCCTGCGGATCGCTCCCCCGCAGCGATTTGTGGAGCGCCGAGATGAGGTTGTAATGCCCCTCGCGATCCTTGTCGTACACCGCCACCCGCCGCTGGAGGAAGGCGCCGAGCGCGGCGGGGTCGAGCGGTTCGGGCAGGTCGACCGACCAGAGTGTCTCGGCCTGGTTGAGCAGGAAGCGCCCGTCGCCATCGGCGGATGCTACTAAAGCCGCGCGCGCATCGGGCGTGACGGGCAGGGGGCGGCCCTCAATCGCCTCGGCACGGTCGATCAGCTCGGCCAGCGCGGTCGCGTCGAGCCGGTGGAGGATCAGCACCTGCGCGCGGCTGAGCAGCGCGGCGTTGAGTTCGAACGACGGATTTTCGGTAGTCGCACCGACCAAAGTTACCGTGCCGTCCTCGACATAAGGCAGGAAGCCATCCTGCTGCGCGCGATTGAAGCGGTGGATTTCGTCGACGAATAAAAGCGTACGCTTGCCCGCCCGCGCATGATCACGCGCCTCGGCAAAGGCCTTCTTCAGATCTGCCACGCCCGAGAACACCGCCGAGATCGCGGTGAAGCGCAGCCCGACCGCATCGGCAAGCAACCGCGCGATCGTCGTCTTGCCGGTGCCGGGCGGCCCCCACAGGATCATCGACGACAAGCGCCCAGCCGCCACCATCCGCCCGATTGCGCCCTCGGGGCCGGTCAGGTGCCCCTGACCAACCACCTCGCCGAGCGTGCGCGGGCGCAAGCGTTCAGCGAGCGGCGCATCGGCGGCGGGTGCCGTCGGGGTAGGGGGATCGGCAGGGCCGAAGAGGTCATCCATCCGGGGCAACATAGGCGGCGCGGAAAAATTTGCAGCCCCGCTCTTGCAGAAGTCCATCTATGATATATCTTAGTGCCATCATGAACCATAAAGGAAGCAACATGCTTTACGCATTTCGCCACGGGGGCTGCGGCCCCGAAGGCCATCACATGGGCGGTCGCCGCGGCTCACGCCGTTGGGGCGGCTTCGAAGTCAGTTGGGAAGCCGGACCCGAAGTCGTCGGCGCGCGCGTCCGGCGTCGCGTGTTCGACGGCGGTGAACTCCGCCTCGTGCTGTTGAAGCTCATCGCCGATCAACCGCGCCACGGCTATGACCTGATCCGCGAGATCGAGGAGCTGACCGCAGGCGCCTATGCCCCGAGCCCCGGCATCGTCTACCCGACGCTGACCTTGCTCGACGACATGGGCTTGATCGAGGAACAACAGAGCGAAGGCGCCAAGAAGCAGTTCGCCGCGACCGAAGCAGGTCGCGCGCATCTCGCCGAGCGCGCCGAGGAAGTCGCCGCGCTGATCGCCAGACTGACCGAACTCGGCACCGAGCGGACGCGCACCGAAAGCGCGTCAGTCCGCCGCGCGATGGGCAATTTGCGCCATGTGCTGATGCACCAGCTGCGCGCGGGCGACGTCCCGACCGAAAAGCTGCACGCAATCGTCGCGCTGATCGACGAAGCCGCCCAGAAGATCGAGCGGCTCGATTAATCCCGGCGGCGCGGCGGGGTCAGCGGCCGCGTCGCGCCAGCACGGCCAGATATTTGTCGATCACTTTCTGGTTGATCGCGTCCCAGCCATAGGCGCCCGCCTTGGCTTCGCCTGCGAGCCCGTCGGTATCGGCGAGATCGCGGTCCTCGGCATAGGCTTGCAACGCGTCGGCATAGCCGGGGATGTCGCTGGGGTCGACGATGCGGCCGTTCACGCCGTTTTCGATCAGGCTGGTCGCGCCGGTCGCATTGGCGGCGACGACGGGCACCGCGCAGGCCATCGCTTCGAGCGTCACATTGCCGAACGTCTCGGTGACGCTGGGGTTGAACAGCACATCCATCGACGCGACCGCGCGGCCCAGATCCGTGCCTTCCTGAAAGCCTGCGAACACCGCCGTGGGTACATGGCTGACGAACCAGTCGCGCGCGGGGCCTTCGCCGATCACCATCACCCGGTGCGGTACGCCGCGCCGCATCAACTCGCCGATGACGGCGGCAAACACGTCGAGTCCCTTTTCGAGCACCAGTCGGCCGAGAAAGCCGATCACGAATTCCTGATCGCCAATGCCCAGCTCGCGTCGCCACGCCAGGCTGCGCGCCGAGGGGGTGAAGATCGTGCGATCGACCCCGCGCGACCAGATGCCGATGTCATGGTTCATCCGCTGTTCGCGCAGAAGATCGACCATCGATTGCGACGGCGGCAGAATCGCGTCGCAGCGCCGGTAAAAGCGCCGCAACAGCGCGACGGCGGCGGGCTCCAGGAAGCCACCGCCATAATAGCGCAAATAGGTTTCGAACCGCGTGTGGACCGACGCGACCACCGGAATGTCGCGCCGCCGCGCCCAGCTAACCGCGCGGTGGCCGAGGATGTCGGGCGCCGACACATGCACCAGATTGGGCTTGAACGTATCGAGATCGGCGCGCAGCCGCTTTGGCAGGCCGATCGCCACGCGATATTCGCTGCGGCCGGGGATCGCGAACGAGGGCGCGCTCACCAGATCGCCGGTCGGCTCAAACGCAGGCTTGGCGACCGTCGGCGCATAGACTCGCACGGCCGCGCCCTGTGACAGCAGATAGCCGACCAGCCGATTAAGTGCCTGAGTCGGTCCGTCGCGCACATAATTGTAATTGCCGCTGAACAGCGCGACGCGGAGTTCGGAAGTCATCATCTAGGCGCGCCATAGCGGGGCGATTGGCAAAAGGGAATTGCGCCGCGTCAATCGACCAATCGCTCGGATTCGAATGGCGGCGGTCGTCCGCGCTCCCTATTTAGGCGGGAACCCCGGTTCAGGAGTCCGCATCATGATCGACCCCGTCGCTTTCCCCGCCACCACGCGCTGGCCCGCCGCGCACCCCGACCGGCTGCAATATTATGGCGTGCCGACGCCCAATGGCGTCAAGGTGTCGATCATGCTGGAGGAAACCGGGCTGCCTTATGAGGTGCATCTGGTCGATTTCGCGAAGAACGACCAGAAATCACCTGAGTATCTGGCGCTCAACCCGAACGGCAAGATCCCGGCGATCCTCGATCCGGCGGGGCCGGGCGGCGCACCGCTTGCCTTGTTCGAGAGCGGGGCGATTTTGCTCTATCTGGCCGATAAGACCGGGCTGTTCATGCCGCCGGGCGCAGCCGAACGCTGGCAGACGATCCAATGGGTGATGTTCCAGATGGGCGGCGTCGGGCCGATGTTCGGCCAGCTTGGCTTCTTCACCAAATTCGCCGGCAAGGACTATGAGGACAAGCGCCCGCGCGACCGCTATCTCGACGAAACAAAGCGGCTGCTCGGGGTGATGGATGTGGCGCTGACGGGGCGCGACTGGTTCATGGGCGATTATTCGATTGCCGACATCTCGATGCTGGGGTGGGTCAACGGGCTGGTGAATTTCTACGGCAATGGCCCACTGGTCGGGTTCGACGACTTCGCCAACGTGAAGGCATGGCTCGCGCGCGGGCTGGAGCGGCCGGCGGTACAGCGGGGGTTGGCGATTCCGGCGCGGGGTTGAGGGTAGAAGTAATCGCGTCGGCAGTGTATGTGTTTTTCCCAAGGGAGCGTTGATGATGGCGAAGAACGGGCAGCATGTTGTGCCAAGTTCAAATGGTTGGAGCGTGAAGCGTGCCGGTGCAATGCGGGCAAGTGGAGTCTATGCCACGCAGTCTGAAGCCATTGACGCTGCAACGCGAATCGCACGAAATCAAAAAACTGAATTATACGTCCATGGCCGCGACGGGCGAATTCGGGAGCGAAATTCTTACGGGAATGATCCGTTTCCGCCGAAGGGGTGAAATTGCCCAACTTTGAGCAATCGGTCTTCATTAACTGCCCTTTCGATGACGGTTTTGCGCCGATACTGCAGGCAGTGTCTTTTTGCGTGACGCTGCTCGGCTTTGTGCCAAGATTAGCGCCCGAGAACGCGGATAATGCGGAATCGCGCCTCGACCGCATTGTCGAACTCGTCCGGACCTCGAAATACGGTATTCACGACCTCAGCCGATGCAAGGCTACGGTTGTTGGCGAATATGCAAGAATGAACATGCCATTCGAGCTCGGCCTGGATTTCGCGTGCCGCAAGTTCGGCGTTGCTCAGCTCGCGTCCAAAGCTATCTTGGTGCTGGAAGCTGAGCGATATGAGTACCAGAAGACACTTTCTGATATTTCGGGGTGGGATATTCGTAGTCATCGGGGGGAGTGGCAGCGAGCGTTGGCTCACACTCGAGCGTGGCTCGTTGCAAGCGCGGGGGCGCCTGGGTTAGGAATCTCCAAAATTCAGAGCAAATATTTCGACTTTCAGGAATGGTATTACGAACGCGAGCTGGCGGCAGGCTCATCCGAGGCAGACATCCAGGAATATCCAAATACAGAGGTGCTTAGGGCGATGTCTGAGTGGGTGGCATTAGGGCAACCACCGACGTTCGATTAACGTTGTTCCCTTCCCGTTCCACCTCTGCTAATCCGGCTGCATGGCAAAACCCCAGAAACGCTATGTCTGTCAGTCGTGCGGGTCGGTGTCGCATCGTTGGGCGGGGCAGTGCGCCGATTGCAGTGACTGGAACACGCTGGTCGAGGAAGCGTCGGGTCCGGTTACGCCGTTTCAGGCCAAGCATAATCTGCAAGGCGGCGGACGGACGCTGCAACTCGTTGGGCTCGACAGCGAGATTGCGCTGCCCGACCGGCTGCCTACCGGCATTGCCGAGCTCGACCGCGCGCTTGGCGGCGGCTTCGTCGAAGGCTCAGCGACGCTGATCGGCGGCGATCCGGGGATCGGCAAGTCGACACTGTTGCTCCAGGCCGCCGCGCGGCTCGCGCTCGCCGGACATAGTGTTGCCTATGTCTCGGGCGAGGAAGCTGCCGATCAGGTGCGGTTGCGCGCGCGGCGGCTCGGGCTGGGCAACGCGCCGGTGATGCTCGCCGCCGCCACCTCGACGCGCGACATCCTCACCACGCTCGGCATGGGCACCCCGCCGCGCCTGCTGGTGATCGATTCGATCCAGACGATGCATTCGGATTTGATCGAAGGCGCGCCGGGCACCGTCAGCCAAGTGCGCGCCTCGGCGCAGGAGCTGATCCGCTTTGCCAAGGAACGCGGCACCGCAGTCGTCCTCGTCGGCCATGTTACCAAGGACGGCAGCATCGCGGGGCCGCGCGTGCTCGAACATATGGTCGATACCGTGCTCAGCTTCGAAGGCGAGCGCAGCCACCAATATCGCATCCTGCGCGCGATCAAGAACCGCTTTGGCGGCACCGACGAGATTGGCGTGTTCGCGATGGTCGAGGAAGGACTCAGCGAAGTCGCCAATCCTTCGGCGCTGTTCCTCACCCAGCGCGATGAGGGCGTGAGCGGGACCACCGTCTTCCCCGCGCTCGAAGGCACGCGGCCGGTGCTGGTCGAGATTCAGGCACTGGTGGTGCGGCTCGCCAGCGGCGCCACCCCGCGCCGCGCAGTGGTGGGGTGGGACAGCGGGCGGCTCGCGATGATCCTCGCGGTGCTGGAGGCGCGCTGCGGGCTCAGCTTTTCGTCGAGCGAAGTCTATCTCAACATCGCCGGCGGCTACCGCGTGCAGGACCCCGCTGCCGATCTCGCGGTGGCGGCCGCGCTGATCTCGGCGCTGAGCGAACGCCCGGTGCCCGTCGGCGCGGTCGCGTTCGGCGAAGTCGCGCTGTCGGGGGAGATTCGTCCCGTGGCGCACGCCGGGCTCCGGCTGAAGGAATCGGGCAAGCTCGGATTCGAACGTGCGCTGCTCCCGGCAGCGTCGACCTCCGAAAAGTCATCGCTCAAGCTCGCGGGGTTCAAGTCACTCGCCAGTTTCGTTGACCATATGCTCGGGCGTGGCTAGCGGTCGGCCAATGCGCTGGCGCTAAGGAACACGGATTTCATGGGATTGACCGCTCTCGACATCATCGTGCTCGTGCTCGTGCTCGGCGGCGCGGTGCAGGGCGCGATCAAGGGCTTCGTCACCGAAGTGCTGTCGCTGGTGGCGTGGCTGTTCGTCGTGCTGGCGCTGCGCGTGCTGCACGAGCCGTTGACGAACCTGCTCTCGGCCAAGATTGCGACCTATGGTGGTGCCACAGTGCTGTCGTTCGTGCTGATCGCCGGCGTGACCTATCTCGGCGGGCGCTGGGTCGCTCGCGCCATCGGCGAACGCACGCGTACCTCGATCCTCGGCCCGGTCGACCGCGCGCTCGGCTTCGGCTTTGGCGGGTTGAAGGGATTGGTGTTTGCCAGTCTCGTCTTCCTGTTGATCGTGCTGATCATCGACACCACTTATGGCGGGGCAAAGCAGCGCCCCGAATGGATCACCAAATCGCGCACCTATCCGCTGCTCAAGGTCACGAGCGCGGGGATCGCCGATTTCGTCGATCGGCGGCGGCGCGGGGCGGCGATGTTCGGCAATGACGCGACTCCGGTCGATAATGAAAGCGATTCGAACCCGTGAGCTCGCCGCTCTACAACCAGCAAATCCTCCGCCTCGCCGCGAGCACGCCCGCGACCCGGCTGAGCGCGCCGATGGCAAGCATCGAGAAGCGCTCGCCGGTGTGCGGCAGCCGGGTGACGGTCGACGTCGATGTCGACCGCGACGGACGTGTTGCAGCGATCGGGATGCTGGTGCGGGCCTGCGCGCTGGGGCAAGCGAGCGCGACTCTGATGGCGGATGACGCGGTCGGCAAGTCGCCCGCCGAGCTTGCCGCCGCGCGCGATGCATTGACCGCTTGGCTGGCGGGGGCAGGCGCCATGCCCGACTGGCCGGGAATCGACATTTTCACGCCGGCACTGCCGCACAGCGCGCGCCACGCTTCGATCCGGCTCGCCTTCGAAGCCGTGACCGAGGCCGCTGCGGTCGCCAGCGCCAACGCGCAAGCTGCCGCATGAGCGAATCGGCACTGCGCGACGGCGTCGTCCTGCTCGGCTTCGCGCTGGTTTTCGTCCTGTTGTTCCGGCGCCTCGGCCTTGGTGCGACGCTGGCGTTCCTCGTCGCCGGCGCCGTCGTCGGCCCGCAGGCGCTGGGCCTCGTCGGCAATGTCGAGCAGAAGCGCGGGATCGCAGAGCTGGGCATCACTCTGCTGCTGTTTCTCGTCGGGCTTGAGCTCAGCCCGTCGCGGCTGTGGCGGCTGCGCGACGATATCTTCGGGCTCGGCCTGTTGCAGGTTGGGCTATGCGCGATGGCGCTGACCGGCGTAATCTGGGGCATCGCGAGCTTCTCGCCGACCGCAGCCCTCGCGGTCGCGCTGCCGCTCGCGCTGTCGTCGACGGCGCAGGTGCTGCCGATGCTGCAATCGGCGGGGCGCCTGCGCACCCCGTTCGGCGAGCGCGCCTTTTCGATCCTGTTGTTTCAGGATCTGTCGATCGTGCCGCTGATCACGATCATTGCCGCACTGTCGCGCGCGCCTGCGCCGCCGGGCGCGACGCCGGGGTGGTTGCTGGCGATCTACACGATCCTCGCGGTCGGCGGGTTGGTAGCAGCTGGTCGCTTCGTCTTGCGGCCGATGTTCCGGCTGATCGGCAATCTCGGCGAGCGCGAGATGTTCATTTTTGCCGCGCTCTTCACGGTGATTTCGGCCGCTGCGATCATGGAGTGGCTCGGGCTCTCGACCGCGCTCGGGGCGTTTATCGCGGGCGTGATGCTCGCCGACAGCCCGTATCGCCACGAACTCGAGGCCGATGTCGATCCGTTTCGCTCGATCCTGCTGGGCCTGTTCTTCCTCAGCGTCGGGATGCTGCTCGATCTCCACGCGATTGCCGCGCGGCCGGTGTTCGTGATCGGCATGGCGGCGGCGCTCATCGCCACCAAGACGGTGATCATCACCGGCATCGGCATGATCTTTCGCATGGGCTGGCGCCAAGCGCTCGGGCTTGGCCTGTTGCTGAGCCAGGGCGGCGAGTTCGGCTTTGTGCTGTTCGCGCAGGCCCAAGGCGCGCTGCTGATCGCGCCCGAAGCGGCGAGCTTGTTCGGCGCCATCGTCACCCTGTCGATGGCGACCACGCCGTTCCTGATGGCTTTCACCAAACGCTTCCGTACCGCCCCCGAGCGGACTTCGGAAGGGATGGAAGAACCCCGCGCCGACGGGGCGAGCGCGCTCGTCATCGGCTATGGCCGGTTCGGCCAGACGGTCGCGCAAATGCTGAGCGCCCAGCAGATCAAGGTCACGCTGATCGACCGCGATATCGAGATGATCGAGACCGCCGGCAGCTTCGGCATGAAAGTCTATTATGGCGACGGGATGCGGATGGACCTGCTGCGCCAGGCCGGTGCCGGCGACGCGCAGCTGATCGCCTTTTGCACCGATGGCGACCAGCTCGACCGGGAATTTCTGGAAGCCGTGCACGTCGCTTTCCCCGATGCCGCGATTTTCGCGCGCGCCTTTGATCGCCGCAGCCTGATCAAGATGGATGGCGCGCCGATCGTCGGCACGGTGCGCGAAGTGTTCGAATCGGCGATTGTGATGGCACGCGATGCCATGGCCAATCTGGGCGTCGACAGCGAGCTGATCGCACGCACTGAAGACGAATATCGCCGTCGCGACGCGTCCCGGCTCCGCGCCCAGGCCGACCAGGGCGATCTGCACGCCCAAGCCGACCAGATGTTCACCCACAGATCGATCGCTGAGGCCATCGAACAGGAAAGCACCCCGGGATGAACTGGTTGGTGATTGCCGCCGCGCTCTCCGGCGCCATAGCTGTCGGCGCAGGCGCGTTCGGCGCGCATGGGGCGAGTGGGCAGGCGGCCGAATGGCTCAAGACCGGCGGGCAATATCAGCTCGCCCACGCCGTCGCCGCGCTGGTGGCGGCGCAGATGGGTTTGCGCGGGGCAGGGTGGTGTTTCGTCGCGGGGGGCGCGCTGTTCGCGGGGACGCTCTATCTGATGGCGCTGGGGCTGCCCAAATGGCTCGGCGCGATCACGCCGCTGGGCGGTGCGCTGCTGATCGTCGGCTGGCTATGGTTCGCCTGGGTCAGCGCGCGCAGTTAGCGCCCGACCGCGCGGCATTTGTCCGAGCAATAGACCACCGAGTCCCAGTCACGCGCCCACTTCTTGCGCCACGCGAACGGGCGCCCGCACACCGGACAGGTCTTGCTCGGCAGGTCGCGCTTGGCGACACCGTTCGGCATCAGCACGGCTGATCGTCGAGGAAAGCCGCGACATCGGCGAGATCGACCGACCGGTCGAGGAAGGTCTCGCCGATACCGCGCGCGAGCAGGAAGGGCAGGGTGCCGCCGTCCATCTTCTTGTCGTGCCGCATATGCTCGACCAGCGTCGCCCCGGATGCCGTAATCCCCGCCGCCGCCAGCCCATCGGGCAGCCCGACCGCGCGCAGATGCGCCGCGACCCGTGCGGCATCCTCCGGCGCGCACAGCCCGCGCCGTGCCGAATAGGCGAAGGCCAGCGCCATCCCGGCGGCAACGCCTTCGCCGTGGAGCAGTCGATCCGAAAAGCCCGTCTCAGCCTCCAGCGCATGGCCGAACGTATGGCCGAGATTGAGCAGCGCACGGGTGCCGCTCTTTTCATGCTCATCGGCGGCGACGATCCGCGCTTTTGCCGCCACCGCATGTTCGATGGCATGGGTTCGTGCCGCCAGATCGCCCGCCAGCAATGCGGCGCCATTCGCTTCGCACCAAGCGAAGAAGCCTGCGTCATCGATCAGGCCGTACTTCACGACTTCGGCATAGCCCGCGCCCAGCTCACGCAGTGGCAGCGTGTCGAGCGTCGTTGGATCGATCAGCACCAGCGCGGGCTGGTGGAAGGCGCCGATCAGATTCTTGCCCGCCCGCGCGTTGATTGCGGTCTTGCCGCCGACCGACGAATCGACTTGCGCGAGCAGCGTGGTCGGGATTTGCACGAAACCGCAGCCGCGCTTCAGGATCGCACAGGCAAAGCCGACCAGATCGCCCGTGACCCCGCCGCCGAGCGCAATCACATGATCGCCGCGCTCAACGCCGAAATCGAGCAGACCCTCGCATAATTCCTCAAGCATCGCCCAGCTCTTGGTGCTTTCGCCCGAGGGCAAGACGATCGATTCGCTGCGCACTCCGGCTGCGGCCAGCGCGTCGCGAAGCACCGCCAGATGCGGCGCGACCTGCGCATCGCTGACGATCACCATCGCCCGCCCGCGCGCCAAGGGGGCAAGTCGTGCCGCGCTCCCCGCCAGCAGTCCCGCCTCGATCACTACCGGATAGCGGCGCGCGCCGAGCTCAACCCAGACGTCACTCATGCGTCGATCGCCTCCAAAATCGCGCGCACCGTGGCGTCGTGCGGCGCCTGATGACTCGAAACGCGCACCGGCGCCATCGCATAGATGGGGTTTCGCACCGCAGCGAGCTCCTGCAACACCTTGGCGGCATCGCGCCCACGCAGCAGCGGGCGCGTGTCGCGCCGCTTGACCCGCTCTGCCAGCACAGCGGGATCGGCATCGAGCCAAACCGCAATCGCTTCGGCCAGAATCAGCGCGCGCGTTTCCAGATTGATGAACGCCCCGCCGCCGGTCGCGATCACCTTCGGCGTGCCGTCGATCAGCCGCGCGATCACGCGCCGCTCCCCGTCGCGGAAATAGCCCTCGCCGAACCGGTCGAAAATTTCGGTGATCGTCATCCCCGCTGCCGCTTCGATCTCGACATCGGCGTCGACGAACGGCAGCCGCAGCCGTTGCGCGAGCCGCCGACCCACTGTCGACTTGCCCGCGCCCATGAGTCCGATCAGCACGATCGGCTTGCCGTGCCAGCGTTTTTGCGCCCCGCCATCTTCTAACATTATGACAGGGGCTATACAGCGTCGTTGCCGCTCGGCAAAAGGCCAGCGCACTTCGTCATTGGGTATTGTTTCATGTCTCGGCTGCTTATCGCCCTCGTCGTCGTCATTCTCGTGATCGGGGGTGGCTTGTTCGCGCTCGCCGGTCGCAACAGCGAACGGCCGCAGACGCGCGTCGAAAAGGTCGTGCCGCTTGCGTCGCTCCAGCAATAAGGCTGTTGTCGGCGGCGTCGTCCTCGCGCTCGTCGCGGGGGCGGCGATTGCGCAGGAGCGGCCCGAATCGATCCTGCCGCCCGGCTTCAACGAAACAACTCCGCCACCGCCGGTCGACCGCGCGCCGCCCCGGGCGCAGCCCAACCCGACGGCGCCCGGTCCCACGCCGCTCACGCCGCCGCTGTCGCCGGACGAGAGCGCTGAACTGACTGACAATAGTCTGGCCGATGAGACGGCGGGAACGCCCGCCCCGGTCGATCCGGCGGCGCTCGCGAGTTACGAGCTGCCGAGCTACGCGCGCCGCTCGCTCGACCGGGTCGGGATCATCGGCGCCGCGGACGGTGGCCTGCCCGCCAATGGTTTCGGCACGACGCAAGGGCGTTTCCTCGAAGTTCTGATGGGGCGGCTCAACGCACCGCTGCCGTCACGCTGGTTGTCGATTGCACTGCGGCGTACGCTTGCGTCGCAGCTCGATACGCCCGTGGGCGTCAATGGTGCCGATTTTGCTGCCGAGCGCGCATGGCTGCTGGTCCGCATGGGCGAATCGCAGGTCGCCCGCGCGGTTGTGCAGGCGGTCGATCCCGACAATTTCACCCCGAAACTGCGCGAAGCAGCGATGCAGACGGCGCTTGCGACGGGTGATCCTGGCCTGGTGTGCCCGGTGACCGACGGCGCGCTGGCGGGACCACAAGACCGCGCGTGGGTGCTGATGGCGGCTATCTGCGCCGGGCTCTCGGGCGTCGCCGGGGAGGGCGGTCGCCAGATCGACGCGGCGCGCAAACAGGGTGTCGCCCGGGGCATTGATCTTTTGCTCGCCGACAAGGTGGTGGGCACCAGCAGCAAGCGCCGCGCCGTCACGATCGAATGGGATTCGGTGTCGCAGCTCACCGCCTGGCGTTATGGCCTTGCGACCGCTACTGCGACCGAAATTCCCGAACCTTTGTTCGCGACCGTCGCGCCACGCGTGCAATTCTGGCGCGCGCAGGCACCGATGCTCGACGCGCGCGCGCGGGCGGGCGCCGCCGAACTCGCGGCGGCGCAAGGCGTGTTGTCGAGCACTGCGCTGATCGACCTGTTCGGCGAAATCGACGAGGCCGAGGAAGGCAGCTCGGCCGAGGCCGGCGTCGCCCGTGACTTGCGCAGCGCCTATAGCGAGAATGATCGCGCCCAACGGATCGCGGCGATGACTCGGCTATGGGATGAACCGCGCGGCCCGCGTGGCCAATATGCCCGGTTGGTCCTGACATCGCAGGCCGTCGGTGCGCTGCCCCCGGCGAGCGATGCCGAAGCCGACCGGCTGATCGCGTCGATGCTGTCGGCGGGTATTGAAGGCCGCGCGGCGCGCTGGCGCTCGCTGGTCAGCACCGGTGGCGACGGCTGGGCAATGCTGACGCTTGCCGATCGCTTTGGCGGCACGCTCGGGCGCGGCGACGTGCGGCGCTATGGCGGCGGCGCGCGCGGCGACACCCAGCGCAAGCGCCAGATGTTTTTTGCCGCACTTGCGGGGCTCGGGCGCGTCGATCCGTCGGCGATGGAATCGCTCGCGGGCGATCTCGGTGTCGACTTGACCCGCGACAATAGCTGGACCCGCGCGATCGACCGCGCGGCGGGGCGCGGCGAGCCGGCTACCGTCGTGTTGCTGGCGGCGGTCGGCATGCAGACGGCGAATTGGCACGGCGTTTCCGCCGATGCGCTTTACCGGATCATCGCGGCGTTCCACCGGGTCGGGCTCGATGCCGAGGCGCGGATGATCGCGGTTGAGGCGCTGACCCGGCTTTGAGCCAGCCCGCCGCCGGTGATCGCGCGCTGATCGGGCGCTTTCTTGAAATGATGGCGGCGCAGGCGGGTGCCGCGCGCAACACCGTCGCGGCCTATGAAAGCGATTTGCGGCTGGCATCCGAAGCGCTAGGGGGCGGACTCGCGCAGGCGGACGCAGCGGCGCTGGCCCGACTCGGCGATGGCTGGGCCGACCTGTCCCGATCGAGCGTCGCACGCAAATCGGCGGCACTACGGCGCTTCTTCGCCTTTCTGGCCGAAGAGGGCTTTCGCAGCGATGATCCCGGCGCCGCGCTGCCCCGGCCGGGTGCGGCCCGCGCGCTGCCCAAATCGCTCGATCACGGCGATGTCGACCGACTGTTTGCCGCCATCGCCGCGCGGCTCGATCGCGCGCCGCCCGATCCGCTTGACCTGCGGCTCGCAGCCCTGGTCGAGCTGCTCTACGGGTCAGGCTTGCGCGCGAGCGAGCTGATGACGCTGCCGTTCGCCGCCGTCGCGCCCGATCGCCCCTATCTCATCCTGAAGGGCAAGGGCGGGCGCGAACGACTGGTGCCGATTTCGGATCGCGCGCGCGCCGCCGTCACCGCGTGGCGCGCAACGCTGCCGCCCCGCACCGCGTGGCTGTTCCCGAGCGGCGCAAGCCATCTCAGCCGCATTCGGCTCTATCAGCTCCTCAAGGACCTCGCCGCCGAAGCCGGTATCCCGCCCGACCGCGTCAGCCCGCATGTCTTACGCCATGCCTTTGCCACGCATCTGCTCGAAGGTGGCGCCGATCTGCGCGCGCTCCAGCTCATGCTCGGCCATGCCGATATCGCGACTACCGAAATCTACACCCATGTCGACAGCCGCCGTCTGGTCGAGCTCGTGAACAGTCGCCACCCGCTTGGGGATCGCCCAATCCGTTGACGGCGGGCCGTGCGGCGCCTAACCGAGCGCGCCTGATGGCCAGTTTCCTCGATTTCGAAAAGCCGATCGCCGAGCTTGAAGCCCGGATCGCCGAACTACGCGCAACCGCCTCCGCCAGCGCCGGGGCAATCGACATCGGCCCTGAGGTCGCGCGGCTGCAACTCAAGAGTGATCGGTTGCTGCGCGATACCTATGCCCGGCTGACGGCGTGGCAAAAGACGCAGGTGGCGCGCCACGGGGACCGCCCGCACTTCAAGGATTATGTCGCGGGACTCTTTGAAGATTTCACGCCGCTCGCGGGCGACCGTGCGTTCGGTGATGATCTTGCGATCATGGGCGGGCTGGCGCGCTTTCGCGGGCGCCGCGTGGTCGTGATTGGCCATGAAAAAGGCAATGATACCGCGAGCCGCATCCGCCACAATTTCGGCATGGGCAAGCCCGAGGGCTATCGCAAGGCGATCCGGCTGATGCAGCTCGCCGGTCGTTTCGGCTTGCCGGTCATCACGCTGGTCGACACGTCCGGCGCGTTCCCGGGCATCCAGGCCGAGGAGCGCGGGCAGGCCGAAGCAATCGCGCGATCGACCGAGCAATGCCTCGCGCTCGGGGTGCCGCTGGTCGCCGCGATCGTTGGCGAGGGCGGCTCGGGTGGCGCGGTCGCCTTCTCGGCGGCCGACCGGGTGCTGATGTTCGAGCACGCAATCTATTCGGTGATCTCGCCCGAAGCGGGGGCATCGATCCTATGGCACACTTCCGACAAGGCTGCGGAAATGGCCGAAGCGATGAAGATCACCGCCGGGGATCTGAAGGGCCTTGGCATCATTGATACAATCGTTCCCGAACCCGTTGGCGGCGCACACCGCAATCCGGCGCTGGCGATTGCGACTCTGGGCGATGCGATTGCGACGGCGCTGGACTCGCTGGTTGGCCAGCCCCGCGCTGCGCTGATCGCAGCCCGCCGCGCGAAGTTTCTGGCGATCGGCCGATTCTAGCCGTCGGTTTCTTCGCAACACGCCGTCACCTCGAAACGCGAAAAGGGCAGCAGACCGAAGCCTGCTGCCCTCCTTCGCTACGCTTAAGCTTGGGAGAAGCTTAGTTAGCCTTCATGTTCGACGTCACGTTACCGAACGTGGTCTTCAGCTGGTTGCCCAGGCCCGACATTGCGGCAATGGCGGCAACGGCGATCAGAGCTGCGATCAGGCCGTATTCGATGGCGGTCGCGCCCTTGTTGTTCTTGATGAACTTGCGGATGGTCTGCATTTTCCGGTCTCCAGTTTGAATGTCTTCAGTTACCCGGCCGACCGGATAACCGGTTCAGCTTGGAGACATGTAAGCGGTGGAGCCTAACAAAGGTTTAAGCGATTCGCCGGATTTTGGCGAAAATCTTCAGCCGCCGTTCGCGGTCGTCACTTTGTTGCTCACATTGCCCCACATGCCGACCGTCTGATTAGCCAGCGCGCCAAGGCTCGCGATCATCGCAATAACGACAAGCGCCGCGATCAGACCATATTCGATCGCGGTTCCGCCCGTGCGGTCGGCAATTAGCTGGCGAATTAGCTTGCCCATCAGCGACCCCGTGTCTTTACGCTTTTCACGCCACCCTAAGCTTACCCCCGGGAGGGTTAATGAATGGCGAAGTCGCCGCCTGATTTATCGCTTTTTCCAATTTTGCCGGTGGTGGCGGCCGCGCTGGTCGATCGCGAAGGCCGCGTGTTGCTCGCCCAGCGACCGGCGGGCAAGCAACATGCTGGATTATGGGAATTTCCCGGCGGCAAAATCGACGCGGGCGAGCGCCCCGAAGCCGCGCTGATCCGCGAACTCAACGAGGAACTCGCGATCGACGTCAACGCCGCGTGTCTGGCGCCCGCGACTTTTGCGAGCATGTCGATCGGCGAGCGCCAGTTGCTCCTGTTGCTCTACGTCTGCCGCAAGTGGCACGGCGTGCCGCGCGCGGTCGAGGCATCGGCGCTGCGCTGGGTGCGCCCGGTCGAGATGCACGCGCTGCCGATGCCGCCCGCCGATCGTTCGCTGATCGGGCTGATCGAGGCGCTGCTCTAGCGCCGCATAACTGCATCCACCCGTTCGTTTCGAGCGCAGTCGAGAAACAGGCAAAGGGCGGTGCGCAGCGTGTCTCGACTTCGCTCGACACCAACGGACAGGGCGTGACTCGCGCTAGAGTTCAGTTGCTGTGCTGGGCAATCGCAGCGCATCGGCCAGCGACGTTCGCCCGCTACCGCGCCGTGCGGGTTGGGGTTGCGAGGCGTCGGGGGCCCAGCCGGTCATGAAGACGATCTCGAATCGCTCAGGCGTGCGACCGTCGGGATCCGCCCGCGCGGCAAAGGCTTCGGCGGTGCGCGCGAGCGTGTCGCGGCGCAGTGGTGTGCGGCCGGGCATGATGTTTGCACCCGCCATCCCGCGCAGGTCGCCGAGCAGGCCGAACAGGTCGCGGTAGCGCACCGTCAGCGTCTCGCCATCGGCGACGGGCAGCGCGAAGCCCGCGCGCATTAGCAGGTCGCCCGCCGCGCGGACATCGACCTGCGGGTGCAGCCGCGCCACGGGTCGGTCGCCCTCGGCTTCGCGCAAGCACGCGCGCAGTGTCGCCAGGCTTCCCGCACCGACGAAGGCCGCGAGGAACAGCCCATCGGGCCGGAGCACGCGCCGCGCGAGCGTGAGTGCGCCGGGCAGGTCATTGACGCTGTCGAGCACCCCCGCCGACACCACCAGATCGAACGACGCATCGGCGAAGGGCAGGCAATCCTCGTCACCCTGCACCCCGCTCATTGCTCGGGCAAAGCCGAAGCCGGCGTCGACCCGTGCGATTCGTGCACCTCCAGGGATCGCCAATCCGCCCGCGAAACAGCCGAGATCGAGCACATCGGCAAACTCACGCCGCACCATCGTCAGCCGATCGGCGATGCCTTCGAGCATGAAGTCGCGCAGAAAATCATGCTCGCCATAATTCGCAAGCGCGCGGTCGCGGCGGGCACGGCGCAGGGCGCGGTCGAAGATGTCGGGGGCGATCACGCGTCGAGCTTGTGGCGTGCGCCCGCGCGCGCGACAAGGGGGCGATGGGCCTGATGACTCCCTTGATCGCGCCGTTCCGGTTGATCGCCGACGCGGCCTTGCCCCCGCGCTGCCCCGGCTGCGGCGCGGTAACGCGCACCGATCATCGCTTCTGCGCGGATTGTTGGGGGCAGTTGCGCTTTCTGGCGCCGCCGTGGTGCGCGACGTGCCACACGCCCTTTTCGATCGATCGCGGCGCCGATGCCCGCTGCGCCGACTGCCTCGATCACACGCCGCGCCATGCAGGGGTGCGCGCGGCGGTGGCCTATGGCGATATCCCGCGCGCGATGGTGCTGCGGCTGAAATATGGGCGGCACTTGGCCTATGCTGCGACGATTGCCCAGCACATGGTGCGGCTGGTGCCCGACGATGCGGACTTGCTGGTGCCCGTGCCCTTGCATGCACGGCGGATGTGGGGGCGCGGCTTCAACCAGGCGGCAGAAATCGCGCGCGGCGTGTCGGCTGCTATTGGCGTCCCGACCGACCTCGACGTCCTGGTGCGCCGTGCCGCGACGCCCCTGCTGCGCGGCTTGGGGGCCAAGGCCCGCGCCCGCGCGGTGGCAGGCGCCTTTGCCGTGCCCGCCGACCGGCGCGCGCGGCTCGCGGGGAAGGCCGTGGTGCTGGTCGACGATGTCTATACCAGCGGCGCCACCACCGACGCCTGCACCCGCGTTTTGCGCGCGGCAGGGGCCAAAAGCGTGACGATCCTGTGCTGGGCCCGCGTGCTCGACTCCGCCGCCGCCGATTGACAATCGGCTATCCCGACCACAATTGTGGATAATGGCAAAAGTCGAAATCTACACCAAGGCATATTGTCCCTATTGCGCGCGCGCGCTGCGGCTGCTCGACAGCAAGGGCGCTGCCGTCGAGGAATATGACATCACCATGGGCGGCCCCAAGCGTGCCGAGATGCTCGAGCGCGCACCGGGCGCCTCGACCGTGCCGCAGATTTTCATCGACGGGCGCCATGTTGGCGGGTCTGACGATCTCGCCGCGCTCGACCGCGCGGGCGAGCTCGACGCGTTGCTCGCGGCATGACCCGGCTGGCGCTGCTCCAGATGACGAGCGGCGTTGATCCGGCGGCGAACGCGCGGCTCGTGACGGATGCCATCGCCGAAGCCGCGGCGGGCGGCGCGACGATGCTGTTTACCCCCGAAATGACGGGTCTCGTCGATCGCGACCGCGCGCGCGCGGCTGCGGTACTGCGCAGCGAAGCCGATGACCTCGTCCTTGCCGCCGCGCGCGATGCCGCCGCCACGCACGGCATCTGGCTGCATCTCGGCTCGCTGGCGCTCAAACTGCCCGACGGCAAGCTCGCCAATCGCGGTTTCGTGATTGATGCCGCGGGTGCGATCCGCGCCCGCTACGACAAGCTCCATTTGTTTGACGTCGATTTGCCGACCGGCGAGAGCTGGCGCGAATCGGCAAGTTACACGGCGGGCGAGGGGGCTGTCGTGGTCGATACGCCGCTTGGCACGCTGGGCCTCTCGATCTGCTACGATCTCCGCTTCGCCGCGCTCTATGCGGCGCTCAGCGCGGGCGGCGCGACCATACTCAGCATTCCTGCCGCCTTCACCCAGCCGACTGGCGCGGCGCATTGGCATTTGCTCCAACGCGCGCGCGCGGTCGAATCGGCAGCCTTCGTCGTCGCCGCCGCGCAGACGGGCACCCACGAAGATGGCCGCGCAACCTATGGCCATTCGCTCGTTGTCGATCCTTGGGGTGAGGTGCTGCTGGACATGGGCACTGATCCCGGAGTCGGCTTTGCCGAAATCGATCTCGCGCGCGTTGCCGATGTGCGTGCGCGCGTGCCCGTGCTCGATCATCGCCGCGCAATCCCTGACGTGGCGCGCGCGTGATCGTCTTCGACCTTCGCTGCGGCCAGGATCATGTGTTCGAGGCGTGGTTCGGCTCGTCGGCGGCCTATGAGGATCAGCGCACGCGCGGCCTGGTCTGCTGCCCCATTTGCAACGACAGCGATGTCACCAAAGCTGTGATGGCGCCCAATGTCGGCGCGAAGGGCAATCGTGCATTGGCGGCGCCAACGCCATCCGCGCCCGATGCGAAATCGGTGCTGGCCAAGCTTGCCGAGCTGCAGGCAGCCATCATCGACAAGTCCGAATGGGTCGGGCGCAGCTTCCCCGATCGCGCGCGCGCCATGTACCTTGGCGAGGAGACGGCGGCGCCGATCCACGGCGAAACCACCGCCGCCGAAGCGCGCGAACTGATCGACGAAGGCGTGCCGATTGCGCCGCTGCTCATCCCGTTCGCGCCGCCGTCAGCGCGCAATTGACCGCACGCCTGAGCGCGGATAGTCAAGCGCGCGCGTGCCCCCGTAGCTCAGCCGGATAGAGCGACGGTTTCCTAAACCGCAGGTCGGAGGTTCAAGTCCTCTCGGGGGCACCATTTTGTGGCGCCCCCGATCACACGCATCAGAATTTGAAGCCGACTTCGAACCCGGCGATGCGCGGTTCGTTGACGAAGCCGGTCAGATTGTTGAAATCGACGCCGCCGACCGCCGACTGATCGTCGGCGATGTTGCGGACATAGGCAGCGAAATCGAACGGCCCGGTCTTGTAGCCAACGCGCAAGCCGCCTTCGAGCAGGAAGCGATCGCGATATTCAACCGAGCGATAGAGGAAGAACTGGATTTCCGAACGGAACACCCAGTCGGTCCCGACGTAAAGCTCGCCATTGCCGACCGGATGCGCATAGCGCGCGGTCCAGTTGGCGGTCCACTTCGGCGACTGCGGCAGACGGTTACCGTTGATCGAGAAGATCCCAGGCGATCCGACGCGCTGGGTGTTGAGCACCGTGCAGTTTGAGCCGCAACCCGCGACGAACGCATTGGGATCGTTGATCCGGTTGTTGTTCAGGCTGATGCCGGCCGTGAAGTTCAGTCGCTCGATCGGCGTCGCTTCGAGCTCGGCTTCGAGCCCATAGCCATCGACGTTGCGCGCGTTGAACAGCGTCGTGAAGTTCGACGCGCCGCCCACCGCTGTCAGCTGCAGATCATCGGTGGTGAAGTAGAAGCCGTTGACGTTCAGCCGCAGTTTGCCGCCATAATAGACCGACTTGAAGCCGCCTTCGACCGACAATGTCCGTTCGCTGTTCGCCACCGACAAAGTGCGCCCGAACGCCAGACGGCCCTGGATCGACGGTGCGCGATAGCCGCGCGCGACGCGGGCATAGAAATTGACCTCGTCGGTCACCTTCTGGGTCGCGCTCACGTCCCATGTGACGATGTCGCTGCCGACCCGTGCGGTCTGGAGCGGCACCGGGCCGCCGAAGCCGAGGAAGCCGGGGCGGGTGTCGATCGGGCGCGACGCGGTGAGCGTGCGGCGATCATTGTTGTACCGCACGCCGCCCTGCAGTGTCAGGCCGAAGTCGAACTTATAGGTCGCCGAACCGAAAACACCAAAGGCGTCGCTCGACTGACGCTGGATCGCGATCGCAGCGGGGTTCAGATCACTGGGCGTGCCGAAATCAAGCGAATCGATCCGCAGTTTTTCGTTGAAGTAGAAGAAGCCGCCCTGCCAGTTGAACGGCCCGCTGCCGTTCGACGCCAGCCGCAGTTCCTGCGTAAACTGGTCGAGGCTCGGGATATTGTCCTGCGACTGTGCTGAGAAGGGGATGAACCCGGGGCCGAAGGGCGGCGCGAACTGGTTGCCAAAGCCGCCATCGATGTCGCCGCGCGTGAAGATCGTCCCATTCCAATAGGACGATACCGACGTCAGCGTGACAGGTCCAAAGTCATAATCGACCGTCAGGCCGCCATTATAATTGCGCAGCCGTTGGAAATTGACGCCGTCCTGGCGGACCTGGTCGCGGCGGAACGGCGTGCCGGGGCCGCCCAGTCCGATCAGCTGGCTGCTGCCGCGGGCAAACAGATTTGCGCGGAACACGCGTGCGGTGCCGTCAAGAATACGGACCTGACCGGTCGCCCGCGCGGTCAGCGCGTCGGTCGGCTTCCATTCGAGCTGCACGCGGCCGGCCCAATCGCTGTAACCTTCGAGGTCGCCGCGCTGGGGCGTCGCGACATTGTCGACCCAATTGCCGCGCCGCTGATAGATCGTCGAGAAGCGCGCCGAGAAGGTGTCGCTGACCTTCAGCGTCGCGGCGCCTTCGATATTGACGGTGCCATAGCTGCCGCCGCTGGCGCGCAAATAGCCGCCCGGCGTGCTCGGGCGGACCGAATCGAACTTGACGATACCCGCAGGCGTGTTGCGCCCGAACAGCGTGCCCTGCGGCCCGCGCAGCACTTCGACGCGCTGGAGATCGAAGATCGGGAAACCCTTCAGGATCGGGTTTTCGAGCACGACATCGTCATAAACCAGGCTGACCGGCTGCGATGCGTTGAGATCGAAGTCGGTATTGCCGAGGCCACGAATGTAGAAACGCGGGAAGGCGCGCCCGAACGAGCTTTCGATGTTGAGGCTGGGCACGCGACCGGCCAGCGCGCGAATGTCATTGCCGCCCGACTGAACCAGATCGAGTCGGTCGCCGGAGATTGCCGCAACCGAGACCGGCACGTCCTTCAGCCGTTCTTCGCGCCGCTGCGCGGTGACCACGACGTCGTCGCTGCTGGCCTTGGCCTCAGGCGTGGCAGGCGCGTCCTGTGCAATGGCCGGCGCTGCCACTGAACCCAGCAACGCCGCTGCCAGCAGCCGCTTGCGAACCGAAAAACCGATCATCGAGCTTGTTTCCCCACTCAGGTTGCAAAAATTGCGAAGTGAGCAAGTGCCGCGACGAGGCATTCCCGGTCAAGCATTTGACCGGGTCGTTTCGCGTTTGATCATCGGAGTTGCAAAATTGTGACACCCCGCGCGTCGTGGCGCGCGGGGCAGCGATACTCAGGCCTTCACATGCGCCGAGATGTATTTGTTCATCTCGAACATCGTCGCCGATTTCTTGCCGAACACCTTCTCCAGCGCCGAATCAGCCAGAATCTCGCGCTTGTTGGCGGGGTTCTGCAGGTTATGCGCCTTGATATAGGCCCAGACCTTGCTGATAACTTCGCTGCGCGGCAGCCGATCGGCGCCGACAATCGCGGCGAGCTCGGGCGAGGGGGTGACAGGCGCGTGGATGCCGCCGGTCTTGGGCGCAGTCGACGTCGCAGGTGCTTTGGCCATGAGTAATCCTCCCGCAGGTCGACTTTGGCGTCGACCCATTGCGATCCCGACGCGGGTCGCTTCTTGTTTACCTCTCGCCTTTTAGCCCTTGTTGCGCGCGCCGCAACGGGGCGGCGCAGGAAAATTGTCATAATTGGGTCGCAGTCGATTCGGCCTGGTCGCGCGCCTTGACGACCAGACGATGGACCGTGATGACAGGCATGCGGCAGCCAGCATCCGATTGGTCACCGTGGACGCATCAAGGAGCAATCTGCATGTTTTCGCATATCATGGTCGGCGCGAACGATCTCGAAAAGTCGCGCACCTTTTACGACGCACTGCTCGCCACGCTCGGCGCCAAGCCGGGCTTCAGCAATGGCAACCGCTATTTCTGGCGGCAAGGCGGCGGCACCTTCTCGATCAGCATTCCGATCGACGGCAATGAGGCGTGCCACGGCAATGGCGCGACGGTGGGCTTTGCCGCCGAAAGCCCCGAACAGGCTGATGCGTGGCACGCGGCCGGGCTCGCAGCAGGCGGCAGCACCTGCGAAGATCCGCCCGGCTGGCGCGAAGGTGCGATGGGCAAGCTGTACCTTGCCTATCTGCGTGATCCCGACGGCAACAAGCTGTGCGCGCTGCACCGCCCGGCGGCATAGGCCCCGGCATCTCATTAGCCGCACAAGAAAAAGGCCCCCGGTTCGCACCGGGGGCCTTTCGCATTTGGGTAGGTAGCGATCAGAACTTGAAGCGCACCGTGCCGCCATAAGTGCGCGGCTGGCTCGGATAGCCCGACAGGCTGCCCGCCTGCGCCACCGACGGGAAAATCGTCGAGATAAACTGCTTGTCGAACAGGTTACGACCCCAGAGCGACAGTTCCAGCCCGTTCTTGAACTGCAACGACACCGATGAGTTGAGCGACGTGATCTGGCGGCGGAACTGCGGCGCCCCTTCAGCGATCTGGGTGTTGCTCGACCATTGATAGTCGCTGCGCAGGAACAGCTTCACATCCTGCGCGATGTCGCGCTTGTAGGTGAAGCCCGTCGACAGCGAGATTTCGGGGATGCCCGCTGGCGTCAGACCGGTCAGGTTCGCCGGGCTGGTGGTGAACCCGGCATTGATTGCCGCGCCATTGACGAACGAGTCGTAACGCGGCTTCAGATAGGTGATGTCGAAGTTGAGTGTCAGCGCGCGCACCGGCGAGTAGTTGCCGTCGAATTCGATACCGAAGGTCGACTGCTTGCCGGCGTTGGTGAGGACGAAGCCGGTCCCGGTGAAGATGTTCCCTTGGAAGTTGTTAATCTCCTGCTGGAACACCGCAAGGTTGAACGCGCCCTTGGGGAACTGGCCCTTGATGCCGCCTTCGATCACGCGCGCCGTTTCAGGCGCTGCGAAGCGCGACCCGGTGGTAAGGTTTGGCAGCGCCAGCCCGGCCGAGCGAATGCGCGAGGCGCCAGGTGCCGGCGTTGCAGCCGATGAACCGGGGGTGAAATCGGCCGCAGTCGGGCGCGAATCCGGCCCCAGGTTGATCGACGACGCTTTGAAGCCCGTGCCATAGGTAAAATAGAAGCTGAAGTTGTTGGTCGCCTTCCAAGCCAGCCGCAGCGAATAGGCAACATTGTCATCGGCCGTCCGACCCGGCTCGACCGCGTTTGGCACGTTGAGGAACGGCGGCAAGAACTGGAGCGCCTGGAGGCCGAGCAGCGGGTTGACCGCCGCATTGGTCGCGTTGGTTGCGCCAAACGCATTGGCGCCCGCCTGGACCTGCGCGAAGGCTGCCGGGTTGGCTTGCGCGAAGGCACCGATCTGGGCTGCCGAAGCCAGCCTGCCTGCGGGGAGGCCAATCAAGCCGCCGACGGTGGTTGCCAATGCCTGCTGCGACAATACGTTCCGACCGATCGCGACGAAATCGAGCGCCGAGAAGCTGTCGGTGCTGAAGCTCGCCGACGAGAAGCGCTTCTTGTCATTGGTATAGTTGACGCCGCCGGTGAAGATCAGGCGATTGGTGATCTTGAAATCGGCGCTGCCGAAGAATGAATAGGCGTTGTTGCGATAGACCCAGTTTTCAAACCGGCCCTGGCCACGCTGGCTGAAGGTGTTGGCGGGCACGCCAATCAGGCCCTCAACCGTGCTGATGCCATTGCCGCTGAGGGCCTGCGCATAGTTGCGGAAATCGCGACCGAAGGTCAGATCGGCTTTAACGTCGATGCTTTCGTTGAAATAATAGCCGCCAACGAGGAATTCGAACCGACCACCGAAATTCGATGCGAGCCGGACTTCGTGGGTCAGCGTGCGAATGTTGGTCCGGTTATTGTTGGTACCGATCAGGTCGGCACTGGTGAAATCCGAATCCTGGTTGGTCAGGCTGTCGACGCCGCGTGCCGAAGAGATCGACGTCAGCGTAAACTTGCCAAAATCCTTGTCGCCCTGCAGCGAGATACCGTAATTGTCGATCCGGTTGGTCGACCTGAAGTTATTGAAAACCGTATATGAGAACGGATTACCGGTCACGACATTGCCGCCAATCGCGCGGATGGCGCCGACCGTCGGGCCAGCAACCAGATTGACGACCGCGCAGCAATTTTCGTCGATGCTGTCGAAGTCGGCGATCAAGCGGAATTTCAGGTCGGCGCTCGGCTGGAACAGCAACTGCCCGCGGAAACCATAGCGATTGCGATCGTTGAAGTCGGTGTTGAGCGCGAGATCGCGAATATAGCCGTCGCGGCGGTTGTAATTGCCGCCAATCGAGAAGGCGACGGTATCAGTGATCGGGCCGGTAATGTCGCCCTTCAGGATGAAGGCGTTGAAGTCGCCATAGGTCGCTTCGATGTTGCCGCCAAACTTGAACGCGGGCTCTGCCGTCACGATCGAGATGATACCGGCCGATGCGTTCTTGCCGAACAGCGTCGACTGCGGCCCGCGCAGCACTTCGACGCGCTTCACATTGGGCAAGTCGGCGATCTGTGCGGCCGAGCGCGAGCGATAAACGCCGTCGATGA
Source organism: Sphingomonas sp. (assembly GCF_019749955.1). Classification (GTDB taxonomy): domain Bacteria; phylum Pseudomonadota; class Alphaproteobacteria; order Sphingomonadales; family Sphingomonadaceae; genus Sphingomonas. The sequence continues at coordinate 27,941 of NZ_JAIEPC010000025.1, forward strand.
ACACGCCGACCGAAGGCTCGATACCCGCGTTGTTCGCGCCGTTGCCGAAGCCGCGGATGATGAAGTTGGTATTGGCCGAGCTCTGGAGCTGCGAGACGCGGAGCGACGGGACCACGGTCTGCAGATCGATCAGGTCGCGAATCTGCGCTTCCTGGATCGTCGCGCCGGTGGTGACCGACACCGAAATCGGCGTGTCGAGCAGCGTCGTCTCGCGCTTGGTGGCGGTCACGACGACATCGTCGGCCGGCGATGGCTCTTCCTCTGCGACGGGTGCAGGCGCCGGCGCGGGTGCCGTCTGGGCCATGGCGGGCGTCGCGGCGAGCATCGCAATCGCGGTTGCAGCCAATAGGTCAATCTTGGTCATTATTATCCCCTCCTGATGCCCCGACCGCTATGTGCCGGATGCGCGATGGCATTTGTGCCGTATTGCGTTGAATCTACCCCCGGAGGATTCACCGCGTCAACGGGAGATGCGCCAAATTCTGCGGGCTTGCGTGAATGTTGCTCAAATGAGACAGTTTCTTTTGACAACGGAATTACACCAGAATGACGGTTGACGTAGCGTCTGACCTGAATCGCGGTTTGAGGAGGGCAGATGAACGGGCATTTCGACCATGACGATACTGGCGATCTGGTGGCGTCGCCGACCAAGATTCCCGTGCCCGACGATATCGCTGACGCCATTCGCACGCTGATTCGCTGGACCGGCGACGATCCGGCGCGCGAAGGGTTGATCGACACGCCGCAGCGCGTGGCGCGGGCGTGGAAAGAATATTGCCAAGGCTATCAAGACGATCCCGCCCAGCATCTGGCGCGTGTGTTCGAAGAGGTCGGCGGCTATGACGAAATCGTGCTGCTGAAGGACATTCCGTTCCAGTCGCACTGCGAACATCACATGGCGCCGATCATCGGCAAGGCGCACATCGCTTATCTGCCGTCGAACTGGGTGGTCGGCATCTCAAAGCTCGCGCGCGTGCTCCACGCTTATGCCCGGCGCCTGCAAATCCAGGAGCGGCTGACCGCCGAAGTCGCCAATTGCATCTGGGATAACCTGAAGCCGCAAGGCGTCGCGGTGGTGATCGAGGCGAGCCACGCGTGCATGACCGCGCGGGGTGTCCGCACGCCCGGCGTCAGCATGGTCACCAGCCGGATGATGGGCATTTTCCGCGATGACGAACGCAGCCGCAAGGAAGTGCTGGCGCTGATGGGGGTCGGCAAAGTCGCGTGACCAAGCCTGTTGCAATCGTAACAGGCGGTGCGCGGCGAATCGGCGCGGGTATCGCGGCGCGTCTCGTCGCGGGCGGTTGGCGGGTCGTGGTGCATCATCACCGCTCCGCCGCCGATGCAGCGGCGCTGGTGGCGCGGCTCGGCGCGGAGGCGGTTGCGCTCGATCAGGACCTAGCCGAGCCCGATGCCGCTGGTGCGCTGCTGCTGGCGGCGCGCTCGGCCTTTGCCGCGCCCGTTTCCGCGATCGTCAACAATGCCTCGCTGTTCGCGCATGATTATCCGCCCGATGTCGAGGCCGCCGCGATCGACCGCAACCATGCGGTCAATCTGCGTGCGCCGGTGTTGCTCGCCGAAGCGCTCGCGCGGCAGGACGATCTCGCGCGCGGCGCGGTGGTGAATATTCTCGACCAGAAAATCGCTAATCTGAATCCCGATTTTTTTGCCTATAGCTGCGCGAAGATCGCGCTTGCGGGCGCGACGGTGATGCTGGCGCAGGCGCTGGGGCCTCGGATCGCGGTCAATGCCGTCGCTCCCGGCCTGACCTTGCCGAGCGCCGACCAGACGGACGATGAGTATCGCACCGTTGCTGCGATCAACCTGCTCCGGCGCCCAGTCCCAGCCGAAGCTGTCGCTGATGCGGTCGCGTTCCTGCTCGGTGCGCGCGGGGTGCATGGCCAGACGCTCTATGTCGACAATGGCCAGCGTTTCCTGCCAAGGGCGCGCGACGTGATGTTTGCGACGCGGGGACATTGATGGCCGAGTTTACGACTTTTCTCGATGGGCTGGACGTGCCGATGCGGATCGGCATCCACCCCGAGGAGCGCGCCGGACCACAGCGGGTGACGCTGAGCGTCTGGCTGCACTGCGACTATGGCACGGCGCCGATGACCGACACGATCGGCGCGGTCGTCGATTATGATTTCCTGCGCCGCGAGATTTTGTCGCTCGCCGCGAGCCGCCATTTCGACTTGCAGGAAACCTTGGTCGAGGCCGTCGCCGCGATCGCGCTGGCCGACCCGCGCGTGCGGCGCGTGCGCGTGCGATCGGTCAAGCCCGACATCTATCCCGACGCCGCGATCGGCTGCGAGATCGAACGCATCAACCCGCAGCCGATTGCCTGAAGTCCAAGATACTTCCCCTGCATCCGCTTCCCCGCCGCCGCCCAGGCCCCAGCAGCGACGAGCCGGACGCGACCCCGCGACCAGCAATGCGTATGCTCGCAGTTTTTTAGCGCTTTTTGGTTAGTGCTGACATCGGCGACACTGTTTTTCTGCGCTGCCGAGTTGGGAAAATGACTGCCATGACTGAACAAAATCGGGTTCCTGCATCTTTAAACGGCTCAATCGATGCGGCAAAGGACCAGATCGACGATCCAGATATGCTAGCATTCGTTGGACGGCGCACGCCGCTCGAGCGCCATGCCATTGCGAGGCTTCTCGATATCGATGGCGCAGCGCTGGCCGTTTTGAAATGGATTGCCGAACAGGCGGATTGCGATCCCGCCACAAGGGCGATGATCTTCTGGCGTTTGCGCGGCGTGCCTCCGCGAGACGATCAGGGGCTTGATTTCGTCGATGCCCGAAATGACGTGCTTCGGTCGATCAAGGCGAAGGCATTTGACGATGCAGCGTCGACCGCGCGCATCGCTTGGAACGGTCTGGAGGCCTGGACCCAGTTCCCGCTCATTAACGCGGCACCTTTTGCGGGCATCGAAGACGATCCCGATGCCTGCAGGCGATTTTGCGGCCCGTTTGGCGAAGAAAGAGCTGAACCGGCCTGCTTCGCTTTCCTGGATGAAGACTATAGCAGCGACGACATGTTCGATGCGCTTTGGCGGGTTCATTATCATGAAGCGGCGGTGGTGGATTGGCTTCGGGGCAAGTCAGCCGACATATGGTTGGCTGCAGTCGGCGATCTGCTTGGCAGCCATCCCGATGCCGTTTTTGAGTGGATGGTTGTGCAGCCCGATTGCCCGGATGCCGTCGCGGCGCGAATCTTCTGGGAATATGAAACACCGTCGCTTCGGTCTTCGATCCTGAAACGGTGGCGCTCCAGCGGCTTCGTCAAGTCGGGACTCGATTTTCGGCGATATGTCGGTGATGGGGATGGTGCGCTGGCCGATGACCTGCCCGCTGACCTCACATCCCCGCAACCCGGTCGGGCGCCGCTGGATGGGAATTTGTCCGAGGACTTCATCTGGTGGGTCGCATCGGTCAGTATCGGCGGGCTGGTCGAACGGCCCCGACAAAAGGCTGAAGCAGACTGGCAAGCAACGCTGTCGACAAGAAGGGATTCAGATGAGCCAATGCCTCCGCCCACGCGCGCGGAAGTTGACAGCAACTATCGATGGCTCAATCTGATCACGGCTTTAGCGTTCGGCGTGACAATCGCACTCTGGAGGACAGGGTTTACAAAGCCAGCCACGATCGCGTTCATCGCGTTTCTCATCATTATCCCGCTTTACATGGGGGCCGTGACAACCGGGGGTTTCTGGCGAACGGTGAAATGGCTCGCTACCGTCGCGGTCGCATCGATCGCGCTCGCCTTTCTATTTCGCTTCATCGACACAGGTGCCTTGATATAGCATTGCGGCGACAATTTACTGCGTACACCCGACGTCGTCTGCTTCGATCTCCAACAGCGCCAGCAGCGCGCCTACATTGCCGACGCCCCGTCGCGGCCAATCCTCGGGCGGCTGGTTGCGGAACCAGGTATATTGCCGCTTGGCATATTGGCGGGTTGCGAGCCGGGCGCGGTCGAGCGCTTCGTCGCGGCTCCACACGCCCGCCAGCCAGCCGCCGATCTCGCGCACGCCGATGGCGCGGCGCACAGGGGCGGAGTCAGCTACATCGCAGCGATCGAGCAGCGCGCGGACGTCGGCCTCGGCGCCGCCGTCGAACATCGCTTCCAGCCGCGCATCGCACCGGGCCATCAGCCAGTCGCGCTCGGGCAGCAGGATTAGCGGCGCGAGCGTGACCTTGTCGGCGATGCCACCGGCCCGCTCAGCCTGCCATACCGCCAGCGTCCGCCCCGTCGAGCGCACCACTTCGAGCGCGCGGGCCACCCGCGTCGTGTCGGCAGCGTTCAGCCGCGCGGCGGCGTCGGGGTCGAGCACGGCGAGGTGGGCATGCGCAGCAGCGACGGGCAGCGCGCGCACCTCCGCACGGATTTGCGGGTCGATGTCGGGTACCGGCGCAATCCCATCGAGCAGCGTGCGCAGATAAAGCCCCGTGCCGCCGACGAGGATCGGCAGCTTGGCTTCGGCTATCGCCGCATCAATCGCGATTTTGGCATCCGTTGCCCATGCAGCCGCAGAATAATCCTGTGCTGCATCGACATGGCCGAACAACCGGTGCGGCACACGGGCTTCATCTTCAGGCGTCGGTCGCGCCGACAGCACCCGAAGATCGGCATAAACTTGCGCGGAATCGGCGTTGATCACAACGCCGTTCGCGCGTTCGGCAAGATCGATTGCCAGCGCGGACTTGCCGCTCGCGGTCGGCCCTGCAATGAGCGCGAGCTTGGGGCGGGAAGGACCATCCATGTTCATCGCAACACTGATAGCAGCCGGGACGATCGATCAAGGCCAGATTTCAGAAGGCGTCGACCGGCTGGCGGCGGCCGGGTGTGCGCCATCGGGCTGGGGCTGGATCGATGCGGGGCGCGCCGCCGACATCTTCATCGGTGTGTCAACCGGCGCGCGGGCCGCGCTCGAAGGCGCTTTCACCGGCGTCGACATCGTCGTTCAGTCGATCATCACCCGCAGCAAGTGCCTGCTCATCGCTGATATGGATTCGACGATGATCACCGTCGAATGCATCGACGAGCTTGCCGACTTTGCCGGGATCAAGCCGCAGATCGCGGCGATCACCGAAGCGGCGATGCGCGGAGACCTTGATTTTGAGGGTGCGCTCGATGCGCGGGTGGCGCTGCTCGCCGGGCTCGACGAGGGCGTGATTGATCGCTGCCTCGCCGAACGGGTCAGGTTGATGCCGGGTGCGCGCACGCTCATCCAGACGATGAAGGCTCGCGGTGCGGCGGCGGTGCTGGTGTCGGGCGGTTTCACGCGCTTTGCCGATCCGGTTGCGGCGATGATCGGCTTCGACCGTGCGGTCGCAAACCGGCTCGGTATCGTCGGCGGCAAGCTCGATGGCACCGTCGCGCGGCCGATCGTCGGCGCGCAGACCAAGCTCGACATGTTGCTTGAGACAGCAAAAGCAAAGTCGATTCCGATCGAATCAACGCTGGCGGTCGGCGATGGCGCCAATGATCTGCTGATGATCGGCGCAGCGGGGCTCGGCATCGCCTATCACGCCAAGCCCGTGGTCGCCGCCGCTGCCGATGCGCGGGTTGACCACAACGATCTCACCGCGCTGCTTTACGCACAGGGCATCCCAACGCGCGAGTGGGTTCGCTAGCGTCTCGACAGCCAGGTTCACCCAGTCCCCGTTTGCCCTGAGCTTGTCGAAGGGCTGCTCTTCTTCTGCGATGCCGTCCAAGAAGAAGGACGGTGCTTCGACAAGCTCAGCACGAACGGATGGGGGTATTGGCCCCGTGTTTTCGGTGTCGTGTTAAGGCGCGACCGGGACGCAGGCGGTTCCCGGCACTGACGTTTTTACCGCTGCGCAGACCCGCGCAGCATCGGCGCTCGACGCGAACGGTCCCGCCTGAAGCCGAGTCAGATCGCCGCTGCGTGCGAACACTGGCGATGCCCCGGAAAGCGCGCTGACCCGACCGCGCAGCGTCGCCCAGAGATTGCGGGCATTGCCGTCATCGCGAAACGCGCCGAGCTGGACGCGCCAGCCCTTGCCCGGTGCCGGCTTGGCGACGGGCGACGTCGACGGAACGCGCGGTGGCGGCGCGACCGCTGGGGGAGGGGTCGGCACGGCGACCGGCTGCGGCGGCTTGCTGGCGACGCGCGGCGGTTTGGCTGGGCCGGGCTTGGGCCGTCCGAGCAGTGCGGGATCGTCGCCGACCTGCGACGGCGGTAGTTCAGCGCCGCGAATCCCCCGGTCGCTGCCGGCAAGCTCAAGCGGCGTCGTGGTACCGGGCGCCTGCGTTTCATATTGCCGCGCGAGTGCAATGCCCTTTTGGCGCATATCGGTGTCGATATACTGGTCCAACTGCGCTTGCGTCTCGGCGGCTTTCGGAATGCCGGCCGCCGCCGCCCGCGTGATCAGCGCATAGGCGCGTACCCAGTCGCGCGGCACGCTATCGCCGTTGAACAGCATCGTGCCGAGCACGAGCTGCGCGCGGGGTTCACCGCGCGTCGCCGCCTTGTCGAGCCACGGTGCGGCTTCGTCATGCTTGCCGTTCTGGAATAGCGCGAGGCCGTAGTTGACTTCGGCCTGCGGGTGCTTCTGGGCGGCGGCCTTGCCAAACCATTGCTCGGCGAGACCCGGATCGAGCGGGACACCGCGCCCGAGCTTATAGGCCTGCCCCAGGTTGAACTGTGCGTCGGCATCGCCCGCAATGGCGAGCGGGCGCCATTCGTCGACCGCTTTGCGATAATCGCCGCGCTGCCAGGCTTCGACGCCTGCGCGCACATCCGCCAGCGCCGGTGTTGCGGTTGCCGCCAGCGCCACCAGCACCGGCATCATCCAAGCTGCCTTCATTCCCACGCTCCACTCCCGCCCCACGCACCTTGGTTAAGCGCGTTATAGCGTGCTTGGCAAAGATTTGGTTAGCAAGTTCGGCGAGACTGGCGCGCGATGTTAACCAGTTCTTATCTCTCAGCGTGGCATCCCCCGTTTGGACTAGGCAAGACCAGGGGAAATAATGCGCGTTCTGGCAATGGCTTCGCAAAAGGGCGGTTCGGGCAAGACGACCTTGTCGGGCCACCTTGCCGTGCAGGCCCAACGTTCGGGCGCTGGCCCGGTCGTGCTGATCGATATCGATCCGCAAGGGTCACTGTCGGATTGGTGGAACGAACGCGAGAGCGAGTTCCCGGCTTTTGCGCAAACGACGGTCGCGCGACTCGCCGCCGATCTCGAAGTCTTGCGTCAGCAGGGCTTCCGCCTCGCGATGATCGACACGCCGCCCGCCATCACGATGGCGATCCAGAGCGTGATCGCCGTCGCCGAACTCATCGTCATCCCGACCCGCCCGAGCCCGCATGATCTGCGCGCCGTCGGCGCCACGGTCGATTTGTGCGACCGCGCGGGCAAGCCACTGATTTTCGTCGTCAATGCCGCGACGCCCAAGGCCAAAATCACCTCCGAAGCTGCCGTCGCGCTGTCGCAGCATGGCACGGTCGCGCCGATCACGATCCACCACCGCACCGATTTCGCCGCATCGATGATCGACGGGCGCACCGTGATGGAAGTCGATCCCAAGGGCAAATCGGCCGCCGAAGTCGAAGCGCTTTGGACCTATATCGCCGACCGGCTTGAAAAGAATTTCCGCCGCACCGTGTTCAGCGCGCCCGCCGCGCCGGGCGGCTTCGTCCCCAATCGTTTGGCAGGCGGCGGCTTTGGTCGCCGCGTGGTGAGCTGAGATGAGCTCGCTGATCGGCCAGACCAAGAGCTTTGCGTCGCTGTCGTCGACCTTGCTCGCGCGCAAGGGTCAGGCGCGTCCGGCGATGCGCCCGCAAGGGTTTTCGGGCTTCGGCAATGTTGCCGAAGTGGTCGACGATCTTGGCTGGAATGACATGGGCCACGCCGAATCGGCGGCACCACCGCCACCGGTCGTCGTGCCGCCCGTGCTGCGCCAGCGCGAAGCCCTGATCGAAGAATTTGCGGCGCCGGCCACTGCGCCCAGCGTCGATCCGACTCCGGCCGCGCCCGTCGCCGCGCCGCCCAAGCCGCGCGCCGCCGTCGGGCTGAAGGCCAAGGCGGCGTTCACGCTGCGGCTCGATCATGAGCGCCACTTGCGGCTGCGGCTTGCAAGCGCGGTCGCCAACCGCTCGGCGCAGCAGATTGTGACGCAGGCGCTCGACGATTTTCTCAATGCACTGCCCGATCTTGATGCGCTCGCCAAGCAGGCGGCGGGCCGGGGCGACACTGACATGGATATGGGGGACTGATCCGATGAAGAGCCGGGCTATCGCAACCTTGGGCGCATCGGCGCTCGTTCTGACCAGCAGCCTTGTGGGCGGGGCGTTGATGACGGGCACGACTGCCTTTGCCGGTGGCCCAAGCGAGAGCGCGAAGGCGCAGGCCGCCGCCGCTGATGCAGCAGAGGCGCGCAAGGCGCTGGTCGATGGCAAAGCCGTCACTGCGGTCGGCTTCGCCGAAGCTGCGGTGCAGGCCGCGCCGCAGAACCAGTCTTATCGTGCCCTGCTTGGTCAGGCCTATCTGCTGTCGGGGCGCTTCGCTTCGGCACGCGACGCTTTCGGGGACGCGCTGGCGCTGTCGCCCAACGATGGCCGCAGCGCACTCAGCTTCGCGCTCGCTCAGGTCGCCAACGGCGACTGGACCGGCGCGCGCCAGACGCTCGACAGCCATGCCGAAACCATTGCGGTCGCTGATCGCGGGTTGGCGATTGCGCTGGCAGGCGATCCCGCAAGCGCTGTCGAATTGCTGACGCCGGCTGCACATGCGCCCGGCGCCGACGCCAAGACGCGCCAGAATCTCGCGCTCAGCCTTGCACTTGCCGGTCGCTGGCAGGAAGCGCGTTCGGTCGCGGCAGTCGATCTGGCGCCGAACGAACTGGACAAGCGGATGGTCGACTGGGCGATCTTCGCGCGCCCTGCCGGGGCCGCCGATCAGGTCGCGTCGCTGCTGAAAGTGATTCCGGTGCAGGATGGTGGCCAGCCGGTGGCGCTTGCGCTCAACGCCCGCGTCGCCGCGCAGCCGGTCGCGGTCGCCAAGGCTGAACCCGCCCCTGTCGAAACCCCGGTCGAAGTCGCCGCCGCGCCGGTGACCGAAGCACCGCGCCCGGGCATTGTCTTCGGGCCGCGTCAGGAAGTCGTGCAGGCGCTGCCCGCCGCCCCGGTGAAGCCGGTCCGCGTTGCCGCCAAGCCCGCCGTAGCCAAGCCCATGGTTGTCGCCAAGCTTGCCGCCAAGCCGGCCAAGGTGATGGCGGTCGCCGCCACCGTGCCGGCGGCGCCGGTCGCTCAGCCCGTGAAGGGCAAGTTCTTCCTTCAGCTCGGCGCCTTCGAAAGCGCTGGTGTCGCACAGGACGGCTGGAAGCGCGCCGTGCGCCGCTTCCCGGCGTTCGCTGGCCAGGCGCCATCGGGCATGAACTTCAAGACCGCGGCGGGCAATTTCTACCGCCTGTCGGTCGGCGGTTTCTCGCGGGCTGATGCCGTGTCGCTGTGCCAGAGCTATCGGAGCCACGGCGGCATGTGCTTCGTGCGCGAAGGCGCTGGGGACCAGAATGCCAGCTGGGTCGCGACCGCCAAATCTGCGCCCAAGCAGCTCGCGTCGCGCTGATCAAACGAGCCGCGTGCCGCCCTTGTAGAGCTGGCGCGCGCGGCCCTGCGTCGGCATGCCGTCGAACGGCGTATTGCCAGCGAGGCCGCTGAAGCGATCGGCGCTGATCTGCCACGGCGTGTCGGGATCGATCACCACCAGATCGGCGGGCAGGCCCGGCGCGAGCACGCCGGTCTCAACGCCCAGCATCCGCGCCGGATTGGCCGCGAGCAACGCGAACAGCCGGGGCAGATCGATCACCTCGTCGCGCACCAGCCCTAAGCCGAGCGCCAGGAGAGTCTCGGCTCCCGCCGCACCGGGGCTCGAATCGGCGAACGGCAGCCGCTTTTCTTCCGGCCCGCGCGGATCATGGCCCGAACTCAGCACATCAATCGTCCCGTCGGCGAGCGCCGCCAGCGCCGCCTGCCGGTCGCTTTCGGTGCGCAGCGGTGGGGAGAGATGCGCGAAGGTGCGGAACCCCGACATCGCAATGTCCGACAGCAGCAGATGCGCAGGCGTAATCCCGCAGGTGACGCGCACGCCACGCCGCTTGGCGGCACGGATCAGGTCGAAGCTCGCTGCTGTCGTGACGGTACGCAGGTGGAGTGCCGCGCCGGTTTCCTCCGCCAGCATCAGGTCGCGCGCCACCGCGAGCGCTTCGGCGAGGGCAGGGGCGGCGGCGAGGCCCAGCCGGGTCGCGGTCTCGCCTTCGGTCGCCACCGCACCGGCGGCGAGTCCGCCATCCTCGGCATGCGCCACCACCGCGAGGCCCAAGTCGCCCGCATAGGCCAGCACCTTGCGCATCACGCCCGCATCGGCGATCCAGCCACGCCCGGTGCCGACCGCGCGCGCGCCCGCGCCGATATTGACGGCCATTTCAGCAAGATCGCGCCCGGCCAGTCCCTTGGTCGCGGCGGCAATTGGGTGAATCCAGAGCTTGGGGCGGCCGATCAGCGCGGCGCGCTGGACGATGCCGGGATCGTCGAGCACGGGCGACTGATCGGGCATCAACCCGATCCGCACGATCCCGCCCGCATGGCACGCCGCGACATCGACCGCGAACACGCCGAGATCGACGATCGCAGGCGCGAGGATCAGCCCGCCCAGATCGACCACTTCAGCCATCGATGGCACCTCGATCGTGCCGAGTGCCGCGATCCGGTCGCCCTCGACCAGCAGCGCGCCGGGCCGCGCGCCCTCAGGCGTCACCAGCCGCGCGTTGACGAAAGCGAGGGGGGGACCGTTCATGCCCAACCCTCGACGCCGCGTGCTTGCCGGGTCAGCACGTCGAGGCACGCCATCCGCACCGCGACGCCCATCTCAACCTGTTCGGTAATCGCCGATCGTTCGTGATCAGCCACGCTCGACGAAATCTCGACGCCCCGGTTCATCGGCCCCGGATGCATCACCAGCGCGTCCGGCTTGGCGCGCGCCAGCCGCGCGGAATTCAAGCCATAACGCGCATGAAACTCGCGGGTCGACGGAATGAACGCACCGTCCATCCGCTCATTCTGCAGCCGCAGCATCATCACGACGTCGGCACCCTCTAAAGCGGCATCGAAGTCGGTGAAGGGGGTGACCCCCATCCGCTCGATCGCGGCAGGCATCAACGTGGTCGGCGCGACCACCCGAACTTCGGCGGCAAGCGCGGTGAGTGCGAGGATGTTCGACCGCGCGACCCGGCTGTGCATCAAATCGCCGCAGATCACCACGCGCTGGCCCGCCACCGACCCGCGCCGCCGCCGGATCGTCAGTGCGTCGAGCAGCGCTTGCGTGGGATGTTCGTGCCGCCCGTCGCCGGCATTGAGCACCGGGCAATCGACCTTGCCCGCGATCAGCTTGACCGCGCCCGAGCTCTGGTGGCGGATCACAATCGCATCGGCGCGCATCGCGTTAAGCGTCATCGCGGTGTCGATCAGCGTCTCGCCCTTTTTGACGCTCGATTGCGCGGCATGCATGTTGACGACATCGGCGCCGAGCCGCTTCCCCGCGATTTCGAACGACAGCAACGTCCGCGTCGAATTCTCGAAAAAGGCATTGATCACCGTTAGCCCGGCGAGCCGGTTGTCGCTCTTGGCGCGGCTGCGATTGATCTCGACCCAATGCTCGGCCTCGTCGAGCAGAAACATGATCTCGTGCGGCTGAAGCCCGTCGATTCCCGTCAGGTCATGATGCGGGAAGACGGCGCGGCCCGGAATGAGCGTCGCGGGGGCATGATCGGATGCGTGCATTAAAGCGGCTGGGTAGCGGGGCGGAGGCGGGGGCGCAAGCGGGCGCAGCTTGGCAAAAGCCATCGCAACGAGTCGTTGCCGCGCTGCGCCCGCGCGACTAGGCGGCAGGGGCATGCTGTCGGCGTCCTTTCAAACCCATGCGGATCGCGAACGCACGCCGCTGCGGCGGCGGCTCGGCGGCATATTGTTCGCGCTGCTGATCGAACTGCTGCTCGTCATCCTGCTGTTGACACTCAACAACCGCCAGCCCGAACCGAAGAAACTGGGGCCGCCGCTGTCGTTTCAGCTTATCCCGGCGCCTGAAAAGGGCGGCGGCGAAAAGGCTGCCAAAGAGGCACCCGCCAAACGATCGAAGCCTGCGCCCAGCAAGACCGAAGTCGACTCAAGCCCCGTGCCGCCCATCGTCCCGCCACCGCCGCAAACGGTGCCGCCGCCCAAAGCCGATCCATTCCCCGATCTGGTCCGGGTCGACAAGGACACTCTGGCGGCGTCGGACATCTCGAAGATTCCGTCGACCCGGGCGGAGGGGAGCGGCAGCGGCAAAGACAGCGTCGCGGCCTATGGCCCGGGGCAGGGGCCAGGCGGCCAGCCGCTCTACAATGCCGAATGGGTGCGCGAGCCGACGCAGGCCGAGCTCGCTTTCTATCTGCCGAAAGTCAGCGAAAGCGGTTGGGCGCTGATCGCGTGCAAGACCGCGCCCGACAATCGCGTCGAAAATTGCCGCACCATGGGCGAATCGCCGCTCGGTTCAGGGCTGTCGCGTGGCTTTCGCGAAGCGGCGTGGCAATTCCGCGTGTATCCGCCGCGCGTCGGTGGCAAGAAGCTGATCGGTGCGTGGGTGCGCATCTATTATCAGCTCACGGTGACGGTGAAGAAATAGCGCGGTCAGGCCGGCGCAAAATCGCCGTTCGCGTCCATCACGTGCAGCAACCCGTCGGCGATCGAGAAAAAGGCGCCGCGCACGATCAACCGGCCATCGGCTTCGCGCGGCGGAATGAAGGGGAAGCTGCGCAGGTTCGCGATGCTGACGCGAACCGTTTCGAGCTCGAGCGCATGGACTGCCTCGGCGCCCGTGCCGTGCTCCTCGATGATCCTGTCGCGGGCCGTGTCGAGCAGATCGACCCAATGCGCGATAAAACCGCCGTCACCGGGCTTGCGCCCCTCGAAATGGCGCGACAGCGCCGCCTGCACCCCCCCGCACGATCCATGCCCCATCACCACGATCTGGCGCACATCGAGCTGGGTGACCGCGAATTCGACCGCCGCCGACACGCCGTGCCGCGCGGTGTCATTCTCGAACGGCGGGACCAGATTGGCGACGTTGCGGACGACGAAAATCTCGCCGGGCGATGTGTTGAACACCTGCGCGGGATCGACCCGGCTGTCCGAACAGGAAATGACCATCACGCGCGGGCGCTGGCCTTCGGTCAATTCTTCCCAGCGCGCGCGCTCACGCGGCCAATCGGTGTCGCGAAACCGGTGGTAACCGTCGACGAGCTTTTGGAAATCGGGCATCGTCCGCGCTTCTGACTCGAACGCATCCCAGTGGCAAGCGCCCCTGCCCCAAGGAAGGGGTGGCAAGGGGGGGCGGCAATCGCTATTTGCCGTCGCATGAACGAGATTACCCCGCTTGTCCGCCCCCCGCGCGAGCGCAAGCCCGACTGGATCCGCGTCAAGGCGCCGACCTCGACCGGCTTTGCCGAAACCCGCGCGCTGATGCGCCGCCTGAACCTCGCCACCGTGTGCGAGGAAGCGGCTTGCCCGAACATCGGCGAATGCTGGACGAAAAAGCACGCGACGGTGATGATCCTGGGCGACACCTGCACCCGCGCCTGCGCCTTTTGCAACGTCAAGACCGGTATGCCGCGCGCGGTCGATCCGCTCGAGCCCGAACATGTCGCGACCGCGGCGGCCGAGCTGGGGCTTGAGCATATCGTCATCACCTCGGTCGACCGCGACGACTTGCCCGACGGCGGCGCGAGCCAGTTCGTCAAGGTGATCGAGGCGCTGCGCCGCAATACGCCCAGGACGACGATCGAAATCCTCACCCCTGATTTTCGCAACAAGCATGAGCGCGCGGTCGAATCGATCGTCGCGGCGCGGCCCGATGTCTATAATCACAATCTGGAGACGGTCCCGCGGCTTTACCCGACCATCCGCCCCGGCGCGCGTTACTATGCTTCGCTGCGCCTGCTCGAAAGCGTCAAGCGGCACGATCCGTCGATCTTCACCAAGTCAGGCGTGATGATGGGGCTGGGCGAGGAGCGGATGGAAGTCCACCAGGTGATGGACGACATGCGCTCCGCCGACATCGATTTCCTGACGATGGGGCAATATCTCCAGCCGACGCCGCGCCACGCCAAAGTCGCCGATTTCGTGACGCCCGCCGCGTTCAATGCCTATGCCGCGATCGCGCGCGCGAAGGGCTTCCTGCTCGTCGCCGCTTCGCCGCTCACGCGGTCGAGCTATCACGCCGGTGATGATTTCGCCGCCTTGCGCCAGGCGCGTGAGGCGAAGCTGGCGCGCACCTGATGCCGCGCCATACCGAGACGCGGCATCTACCCTATTCGCCGGAGCAGATGTACACGCTGGTGGCTGATGTCGCGAAATACCCCGATTTCCTGCCCTGGGTGTCGGCGATGCGCATCCGCTCCGAAAGCGAGACGACGGTGATTGCCGACATGATTGTCGGCTTCGGCGCTCTGCGTGAGAAATTCACCTCGCGGGTGGAGAAGGAAAGGCCGAGCCGGATTCACGTCGATTATCTCGACGGGCCGCTCAAATATCTGCGCAACGAATGGGGATTCCGCAGCGATGGCGCGGGCGGCTGTCATGTCGATTTCGCGGTCGACTTCGCGTTCAAGAACCGCGTGTTCGAAATGATCGCGGGGCAAGTGTTCGATCGTGCGCTCAGGAAGATGATCGGCGCGTTCGAAACGCGCGCGGCCAAGCTCTATTCGGGGTCGAGCGACGCCCCCGGCAACAGCAGTTCGAGCGCACACAACGCCGCCTGAAGCCGCACGCCACCGCGCCCGAGATCGCCGAACTGGCGCAGATCGGCCACGACATGCGCCGGATCGCCGCCGCGTTCGGCGAGCGCAAACACGACTGTGCCGACTGGCTTCTTCGGTGTCCCGCCACCGGGGCCAGCGACGCCAGTAATCGCCACCGCGACATCAGCGTCGCTCGCCTCAAGCGCGCCCTGCGCCATCGCCCAGGCCACCGCGACCGATACCGCGCCGAAGGTATCGATGATGTCGGGGCTGACCTTCAGCGTCGCGGTTTTCGCGGCGTTCGAATAAGTGGTGAAGCCCGATTGCAGCACTTCGGACGAGCCCGCAATCTCCGTAATCGCCGCCGACACCAGCCCGCCGGTGCAGCTTTCGGCGACCGTGATGCGGCGCCCGGCCGCGCGATTGGCCTCAACCACGCGGCGCGCAACGTCGACCAACCGCGTCGGCAGGATCGTCTCGGCCCAATCGGGGCTTTTGTCGTCGACGTCGCTCATGAGGACCTCGGGCAAATGGTCAAAGCGGGGCGCTTCTCGCCGGGTTTGCGCCGCGCATCGGCGAGTTGCCATACCGACACAAGTAACCCCGCCAGATTGCGCGGCGGCAGCGGCTGGGCGAGTGCCACGATCCGGTCATAGGAGGCGCACTCGCCCGGCTGGACCTGCTTGACGATCGCCGGCGCCAGCAGCGAGGCGATGACGGGGCGCGCGACATTGCTGCCGAGAATCCCCGACGCATCGGCGCCGATCACCCGCGACACTGCCTTTTGTGCATTGGGCCACACCGCATCGGCATCGCTGCGATAGCGCGCGATGAAGCCCGCGTTCGAACCGCGAAGCACCGCACTCGGCGGCAATTGCTTCGCACAGGCTGCCGACAGCGCCTCGATTGTTTCGGGCAGGATCGCGGTGACGAGCGCCTCGGCTTCGGGCGCGGTGACGCAGGGGAGCTGGAGGTCGGCCGCAAAATTCTGCGCACTGCTCGCCGATGCGCCGAGCGCGAGCGCGCAGGCCGCGAGCGACCGGCGCCAGCTCATGCGGGACGCCCAGCGACCGGCAGCCGCACCGTCGCGCAGGCCTGCGCGGCGATGCCTTCACCGCGCCCGGTGAAGCCCAATCGCTCGGTGGTGGTCGCCTTGATGCTCACCTGATCTTCGCCCAGCGCCAGCAGTTCAGCGATCTTCGCGCGCATTGCCGCACGGTGCGGGCCGATCTTGGGTGCTTCGCAGATCAAGGTCAGGTCGACGAAATCGATGACGCCGCCCTTGGCCGTGATGATCGACGCGGCATGCTGGAGGAATTTGTACGAAGCGGCGCCTTTCCACTGCGGATCGCTCGGCGGGAAATGCGTACCGATATCGCCTTCACCCGTGCAGCCGAGCAACGCATCGGTGATCGCGTGGAGCGCGACATCGGCGTCGCTATGCCCGCTCAGGCCCTTGTCGTGCGGGATCAACACGCCGCCGAGCCACAATTCCTCGCCGACTTCTAGCCGGTGGACGTCATAGCCGACAGCACTTCGGCTGATCAGCGTGGCGGCATGGCGCGCTTCAGCAGCGGCGATGTCGGCGGGGTAAGTGACTTTGTCGAGCATGATGTCGCCTTCTACCATTGCCACGCTCGATCCGAAACGGCGAAGCATCTGCGCGTCATCGGTAGCGTCTTCGCCCTCGGGCCAGCGGCGGTGCGCGTCGAGAATGGCGTCGAAGTGAAACGCTTGCGGCGTCTGGACCCGCCAGAGCCCGTCGCGCGGTACCGTCTCGCCGAGCACTTCGATCCCGCGCGCGAGCGTATCGGCGACGGGCAGGGCAGGGACCGTGCCGGGATCAGTGTCGAGCGCGGCGATCAGCCGGTCGATCACCTCGGCACTCAGGAACGGCCGCGCTGCGTCATGGATCAGCACCAGATCGGCGCCCCCATCCGCCGCAATCGCTTCGAGCCCTGCACGCACCGACTCGCGCCGCGTGGCGCCGCCGGTCACCGACCGGGCATCGCCAACGGCGTCAGCGAGCATCGCTTCCTGCCCGGCGCCGATTGCGACGATCGTTTCGCTTATCATTGGATGTGAGGAAAATGCGGCAAAGCTATGCGCCAACATCGGTTTGCCAGCCAATGCCGCAAACTGCTTCGGCAGTTCACCCCCCAGGCGCGTGCCGCTGCCCGCAGCGACGATCAGCGCGACGATCCGTCTCGGTTCCATCGCGCCCGCCTAGCGCAAGCCCTGTCGCCCCGCCAGTCCCCGCCCGTCTTGCCCGCTCCCCGCATTTCGCCTATGCGCTGCCTAAATTTCAGGCAGATCATGACCAAGCTTTCCCCCATCCAAATCGGTCCCGTGCGGATCGACGATCCCGTCATTCTGGCGCCGATGACCGGCGTCACCGACATGCCGTTCCGCACTGTCGTGCGCCGCTTCGGCTCGGGCCTCAACGTCACCGAGATGATTGCGAGCCAGGCGATGATCCGCGAAACGCGCCAGTCGCTCCAGAAGGCGGCATGGGACCCGGTCGAGGAGCCGGTGTCGATGCAGCTTGCGGGTTGCTCGCCTTACGAGATGGCGGAGGCCGCCAAGCTCAATGCCGATCGCGGCGCGGCGATCATCGACATCAACATGGGCTGCCCGGTCAAAAAGATCGTCAACGGCGATGCCGGGTCGGCGCTGATGCGCGATCTGCCCAATGCGACCGCGATCATCGCCGCGACCGTCAAGGCGGTCGATGTGCCCGTCACGGTCAAGATGCGGATGGGCTGGGACCACGCCAGCCTCAACGCCCCCGAACTCGCGCGCATCGCCGAGGATCTCGGCGCGAAGATGATCACCGTCCACGGACGCACCCGCAACCAGATGTACAAGGGCTCGGCCGACTGGGCGTTCATCCGCCGGGTGAAGGAGGCCGTCACGATCCCGGTGATCGCCAATGGCGACATTTGCTCGATCGAGGATGCCGAGACTGCGCTTGAACAATCGGGCGCGGATGGCGTGATGATCGGGCGCGGCGCTTATGGCAAGCCGTGGCTGCTCGGCCAGGTGATCGAATGGTTCCGCACCGGTCGCCGCGTGCCCGATCCGGGCATCGAGGAACAATATCACCTGATTGTCGAGCATTACGAGGCAATGCTCGCCCTTTATGGCAACGAGACCGCCGTCGGGATCGCGCGCAAGCACATCGGTTGGTACACCAAGGGGCTGCACGGCTCGGCCGAATTCCGCAACCGCGTGAATGCGCAGAACGACCCCAAGCTGGTGCTGACGATGCTCGCTGAATTCTACGCGCCGTGGCGCTCGCGACAGGCGGCGTGAGCGCGGCGTCAGCGCCACCCTTTGCCGAGCTGATCGCCGCGCTGCCGATGGCGGTGATCCTGATCGCGCCCGACGATCGCATTGCCTTTGCCAACAGCGGCGCCGAACAGCTGCTCAACACATCGGAACGCGCGATGTTGGGGCAAAAGCTGGCGAGCATGATGATCCTCCCGCCTGATTATCTGGAACGCCGCGAAGGACTAGGTTTCGCGGCCTTTGATACCCGCCTCGACACCAGGCGTGGCGGGCGGGTGCGGGTCGATTTCAGCGAAGTCGCGGTGCCCGAACATTCCGGCTGGCGGATCGTGACGCTGCACGAAGCGGCTGCCTCGCGCCGGATGGGCCAGCCCGACCGCGCCGCTGCGCGCGCGGCGGTTGGTGCCGCCGCCATGCTCGCGCATGAAATCAAGAACCCGCTGTCGGGCATTCGCGGCGCCGCGCAGCTGCTCGGGCTGACCGCAAGCGGCGAGGATGCGGCGTTGCCCGAACTCATCATTGCCGAGGTTGATCGCATCGCCGCGCTGATCGACCGCATGCAGGATTTCACCGATACGCGGCAGCGCACGCTCGA
This sequence comes from Sphingomonas sp., assembly GCF_019749955.1. GTDB lineage: Bacteria > Pseudomonadota > Alphaproteobacteria > Sphingomonadales > Sphingomonadaceae > Sphingomonas. The sequence goes on from NZ_JAIEPC010000025.1 coordinate 46,632, forward strand.
GCCGCTCAACATCTATCCGCTGCTCGATCATGCTCGCCGCGTCGCCCGCGCCGGATTCGCGCGCGATGTCGCGATTGAGGAGCGCTTCGATCCGTCGCTGCCGCTGGTGCAGGCCAATCACGACGCACTCGTCCAGGTGCTGCTCAATCTGCTCAAGAACGCCGCTGAAGCGACCGCGTCCCAGGCCGATCGCCGCATCACGCTCGCCACCGCTTATCGCCACGGCATGGCCGTGAGCGCGACCGCCGGCAAGCCGCGCCGCCCGCTACCGATCGAGCTGCTGGTCATCGACAACGGCCCCGGCGCGCCTGCCGACATCGCCGATCATCTGTTCGATCCATTCGTATCGGGCAAACCCGAAGGGCAGGGGCTTGGCCTGGCGCTGGTCGACAAGCTCGTCCGCGACATGGGCGGGATCGCTCAATATGCCCGCGAAGGCAGCCCCGAGACGACCGTGTTCCGCATTCTGCTGCCGAGGGCCGCATGAAGGGCCGGATCCTCGTGGTCGATGACGACGCGGCGATCCGCACGGTCGTCGCGCAAGCGCTGCGGCGTGAGGGTCATGACGTCAAGACGGCGGCGAGCCTCGCCGAACTCGACGTGGCGCTGCGGGGCGGCCTGCCCGATGTGCTGATTACCGATGTCATACTGCCCGACGGCAATGGCATCGACCGCGTGCGCGCGCTGCTGGAGCATCATCCACAATTGCCCGTGATCATCCTGTCGGCGCTCAACACGCTGTCGACGGCGGTGAAGGCCAATGAGGCTGGCGCTTATGACTATCTGCCCAAGCCGTTCGACCTCGACATACTGTCGCGTGCGGTGCGTAGTGCGCTCGCGCGCGGCGGCGAGCAGGCGGCTGACCCGGCCGAGCTGCTCGACGGCGGTCTGCCGCTGATTGGCCGGTCGCCCGCGATGCAGGAGGTTTACCGCGTCATCGCCCGCGTCGTCGGCAATGATCTGACCGTGCTGGTGACGGGCGAATCAGGCACCGGCAAGGAGCTGGTCGCGCGCGCGATCCACGACCTCGGCCCGCGCCGTTACGCGCCCTTCGTCGCGATCAACATGGCCGCGATCCCGCGCGAGCTGATCGAGGCCGAGCTGTTTGGGCACGAACGCGGTGCGTTCACCGGCGCGCAGGCGCGGTCGGCGGGGCGGTTCGAACAAGCAGCGGGCGGCACTTTGTTCCTCGACGAAATCGGCGACATGCCGATCGAAGCGCAGACGCGCCTGCTGCGCGTGCTGCAGTCGGGCGAATTCACCACCGTCGGCGGCGCGCGGGCGATCCGCGCCGACGTCCGCATCGTCGCCGCGACCAACCGCGACCTGACCTTGCTGGTGGGCGAGGGGCGCTTCCGCGAAGATCTGTTCTACCGGCTCAATGTCGTGCCGGTCGCGCTGCCCGCCTTGCGCGCGCGACGGCAGGATGTCGCGTTGCTGGCGCGTCATTTCCTCGATCGCGCGGCCGAAGCCGGATTGCCGCGCAAAAGCCTGCGCGACGAAGCGATCACCGTGCTCGAGGGGCATGACTGGCCCGGCAATGTCCGTGAGCTCGAAAATGTCATCCGCCGGATTGCCGCGCTCAGCCGCGACGAGCAGGTGGGTGCCGATGATGTCCGCGCCATGCTCGGCAGCAGCCCCGGGCCGACAGTTACGCCTGCCGATTCAGGGATCGACACCGCGATCCGCGCCCGGATCGACCGGCTCGCGCGCGAAGAGCCAGCCGCGCTCGACGACGGCACGCTCTACGACCGGATTATTGCCGAAGTCGAACGCCCGCTGATCGAAGCCTTGCTTGCGCGCCACGGCCAGAACCAGCTCCGCGCCGCGCGCGCGCTCGGCATCAATCGCAACACGCTGCGCAAGCGGCTCGATGATCTGGGCATCGAGCCCGGTCGCTAACGCCTTTTTTGTGCCATTTGCGCGCCCGATAGATCGGCCAGCGCGACAAGCCACCGATCGCCGCGCCAATTATGTGTGTTATCGGCAACGCTAATGTTGTAAGAATACCACGATGAATGATCCAGTCGCCGTCGCGACGCCCGAGAGACCCGGGGTTCGACCCGTTGCCCCGCTGATTGAGATCGGCGTTCTGGCGGTTGCGGTCGCAGTGGCGATCGGCAGTTACCTGCTGATCGCGCGCGGTAGCAGCGCCCCGACACCCCTATCATCACCGCTGATCGCGGCGATGCTGATCGCCAATCTGCTGCCGTGGATTGCGCTGCTCGTGCTGGGCGGACGGCGGATCGCGATGCGGCGCGCGGCGCGATCGCCGATGGGCGGGCGCGGGCGGCTGCACGTGCGGCTCGTCGCGACTTTCTCGATCCTCGCCAGCGTGCCGATCATCCTGACCGTGATCGCGGCCTCGGTGATGTTCGAACTCGGGGTCGATTACTGGGTGTCCGATCGCGCGCGCAATGCCTTCAACGCGACGATGGGGATGGTCGACGAAGGGCAAAAGGAAATCATCAAGCGCTGGCTCGCCGAAACCAACCAGCTGGTGAAAGACATCGACCGCTATTACCCCACGATCCCGAAGCAGCAGGAAGATTTCCAGCTCTTCTTCAACCGCGAAACCTATTTCCGCAATCTCGAGCAGTCGGTGCTGTTCCGCTACCAAAAGGGCGCGGGGATTCAGGTTCTCTACGTCTTCAACCCGCCGACCGAAGCGCAGTTCGCGCAGCGCATTAACCCCGCGATGCTCGACCTCGTCGGCCGCGACAAGACGCCCTACATCAACCGCACCACTGACACCGTCTGGCTGATAGCACCAGTCCCGAACCGGAAGGACACGTTCGTATACGCCGGGACCAGCGTGACGGCGGCGTTCCTCAGCCGTCAGCACATCGCCGCCTCAGCGTTGGTCAAGGATTATGCAGCGCTGCAGAAGCGCACGCGCTCGATCCAGCTGACCTTCAACCTCATCCTGTTCGCGGTTGCGTTGCTGATCGTCGCGGTGGCGGTGTGGATCGCGCTGCAGGTCGCTGACCGGCTGGTGCGGCCGATCGACGCGCTGGTGGGGGCCGCGCACCGCATCGCCAGCGGCGAGCTCAGCGCGCGTGTGCCGACACCCAAGGTTGAGGACGAAATCGGTGCGCTCGGCAATGCCTTCAACAGCATGACCGAACAATTGCAGGCGCAGACTGACGCGCTCGTCGCCGCCAACGACCAGCTCGACAGCCGTCGTGCGCTGATCGAGGCGGTGGTGTCGGGGGTGTCGGCCGGCGTTATTTCGGTCGATCGCGAGCGCCGGATCCGCCTCATCAATCGCTCGGCGCTGGCACTGCTGCGCGCGGGCGAGGCCGCGCCGATCAGCGCCAAGCTCGCCGATCTGTCGCCCGAGCTTGACGCGCTGCTCGACGCTGGCAATCCCGAAGCCGTGATCCAGATCGCCGCGCAGGGCGAAGCGCGCACGCTGGCGGTGAAGATCGCGGTCGCCGATGCCGGGCCGATCCTGACTTTCGACGACATCACCCAGCAATTGCTCGATCAGCGTCGCGCGGCCTGGTCCGATGTCGCGCGCCGGATCGCGCATGAAATCAAGAACCCGCTGACGCCGATCCAGCTCGCCGCCGAACGGCTTCAGCGCCGCTATGGCAAGCAACTGCCCGAGGATGACGGCACCTTCGCCCGCCTGACCGAGACGATCGTGCGCCAGGTCGGCGATCTGCGACGGATGGTCGATGAATTTTCGTCCTTCGCACGCATGCCCAAGCCGGTCTTCCGCGAGGAATCGCTGCTCGACATCGCGCGCCAGGTGATGTTCCTGCACGAAGTCGCGCATGGCAGCGTCACGTTCGAGCTGGTGCACGACGAGCCGCCGCCGTCGCTCGTGTGCGACCGCCGCCAGCTCGCCCAGGCGCTGACCAACATCGTCAAGAACGCGGTCGAGGCCGTGCAGAGCCAGGACGAGGGCGCGGCCGGCAACGTCACGCTGACGATCGCCGCCGGGGACAATGGCCGCGTCACGATCTTCGTCGCCGACGATGGTGTCGGCCTCCCGGTCGAGCGCGACCGCATCGTCGAACCTTATATGACCACGCGCGCACGCGGCACCGGCCTTGGCCTCGCGATCGTCAAGAAGATCGTCGACGAACATCTCGGCACGATCACATTCGCCGATCGACCCGGCGGCGGCACGATCGTCACCCTGTGTTTCGACCCCCATGCGCTCGCGCAGCTCGCGGCCAGCGACACCGACCGCGCCGATCTGAGCGCCAATTCGGGCGAAGAGCGCGCGCCCGTCCTCACCCGTATCCGAAAGTAGCAGCGTATGGCTCTCGACATCCTGGTCGTCGACGACGAGAAAGACATCCGCGAACTCGTGGCCGGCGTGCTCGAAGACGAAGGCTATGAGACGCGGCTTGCCGCCGACAGCGACGCCGCACTCGAAGCGATTGCCGCGCGGCGCCCGTCGCTCGTCCTGCTCGATGTGTGGCTGCACGGCTCGCGGCTCGACGGGCTCGATCTGCTCGACGAACTCAAGCGCCGCGACCCCAGCATTCCGGTGATCGTGATTTCCGGCCACGGCAATCTCGACACCGCCGTCGCCGCGATCCGGCGCGGCGCCGTGGATTTCATCGAAAAGCCGTTTGAGGCCGAACGCCTGCTGCTGCTCGTCGAGCGCGCGACCGAGACCGAACGCTTGCGCCGCGAAGTTGCGAGCTTGCGCGAGACGGCGGGGCGTGAAGACGACCTCACCGGCAATTCCGCCGCCATCAACGGCGTGCGCGCGACGCTCAAGCGCGTGGCGGCAACCGGCAGCCGCGTGCTTATCACCGGCGGCGCGGGTGTCGGCAAGGAAGTCGCCGCGCGCCTGCTCCACGGCTGGAGCCAGCGCGGCGTTGCGCCCTTCGTTGTCGTGAGTGCCGCGCGGATGACGCCCGAGCGTGTCGAGGAGGAATTGTTCGGGGTGGAGGAGGGCGGCAATGTCGTGCGCCCCGGCTTGCTCGAGCAAGCGCATGGCGGCACGCTGTTCCTCGACGAGATCGCCGACATGCCGGTGCAGACGCAGGCGCGCATCCTGCGCGTGCTGACCGACCAGAGCTTCACCCGCATCGGTGGCCAGCGGATCGTCCGCGTCGACCTGCGCGTCGTCTCCGCCACCGCACGCGACCTGGCCGTCGAAATCGCCGAGGGGCGCTTCCGCGAGGACCTCTATTACCGGCTCAACGTCGTCCCCGTCGTCATCCCCGGCCTCGCCGAACGACGTGAAGACATCCCGCCGCTGGTCGAGCATTTCGTCGCGCATTATGCCGCCCAGCGCCGTGTACCGACCCCCGAAGTCGCGCCTGAAGCGATGGTCGCGCTCCAGAGCCACGAATGGCCCGGCAATGTCCGCCAGCTCCGCAATGTCGTCGAGCGCACCGTCATCATGGCGCCGGGCGAGCGGATCGGGCGGATCGACATCGATCTGCTGCCGGCCGAAGTGCTTGGCGATCAGCGCGATCTCGGCATCGGGGCGGCGACCACCGCGATCATGGGCGCGCCGCTTCGCGAAGCCCGCGAATATTTCGAACGCGAATATCTGCGCGTCCAGATCAGGCGTTTTTCGGGCAATATCTCGCGCACCGCGACCTTTATCGGCATGGAACGCTCGGCGCTGCACCGCAAATTGAAGCTGCTGGGGATTACCGAGACGCGCGGCGAGGATTGAACGCGGGATATGGACGCACGCCGGTCGCCTTCCTACATTAGGTCAATCGGACGCCGCCAACCGGCGCCTCGCGGGGCATTTCCTCGCCAAGAACAAGGAACGATCATCATGGCCGAAAAATCCGCCTCGCTGCAGGACTTGTTCCTCAATTCGCTGCGCCGTTCGAAAACGCCGGTGACGATGTTCCTGGTGAAGGGCGTCAAGCTGCAGGGGATTGTCACCTGGTTCGATAATTTCAGCGTGCTGCTGCGCCGCGACGGCCAGTCGCAGCTCATCTACAAGCATGCGATTTCGACGATCATGCCGGCCTCGACGATCGACGTTGATGCGATCCTCGACACAATCGGCGAAGCGCAGAAAAAGGCGCCGCTGCTGCAGGAAATTTTCCTGAACGCGGTTCGCAAGTCCGAAGAGCCGGTGACAATGTTCCTCGTCAACGGCGTGATGTTGCAGGGGTATATCACCGCGTTCGATCTTTTCTGCATGCTGCTCCAGCGCGATGGCATGGCCCAGCTCGTCTATAAGCATGCCGTCTCGACCGTGCAGCCCGCGCACCCGCTCAACCTCGCCGAGGAAGCGACCGAGTCGGACGATTGAGTAGCGGGTTCGAGCGCGACAAAAGTGAATTCGCCCGCGGCGGCCGCGCGGTGGTGGTGCTGCCCGATCAGGGTGGCGCCAGCCGCGACCCCGACGCGCGACTTGCCGAGACGGCGGGCTTGGCCGAGGCCATTGGCCTGATCGTTACCGACAAGATCGCGGTCCGGCTGCGCAGCCCCAAGGCCGCGACGTTGATCGGACAGGGGCAGATCGAACAGATCGCCGCCGCTGTGCGGATGGAGGAAGCCGATCTCGTCATCTTCGACGCCGCGCTCACGCCGGTGCAGCAGCGCAATCTCGAAACCGGGCTCAGCGCCAAGGTGATCGACCGCACCGGCCTGATCCTCGAAATTTTCGGCGAGCGCGCCGCGACCGCCGAGGGGCGGCTGCAAGTTGAACTCGCGCACCTCGATTATCAGGCGGGGCGGCTGGTGCGCAGCTGGACTCACTTGGAGCGCCAGCGTGGCGGCTTCGGCTTCCTCGGCGGCCCCGGTGAAACGCAGATCGAGGCCGACCGCCGCTTGATCCGCGACCGCATGGCGCGGTTGCGCCGCGAACTCGAACAAGTCAGCCGCACGCGCGGCCTGCACCGCGAACGCCGCCAGCGCGCACCGTGGCCGGTGATTGCGCTCGTCGGCTATACCAATGCCGGCAAGTCGACGCTGTTCAACCGGCTGACCGGCGCGCATGTGATGGCCGAGGATCTGCTGTTCGCCACGCTCGACCCGACCCTTCGGCAGATTTCGCTCCCCGGCATCGACAAGGCGATCCTGTCTGACACGGTGGGCTTTGTGTCCGACCTGCCGACGCAGCTCGTCGCCGCCTTCAAGGCCACGCTTGAGGAAGTCGTGTCGGCCGATCTGCTCGTCCATGTGCGCGACATCGCCCACCCCGATACCGAAGCGCAGCGCGCCGATGTCGAGAAAGTGCTGTCGGAACTGGGGGTTGCCGAGACCACGCCGCGTTTCGAAGCGTGGAACAAGCTCGATCTGCTCGAAGGCGATGCGCGCGCCGATGTGATCCTCGAAGCCGCCAAACGCGACGATGTTATCGCGATTTCGGCGCTGAGCGGGGAAGGGGTCGATCTTATGCTGACGATCGTTGCCTCACGGCTCACCGAAGCGCATCGCCGCTACACGATCACGCTGGAGACGGGCGACGGGGCGGGGGCGGCATGGCTGCACCAGCATGGCGAAGTGATCGAGCATTGGGTCGACGGCGAGGCGGCGGTGTACGAAGTGCGCTTAAGCGAGCGCGATTGGGCGCGGTTCGGCGAACGCGCCGTCTGATCCCTTTTTGTTCTTGACAATTGCAACCAGATAGGTTATACGCCGCAGCCATCTGCTCGACCCGGCGTGGCCTGTCGGGGCAAGCGGATGGAGCGGTTGGGGGCGTCAAGCCTTCGGCCATCGACCGGCGCGGAATCGTTCGGGTTATAGACGGATCCGCAACCAGCGAGCGATGGGCTCACCGGCACGTAGGCTTGAGGGGGCAACCCCGAAGCCTCGCAAGCGCCACACACGTCCGGTCGCACCGGCAAAGGCGTGCCAACCATCGCCGAACAGCAATAAGCCTCGGCGCTTCATTGCCTTTGTACCCAAGTCGCCGAGCCCCGAACGTATCGTGGCACGGACGCGCCGGTCGATTTATCTGCTTTGTGTGCGGATGGAGGGAGAGGTGTGTCCGGTGGAGTCGGGAATGCGCCGCAGCCAGCGCCTATTCGTCACCCCGGACTTGTTCCGGGGCCCACCGCGCGCCAAACTGCAAGCGCTGTACTTAAACTGAGCGCAAAAAATGGCGAACGATCGATCTTGCCAGTAAAGTGGACATTGTTGACAGCGGTTTTGTACCATATCATGCCGGATTCATGTCGGTGTTTACCCTAGTTTCATTGTCTCAGGCTAAACCTATAGCATGCTAAACACGCTCCGCGAAATTGGCTTTTTAAGAGCCTTAGCGTTCGCTTTATCCGGTCCTTTGATTGGATTTTGCATATTTTTAATATTTAACCCTTGGGCGGTAATCATCATTTTATTAGGGCCGATCGGGCCGTTGCTTATTTATCGCATCGGATTTGTTCCAAGCGCGCTGACTGCTGTTTTCTTGATGCTTACCCAGCGTCTGCCTAAAGCTCTCTCGTTGTTAGCGACTGTTGCGTTTGGGGCGCTGTCCACGGCGAGCTGGCTCGCCTTTCCTCGGGGGTGGCGACTTACCCATAACCTGACAGCCGATACAAATATGGTGTGGTTTATGTCGATAGGTGCCGCGACCGCGGGAGTGCTGTGGGGGCTGCAACAAATCCCACGTCGGTAGTCACTGTGGTGCATGCGACAATGGCAGCTGGAGGCTCCTTCTAGGTCACCCGCAATCCTGAAGCGCACCGCTCCGCACTGACCCTCCTCCGGGGCTGACTTACTGGGCCTCAGTCGCCTTCGCCGCCAGCCACAACGCTTCCTTTGCGTCCAAATCCAACCCCGCAAACGCATCCCCAGCCGCATCCTCCATCGCCCGAAACCGCCGCTCGAACTTCGCATTCGCCGCTCGCAATGCTGCCTCAGGATCGACGCTGTGCTTCCTTGCCCAGTTGACCACCGCGAACAGCAGGTCGCCGATCTCCTCCGCCCGGTGTTCATCGGTCTCCGCCGCTTCGACCTCGGCAATCTCCTCGTCGATTTTCGCGCGGGCGCCGCTCGCGTCGGGCCAGTCGAAGCCGACTCGCCCGGCGCGCTTCTGCAATTTCTCGGCGCGCATCAGGGCAGGGAGGCCAAGCGCGACGCCGTCGAGCGCGCTCGCCGCGCCCTTGGCGCCGCGTTCCTCGGCCTTGATTTGTTCCCAGAGGTGAGGGCCGCCAGTAGCATCGTCACCAAAGATATGCGGATGGCGGCGCTCCATCTTGTCGCTGATCGCCGTCACCACATCAGGGAAAGCGAAATGTCCGGCTTCTTCGGCGATCCGCGCATGGAACACGACCTGGAGCAGCAGATCGCCGAGTTCGTCCTTCAAATCGCCCATGTCGCCGCGCGCAATCGCGTCGGCGACTTCATGCGCTTCCTCGATCGTATAGGGCGCGATCGTCTCGAACGTCTGCACGGTATCCCAGTCGCAGCCGGTCACCGGATCGCGGAGGCGGGCCATGATGGTTACCAGCCGATCAACCATTACTACCCTCTCGTTAATCCGTCGGTCCGATAATATACATTATGTAAAATGACGATCTATCCACGGGGGACCAGAATCAGCCGGTTCCCCTCAGCCCGCCAGCTTTTGAGCTGCGACAGGAAATCAATGCCGAGCAGATCGGTGCCGTCGGTATCGCTCACCAGCACCGGCAAATCCTTCGCGCGGATCGATCCGAGTTGCAGCGACCCCAGTGTCGCGCGATGTGCCATCGCCTGACCATTGGCGGTATCGACCAGCACGCCGAAGCCTTCATCAACGCTCGCGCCCACCGCCTTCGCCGTCGTGCGCGAAATCGTCGTGCTGGTGGCGCCGGTATCAACCAGCATCCGCCGGCTGACGCCGTTGAGCACGACATCGGCCCAGAAATGCCCGCCGTCGCCGCGCGCCAACTCGACGGTCGATCCGGTAACGACATTGCTGCTCAAGCCGGCATCGACAAGGAAGCCGTCGATATAGCTGCGATTGCGCGTCCAGAAGGTCGCGATGATCAAACCGGCGGCAAAAATCCCGATCCAGATCAACGCCATCCGCATCGTCTGGCCGATCGGAATGCCGCGTGCGATCAGCGCCGACAGCGGCAGAATCAGCAGCAGCAGATACCAGAGCGCACTCATCTGATCGCCGTTGGTCACAGCAGAAACTCCTGACCGTCATAGCCCGGGACAACGCCGCCGGGCAGTTCGCGGCAGAGTGTCGCATAATCCATCGACTGGTCCATATGCGTCAGCACCGCATGCGTCGGGGCAAGCTCGGCAATCCAGCCCAGCGCCTGATCGAGCGTCGGATGCGACGGATGCGGCCGCCGCCGCAGCGCATCGACGATCCACAGGTCGAGCCCGGTGTAGAACTCGCGCATTGTCGGCGTCATCGCATGAAAATCAGTGGCATAGCCCACCGTTTTGCCATCCGCTTCGAAACGCAAGCCTGCCGAAGTGATATCGCCGTGCGGCTGTTCGGCGCTGACGACGGTGATGTCGCCGATGATCACCCGTTCCGCGAGCAAGTCGATCGTCATGGTCGGCGGATAGCCCGCACGCCCGTGGAACACATAGCCGAAGCGGTCGAGCATCGAGGCGCGCGTGCGGCTTTGCGCAAAGCCCGCAATCGGCGCGCCGCGCGCGTGGTAGAGTTGGCGCACATCATCGACGCCGTGGCAGTGATCGGCATGCTCATGCGTCCAGATCACCGCATCGACTTGCTCCACATCGGCTGCCAGCAGCTGTTCGCGCATATCGGGGCCGGTATCGACGAGGATGCGCGTCGTCGCGGTCTCGACGAGAATCGAGACGCGCGTGCGCCGGTTCTTGGGCTCCAAAGGATCGCAGTCGCCCCAGTCGCCGCCGATACGCGGCACGCCCGACGAGGTACCGCAGCCGAGGATGCGAACCTTCACGTTTGCGCTTTACCGAATAGCTTGAAGAAGTTGGCAGACGTCGTCTCGGCCAGCGTCATGACGTCAACCCCGCGCAACGCCGCCAGGAACCGCGCGGTATCGGCAACAAAGGCTGGCTCACCGGTGCGGCCACGATGCGGCACCGGCGCCAGAAACGGCGCATCGGTTTCGATCAACAGCCGGTCAGCGGGCACGCGCGCGGCGGTTTCCTGCAATTCCTTGGCGTTCTTGAACGTCACGATCCCCGAAATCGAGATGTAGCAGCCCATCGCCAGCGCCTTGTCGGCGAAATCGGCGCTCGCGGTGAAGCAGTGGATCAGGCAAGGGAAGGCCCCCTTCCCCATTTCATCGGCAATGATCGCGGCGGTGTCATCCTCGGCATCGCGCGTGTGGACGATCAGCGGCAGCCCGGTCGCGCGCGATGCGGCGATATGCGCGCGGAAATTCACCGCCTGCTGCGCCCGGTCGCTATGGTCGTAATAATAATCGAGCCCCGTCTCGCCAATGCCCACCACGCGGGGATGGCCTGCGCGGGCAACCAGCATGTCGGTGGTGACGTGTGGGTGCGTGTCAGCCTCGTGCGGGTGGATGCCGATGCTCGCCCAGATATCGTCATGCCCCTCGGCAATCGCGACAATTTCATCCCATTCGCGCTCGCGCGTGGAGATGGTGAGCATCGTCGACACCCCCGCCCCGCGCGCGCGGTCGATCACCTCGGCCTGCTGCTCGACCAACCCCTTGTAATTGAGGTGGCAATGCGAATCGACGAACATCAGTCTTCCACCGGGGCTTCGAGCCGGGGAAAGAGCGCGACCGGCTGCTCCAGTCGATAGCCGCCCTCGGCGAGCGGCGAATACCAGTGCGAGCCAATGCCCTCGAACGTCCGCAACTCGGGCGCAATCCCCATCGCGTCGAGCAATTTCGCCGCACTTGCCGGGATCACCGGCGCAATCGCCACCGCGAGCTGCGCGATGCAGATGTAGAGCGTCGCCAGCACCGTCTCCATCCGCTCGGTATCGGTCTTCTTCAGCGCCCAGGGCGCCTGCTCATCGATATAGGCATTGCAGGCGAACACGCCCTGAATCCACGCCTCGGTCGCTTGGCTTAGCGCCAGTTCCTCATAGGCGCGCGGCATCGTCGTGCGCACGATCGTGTCGATCGTCTCGAAAAGGGCGGCATCGGCGGGGTCATGGCCGTGAATCGCGGGCAGCCAGCGGTCGCAATTCTTGAAGATCTGGCTCAAAGTGCGCTGCGCCAGATTGCCGAAGCTGTTTGCCAGATCGGCATTGGCGCGCGTGACGATCGCCTCGGCCGAATAGCTGCCGTCCTGCCCAAAGCTGATGTCGCGCAGCAAGAAATAGCGGAGCGCGTCAACGCCATAGCTATCTGCCAGCGCAATCGGATCGGCGGCATTGCCCGCCGACTTGCCCATCTTCGCCCCGTCGCGCGCGAGCACGAAGCCGTGACCGAACACCGATTTCGGCAATGCGATCTTCGCGGACATCAGGAAAGCGGGCCAGTAAACTGCATGAAATCGCACGATATCCTTGCCGATCAGGTGCAAGTTGGCGGGCCAGTAACGGCCAAGCTCGCCGCCCAGATCGGGATAGCCCACCCCGGTCAGATAATTGGTTAACGCATCGACCCAGACATACATCACATGCCCCGGCGATCCCGGCACCGGCACGCCCCAGTCGAAACTCGTGCGCGACACCGACAGATCGCTCAAGCCGCCTTCGACGAAGCGCAGAATCTCGTTGCGGCGGCTTTCGGGGCGGATGAAATCGGGGTTCGCCGCGTAATGATCGAGCAACGGCTGCTGATATTTCGACAAGCGAAAGAACCACGTCTCTTCGGCGGTCCACACCACCGGGGTGCCCTGCGGCGAGAGCTTCCCCCCTTCCCCGTCGACCAGTTCCTTCTCGTCGTAGAAAGCTTCGTCGCGGACCGAATACCAGCCTTCGTAGCGATCGAGATAGAGATCGCCTGCCTCAGCCATCGCCGCCCAGATTGCCTGGCTCGCGGCATAATGATCGGCATCGGTGGTGCGGATGAAGCGGTCATAGCTGATGTTCAGCTTGTCAGCCATCTCCCGAAAATAGCCCGACATTTCGGTCGCGAGTTCGCGCGTTTCAATGCCCCGATCGCGCGCGGCCTGCACCATCTTCAGGCCATGCTCGTCAGTGCCGGTCTGGAAGCGCACGTCGCGCCCCGCCTGGCGGTGGAAGCGCGCGATCGTATCGGCGGCAATCGCTTCATAGGCATGGCCGATGTGCGGCCGCCCATTGGGATAATTGATCGCGGTGGTGATGTAATAGGGGTCGGCCATGCCCTCGCCCTAATCGAATGCGACGGCTTATTGAAGCCTTGGCGGCGCCAACCGCGCGACCAGCCCCGCCATTTCATACACCGTTGCCTGCTGGTCGAGCGACAACGCGCGCGCGCTGATCGACAGCGCCCGGGCGGCGTCATAGGCATCGAGCGCGATCCGCAAAGGTTCGCCCGAGCGATCGGCAGCGCGATCGGCGATGAAGCCCGGCACGCGATCGAGAAACGCTTCGTAACGCGGCTGCGCGGCCTTCAGCGACAGCGCCTTCGCCAGCTTGCCGCGCGCGCCATTGCCGGGGTCGCCATCAGCCGCGATCGACGCCATCGCCGCATCGAGCTTCGCCATGTCGAGCCCGGCATAGCCGAGCGCCCGCCCCGGCGACCCCTCGCCCGCCGCGATCAGGGCGGTGAGCTCCTCGCCGCTTGCCTCGGGCAAGGCCAGCGCCAGCACCACCCGCATCGCGTCATCGTCGAGCGCGTCGAACCGCAATTGACGGCAGCGCGACCGGATCGTGGGCAGCAATCGCCCCGGCGCATGGCTCACCAGAATGAAGATCGTCCCTGCAGGCGGCTCCTCAAGATTCTTGAGCAGCGCGTTCGATGCCCCCGGCCGCTCAAGATCATCGATCGCGTCGATCAGCACCACGCGTGCCGCCGACATGCTCGGCTTGGTCGCGAACATCGGTTGGAGCGCACGCACCTGCGCGATGGTGATGCTGCGCGCGGTGTCGCCCTCGGGTTTGTCGGCATCCTTGGGCAGGCGCGTGAGCAAGCGGTAATCGGGGTGCGACCCTGCCGCGATCATCCGCCGCGTCGGATCATCGTCGGGCACGTCGAACCCAGGCGGCAGCGCATCGGGCCGCGCGGCTTCGGCGAGCAGCCGCAGCGCCGCGATTCGCGCAAAACTGCCCTTCCCTACCCCCTGCGGCCCGGTGAACAGCCAGGCATGATGCAGCGCGCCCGAATCCATTGCGGCGCGAAACGCGCGGATCGCGTCGTGCTGACCGATGGGGAGCGTCGCTACGGGCTCGCTCACATCCCGAACAGCGACCAGAAGCCCGCCCAGGCGCGCCCGAAAAAGCCTGCCGGCGCGACATCGGCATCGGCCACCAGCGGCAGTGTCTGCTCCGGCAGGCCCGGCGACGTTACCACCAGATCGGCGATATGCTGCCCCGCCTTGATCGGTGCCTTGATCGGTCCGTTATAGACGACCTTGATGTTGAGCGGCGGCGTCGGCCCGCCGGGCAGCGCGACCGCCAAATCGCTCGGCGCAATCAGGCCGACCTTGTTGGTCGCGCCCAACTGAACCTCGGCGATCTCGATCTTGCGCCCTTTGGCGGCAAGCTTCTTCGACTTCCACGCGCGAAAGCCCCATTCCATGAAGCGTACCGATTCGTCGGCGCGCTGGTTGAAGCCGGTCAGCCCCGCGACCACCATCACCAGCCGTCGCCCGCCCTGCTCGGCCGATCCGGTAAAGCCGTAACCGGCTTCCTCGGTATGACCGGTCTTCAGCCCATCGGCGCCCGCCACGCGGCCCAGCAACGGGTCGCGATTGGCTTGCGTGATCGCGCTACCATTCCCCAATTGCTTGCCCCAGGTGAAGTCAGGGCGCGAATAAAAGCGTTTGTAAAAGGCCGGATAGTCCCGGATCGTCGCACTCGCCAGATGCGCCAGATCGCGTGCCGTGGTGTAAGTCACGCCGCCATCGGGCCAGCCATTGGTGGTGCCGAAATGGCTGTTCTTCAGCCCCAGCCGCTGCGCGGTCGCGTTCATCTGCGCGACAAAGGCTTCCTCGGTGCCCGAGGCGCCTTCGGCGAGCACGACGCAGGCGTCATTCCCCGACAGCGTGATGATGCCATAGAGCAGATCGGCGACGCTCACCTGCTCGTTGACCGCCAGGAACATTGTCGAGCCCTGATTATTCCACTTCTTCCACGTCTCGGGCCGCACGGTGATCTTCTGGTCGAGCTTCAGATCGCCATGTTTGATCATTTCGAACGCGACATAGACCGTCATGATCTTGGCCATCGATGCCGGCGGCATCCGCCGGTCAGCGTCGCGCGCGAACAGCACCGCACCGGTCGACAGGTCTTCCATATAGGCCACCGGGGCCGGGGTATCGAAGGGCGGTGCAGCCGCCTGCGTCGGCATCGCGACAGCGGCAAGGGTCAGCGCGAGAACGAACTTCTTCATGGGGCAATCATTTCCATCATTTTGGCATTTCCATCATTTTGGACGTCATTCCTGAATCAGGCGCGCATCGCCATAGCCGCGCCGCGCCGCCGCGTCGCGTGCTGCTTCGGCGGCGGCGCGCGCGGTGAACGGGCCGAGCCGGACGCGGAACAGCGGCCCGGCGGGCTGTACCGACCCGCCCAGCGCACCGGCGAGTGCTTGCGCCCTCGCGGCGCTCGAAAAGCTTGCGACCTGCACGAACAATGATCCTGCCGCCGGGGTCGGCGCGCGGACCGGTGCGGCGGGCGCGACAGGGCTTGGCACGGGCTGCCGAGCCGGCACCGCCGCGGGCGAAGCCGGCAACCGGCGGCGCAGCGCGATCAGCAACTGCGGCGTTGCATCAAGCCGCACCGATCCCGGTCGACCGGCACGCAGCGCCGCCTGATCAGCGATCGGTGGATCGGCCTGCCGCACCCGCACCGCGCTCACCGGGCGCGCATCCACCCCGAGCAACTGCGCCGCGCCACGCGACAGATCGATGATGCGGCCAGCGACGCGCGGCCCGCGATCAGTGATCAGCACCAATATCGTGCGCCCGCTGTCGAGCGCGGTGACTTCGGCAAAGCTGCCCAGCGGCAGGCTGGGGTGCGCTGCGGTGATCGCCGATGGATCAAAGCGCTGCCCCGATGCGGTGGTCCCGCGCACTTCCTCGCCATACCAGCTCGCATAGCCCACCGCGTCATAGCGCGCCGCACCGAACGCTTGGCTGGTGCCGCGCGGCCCCTCGCCCGTCGGCGGGCCGTCAGCGGGGACCTGCTGGGCCAGTGCCATCATCACCAGCGCGCTCGCGATCATGACGCCACCGCATCGGCCAGCAGGCCGACCGAGAGCGCATAGAAATTGGAGCAATTATAATCGAGGATCACCCGGTAATTGCCCGTCAGCAAATAGCCGGTCTTGCCCGGCCCATCGGGTTCGAGCAGCGTCGCCTGCACCCGGTCGTCGGGCCAGGCCTTGCCCTGCGGCACCAGCCCCAGCGCACGCCATTCGGCAATCGTGCGCCAGCGGCTGTGGCGCTCAAAGACGCGGGCGCAACGCGGTGAGATCGCCCGGTTCGACACATCGCTGCGAACGAACGTCGTCGGCACGGTAACCGCCAAGCCCCAGGTCTGGCCCGGCCGCCATCCCGCATTGGCGAAATAATTGCCGATCGACGCCAGCGTATCGGCATCGCTGCCCCAGATATCGGCGCGGCCATCGCCGTCGCCGTCGCGCGCGAGCCGCAGATAAACCGACGGCAGGAACTGCGGATTGCCCGTGGCGCCCGCCCAGCTCCCCTTCAGCCGCTCGCGCGGCACCCCGCGCTCGACCATTTCGACGGTCGCCAGAAATTCACCGCTGAACAGCGCACGTCGCCGCCCTTCATAGGCAAGGCTCGCCAATGCGCGCGGCAAGTCGAAGCTGCCGGTGACGCTGCCGTAATTGGTCTCATGCCCCCAGATCGCGACCATGATCGATTCGGGCACGCCCGTATCGCGCTCGATCTTCGCGAGCCGCGCCCGCTGCGCCAGATAGACAGTGCGCCCGCGCGCGATCCGCTGTGCGTCGACATGGCTGCGGCGATAGGGTTCGAACATCGGGATTGGTGCGTTGGGATCGGCACCCGGCTGCGCGCGGTCGAGCTCGATCACGCGCGGGTTGAGCGTCAGCCCGGTGAAAACCGCGTCAATCGCCGCCGGGCTCCGTCCCTGCGCTTCGGCCTGACGCCGCAGATCGCTGAGGAAATTCTGGAAGCCGGTTTCGTCAGGTGACGCCACCTGCGCCGCGCTCGGGATCGACCCGCTGAGCGCGATGCATAGCATCGCCGCCCCCCACGCCCTACGCCAACCGAACCGACCCATCGCCTTCATGCGCCAGCATTGCCACAAGCGCGCGCCCGGCTGAACCCCTTGCGCGACCCTCTTGCGCAAAAGATCGGTTGCACCGTAAGCGATGCGCGACGGAGAGATGGCCGAGTGGTTTAAGGCAGCGGTCTTGAAAACCGCCGTGGGTGCAAGCTCACCGTGGGTTCGAATCCCACTCTCTCCGCCATTTTTTCGGTATAGTGTAGCAGCTTAACCAGTCGGCATGGTTGAAGCTGAGGGCTGGCGAAGCCAGACCCAGCGCGAACCATGTCGTAAAGCGTCAATCGGGACGCATGTGGTTGCGGATGACGTTCGGTCAGTCGGTGTCCGACGGACTTACTTTCTTCGCGAACGTCTGAGCACCGCCCTGGCCAACGCCATGCCCCTGCTGAAGTTCGGCCAATGTCGGCAGCAGGATCCTGCTCGTGCCGATCGCCGTCATCGCCTGCAAGAAGAACATGAAAGTGAAGCGCCCGCGGCCCACCTTGTTCTTTATGCTAACCTCCGTCTCCTCGACGCCGATACCGGCCATCGCCTCCGCCAACTTGGCGTAGGATAGCCCTTTCGTCATCAACTGCCCTCGCAGCAGATTTTTCGCGACGGATTCCCAGTCCGCGTCTGTGATCCCCGATTCGTCAGCCATTCGTCGCGTTTCCGGTGCCTAAGGTAGCGGATATGCGTCTTTTCGCTTGCCTTAGCTGCGCTGAAGTAGCATATATGCGACGTTCAGTAGCGGAAACACGTCTCCAATGGCAAGCGCCGGCCGGCAACGGCCACAACATCACACACAGGCGAAGCGGAACCGTACGTTCACGCTCGACGACCTGTATGCGATGAAGGAGGAGGATTACGAACGCCTTTTCCGCCGTATGCGCTGGCCGGAAACCAATGGTGAACCGGTCTGTCCCAACAAGGAATGCAAGGGCCTCGACCATTGGTGGCTCGAGAACCAGCAGCGCTGGAAGTGCAAGGGCTGCCACAAGCAGTTCAGCATCACGAGCGGATCGGGCTTTCACCATACCAAGCTGCCGTTGACGACCCTGCTCAAGGCGTTGCGCACCTTCATCCTCGGCTCGAAGGGTAACGCGACCAGCACCCTGATGAAGGACGTCGGGATCAGTTATAAGACGGCCTTCCTGCTCCAGCAGAAATTCCGTGACAGCCTGAAGCATTGCATCGACGAGATCACGCTGGAAGGCGAGGTCGAGATCGATGGTGCCTGGTTCGGCGGCTATATCAAGCCAGATAACCGCAAGATCAACCGCGTGGACCGTCGGCGGAAAGAGAACCTGAACGGCAAACGCCTGGTCGTCGTCGGCGCCCGGGAACGCGGCCGCGACGGCCGTGCGATCGCTCGCGTGTTCGAACAGGAATGGCAGTCTATTCCCTGGTTGCGTGAACATGTTGATCGTGGCGCTACCGTCTATTCGGATGAGGGTCAGTGGGACAACCTGCTCGCCTCGCACAAACTGCTGCAGGTCAACCATTCCGAGGAATATCAGAGAGACGGCTTTATCAACACGAACCAGATGGAGAGCCTGTTTTCCCGTCTGCGCCGGTTCGAGGTCGGCACCCACCACCACATTTCGGGCAAGTATCTCGCATATTATGCCTGCGACGGCGTCTGGCGCGAGAACAATCGAGAGCTCGACGATCGGGCCAAGCTGGAGCGCGCGTTGGGATGCATCATGCAAGCCCCGCCGTCGCGCACGTTCGGCGGCTATTATCAGTTCGGCGCCGCCAACCTGTGGCGTGGCACCGACGACAATCCTTTCGCGGGCTGGGTCCAGTGATGGCGAAAACAACAGTTACAAGCGGTCGAGGCAGAATAATTCTGACAATCGATCAAGCGATGAGAATTCTTGTTGTCGATTCGTTCCCGACCATCCTAGAATCGGAACGTGCGGCATCGGAGCCGAAAGAGGGATGATGTCGATGATCCAGTTTTTTATGAGCGCGCAAGCGCTGCGATCGGCCAGTCGCCGTGCTTGATCTCGCGAGCCATATGGTCGGCGAGCACGCCTACAACGGCAAGACCCTCGCCGAAAGGGTTGCCGGCCGCTTCTACACGCCCGCTCAGCTAGCTGACGACATCGCGGGGCAGATGATCTCGGCGCTCAAGACGACCGCGCTAACCCGGGTCGTCGTAACCGATCCCTTCTGTGGCGACGGTCGTCTCGTCATGGCCCTGCTGTCGGTGGCCGCGCGGAGCCCTAAGCTCGCGAAGCTGCCGTGGGTCATCGAGCTGCGTGACCGTGAAGCGGCTGCTGCGAAGACCGCTGGCGATCATGTGCGTGCTGCCGCACGTCGTCTGGGTATGGATGTCGAGACGGTCGTGATCGTGGGCGACACGTTCGCAAGCGACCTTTCGCCGCGCTTCGATCTTGTCATCACGAATCCCCCGTGGGAATTGCTGAAGCCCGATAGCCGGGAGATCAAGCACCTCACAGTCAAGGGTGCAGAACGATACAAGGAGGATCTGCGCGCTGCATCCCGGGTTCTCGACAATCGCTTTCCCGATGCACGTGCAGATGCAGCCTGGGGCGGTTGGGGCACCAATCTCGCCCGATGTGGCTGGGACCTGTGCATGTCCATCGCGCGGAAGGGGGGCATTGTCGGCGTGATCCTTCCGGCCACCATCATGGGCGACCAGTCCTCGACTGCGATGCGTCGCAAGGCCTTCAGTTCGGGAACGCTCGTTGACGCTGCGGCCTACCCGGCTGAGGCCCGTCTATTCGATCGAGTGGATCAATCCGTCGTCGCGCTGACCATGCGCGTCGGCGGTCGCGTATCGGGGAGTGGGCGTATCCGATCCTTCGATGCCAATCGCCTTCTCGCTGATGAACAGACGATCGTCCTCAATACGTCGGCGATGGAGGCTCGGGGCTGGACAATCCCGACAGGGCGTCCCTCCGGAGCCGATGAACTCGCCGATCGGTTCGTTGGGATGTCGACGCTTCAGTCGCTCGAGGGGGAAGGTTCAACGGACCTTTGGCTTGGCCGTGAACTCGACGAAACCCGCATTTCCGAAAAGGTAGTTGCTGGTTCCAGTCATCCATTTATCAAGGGCCGCATGATCGGCCGGCACAACATCGTCAACGAGCCGACGATGTCCGTTCGGTCGGTATTGTGCGGCGGCTTCCATTCTGCCGCCAGGCCGCGGGCGGTCTGGCGCGACGTCGCTCGCGCTACCTCGAAACGACGCATGATCGGCACGGTCATTCCAGCAGGATGGGTGGCGGGCAATTCGCTGCATGTCGCGTGCTATCGGGATGGTGATCCTGATCGCACCTTGGCGCTTCATGCGTTGCTGTCGTCGTTCGTCGTCGAAGCCCAGGTCCGAGCGCGGCTCACGACCGCGCACATGTCGCTGGGAGTAGTGCGACAGGCTCGTATACCCAGCATCAACGCTCGTCTAATCGATAGCCTATCGTCGCTGGCGCGCGGGGCCATGAATGGCGGTGGAGTCATTGCCGAACATCGGCTCGAGATCGCCGTCGCCAAGGCATATGGCATGGATCGCGACGATATGGCGCGTCTGCTAGACGACTTCCCCAAACTCGAAGAATGGGAGCGCGAGGCCTTGACCAGCGTCGCGGCCTGGACCGAGTAAGGCATATGATCTCCAACCATCAAAGCGCCACGTTGAGTGAGCTCGACCTTCAATTCGCCCGCTCCGTGCCGCCTGGCGGCAACTGGCAGGACATTCCCGTCAGCGTGCCTTCTGCTCGCCTAGCGCAGATCAGAGAGAGCTGTGCGGCGGGCAAGGGATCGAGATCGACCTATTACGGTCGCCTGCGTCCTGATGCCCCGAGCTACACGATCGGAACCTACTACACCCGACCCGGCAACGGGTGCTTCATGCATCCGGATGCCTCTCAGGACAGGACCATATCGCACCGCGAAGCGGCACGGTTGCAATCCTTCCCCGATAACTTCGTCTTCAGCGGATCGCAGCGCGCGGTCTGCCAGCAGATCGGCAACGCCGTCCCGCCGCTGCTCGCAATGCAGGTTGCCGAGGCTCTTGGGGCAGCGGGTGACATGGTGGACGTGTTCGCCGGTTGCGGTGGCCTGTCCCTCGGCTTCAAGTGGCAGGGGTGGAAGACGCTCGCAGCTACGGATTTTGACAAGTTCGCGGTGCAGGCGTTCAACCAGAACGTGGCCCCGCTCGCGATCGTCGGGGACATGAATGACGACCAGGTGATCGAGCATCTGGTGGCGGCGACAGAAGGCCGGGACCACACCAGGCCTTTTGCTCTCGTTGGTGGTCCTCCCTGTCAGGGGTTCTCGACTGGGGGCAACAAGCGGTCAGAAGACGATGCCCGTAATCATCTTCATGCACGCTATTCCATCCTCCTGCATCGCATGAAGCCAGACGTCTTCGTATTCGAGAACGTCCTCGGGCTGCTTAGCATGTCCGGCGGCGCATTCCTTCAGCGCATCCTCGCTGGATTCGACGAGGCTGGATACGACGCCCAGGTTTGGAAAATGAACGCCGCCGAGTTCGGCGTTCCCCAAAGGCGCGTTCGGGTGGTGATCGTCGGTGTTCGACGGGGAGGCATGGCGCCGCCCCGGAAGCCCGTCGAATGGTGTTCGCTATCGGCTGGAGGGCTTCTCGATGCTGAGCCGGTCGTTACCGTCGATGAGGCCATTGGGGATCTGCCTCGTCTGACCGCGGGCCAGGACGGATCTGATCTCGAATATGCAAGAAGACCTACATCGTCATACCAGACGCTGATGCGTGGGGAGATAACACCAGCCAGCTATCTCGCCGAAGCACGCGGTTCCAGCACGAAGCTGGCGGCATGATCCCGATCAGTTCCACAGCGGTCTACGACAAGGCGCTCGAGATTCTGGAAGCTGCAGGCGGCAATGGATTCCGCGGCCGAGCCGCGCAGATATTTCTCGCCTGCAAACACTATGGCAATCAGATACCGATCGTTGGCTCGGCGATCGGTATCGACTCTAGGCAGCTGCAGCAGCTGCTCGATGACCTATTCAGCAAGCCTAATCGGGGCACGCCTGATAAGATCGCGATCATCTTCGATGATGACCACAAAATTCCCACCGGTACCACCGGCGGCATTCTGACCGTCGCCTCGAATATCTGGCGCAACAATCTCAATCTGCAGAAGGGCTTCGTCTGCTACGCTTCGGTGCAGGAGATGCAGACACCGGGTTTCGTCGCCGCTTCACGAAAGGTGTGTCCGCATCTGCGCCCGGTCGGCACCCAGACACTCGCGAAATCGTGGTGCAACATCAAGGGGAAGCCGCCAGTATATCGTGGTGAGGACAATCCCAAGATGTTCCGGAAGGATCCGGTTACCAGTGAATACACGGTCCACGATCCCCAGGACGTGACCTTCTATTCCGGGATTATCAGGCCGGCGAACGGCGTGAAGCTGCCGATAGCTGCCCTAATCGTCGCGATCTACCATGACGGCATTCTGGCGGCTGGGCGAAGTCATGTGGACGTCCCCGATTTCCTCGCTGATTTCGGTTTCACTCCGGCGGAAGCTGCGGCCTATTTCGACGACGACCCCGGTTCGGCTGCACATCAGGCTCTGGCGCTAGTCGCGGCAGGGGTGACTTGGACGCGTCTATCAACCGGTCCTGCGGTAGCAGTTCCGGTAGTGACGTTGCCTGGCGTCCCTCCGGCGCCAATTCCGAAGACGGTGACCGGCAAGAAGGCGAAGGCCTTACCGCACCATAGCTCGATCGGGGTGACCACATCACCGCCGCCACCAGCGATAAGTGGATGGTGGAATGCGCAACAGGCTGTGAGGACGACCCTCGAGGCAGCAGGGTGGTTGGTCGTTGATGTGAGCGACAAGAGAATAGGATATGACTTTAAGATAATCAAGTCCGGTCAGGTCAAGATGGTCGAAGTCAAAAGTTCGGTAGGCATATGCACCGCTACGCTGACCGATTTGGAATACCAGCAGGCATTGGCGGTGAGAAAAGACTTCGTGCTGGCGATTGTGGAGCACTACGACCCCACGCTCCCTGCGACTGTTCAGTGGGTCGAGGACCCCGCTCGCCTACAGATGACCCAACGCCTGGTCGTCCAGTACACGCTTCCTCGCTCCGTATGGCGGAACCATACCACGCCGATGCCGTAAGAGTTCATGCGTCACACCGCGATAAACCAGCTCCGTCCGTAGTCATCGGTATGCTTGACGATGCCGTCCTTCTCCTTGGCCCGCAGCGTCGCGTCAATGGCATTAACGGTGCTGCGAATCTGGGCCTTAGTGGGTGCTTCGTCACCGTTGCGCTTCAACACTGCCAGGGCGATGCTGCGAGTGGGCATCGGGGCCGTCGCTTCCCGCAGGATGTCGAGCGTCAGCCTCGTCGTCTGACCTGGGCGCACCGATGACTTGTGGACATGCTGCTTGATCGGCTTGGCGCTACCAACCACCCATTCGGGGTTGATCTCCTGCATCACCACGTCCGCGCATTGCAGGACGTACCGAAGCCGCCCTTCTCGGTCACGTAATCCATCGAGGCGCTGAAACAGCGACTCGATGCGCGCGATCTCTTCCGCATGCTCACGAGCTTCCGCGGCCCAGTGCCCCATCTTGGTTTCGAGAGATGCCCGTAGATTGCTCGCGCCCATGATACCCTGCCGTTGTGTGCAGGCGACCATAGCAGCTCGATCATACCAGGCGGT
>NZ_JAIEPC010000043.1 GCF_019749955.1 Sphingomonas sp.
GCGGTCGGCCGCCCCCGCCGCCCCGCCCCGCGGCGGGGGGGGGCGGGCCCCCCCGCCGGCCCCCCCCCGCCCCCCCCCCCGCGCCACAGGCTCAATACCCGCGCCCCCTCCACCACGCCCTGCGGGCGCGGTCCCCCTCCCCCAGCAAAGCTGGGGGAGGAATTTGCTCGGCGGTCGCTACCCCAACGACGTGCTGATCTCCGGCTTCGACATCCTGTTCTTCTGGGACGCGCGGATGATGATGCAGGGGCTGCACTTCATGAAAGACGTGCCGTTCCGCAAGCTCTACCTCCACGGCCTGGTGCGCGCGGCGGATGGGCAGAAAATGTCCAAGTCGAAGGGCAATACGGTCGATCCGCTCGGGCTGATCGACCAATATGGCGCGGATGCTTTGCGCTTCTTCATGGCGGCGATGGAAAGCCAGGGCCGCGACATCAAGATGGATGAGAAGCGGGTCGAGGGCTATCGCAACTTCGCGACCAAGCTTTGGAATGCCGCGCGCTTCTGCCAGGCGAACGGCATTGGCGCGAGTGCGTCGGTCGCGCCGCCCGAGGCGAGCCTCGCGGTCAACAAATGGATCATCGGCGAAGTCGTCGAAACCGTGCGCGCGGTCGACGCGGCTCTCGCCGATCTGCGCTTCGACGGCGCGGCGAACGCGATCTACCAGTTCGTGTGGAGCCGCTTCTGCGACTGGTATCTCGAGCTGATCAAGCCGGTTTTGAACGACGACGCCGTGCAATACCCGTGGATGGGAGACGAAACGCGCGAAGTCGCGGGCTGGGTGCTTGACCAGATTCTGGTGCTGCTCCACCCGTTCATGCCGTTCATCACCGAGGAACTTTGGTCGAAGCTGGGCGTGCGGGATCGTGAGCTGATCGTCGCAGCGTGGCCACAAGTCGAAGCCGTCGAAATCGATCAAGGGGCGATGGCCGATATCGACTGGCTCATCCGCGTGACGAGTGAGGTTCGAGCCGCAAAGAACGAGCTTGGCATGTCGCCGGGAGCTATGCTGACCGCCTACGTCCGCGATCCAAATGATAAAACGCTGAGCAGGATCAACGCTTTCTACACGGCGTTGCGGAAAGTTGCGCGGCTGCAAGACGTCTATAATCAGGCGCCGTCGTCAGGCGCAGCGCTCCAATTGCCCATTGGGGAAGCGACTTATGTCATCCCGCTTGACGGCGTAATCGATGTGGACGCCGAACGCGCGCGCCTCACCAAGGGCATCGCCGCTGCCGAGAAGGAACGCGACGCGCTCGCCGGGCGCCTGGGCAACCCCAGCTTCGTCGAGCGCGCCAAGCCCGAGGCCGTTGAAAAGGCCCGCGCCGATCACGCCGACAAGGCCGCTGAAGCCGAACGGCTCGCGGCGGCGCTGGCGCGGCTCGGTTGATGGCCCAACCTGGCTCCGGCCCCGGCGCACGCGACCTGACCAGTGGGCCGATTGGCGCCACGCTGCTGATGTTCGCGCTGCCGACGCTCGCGTCGAACATCCTCCAGTCGCTCAACGGCTCGATCAACGCGATCTGGGTCGGGCGGCTGCTGGGCGAAAGCGCGCTGGCGGCCACCTCCAACGCCAACAACATCATGTTCCTGATGTTCGCCGCGGTGTTTGGCTTCGGCATGGCCGCGACGATTCTGGTCGGGCAGAGCTTCGGCCGCCGTGACATTGATGGCGCGCGGCGGGCGTTCGGATCGGCGGTGGGGCTGGTGTTCTGGAGCGCGGTGATCGTGGCGACGCTCGGCTGGGTGTTTGCGCGCGAAATTCTCTATCTGCTCGCCACGCCGGGCGATGCGATGCCGCTCGCGCTGATCTATTTGCGGGTCAGCTTCCTTGGGCTTCCCTCCGCAATGCTGATCGTGCTGATGACGATGGGCTTGCGCGGCGCGGGTGATGCCATGACGCCGCTGTTCGTCACTGCCTTTGCCGCCGTGCTCGATATCGGCCTCAACCCGCTGTTCATTCTGGGCTGGGGGCCGATTCCGGCGATGGGCATTGGCGGATCGGCGACCGCCTCGCTGATCGCCAATCTGGCGGCGGCGGTCGGGCTCGTCGTCTTTGTCTATGCGCGCGATTTGCCGATCCGACTGCGCGGGGCGGAGCTATCCTATCTGTTCCCGGCGCGCGATGTCGTCTGGGCCATCGTCAGCAAGGGCGTGCCGATCGGCGCGCAGATGATCGTCATCGCGGTCGCGGGGCTGACGATGTTCGGGCTGGTCAACCGGGAGGGCGTCGATACCAGCGCGGCCTTTGGCGTGACGCTCCAGCTCTGGGCCTATGTGCAGATGCCGGCGATGGCGATCGGCGCCGCAGTGAGCGCAATGGCGTCGCAAAATATCGGTGCGGGCAAATGGGACCGGGTGGAGAAGATCACCGGATCGGGCATATTGTTCAACATCGTGATCACCGGCACGATGGTGCTGGCGTTGATCGCCTTTGATCGACCGGTGATGGCGCTGTTTCTGGGGAGCGAGAGTGCAGCGCTGCCGATCGCGCGGCATATCCAGTTGATCGCGACCTGGGGCTTCCTTCTGTTTGGGATGACGATGGTGTTCTTCGGCGTGGTGCGCGCGAATGGCGCGGTGCTGGGGCCGCTCGCAATCCTGTTCGTGGCGATGTTCCCGATGCGGATCGGCTTTGCGCTGCTCGCGCGGCCGGTGCTGGGGGTGGATGCCTTGTGGTGGTCGTTCCCGGTCGGGTCGATCAGTACGGTGGTGCTGGCCGCGCTCTTCTATCGCTATGGCCCGTGGCGGCGCGAGCGGTTGACCGTGCCGATGGTGCACGAAACCGAAGGCAATGCGCACATCACCGCCGAACCGGGCGGGAGCTTCAAGCCGGTGGGTTAGGGGCTTGCGTGCTGTCATGCGGTGGACCAAAACCTCCGCATGACCAGCTATCCCGCGCTTCGCCTTCGCCGTACCCGTTCCGCGCCGTGGAGCCGTCGGCTTCATGCCGAGACGGTGCTGACCCCCGCCGACCTGATCTGGCCGCTGTTCATCGCTGCGGGGGACGGGGTCGAGGAGCCGATTGCGAGCTTGCCCGGCGTGTCGCGCTGGTCGGTTGATCTGATCGTCGAGCGCGCCAAGGAAGCGCTGGCGGCGGGCATCCCGTGCATCGCGCTGTTCCCCAATACCCCGCGTGAATTGCGCACCGATGACGGGGCGGAAGCGCTCAATCCCGACAATCTGATGTGCCGCGCGATTGGCGCGATCAAGGATCATGTCCCCGGCATCGGCGTGCTGACCGATGTCGCGCTCGATCCCTATACCGCGCATGGCCATGACGGGCTGGTCGACTCGCAGGGCTATGTCCTCAACGACGACACCGCCGAAGTGCTGACCGCGCAGGCGCTCAATCAGGCGGCAGCCGGGGCCGACATCATCGCCCCATCCGACATGATGGACGGGCGCATCGGCCTGATCCGCGAAGCGCTTGAGGACGAAGGCCATGTCAACGTCCAGATCATGTCCTATGCCGCCAAATATGCGAGCGCCTTCTACGGCCCGTTCCGCGATGCGGTTGGCTCGCGCGGGCTGCTGAAGGGCGACAAGAAGACCTATCAGATGGACCCGGCCAACGCCGAAGAGGCGCTGCGCGAAGTCGCGCTCGACCTCGACGAAGGCGCCGACAGCGTGATGGTGAAGCCCGGCTTGCCCTATCTCGATATCATCGTCCGGGTGAAGAGCGCGTTCGAAGTGCCTGTATTCGCTTATCAAGTATCGGGCGAATATGCGATGATCGAGGCCGCTGTGGCAGCCGGTGCAGCCGAGCGCGACGCGATGGTGCTGGAAACGCTGATGGCGTTCAAGCGCGCCGGTTGTTCGGGGGTGCTGAGCTATCACGCGCTCCACGCCGCGCGGCTGATGGGCGGCTGAGCCACTTGCGCCGATGATCACGACCGAGCGGCTGATCCTGCGCGTGCCCGAGCCGCGCGACCGGGCGGCGCTGCACGCGATGTGGGCCGATCCGGAAGTGATGGCCGAACTTGGGCCGGTGAAGGACGCGGCCGCCAGCGACGCGGCGCTCGCCAAGCATGAGGGCTATCGTCACGAGGCGCTTGGCTTTTGGACCGTCGAGCGGCGCGACGATGGGGCGGTGCTGGGTTTTTGCGGGCTGAAGCGCGGCGATCCGCATAATCCGATTGCGGGCGAAATCGAAGCGGGCTGGATCATCGATCGGCCCTATTGGCGGCAGGGATACGCTCTCGAAGCGATGGTGGCGGCGTTCGATTGGGGCTGGGCGCATTTCGATGCGGCCCGCATCGTCGCGATTACCTCGGCGATCAACCTCAAGAGCCAACGCCTGATGGAACGGCTGGGGATGCACCGGCTGGCCGATGGCAATTTCGATCATGTGATGATCCCCGAGGGCGATCCGCTGCGGTCGATGGTCACTTACGCGATCACCCGGCCATGATCGAAACCGGGCGGCTCATCATCCGCCCATGGCGTGAGCGCGACCGCGCGCCCTATTTCGCGCTCAATGCCGATCCCGAAGTGCGCCGCTATCTGGGACCTGCGCAGAGTCGTGCCGAGTCCGACGCCGCGCTCGACCGTCAGGAGGCAGCACAGGCCTTGCACGGCCATTGCTTCTGGGCGCTCGAGCGACGGGACGACGGCGTCCTGATCGGCTTTTGCGGCCTGCTGCCCGGCAAGCCGCCGATCGAAGGCAAGATCGAGATCGGTTGGCGATTAGGTCGGGCAAATTGGCAGCAGGGTTATGCGCGCGAAGCGGCTGAGGCGTGCCTCGCCTGGGGCTGGGCCAATCTGTCCGTTCCCGCGATTTACGCAATTACCGTACCCGCTAACACAGCAAGTTGGGGGCTGATGGAGCGGCTCGGCATGCAGCGCGTGCCCGACGGTGACTTCGATCATCCCGAGCTGCCCGAAGGCGACCCGCTCAGGCAGCACATAACCTACGCGATTGACAGGCCATGATCGAAACCGAACGGCTAATCGTCCGCCCCTGGCGCGACACCGACCGCGCGCCCTTTGCGGCAATGGGGCAGGATCCTGAAGTGACGCGCTTCCTCGGACCACTGCGGTCGCGCGCAGAGAGCGACGGCTTGATCGACCGCATGATCGCGATGCAGGCCGAGCATGGCTATTGCCTCTGGGCGGTTGAGCGGCGCGTCGATACCGCCTTTCTGGGCTTTTGCGGGCTGAATGCCGGACCGATGGGCACGCCGCTGGAGGGCGGGCTGGAGATCGGTTGGCGGCTGGCGCGCGCCTATTGGCGGCAGGGTTACGCGCGCGAAGCGGCGCTGGCGTGCCTCGACTGGACGTGGGTCAATCTGGCGATTGACGGATTGTTTTCGATGACCGTGCCGGCCAACACCGCGAGCTGGGGGTTGATGGAGCGGATTGGGATGCGGCGGCTGGCCGATCAGGACTTTGACCATCCCGGCGTGCCCGACGGTAGTCCGCTCAAACGCCATATCCTCTATCGCCTTGATCGACCCTTTATTAACCATCTTCGCTGAAGAGGGTCGCGCGCTCGTTTGGCGCCGCGATCTTGGGGGCGAATATGGACATGTCGGCAACGATAACCGCAGAACGCCCGCGCCAAGCGACGGCCACCGCGTTCGTCGCCGCGATCTTTGCAGGATCATTTCTCCTCTTTCTGGTCCAGCCGATGGTCGCCCGCATGGCGCTGCCCAAGCTTGGCGGCGCGCCGAGCGTGTGGAATTCGGCGATGCTCGTTTATCAGGCGCTGCTGCTGGGCGGCTATGGCTATGCGCACGCGCTCGGTCGGCTGAGCCCGCGCGCGCAGGGCGGCGTGCATCTCGGCGTGCTGCTGGTGGCCGCGCTGTGGCTGCCGATCGGGCTGATCGCGATCGATTTGCCTGCCGATGCCCAGCCGGCGATCTGGGTGCCGTGGCTGCTCGGCATGTCGATCGGGCCGTTGTTTTTCGCGGTATCGGCGCAGGCCCCACTGCTCCAGCGCTGGTATTCGAGCGCGAGCGGCGGGCGCGATCCCTATGCGCTTTACGCCGCCTCCAACCTCGGCAGTTTCGGCGGGCTGATCGCCTATCCGCTGCTGGTCGAGCCGCTGCTCGCGGTGCAGGCGCAGCGTTGGATTTGGAGCGCAGGCTATGGTGTGGTGATCCTGCTGGTCGCGGGTTGCGCGGTGATGCTGCCCAAAGCGGCGGCGCGCGCGGCGTCCAAGCCGACCAGCACCGCACCGAGCCGCGCCACAACTGCGCGCTGGGTGCTGTTGGCGTTCGTGCCGTCAGGGCTGATGCTCGCCGCGACGACCTATATCACCACCGATATCGTCGCGATGCCGCTGCTGTGGGTGATCCCGCTTGGCCTCTATCTGCTGAGTTTCTCAATCGCCTTTGCCAGCAATCGCGCGGCGGCAGATCTCATCACGCGGTTGTCGCCGCTGGTCGTCCTGCTGTTCGGCGGGATCATGGTGAGCGGGTTCGAATCGCGCGCGTATTTGAACGCCATTCTCGCGCTGATCCTGTTGTTCACGGTGTCGGTCGCGCTCCACACGGCGATGTACCGCGCGCGGCCCGAGCCCGACCGGCTGACGGGATTCTACCTCGCGATGTCGCTTGGCGGTGCGCTGGGTGGGGTGTTTTCGGGGCTGATCGCGCCGCTGCTGTTCGACTGGACATGGGAATATCCGCTACTGATCTTGCTCGCCGGATTGCTGGTGCCGCAGGCATTGACGATCGCGCCGCTGGCGGGGGTCTGGGGCACCACGCCGCAGCGCCACCGGATCATGACGCTGGCGGTGGCGCTGGCGACGCTGCTTCTCGTGATTGTAGCGCTGGGTGGCGCGGCTGGGCAGGGGGTTGGCGGCCAGCGCGGACTCATCTTCGCGGCGATCGCGGGCCTCGGCCTGATTGTCTTGGGCCACCGCGCCGCGTTCATGATCGTGCTGGGCGGTGCCATCGCGATCTTCGGCGGCTTTGCGTCGCTGATGCTGTCGCTCAATGGCGACGCCCGCACGCGCAGCTATTTCGGCGTCTACACGGTGCGGCAAAGCGCGACCGAACGCCAGCTCGCGCATGGCACCACCGTGCACGGCACCGAGCTGATCGGGTCGGTCCAGCGCGAGGTTACGCCGACGACCTATTATGTTCCCGGCTCGGGCGTGGGCGAGGCAATGCTGGCGGCGCCACGGCTGTTTGGTCCGCAGGCGCGGATCGGCGTTGTCGGCCTCGGGGCAGGGACGCTGAGCTGCTACGCCCGCGCGGGGCAGCATTGGCGGATGTTCGAAATCGACCCCGCAATCGTCAGGATCGCGCAAACGCGCTTCGGCTATCTGCGCCGCTGCTTGCCGGGTGCCGATATCGTTGTGGGCGACGCGCGACTGGCGCTGGCGGTTCAGCCGAACGCGAGCTTCGATCTGCTCGCGCTCGATGCCTTTTCGTCGGACGCCGTGCCGATGCATTTGATGACGCGCGAGGCCTTTGCCCGCTACGCCAGCGTGTTGGCGCCAAACGGGCTGCTGATGGTGCACATCTCGAACCGGTTCCTCGATCTTGAGCCGGTCGTAGCCGCCAATGCCAAGGTCGATGGCTGGCACGCCGCAGCGCTGGTCTATCGCCCGTCGATCAAGCCGCGCGAGGGCGAGACCGTGTCGCAGTGGATTGCACTCAGCCGTGATGCGGCGACACTGGTCGCGCTGACCAAGGGCAATCCGGGCTGGGTGCCGCTACAGGGTCGACCGGGTTTCGCGCCGTGGACCGACGATCATTCGAGCATTCTGCCGCTGCTCAAATAGCAAGGCGCGGGATGAGGCTGGCGCGAGCTGTCCGTTCAGTGTTTCGATGATGACGCCCTCGTCATCATGCTGCGTCGTTGCCTGCGCGCGCGCTGCCTCAAGCGCGGGATAGGCTGGGTGGCCTTCCGCCGCGCGATCGATCGCGTCGCGTTCGAGGTCGGTCAACGTTGACGATGATTGCACGCGCAACACATCGAGATCAGCAAGCGCTGATTGTGCATCGAGCCAGGCGTCGGTGCCGGCGGGCTGCCCCTGCGCGGCCTTGACGAGCGCTTCAGCGCGGGCGGCCTGCGTCGTGAAATCGGCGTGGGTCCTGGCGAGCGCTGCGGTGGCGGTCGCGACGCGGGCATCGAGTGCGGGATCGGCGACAATTGCCGGGCTGCTCGGCATCGGTTCGGAATCGTCGCGCGTCTCGATCGCACGCGGCAGCAGCGAGGGGAAACGGCTCGATGGCTGGGCGCAGCCGGCCAGCAACAGCAACAAGAGCAGGGGGCGTTTCATCACCGCCGCTCTATGCGTGGCGCCGTCGGTGCGCAACGGGCTTGCGCAATCGGGGTTAGCCCTCTAAGGGACCGCTTCTCACGCACCCATAGCTCAGCTGGATAGAGCATCAGACTACGAATCTGAGGGTCGGGCGTTCGAATCGCTCTGGGTGCACCATTTCCCTTTCCGCTGGCAAACAAGTCGCTTGAAGGCGATGATTCGCGCGGCTTTTTGCGTTGCGAACTCGCTAGCCGCGTGGGCGTCCGCTGTCGTGCAATCCCCAACTTAATTGACGATCTGTAACCCGATTGTCACGCGCCACCACTAGCGCGGTTTACTGAAAATTAAGGATTCGCGCGACCCGCCACGGCGGGCAATCGGGGGCATGGCATGAATTATCTCGGACGCACCGGCAGGATCGCAGCACTCGACGTTGATGCGGGCGCGCTCACCGATAACCGCGCCAATCTCTTCCTGGACGCCAATTATTTCGCGATGCTCGAAGCGGGCAACTCGCCGCCGGTGGCGGACACGGCGGGCTTTGTTGGCGTGCCGAGCCCCGAAAGCCAGACGGGTGGCGCGATTGCCAGCGACATCATCAATGTCGGGCCGACGCCGCAGGACACAGTGCGGTTTTTGCTTTCCAGCGGCAATTTCACGCAAAACTGGTCGGGCGTGTCGATCCCCGCCGACGACAATTGGAGCAATGTCGGGAGCATCGTGGGCTATCGCGGCGACGGGCTCACCGCCTCGACCGGCACCGATCCGCGAACCCTGACCGCCAATGTCGCGGCACCGGTGATCGACGTCAATGCCAACCAGACCAACCCGAATACGTTTACGACCGGTGGTGTTACCTATTTTAGCGGGGGCCTGGTCGGCAATGATGCGGTCGTCGCGCTTGCCGGTTCGGGCACAGCGACCGCGCCATATTTGCAATTCTATCTCGATTCGACCGGCAGGCAGAACGTCACAGTCGCGTATCGACTGCGCGATCTGGAGACGGGCACCGACAATGCGATCCAGCAGGTCGCGCTGCAATATCGCACGAGCCCGACCGGCGCTTGGACCAATGTGGCGGGTGGCTATACTGCCGATGCGACCAGCGGGCCGAGCCTCGCGGGTCCGGATGTCAACGTCAGCGTGACGCTGCCGAGTGATGCGAACAATCAGTCGCAGCTCGAACTGCGCATCATCACGACGAATGCGGTCGGCAATGACGAATGGGTCGGCATCGACGACATCGTTGTGTCGAGCAGCCCAGGCGCCACGTCGGTGACCGTCAACGACGTCTCGATCACCGAAGGCAACAGCGGCACCAGCCTGCTGACCTTCACGATCACGCGGTCGGACAATGCGGGCGCTTTCTCGCTCGACTTTGCGACGGCGGACGCGACCGCGACGGCCGGCAGCGATTATGTCGCGACCAACGGCACCCTGACATTTGCCGCGGGCGGCGCGCTGACCCAGACGGTCAGCGTGACGATCAACGGCGATACGACCGCTGAGGCTAACGAGACTTTCCAAATCAATCTGTCGAACCTTGCCAACACCACCGGCACGGCATCGATCACCGACGCGCAGGGCATCGGCACGATCACCAACGACGACGCGACGCCGCCGAGCATCACGATCAACGACGTCTCGATCGTCGAAGGCAATGCGGGGACCTCGATCGCGACCTTCACCGTCACGCGCACCGGCGGCACCGATGCCTTTTCGGTCGATTTTGCGACGGCCAACGGCACCGCAACCGCAGGCAGCGATTATGTCGCGACAAGCGGCACGCTCAATTTCGGCGTCGGCGTCAACACCCAGACCGTCAGCGTCACGATCAACGGCGACACCGCGTCAGAGCCGGCCGAGACCTTCTTCGTCAACCTGACCAATGCGACGGGCGCCACGATCGTGGCCGACGTGCAGGGGCAGGGGACGATCACCAACGACGATAATACACTGATCAGCCAGATTCAGGGCGACAGCTATTACAGCCCGCTGCTGCGCGCGTCGGGCGTCAGCGGTTTCAACGTCGCGTCGAGCTTCACCGTGACGGTGCAGGCGATCGTGACCGCGCTTGACGGCGTCGGCAATCGCCAGGGCTTCTACATTCAGGAAGAACTCAGCGATCAGGACGGCAATCCGTTCACGTCGGAAGGCATTTTCGTGCTGACGCGCACCGACGGCAATGTCGGGTCGGCGCTGTCGGCGGTGGCGCCGACGCTGCGGGTCGGCGATCTGGTGACGCTGACGGCCAATATTCAGGAATATCAGGGCTTCAGCACGAACCTGCCGATCACCGCGCTTGTCAACGCGACCAGTATCACGATCAATTCGTCGGGCAATACGCTGCCGACGATCATCCTCGACGCGTCGGTCAACATTCCCAACCAGTCCTTCACGCGGGTGACGCCTGACTTCACCGACTCGGTCGACAATCCGGGCGACAGCTTCGATGCGGCCAATTACGGCATTTCCTTCTGGGAAACGGTCGAGGGCAGTCTGGTCTCGATCCCCGATGTCCGCGTCGCCGACGGCTTTGTTTCGACCTCGGGTGGCCAGCCATTCTTCAAGGCCTATTCGGGGGTGCACGCCAACCCCGAGCAGATCAACAGCCGCGGCGGCTACACGATTGGTGGTGATCCCGCGCTGTCGCCACCCAACACGCCGAGCGTCAACGACGACGTCCAGACTGGCGGACGCGTGCTGCACGAAGGCGATACCAATCCGGACATTTTCGAAGTCGATTTTACGGGCTTCGCGACGGCGGCGCCCGCCGGGCTCGCGACAAGTGCAACGATCGGCGACCGGCTGGGTAGCCTCACGGGCATCATCGATTTCGACTTTCAGGAACTCAAGCTGTACGTCACCAACTTTGACGCAGCGAGCATCCAGACGAGCGGTCAGCCCGCGCCCGAAGTCGCGACCTTCACGCCGGACAGCCGCCAGCTGACCTTCGCGACCTTCAACGTCGAAAACCTCGATCCGACCGATGGCGCCGCGCGCTTCACCGCGCTCGCGAATGCGATTGCGACCAACCTCAAGGCGCCCGACATCATCTCGTTTGAGGAAATTCAGGACAATAACGGTGCGGCCGCAGGCGACGGCACCAACGCGACCGGGACCGACGCGTCGACGACGTGGCAGATGCTGGTCGACGCGCTCAATCTGGCGACCGGGCAGAATTACCAGTGGGTCGACGAGCTGCCGATCTATAATGCCGAAGGCGGCGAGCAGAGCGGCAATATCCGCGTCGGTTTCGTGTACAATACCAACCGCGTCCAGCTCGGTGATCTGGCCGCGAATGCGACGATCGCCGAGCGCCGCCAGTTCACCGATCGCATCGGCGACGGCGTGCGCGATGCGGGCGACCGGATTCTCTATTCGGACAATCAGGTCACCGGCATCAACACCGCTGACTGGGCGAACACACGGCGCTCGCTGCTGGGCCAGTTCACCTTCAACGGCGAAACGGTGTTCGTCGCCGCCAATCACTTCCCGTCAAAGGGCGGGTCGGGCAATTTCTGGCAGTTCAACCAGAATCTCGAAACCGGCAACCCGACCAATGCCGCGTTCGACCGACGCAGCCAGGTGGCTGAGGACCTCTATACAGTCTTGAACTTTATCCAGACCAATTCGCCGAATGCCGGGATCATTTCGGGCGGCGATTATAACGACTTCCAATTCTATCGTCCGCTCGAAGCCGCGACCGGCTATGTTTTTGCCGACGGCACCGCGCGCAACGACGGGGCGCGGCTTACCAACCTGACGCTCACCCTCGCCGAGGCTGAGCGCTATACCTACACCTTCGACGGGCGCAGCCAGGCGATCGACCATATTCTGGTCAACCAGCAGCTCGCCGATATTGCGACCTATGACGTCGTTCACATCAATACTGGCTATCTTACGACCCCCTTGGGTCGGGCCGCGGGCAACCCCGGGCTGTCGGATCACGATCCGGCGGTGGTCCAGCTCGACTATCGCCAGCGCGCCGAAACGCTCAATGGCACGGCGGCGAGCGAGACGATCAACGGTTTTGGTGGCAATGACATTATCGATGGCCGGGGCGGGGCGGACACGCTGATCGGCGGGCTGGGCGACGATCTGTTCTTCGTCGACAGCCTCGACGACGTGGTGACCGAGAATGCCGGCGAAGGGTTCGATGAAATTCGCACGTCGGTTGCGGGCTATGTCCTGCCGACCAATGTCGAGCGGCTGGTCTATACCGGTACGGCGAACCAGAACCAGTCGGGCAATTCGGGCGACAATCAGTTCACCGGTGGCTCAGGCAACGATACGCTCGATCTGAGCCAGGGCGGCAACGACACTGCCAATGGCGGCGAGGGCAATGACGCCTTCTTCTTCGGCGCGGCCTTTGATGCCAATGACTCGGTCGATGGCGGCACCGGGACGAACGACCAGATCGGGCTGCAGGGCAATTATGGGGCGCTGACCTTGGGCGTCAATTCGACGCGCAATGTCGAAGTGCTCGCGGTGCTGCCGGGCGCGGGGTTCAGCTATAATATCACCACGATCGACGCCAACGTGGCAGCGGGTCAGGAATTGGTGATCTTCGGCACCAATTTGGGCGAGACCAACAATCTGACCTTCAACGGATCGGCCGAAACCGATGGGTCGTTCCGGGTTTATGCCGGGCTCGGCGTCGACAATATCACCACCGGTGCGGGTAACGACGGCGTCTATTTCGGCCCCGGCCGGTTCGGCGCGGGCGACTTCGTCAACGGCGGGGCAGGCACCAACGATCAGGTCGCGCTCGACGGCAATTACACCGCGACGATCAGCGGCACCCAGCTCCAGAATGTTGAAGTGCTGGTGCTGTTGCGCGGCGTGACGGGCGATCTGGCCAATTACAATATCACGCTGGCCGATGATCTGATCGGCACGGGGCAGACTTTCACTGTGTTCGGGCTGGCGGTCGAGACCGGCTTCACCCTCGATGCCACCGCCGAGACCAATGGCAATGTCACCGTGTTCGGTGGCAGCGGCAATGAAACGATCACGACCGGCGCAGGCAATGACCGGATTTTCGGTGGTGGCGGCGCCGATGTGCTGAGCGGCGGCGCGGGGGCGGATACCTTCGTCTATGACGCGGTCAGCCAGTCGACCGGTGCGACTTACGACCGGATCGCGGGCTTTGTGTCGGGCGTTGACCGGTTCGACTTCAACTTCACCGTGACGGGCGTTGATGCGACCGTGGGCGCGGGGTCGCTGTCGACGGCGAGCTTCGACGCCAATCTGGCCGCTGTCATCGGCGCGGGACAGCTCGCGGCGAACCACGCCGTGCTGTTCCAGGCCGATGCGGGTGACCTGGCGGGGCAGACCTTCCTCGTCGTCGATGCCAATGGCGTCGCGGGGTACCAGGCGGGCAGTGATTACGTGATCCAGCTCACCATCCCGCCCGCGTCGCTCGTGACGGGTGATTTTATTTAGAGAATCGGTGCGCTGTAGTCCTTCGCAGGATTTGTAACTTTTCTGTCATCGCGGCGGCTTAGCGATAGTTAATATTTGCGATAGATTCGGACCGCCTGGTGTCGAATCAGCTCAGGGGGACTGATATGGCGCGCGCACTGCTGACCAACGTCGACGGCTTTGGACTGGGCGGCCTGTCGAGCAACGCGGCGTCGCTGTTCCTCGACCAAGCCTATATCTCGGCAGTGCAGGCAGGCGAACTCATCGCCGTGACCGATCGCGGCGGCACCGCGTCGCCCTTTGCGCCAACAGCAACAGCTTTTTCGGCCGACCTTGGCAGCTTGGCTGGCGGCGGCGAGCTGACGCTGCCGAGCGACACCGGGCTGACCGATGCGCTCGGGAGCGGGGTGGCCCCCGGCTTCGACATTACGACGCCTTCGTCGCAGGCGGCGTTCTCAAGCGGCAACATCGTTGTCTATCGCGTCGGCACCGGTTCCGCTGCGCTGAGCAGCGCGGCAACGGCGGTGTTCCTCGACGAATATACCACCAGCGGCACGTTGGTGCAGTCGATCGCGCTTCCGACAGCCGACAACGGCGCCAATCAGACCCTCACCGCAAGCGGCTCCGCGACGTCCGAAGGGCAGCTGTCGCGCAGCGTGGACGGTCGTTATCTGCTGCTGACCGGCTACGACGCCGCGCCAGGGACGACCTCCGTCAATGGCACCTCGACGGCCACTGTCGTGCGGGTCATCGGTCGCGTCGATTCGAACGGCATCGTCGATACGACGACGACGACGACGGCTTTCAGCGGTAACAATGTTCGCGACGTCGCCAGCACCAACGGCACCGATATCTGGGCGGTCGGGGCAAATACGGGTGTCGTTTACACGACCTTTGGATCGAGCGGTGCCGGCACTGTTGTTTCGAATACGGCCACGAACTTTCGGACCATCGATATTTTCGGCGACCAGCTATATTATAGCGCTAACACAACTACATTCCGGGTGGGTACGGTCGGGGTAGGCACCCCTACAGTGACTGGCAATCTGTCGGGAAATCTTCCGGGCACGCCGACGACGGGGTCGCCCTATTCGATTTTCTTCGCCGACCTGACGGCCGCTGTCGCCGGGATTGATACGCTTTACGTCGCCGACGATGCCGCTGGCATTCAGAAATACTCGCTGGTGGGCGGCAACTGGTCGCTCAACGGCACCATCACGGCGACGACTGTGCGCGGCCTGACGGGAGTAGTCGCTGGCACGAACGTCAGCCTTTATTCGACCAATGGTTCAATCATTGGCACCGTCACCGATACGGCGGGCTATAATGCTGCGCCCTCCACCACTACCGTGACGACCATCGCCACCGCCAGCACCAACACCGCCTTTCGCGGCATCGCGCTGGCGCCAAACTCGGGCGAGAACCAGGTCGCGTCGATCACCGTGTCGCCGACGTCGCAGAACGAAGGCAATAGCGGTTCGACGGCCTATACGTTCACCGTCACGCGTACGGGCGGGACGACCGGTGCGCTGGCGTTCGCCGCCAATTTTGGCGCGGTCGGCACCAATTCGGCGGACTTTACCGGAGGCACGCTGCCCGGCACGGTCAATGGTACCATCCTCGCGGGGCAGGCGACAGCGACCTTCACTGTGTCTGTGGCAGGCGACCTAACACCGGAATCAAACGAGAATTTCACCTACAGCTTGGCGAGTGTGTCGAACGGCACAGCGGCATCGGCAACGATCGGCACGACGACGGCGACCGCGACGATTGTCGATGACGACACGCCCGTGCTGCCCGAAAACCAGTTCGTATCGATCACCGTTTCGCCGACCTCGCAAAACGAAGGGGATGCTGGTTCGACCGCCTATACCTTCACCATCAGCCGGACCGGCGGCACGAGCGGGACTTTGTCGTTCAGCGCCCTTTTTGTGAATGGCACCACCAATGAGACCGATTTCGTCGGTGGTGCATTACCCGGGACGGTCAACGGCTCGATCGCGGCGGGGCAGACAAGCACGACCTTCACCGTCAATGTTGCGGGCGACACCACGCCGGAAAGCGATGAGACATTTTCTTACTCGCTGGGATCGCTGTCCAACCCCGGCATTCTCGTATCGGGGGCCGGCGGCGCGAGTTCGGCGACGGCCACGATCGTCAATGATGATGTTGCGCCAACATCGGGCGAGAACCAGGTCGCGTCGATCACCGTGTCGCCGACGTCGCAGAATGAAGGTGCTTTGAATACCCAGACGCCGTATACCTTCACCGTCACACGGACCGGCGGCACGTCCGGGGCGCTGAATTTCACCGCAACGTTCAATGCGGTCGATACCAGCGCGAATGACTTCGTTAGCACGACCTTCGGCACGAATGTTAGCGGGACAATTCTTGCGGGTCAGGCATCGGCGACCTTCACGATCAACGTCCAGGGTGACGGCGCGGTTGAAAACAACGAGAATTTTGCCTTCACCCTGTCATCGGTGAGCAATAGCCAAGCGGCTTCAACGACAATCGGCACCGCGACCGCGACCGCGACGATCGTCAATGACGATGTCGCGCCGCTGCCGAGCCTGTCGATCAATGACGTTTTTGCCGTCGAGGGCAACAGCGGAACGACAACCTTCACCTTTACCGTGATGCTCAACGGCCCGGCACCGGTTGGCGGGGTGACGTTCGATATCGCGACTGCCA
Source organism: Sphingomonas sp. (assembly GCF_019749955.1). Classification (GTDB taxonomy): domain Bacteria; phylum Pseudomonadota; class Alphaproteobacteria; order Sphingomonadales; family Sphingomonadaceae; genus Sphingomonas. The sequence goes on from NZ_JAIEPC010000043.1 coordinate 16,343, forward strand.
ATGGAACGGCAACGGCGGGCAGCGACTATATTGCGCGAACACTGACGACGCAGACCATCCCCGCCGGATCGACGACCTACACCTTCGATGTGACGGTGAATGGCGATACCGTTTTCGAGTCGAACGAAACATTTTTCGTCAACCTTACCAATGTCACTGGCGCGACGGTTTTCGATGGCCAAGGGCTGGGCACGATCGGCAATGACGACTCGGCTGCGGCGCCAGTGCTGGTGAGCAGCACCCCTGCCGACAACTCCACCAATGTCGCCGTCGCTTCGAATATTGTGCTGACGTTCGACCAGGATGTCTTTCAGGGCACCGGCAACATCATCATTCGTCCCCCGAGCGGCGCTGATCTGACGATCCCGATCAATGACCCGCAAGTGACGATCACTGGCAATGTGGTGACAATTAACCCAACGATCGATCTTCGTCCGGGGGCGGCCCATGACGTGATTATCGGGTCGGGAGTTCTGTTTAACAGTACCGGCGTTCCATTCGCCGGCATTGTGCTCGATGCGCTCGATTTTACTACGAGCTTCACCATCCCTGCGGGGACGTTCAACCCATCATTCGTGATTCAAGACCCCGGCACGTTCACCTTGCTGAGCGGCACGACGCGTACCGCCGCTGGGGGCACGGGCGTGTCCGTCGGCGGGGTTACCGGTCCGATCAATGTGACGATAGACGGCACGCTCAACGATACGGCCAGCACGTTTCGTGCGATCAACTATACAAACTCCCCGGCAAACGGCACGATCAGCGTCGGCGCAAGCGGTGTCGTCCAGTCGTTCAATGGCGATACGATCCGCAGCCAATCGCAGCGCGGCCAGATCGACCTGACCAACCTGGGCCAGATCATCGCGCGGGCCGCGGCATTTACCCCGAGCGTCGGCGGCACCAATCCGGGCACCGCCTTTGCGATCACCTATAACGCCGCGCTCGGCGCGACTGGCGCGCCGTCGACCGACTTCACCACCGGCGGCACGATCAATAACGGTAGCGTCGGCAACACGACTGCGCTGATCCGCGCCGATAACGGCGATGCGATTCGGCTCGGCTCGCGTCAGACACTCAACAATTACGGGACGATCAACGGCAACGGGCCGGTCAACGACGCGGCAACCAACAACGTGTTCAACGGCGCCAATGGCAACCCCAACACCTCTGTCACGCAAACCTATGACGTGTCGCGCGGCGTGCGCGTCAACCAGGGCGCGGCGACGGCGGTGGCGGTCAATAATTTCGGCACGATCACCGGGGCGCAGCACGGCCTTGATGTCGGCGTCACTGATGCGACCAACCTGATCTTCACCAACAACGCCGGCGGGCAGATCATCGGCCGTAATGGCTCGGGTATCGGCGCCGACACCACGGGCGCGGCGGCGACCACCGTGACCGTGATCAACAGCGGGCTGATCCGCGGCGATTATGCGCCCGCTTTCGATCGCGCGGGCTATGTCACCGTCGACGGCGATGGCGACGGCGTCGACATCGACGGCGGGGCGACGATCACCAACAATGTCGGCGGCATCATCCGCTCGACCGGCGCGGGCGGCTTCGATAGCGGCGGTCGCGCGAATAACTCCGAAGCAATCTCGATCGGTGGCGGGGCGATCACCAATCAGGGCACGATCGAAGGCTTTAACTTCGGCATCGTCGTCAACAATGATTCGAACCCGAACAACAGCCGTTCGGGCAGCACCGCGACGACGATCCTGAATTATGCCGGCGGCACGATCAGCGGCGGCACGGGCTTTGCGATCCGGCTCGAAAACAAGACCGGCACCGCGATCGATAATGACGCGATCACCAATTACGGCACGATCACCGGCACGGGGACGGTCCCGACGGGCACGGTGCTGCGGCAGGACAATGTCGCCGATCCGGGCGCCGTCGGCACGCTCGACGGGGTGACCTATACCGCAGCCGACGCGGGCAATGCGCGCTTCATTCGCGGCGATGGCGCGGCGATCCAGACGGGCGAGGGCAATGACACGCTCGCCAATTATGGCACGATCACCGGCAACAGCGGGCGCGCGATCAACCTCGAAGGTGGTACCGACCAGCTCACGCTGCGCACCGGATCGAGCATCACCGGGCGAATCGACGGCGGTGCGGGCACCGACACGCTGATCCTCGCGCTCGACGACCGGGTCGCGGGCAATGCCCAAACCGGCGCCAATTCGGGCGTCACGACGGGGTCGCTCACCAATGTGATCAACTTCGAAAACCTGACGGTGACCAGCGGCACCTGGACGATCACCGATGCGCAAGCTTATTCGGGCGGCATTGCGCTAAATGGCGGGCGGCTCAATCTGAGCGCCGTCGTGACCGGTGCAGTGACGTTCGGCGCAGGTGCGCAGACGCTGGGCATCGCCAATGCGGCGCTTGGCGCCGATTTCGCAAGGACGCTGGGCAATGCGATCACCGGCTTTGGCGCGGATGGCGATGTGCTCGACTTCACGAGCATCGTAGCTGGCACGGTCATCACGAACTATAATGCGACAACGGGCCTGCTGAAGCTGATCGATCGTGGCGATACGGCACAGGCGACGATCAATGTCGGCACCGGGTTGGGCGCTTTCGCGTTCAGCCTGGCCGATAACGGCAGTGGCGGCACCGCCGTGACGCTCGTCGCGAACGCGGGCGGCAACACCGGCTTTGCCGGATCGGGCGGCAACGACAATTATACCGGCACGCCCGGGAACGACTTTTTCAACTTCAGCCAAGGCGGCAACGATACGGTGAGCGGCGGCGATGGCAATGACGGCTTCTTGTTCGGCGCCGCCTTCACTGCCGCCGACAGGGTCGATGGCGGCGCTGGCGCCAACGACCAGATCGGGTTGCAGGGCAATTATAGCGGGGCCAATGCGCTGACACTGGGCGCGTCGACGATCGCCAATGTCGAAGTGATCGCGGTGCTGGCGGGATTCAGCTATGACATCACCACGGTCGACGACAATATCGGCGCTGGCCAGATCCTGACCTTCTTTGGCACCAATTTGGGCGCGGGCGATAATTTCACCGTCAATGCCTCGGCCGAGACCGATGGGGCGGTGCGCATCTACGGCGGGCTCGGTATCGACACCTTCACGGGCGGCGCGGGCGATGACGGCTTCTACTTCGGCCCCGGTCGCTTCAATCCGGCGACCGACACGGTCAATGGCGGCGCGGGGACCAATGATCAGGTCGCGTTCGACGGGAATTTCACCGGCACGCTGAACGGTGCGCAGATCAGCAACGTCGAAGTGCTCGCGCTGCTTGCGGGCGTGGCGGGCGATTTTGCCAATTACAGTATTCAGTTTGCCGACTCGCTGGTCGGTATGGGGCAGAATTTCACCGTCTTCGCGCTCCCTGTGGTGACCGCGCTCCAGCTCGATGCAAGCGCCGAAACCAATGGTAATTACAGCTTCATCGCCGGCAGCAGCGCCGATACGCTGATTGGCGGCGCGGGCAACGATACCTTCTTCGGCGGGCTCGGCGCGGATGTGCTGACCGGCGGCTTGGGCAATGACCTGTTCCGCTACACCTCCGTCAACGAAACGCTGGTCGGCAGCGGCGACCGGATCACCGATTTTTCGGCAGGCGACCGGATCGAGCTGACCCAGATCGATGCTGACGGCAATGCGGGCAATGGCGATACCGCCTTCACCTTCATTGGCGCGGGCGCCTTCACCAACATCGCGGGTCAGCTGCGCGTGATTGCTTCGGGCGGTGACTGGCTGATCGAAGGCGATGTCAATGGTGACGGCGCTGCCGACTTCCAGATTTTGGCACAAGGCGCGCAGCCGCTTGAGGCGCAGTTCCTGCTATAGCGACTGCTGGTGGGCGAGGCGGCGTCGATGCCTCACCCGCAATTCTTGAGAGTCATTGTCGGGCGCGACGATCGTTCGGGCATGGCAATCAGCCGCCGAGTCCCTCCCCATTGGGCGGGGTAATCGGCGGCAGCGGCGGCAGCTCGTGCAACGCCGCGAGCAAGCCGCTGTCGGTGTCCCCATTGGTATCGAAGATCGACACATGCACGCTCGCGGCGGCGCCATACGCTTCGAGCACCGGTGCCCATTCGAGCGTGAAGCCGGGAGTCGATGCCGTGACCGGCGGTGTCGTCACCGTTGCGACAATTGGCCGGGGCGTAGTGCCAATTGGCGTGGCAATGCTGCCGGTCGGGTCGAGCTGGACGATCAGCGGCCCGCCGGATAGCGTCGCGATCGGCGTCGTCGCGGGCGTGTTTACTGCCGCCTGAAGCACTGCCGCCTGAAGAACTGTCGCCTGAACAGAGGCAGCCTCGTCGACGGTCGCGGGGCTGCGCGCGAGATCGCCCGCCAAGCCGCTCGCGCGAGCGAGCGCCGGGGTCGCTTCGCTGCTGCTGTCAAAAGCAACTGGGCCATCGGTGCCGATCATCGGGTCCGGCGGCGTGCTGCCTTCGGCGAGGACGCCTGGTACGGGGACGACCGGCGAGTTGAGCGCAACCGTTTCAACGGCGGGAGTGGCGGCCGCAGCCTCAAGGCGGACCGGCGCCGTTGCCGAGGTAACCCGTTCGTCGGCGCGAACAAATTCGTCGCCGCGCAAGAAGACCACAAAGTCGAAATTGTCGTCGGGGTTGCCTTCGCGGGCAAAGGCATTGGCGTCCGGCGACCCCCGCGTCAGCGCCGCGCGATCAGCCAAGGTCAGGGTTGGGCGCGTCGGCATCGCAGGTTCGCCTCGTCAATCGGCGGTTAAACTATGCCAATGATTTAGCCGATTGCCAAAATGTCGTCAATTATCGCCGGAGCTCCGCTGCTTAACGAAAAGTTGATTGTAGGACGCTATCACAAACGTGGCGTTGACAGCTGGTCAGGCGGTGCGGAAAGGGATCGGGTCTCGTCCTCGATTCGTGTCGTAACCGGCACGTGGCCGCAGGTGACGGGTTGCGGCCGGATCAGGACCGCTGGCGGGGCCAAGGTTGACGAGATGGTGATGCGTAGCAGCAATGGGCGAAGGCGGTGGCGAGCGCTTGCGCTGGGCATTGCCCTGTTGCCTGCGGCGGCGGTCGGCCAACAGGCGACACCGCTGATCGCGTTGCCGACGCGCGTGGCCGAACCACTGGACGACTCGCGCGCGCAAGACCCGGTGCTGTCGCTCGCCGATTCGGCGATGCCGCGCGCGCCCTTCATCACCGTCGTCAACGATGCGGTCCGTCAGCATCCGACGCTGGCCGAGGCGCGGGCCGCGAGCGCAGCGGCCGAGGCGCAGCTTGATGGCGCGCGCGAGGCAGGGCGACCGAGCGTCGACATCAATATCCAGAGCTTTCGCGTGATCTCGCGCGATTTTTCGAACGATCCGCTCAATGTGCTCGAACGGACACGCCCGTCGCGGCGTACCGACGGGACGCTCAACCTCAACCAGGTGTTGTTCGACTTCGGCGCGGGCGGTGAGCGGCAAGCCGCGGCGCGCGCGCGTGTGAGCGCGAGCATCGCCGATATCGACAGCAGCGCATCGCAAATCGCGCTCGACGTGGTCGTGGCGTGGTATGAAGTTGCCGCCTATCGCGCGCTCGGCGGGCTGGCGCGCGGGTTTCTGGCGAGCGAGGTCGACGCGCGCATTGCCGTGCAGCAGCGGATCGATGCGGGGGTCGCGGCTCCAGTCGATCTCGCGCGCATCGACAGCGCGATTGCCCGCAACAAGGCGCGGCTGTCCGACTATGACCGCCGGATGCACGCCGCCGAAGCGCGCTTCGTTGCGCTGGCCGGGCGTACGCCACCGCCTGGGCTCCAGCGCGTCCCGCGTGCATGCGGGTTCGAGGGCGGGCAGGACGCAGCGATTGCCGCTGCCTCGCATGCACCGCCCGTCATCAGTGCCGCTGCTGCCGCGCAGGCAGCCGCGCGCGATGCCCGCGCGGTGGCTCGCGAGGCGCGGCCGCTGCTGACGGCAGGCATCGACGCCGGTCGCTACGGCATTTTCGAGACACCCTTTGACTATGACGTCCGTGGCCGCGTCAATCTGCGCGTGCGGCTGTTCGGCGGTATCGACGCGCGCATTCGCGAAGCGGGGGCTCGGGCGCGCCAGGCGGATGCGCGTGCCAACCAAATCCGCGGCGATGCCGGGCGTGATGCAGCGATCGCCTGGTCCGATGTCAACGCGTTGCAGGAACAGCTCGATGCCTATGAAGCGGCTTATGTCGCGGCGCGCATTTCGCGCGACGGCGTTGCCGAACGCTTCCGCGTCGCGCGCGGATCGGTGTTCGATGTGCTGAACGGCGAAGAGGAATTGTTCCAGGCTGCGGTCGGCTATTTGCAAGGCCTGTCCGAATTGGACACGAACCGCTATGTATTGCTCGCGCGCACCGGCGGTCTGCTGAATTGTCTGCAGATCGACGTGCCAGCCGGAGACCGCGTTAAGTGACGGGCGATACGCTGATCGAAACGCCGCGGCCGCGCTTTGCCGAATGGCTGGTAGCGCCCATGCGCCGCAATTCGGCGGTTTACGTGAAAGTCGCCGTGGCCGCAGTGCTCGTCAACCTGTTCGGGTTCATGACGTCGATCTTTTCGATGGTCGTCTATGATCGCGTGATTCCGCATAACGCGATGTCGTCGCTGGTCGGGTTGTCGATCGGTTTGGCGATCGTCGTGATATTCGACTTCGCGCTCAAGCTGCTGCGGTCCTATTTCGTCGATGTCGCCGGCGCCGATATCGATCATGACGTTGGCGACACCGTGTTCGAACGGATCGTGCAGATGCGGCTCGAATTGCGCAAAGGGTCGACCGGCGCGCTGACCGGGCTGATGCGCGAGCTCGAAGTGCTGCGCGATTTCTTTGCGTCGGTGACGATGGTTGCGATCGTCGATGTGCCGTTCATTTTTCTGACCTTGCTGCTGATCGCGCTGATTGGCGGCTGGGTGGCGCTGGTGCCGGGGATATTGGTGCCGCTGGTGGTGTTGGTCGGGCTGTTCACCCAGCCGGCGATGGACCGGCTCGCCGCCGATACGATGCGCGAGGGGCATGCCAAGCAATCGGTGCTGGTCGAGACGATTGGCGCAATCGAGACCGTCAAGGCGTCGGGCGCGGGGCCGCTCCTCACCGATCGCTGGCGCCGCGCGGCGCGCAACCAATCAGCGACGGCGCTCCGGCAGCGATTGATCGGCGCGATTGCGACGACCTTTGCCGGATCGGCGGGCACGATAGGCTATACCGGGACGGTGATCGTCGGTGCGGTCCTGTCGGGCAATGGCGGCATCACGATCGGCGCGCTGACGGCATGTTCGATCCTGTCGAGCCGGGCGATTTCGCCGCTCGGCCAAATCGCCAATCTCGCCTCACGCCTTGCGCAGACGCGTACCGCCTATCGCCAGGTGACCGCGCTGATGGACCAGCCCGTCGAAGGGCCGCGCGGCGAGGGGCTGAAAATGACCAAGCTCGCCGGCGCGATCGAATTGCGCGGGGTGAGCTTTCGCTATCCAGGCGCGGCCGAGCCGGTGCTGCGCGATGTCTCGCTCAAGATCGCGGCGGGCGAGCGGGTCGCGCTGCTCGGCAGGGTCGGATCCGGAAAGTCGACGCTCGCGCGGCTGATCCTCGGGCTCTACCCGCCTGAAGAAGGCGTGGTGATGATCGACGGCACCGACGTTCGCCAGTTCGATCCGAGCTTTCGCCAGTCGGTTGGCGTGGGCTTGCAGGAAAGCGTGCTGTTCACCGGATCACTGCGCGAGAATATCACGCTGGGTCGTGCCGGGATCGACGACGACGAGATGCTGCGCGCGGCAACGCTGTCGGGCACGCATGAATTCGTCGGGCGGATCGCCAATGGCTATGATCTGCGGCTCGCCGATCGCGGCGAAGGTCTGTCGGGTGGCCAGCGCCAGTCGATCGCTCTTGCCCGCGCACTGGCAGGCAAGCCGCGGCTGCTGGTGCTCGACGAGCCGACCAGCGCGATGGACAACCAGACCGAAATGGGGCTGATCCAGCGGCTCCAGGCGGAAATCGCCGATCGCACCGTGATCATCATCACGCACAGGCCGCAATTGCTGGCGCTGGTGCAGCGCGTGATCGTCTTCGAAGGCGGCAAGATCGCCGCCGACGGTCCGCGCGATCAGGTGCTGCGCGCCGCGATGCAGAACAAGGCGGCGTAATGAACCATATGACGACCGAGTTCGCGCGCCCTGTGACGCGGCGAAGCTCAAGCGTCCTGCTCTGGGCGATTGCGGCGTTTTTCGTGATTGCGGTGATCTGGGCCGCCTTCACCAAGCTCGACCGCACCGTGCGCGCGACCGGTCGGGTGATTCCGACCACCCAGCTCCAGGTGGTGTCTAACCCTGAAGGCGGGATCGTGCAGCGCATCATTGCCCGCGTGAGCGACACGGTGACTCAGGGGATGCCGTTGCTCGAACTCGACCGGACCCAAATGCGCGCCGAACTTGGCAGCGGCAAGGCGACCCTGGGCGCGCTCGAACTCAAGATCGCGCGACTGACCGCCGAAGTCGCGGGGCGCGAGCCGCACTATCCGCCGGTCGCTGACCCATCGCTGGCCGAGCAGGTGGCGGTCGAGCGCTCGCTGCATCTCGCGCGGATGGCCGATCTGGGGCATGCCACGGCGGTCGCCGATGCCCGGCTTGATGCGGCCCAGCGCGAAGCGGCGAGCGCGGCCGCGCTGCTTCGATCACGCGAGCTGATCCGCGACGAAAAGCTGCACGAAGTCACGGTGATCGGCCCGCTCGTCGAAAAGGGGATCGAGCCGCGTCTTAGCCTTGTCCAGGCGCAAGCTGCGGCTGATTCGGCGCGGTCGGACGCACAGTCAGCGCTCGCCACCTTGGCGCGGACGCGCGCGCAAATCGCCGAGGCACGGTCGGCTCGTGCTGAGGCGTTGCAACAATGGCGCGCGCAAGCGGCCACCGAACTGGTCGCGGCGCAGGCTGAATATGGCGCGCGGGGGCAGACGCTGCCCGCGCTCGAAAATCGCGCCGCGCGCACGGTCGTTCGCGCGCCGGTCAGCGGCACGGTCAACCGCGTGCTGGTGACGACGGCGGGCAGCTCGGTTCAGCCGGGGCAACCGCTGGTCGAAATCGTGCCGAGCAATGACCGGCTGTTGATTGATGCACGCGTATCGCCGTCGGATATTGCGACGATCGCGATCGGCCAGCCGGCCAAGGTGTCGCTGACGGCGTACAACCGGGCAACCTATGGCATGCTCGACGGAGTCGTGGTGTCGATTTCGCCCGATGCGCTGGTCGATGAAAAAAGCGGGCAGAGCTTCTACACGATCCGCGTCAAGACCAAGGTCAACCAGCTCGCCGATACCGATGGCAAAATGCACCAGATCGGCCCGGGGATGATCGCCGAAATCGATCTGCTCGGCGAGAAGCGGACGATTCTCGAATATCTGTTATCGCCGATTCTCGAAACGGGACGCACCGCGTTGCGCGAATAGTCAGGCGGGGTTGAGCGTGATCAGGCCTTCGCGATTCAGCTCGTTAATCAGCAGCGCGACGTCTTGGCGGCAGGTGACGTCGTCAACCTCGAATGCGGCGGTGAGCGCGGTGCAGAGATCACCGAAGCTTGTCGGCTGCTCGATCAGCGCCCAGATCCGGGTCGCGGTGGGATTGAAGCCGTAGCAGTTGCCGCTTTCGAGGTGCAGTCCGACCAGCTCACCGCCAATTTCGGCGTCGATCATGCCGCTGTTGCGGGCAATGACGGTCTGGTCGTCGATGGATGGCGGCACGGCGGCGGTCATGACGCGAGGCGATACTGCGATCATCGCCTGGTTGGAAGCCCAAAAACGGCCCGAGTGACCGCTTCAAAATGATGCCAAAAAGCCCCGCCAAGGGTCACAAAAACAAGGGTGCGTTCGACTCGATGCACCCGTGACGCGGGGCCGAATCGGGTTGACAAAACTCAACCGGACCGCAAAAACTATGGCGCAACAAACATGGGGATTTTGTTAATGTCGCCGACGGATCAACCGATTATGGCAGGCGGCACTGCGCGCCCTGAATTCTCAGAGAATCGCGCACCTTGGCAGGCTCCCCAAGTCATCAAGATGGCAGCAGCTGATGCCGAATTGGGAACCCGTCCGTCCACTGTAGATGGTGCGTTTTCGACTTCCTGAACGTGAGTCGCGATTCTGCGAGATTGCTAGAGTATGAGCGCGAGTTGCTGATTGGCTATTGCCGATCAAGATATCGCTCGACCGTATTGATCGTCGATTTCATCATCTTAAACTGCAGGGGTCGGATCAACTGGCCCGTGCGGCTATGCCTTGCGATGGCAGCCGCTGCATCGAAATAGTGCCGATGCTGTCCCATCAAGCTGACGAGATGCGGCCGATAGGCATGCTCGCGCATCACCCGCACCAGCCCCAAGCCGCCGAGCGCCTCGATCGCAACCTGATCGCCGACGGCCAGTTCAAAGATCGCTGCAATTGGCAATGGGGTCGCGACCGTGCGATGCGGATCGACATAATATTTCGCCATGTCCGATCGCACCGCGACACCTTTGCGATGGTGCGCGGCAAGCCCGTCAACCGCGCTGTCCCATAATTTGTGCCGTCGGCCATCGGGCGCGACCATGGGTGTGCCGTCAGCGGCAAAGCTGATCGCGCAGAAATCATCGGCGACGTGATCATAGCCTGCTTCGACCAGCGCGGCGGCAAGCGTCGACTTGCCCGCGCCCGAGGGGCCGCAGAACAGCACCGCTGCGTCGCCGATCCGCACGGCGCTGGCGTGCAACAGCACCATACCGCGCTGGTGCAGCAGCGCACCGAAGCCGGTGCCGCCGAGGTAGAGTGCCATATCGTCGGCGAGCGCATCAGGCAGCGGATCGTAGAGCATGGTCGTCCCATGCCGCATCGACATGCGCATTAGGTCGGCGATCTCGAAGTTCAATTCGTGATGGGCATTGGCCATCGCTGCCGGCGGCAGCACCGCGCGCGCGATCGTCACGTCTGCGGTGTCGGGCGATCCGTCCAGCGACGGCCCGGGCAGCAAACCCGGCATCGGCAGGTCGCTCACCACCTTCAGCCCGGCGACGGTATAGACATGACGGACCAAGCGATTTTCCCCCGTTGCTTCACCCTTGCCAGCAAGCGACGCCCGCGCCAAGCGGTTGCGACGGCGGCGCGCTTGGTACATGCCGACCGCAGACGGGGTGATGACGAACAGTGAGCGCGATTGCGGGACTTTGGCGGTTCGAGGGGCAAGGCGAGGTCGCGCGCGATCTGGCGCGGATGCTCGCGGCGCTGCGGCCCTATGGGTCGCACGACACTGCCGAATGGGCCGATGGCGCGGTAGGGCTGGGGCGGTGCCTCCACCGGACGCTGCCCGAAGATCGATACGATCGCCAGCCTTTGCAAACCCCGGACGCGCGACTGACGCTCGTCGCTGATGTCCGTCTCGACAATCGCGAGGAGCTGGCGGCTGCGCTTGGCCAGCCGACGGGGAGCATCGCCAACCGTTGTGATGCCGCGCTGCTGCTCGATTGCCTCGCGCGCTGGGGTGAACGCGCGGTTGATCGAATCATCGGCGATTTCGCCTTTGCTTGTTGGGACGCGGCGGACCAGACCTTGCTGCTGGCGCGCGACTATCGCGGTAATCGCCCGCTCTATTTCCACCGCGGCGACGGGATGATCGCGGTCGCGTCGATGGCCAAAGGGCTGCACGCGCTGGCCGAGGTGCCCTATGCGCCCGATTTGCAGACCAGCGCCGATTTTCTGGTGTTGATGCCCGCTGCCGAGACGCCGAGCTTCTGGCAAGGAATAGAGCGCGTGCCGCCAGGGACGATCCTGTCGGTCACCCGATCGGCAATCGCGTCGCGGCGCTATTGGCAACCTGCCCGACCCGACCGTGCCGCACCACCGCGCGATTATGTCGAGGGCTTGCGGCATCATCTCGATCAGGCGGTCGCTGCGCGGTTGCGCGGGGCAGGGACGACGGTGGGCGCGCATCTGAGCTCGGGGTGGGACAGCGCGTCAGTGGCCGCAACTGCGGCGCGGCTGCTGGCGGGTAGGGGATCGGTGGCGGCCTTCACCTCGGTACCCGAGCCCGACTGTGCGCCGGTTGAGGATCGCTGGCGCTTTGCCGATGAAGGGCCACTCGCCGCGCAGACCGCCGCGCTTTATCCGAACATCGAGCACGTCCTGCTGCGCACCGGCCGCACATCGCCGCTCGAAATGCTTGACCGCGATTTCTTCCTGTTCGAAATGCCGCTGCTCAACCGCTGCAACATGCCGTGGATGCTCGGCATCCTCAATGAGGCCAAGCGGCGAGGCATCGGCGTGATGCTCACCGGCGAAATAGGCAATATGTCGCTCAGCTATGCGGGGGAGGAATATCTGCCGCAGCTGCTGCGCGAAGGGCGGCTGATCGAGCTGGCGCGGGTCAGCCGCGCGCTGGTGCGGCAGGGGTCGATGCGGTGGCGCGGGCTGGCGTCGCGGCTGTTGCTGCCGTTTCTGCCGGGCGGGGTCGAGCAGGCGATTCGGCAGCGCCGCTGGAAGCTCGATCATGATCCGCTGGCGCATACGGCAGTCAATCGCGACGTGTACCGCGATGTCGACCTCGACAAACGGGCGCGGGCGCGCGGCATGGACCTCGCCTATCGGCCTTGGCACGATGGCTTTGCAATGCGGATGTTCGTGATCGGTCGCAACGACCCGGGCAATTATCACAAAGGCTATCTGGCCGGCTGGGGCGTCGACCAGCGTGATCCGACCAACGACCGACGGCTGGTCGACTATATGCTTGCCGCGCCGATGGATGAATTTGTGAGGGGCGGGCGCTTTAGGAGCTTGCCGCGCCGCGCGCTCGCCGACCGCTTGCCCGCCGCCGTGCTCGATGAGCCGCGCAAGGGCTTGCAGGCCGCCGATTGGCATTTGGGGTTCGATTCGGCGCGCGCCTCGATGCGCGAAGAACTGGCGCGGATCGCTGCCTGCGCGCCCGCCGGCAACTTGCTCGATCTCGACCGGCTGAGCGCGCTTGAGCGCGACTGGCCGACCGATGGCTGGGGGTCGGAGGCGGTGACGCAGGAATATCGGCTGGCAATGCTGCGCGGGGTTTCGGTAGGGCATTTCCTGCGCAAGGCGAGCCAGAGCAATGGCTGACGGTCCGCGCGGTGGACGCTCGGCGGTGGGCCGCCTAGCGTTGGGGACGATGATGGGAAGCCACCCTTTGCGCCGCGCCCGCACCCTGGTGTCGATTGGCTGGGCGCGTCAGCGGCTGGTGCCCGAAGCGGCGCTCGCGCTGCTGGTGGCGCGAATCAGATTGCTCGCGGTGCCCTTTCCCAAGCTTGCCGCGCGCTGGGGGTCGTTGATCCCGGTGGGCGACCCCCGGCTGACGATGCCCGAGGCATCCACCGATGCAGCCGAGCTGGCGCGCGCAATCGGCTGGGCCGTCACGGCGACGGCGTCGGTGATGCCGTTCAAGGCCATGTGCATCCAACAAGCGGTCGCCGCGCGCGGGATGCTGGCGCAGCGTGGTGTCGCGAGTGTCCTCCATTACGGCGCTGGTCGTGATGAGACGGGGGCGCTGGTTGCGCATGCGTGGCTCGATGCCGCGGGCGTGAAGGTAACGGGCTATCCGATCGCGTCGGGCATTGCCGAAATCGGCGCGTTCGTCCCGCCGCAATGAAGCACCGCTGATGACGGACCGAGCCGGGACCGCGCTGGGTTTCACGCGCGATGTGGCGCGCTTTGCCGGGCGCGGCGGCTTGGTCGCGGTGCTGCTTTCGATCGTGACCGCGGTGACCGAAGGCGCGGCGCTGGCGCTGGTCGCGCCGCTGCTGGCGTTGCTCGCGGGCGGCGCGCTGCCGGGGCGGGTGCTGGCGCGCGCCTTCGCGAGCATGGGGATTGCGACGCCTTTTGCTCAGCTCGCGTGCCTGCTCGGGCTGATCGGTGTGCTGTGGATCGCGCGCGGGGTGCTGGCGTGGCAGCGCGACATGCGGCTCGCGATGCTGACGATGGGGTTTGCCGAAGCGCAACGGCGCCGGATCGTCACGCAGCTCGCGGCAGCGCCGTGGGGGCAGGTCGCGGCGATGCAGCATGCGCGGATCGTCCAGGCGCTGGGCGGCGACGTCGCCCGCATCTCGCAGGCGACGCAGATGCTGGTCCAGATTGCGGTGGCGAGCGTGATGCTGGTTGCCTTCGCGCTGGTGGCATTGCTGCTCGCGCCGTTGCTGGCGGCGATTGCGCTTGGCTTGCTGGTGCTGGTCGGCGCCGGACTCGCGCTGCTGCTGCGCCGTACGCAGGATATCGGGACGCTGGCGGTGCGGGCCAATCTGGAGCTGGCCGAAGCATCGACGCGCTTTCTGGGCGGGCTGCGCGTCGCCGCGAGCCAGAATCTGCAACCGAGCTTCGTCGAGCGGTTCGAGGCAGGGCTTGCCGCCGTTCGGGTGCAGCAGGTGCAATTCATCCGCCAGCAGAATAGCGCGCGGCTGATCGTGTCGGGGGCAGCGCTGGCGGTGGGCGCGGTGATTGCGCTGGTCGGGCGCGGTTGGCTGGAGGCGCCGCTGCCGCAGCTCGGCGCGCTGATGCTGGTGCTGTCGCGGCTGGGCGGGCCAGTGTCGCAAATCCAGCAATCGATGCAGCAGCTCTTCTTCGCGCTGCCCGCTTATGCCCAACTCACGAGCCTGGCCGATGCGATCGTCCCGGCGCCGCCCGAGACCGGTCCGGCGCCGAGCTTGCCTGACGGCGCGACGATCCGGGTCGAGTCCGTCCATTTCGCCCATCTCGCGCGCGGCGGTGGGGATAGCCCGGCGCCCGTGCTCGACGGCGCGAGCCTGACGATCAGCCCCGGCGAGATGGTGGGGCTGACCGGCGCGTCGGGCGTGGGCAAATCGACCTTGGCCGATCTGCTCGTCGGGCTGCTCACGCCGCAATCGGGCACGGTGCGCGTTGGTGATGTCGCGGTCGCCGGGGCGGCGGCCACGGCGTGGCGCGAGCAGATCGCTTATGCCGCGCAGGACCCCTATCTGTTTCACGCGAGCGTGCGCGAAAACCTGTTGTGGGGTGCGCGCGATCCTGATGATGCGGCGATCTGGGCCGCGCTCGAAACTGCCGCCGCTGCCGATCTGGTGCGTGCGCTGCCCGAGGGGCTGGCGACGATCGTCGGCGAGCGCGGTGCGCTGCTGTCGGGCGGCGAGCGCCAGCGGCTGGCGATGGCGCGCGCGCTGCTGCGCGGCGGGCGGCTGCTGATCCTCGACGAAGCGACCAGCGCGGTCGATCTGGCCACCGAGGCACGGATTTTTGCCGCCCTGCGCGCGCAGGTGCCGCGTCCGGCGATGCTGGTGATCGCGCACCGCGCCGAGACGCTCGCCTTTTGCGACCGGGTCATTCGCTTGCAGGCTGGCCGGGTCGAACAATCGTAAAGCCGATCAATGACAAAGTGGCGGCGTCGGGCTAGTCTCGGCGCGCCCGCGCATTGCCGGCCCGGGGATGCCTGTGACGATGACGAGTCCGCACGACCCGGTGGACCCCCACCAGCCGCTCGACGAGGCGGTGGCAGGTCCGGGTGACAGCCAGGCACCGGCGTTCCTGCGCGGCGGCGGGACGCTCGGGGCGCTGATCCGCGCGCATGATTGGGTGGCGACCCCGCTCGGGCCGCCGTCGGGCTGGCCGCAGAGCTTGCGCACGGTTGTGCGGCTGATGCTCGGCACGCGCCACCCGATGTTCATTTTCTGGGGTGCTGAGGGCACATGCCTCTACAATGACGGCTATCGGGCGTCGCTCGGCCCTGAGAAGCATCCGGCGATGCTCGGCGCGCCCGCCGTCGAGGCGTGGGCCGAGATTTGGCCGGTGATCGGCCCGCAGATCGCGCTGGTGATGCAGGGGCAGGGCGCGACGTGGCATCAGGACCATCTGATCCCGATCCTGCGTCACGGGCGCCACGAAAATGTCTATTGGACCTATAGCTATAGCCCGATCGACGACGATAGCGCGCCGGGCGGGATCGCCGGGGTGTTGGTGATCTGCACCGAAACGACCACGCGGGTGATGGCGGAACAGCGGCAGGCGTTTGTCGTGTCGCTGGTTGATGCGCTGCGCGATATGGGCGATCCGGGCGCCGTGCTTGCAACGGCGTCGGCGATGCTCGGCGAGCGGCTCGGCGTCGACAGCGTCGGGTTCATCGATGCCGATCTCGCCACCGATTCGATGACGATCGAGCATGAATGGCACCGCGCCGGTGGGCGGACGGTGGCGGGGCGGCACCGGGTCATCACTTTCGGGCCAGCGCTGACGGGTGAATTGCGCAGCGGCAACACCGTGGTCGTCGATGATGTTGCGCAGGAAGAGCGCATCGTCGCGCCGGTGCGGGTCGGGCTGGTGGCGGCCGGAGTCGGCGCCTTTGTCGTGGTGCCGCTGTGGCGCGAAAATGCGCTGCGCAGTCTGATGTTCGTCGTCGCCGCGCAGCCGCGGAGCTGGAGCGATACCGAGCAAAGCCTGATCGCCGATGTCGCCGAACGGACCGCCGCCGCGCGCGCTTCGGCGCGGGCGCATCGTGCGCTTGCGGACAATGAGCGGCTGTTGCGCGCGATCGGCGAAAGTTCGGGCGAGTTGATTTTCGCCAAGGACCGCGCGCACCGGATGCTCTATGCCAATTCGGCGACGCTGGCAGTGATCGGCAAGCCCGCCGACGCGGTGATCGGTCACACCGAGGAGGAGTGGCACGAAGACCAGGACGAGGCGACCGCGATCATCACCAATGATCGCGCGGTGATGGACAGCGGCGAGATCATCCGGGTCGAGGAGCATTTCACGACGCCCGACGGCGAGGTCCGCATTTTTCAGGGGACCAAGGCGCCAATGCGCGACAGCGACGGCACGATCGTTGGCGTGGTCGGCGTCACCACCGACGTCACCGAGCACAGCCGCGCGCAGCGGCGCTTGCGGCTGATGATCGACGAGCTCAACCACCGCGTGAAGAACACGCTCGCGATCGTTCAGGGCATTGCCTATCAAACCTTTCGGCAGGAAGGCATCGCGATCGAAGCGCGTGAAGCGTTTGACCAGCGGCTCGCCGCACTCGGCAAGGCGCATGGCCTGTTGACGCGCGAAAGCTGGGAATCGGCCGATCTGGCGGCGGTGGCGGTCGAGGCCTGCGCACCGCATCTCGACGGCGCTGACCGGATCACGATGGTCGGCCCGTCGCTCCGGCTCGCGCCCAAGACGGCGGTGACGATCGCGATGGCGCTGCATGAACTGTGCACCAATGCGGCCAAATATGGCGCGCTGTCGGTCGATTCGGGGCGGGTTGCACTCTCTTGGTCGATCGAGCGCGGCGCGCATCACCGGCTGCATCTGCGCTGGCAGGAATCGGGCGGTCCGCCCGTCGTGGCGCCCAGCCGTCGTGGCTTTGGCTCGCTGATGATCGAGCGCGCGCTGTCGACTGAATTGCAAGGCGAA
Source organism: Sphingomonas sp. (assembly GCF_019749955.1). Taxonomy (GTDB): domain Bacteria; phylum Pseudomonadota; class Alphaproteobacteria; order Sphingomonadales; family Sphingomonadaceae; genus Sphingomonas. The sequence goes on from NZ_JAIEPC010000043.1 coordinate 33,702, forward strand.
GTCCAGCTCGACTTCCGGCTCGAGGGCTTGGTCTGCACGATCGATGCGCCGCTGCCGGACGCCAATACGGCTTGATCGTGCGGCATAGTCTCGCCCGCGTGCGATGATTGCATGCCGACATGGCACGGCATAGACACAGCGCTACATCCCGCGCGACGGGGGATCATCAACGCGCCTGACCGACGGCGCCGCTGAACTGGATTTTATGCACGATCTCGCGATTTTCTATGAACATCCCGCCTGGTTCGCGTCGCTGTTCGCGGCGCTTGATGCGCGGGGCGTCGATTATGTGCGCATCGGAATCGAGGGGCATCGCTTTGATCCCGCCGGCGCGCCACCGCCCGCCCGCGTGGTGTTCAGTCGGCTCGCAATGTCGAGCTTTCTGCGCTCGCCCGATCACGCGATCTATTACGCGCACGCCCTGTTCGCGCATTGGGCGGGGCAGGGCGCGCGCGTGATCAACGGTGCCGATGTGCTGGCGGTCGACGCGAACAAGGCGCGACAGCTCGCCCTCATCACCAGCCTTGGGCTCGCGGTGCCCGCAACGCGCGTCGTCCACCGTTCGGTCGACATCATCGCGGCGGCAGCCGAACTCCGCTATCCGCTGGTGGTGAAGGCCAATGTCGGCGGGTCGGGCGCCGGGATTATGCGCTATGATACCCCCGCCGAGCTCGCCGTCGCCGTCGCCGACAAGTTTCTGCCGACGAGCATCGACGGCGTGTTGCTGGTGCAGGAATATGTGCCCGCGCGTGACGGCGTGATCACCCGGATTGAAACGCTCGACCGGCGCTATCTCTATGCACTTGATGTCGCCGGGGGTGGCGCGTTCGATCTCTGCCCGGCCGATGCCTGCGTCGCCGATGGCAAGCCGATCACGATGACGAAGGTAGACCCCGATGCGACGCTGATCGACGCCGCCGAACGCATTGCAGCGGCGGCCGGGCTCGATATCGGCGGGGTCGAAGTGATGATCGACGACCGCGACGGCACCCCGCGCTTCTATGATATCAATGCGCTGTCCAACTTTGTTGCCAAGCCGCTCGACGTCTTGGGCTGGGACCCGCACGAACGTCTCGTCGACTATCTGGTCGCCGAAATCGAACGAGGAAAGTGATGCGTTACGGTTACTGGATGCCCGTGTTTGGTGGTTGGCTGCGCAATGTGCCCGACGAGGGGATGGATGCGAGCTGGGCCTATACCAAGGCGCTCGCCCAGCGGTCCGAAGCGCTCGGCTACGACCTGTCGTTGATCGCCGAGCTCAACATGAACGACATCAAGGGCGTCGGTGCGCCGACGCTCGATGCCTGGTCGACGGCGGCGGCGCTCGCGGCGGTGACCGAAACGCTCGAGCTGATGGTCGCGGTGCGGCCCAATTTTCACCAGCCTGCGCTGTTCGCCAAGGCCGCCGCGAATATCGACCAGATTGCGGGCGGGCGGCTCGCGCTGAATGTGGTGTCGAGCTGGTGGGCCGATGAGGCCAAGCGCTATGGCCTGCAATTCGACCAGCACGACGATCGCTATGCGCGCACCAGCGAATGGCTGACGATGGTCGAGGGGCTGTGGTCGGAGGAGGAATTCGACTTCCAGGGCAAATTCTACAACGCCGACAAGGCGATTTGTAGCCCCAAGCCGGTCAAGCATCCGACCATCTACGCCGGCGGCGAGAGCGAGGCCGCCAAGACGCTGATCGTCAATCAATGCGACGCCTATGTGATGCACGGCGATCCGGTTGAGAATATTGCGCCCAAGATCGCCGACATGGCCGCGCGGCGCGAAGCCACCGGCAAGCCGCCAATGCAGTACGGCATGGCCGCTTATGCGATCGTGCGCGACAGCGAAGCCGAAGCGCAGCGCGAGCTGGCGCGCATTACCGAAGTGAGCGAGCTGCCGGCCGGCTACGATAATTTCGATCAATGGCTGTCGGGCACGCAGCTCGAACGAGAAATGAAAATCCATGAATATTCGGTATCGAACCGTGGCTTGCGCCCCAATCTTGTCGGCACACCCGAACAATTGCGTGAGCGGATCGAGGCCTATGAGGATGCCGGTCTCGACCTGCTGCTGCTCCAGATGAGCCCGCAGGCGGAAGAGATGGAGCGGTTCGCGGCGCAGGTGATGCAGCGCGGTGGCCACTAACGACCATAGGTCGACGCCGCACCATTTTCGCATTCTTGCGGCGAAATGAGCACGGCACCGTTACGATGGGCCGGATTGTGATAAGATCATTTGCAACGCTGATGGCACGCAAACGCACGCCAAATGAGGGAGGGTTGGAATGGCGGGACCGCAGATGACAGCCTATCGGGCGCAGACGGGCTATGATCCGATCGATGCGGTCCGCTACGGACGCGAGACCGTGATCGATCCGTTTCAGCACCGCGCGACCGACATCCTGATGTACCGCATGATTGGCAACGGCAATGCCGGCATGCTGACCGAAGCCGTGCGGGGAACCGGCGAGCCCGACCTGCTGTTCCTGTTCCCCGGGACAGGCAACCCCGCCCAAGGAAAGATTGCCGGCACGCCGTTCGTCATGGAGCCGCATCGTCGGTTGCGCGCGACCTTTATTCCCCGCGATATCGATACGTCGATCCAATTCACCGCAGCGGCGCGCTCGAGCAATTTGATGTTCCCGCAAGGCTATCTCGACCGGCTGGTCGCCGAGGAGTGCAACAGTGGCCTGGTGCCCAAGCTGTTCATCGACGACGTCAGGCTGGCCGGTTTGATCCAGATGCTTGAGGCCGAGATTGCGACGCCCGGCTTTGTTTCGGCGATGATGATCGAGGGGCTGACGCGGGCGATTGCGTCAATCCTCGTCCAGATCAATCAGGACAAGCTGACGCATGAGGCCGAGCGCATCTACCTGCCCGCCTGGAAGCTGCGCCGCGTCGACGACTATATTGAGGCGAACCTTGATCGGAACATTCGCCTCGGCGATCTCGCGGCGTTGACCGGCTTGTCGGTGTTCCATTTTTCGCGCGTGTTCAAGCGCGCGACGGGGTCGACGCCCTATCATTACGTGTTCGAGCGCCGCATTGCCTATAGCTGCAAGTTGTTGGCCGCAGGCGATCTCGACATGGTCAATGTCGCCGGTGCGTGCGGCTTTGCCAATCAGTCGCATTTTACCAGCGCCTTCACCAAGGCGATGGGCATCTCGCCGGGACGCTATCGCCGCAACCTGCGTTTCTCGCACTGATCGCGATCATGTGCTGCGCCCGGGCACGGTAGAAGCAGCGCACGCAGCAAAATCCGAAAGAGACCGGTCGGGTCGATCGCTAGGTCGCCCGGAAAGGGCGCGGGGGTAGTGCGCGACTAAGCGCGATGATGGCGCCGGTACCGACCCGGCGAAATGCCCGCCGCTTTGCTGAACGCCGCCGTGAAATGCGACTGATTGGCAAAACCGCAAGCCGCCGCGACATGACCAAGGTCGAGACTTTCGTCGAGCAACAAGGCGCGGGCGCGGTCGATCCGGCGATCGCGCACAAAGTGATAGGGCGTCACGCCCACGGCTTGCTTGAATACGCGGGCAAAATGGAACATCGACAAGCCGGCCTCGGCGGCAAGGTCGGCAAGCGCAATCCCCTGCGTCAGATTGGACTCGATAAAGTCGATGACCCGACGCAATTTCCATTTTGGCAGATGGATCTTGTCCGCCTCCAGGTTGATTTCCGACGGGTCAATGCCGATCAGCCGCGCGGCGATGGCGTGGCTCAACCCCTCGACCATCGCGCGGGTGACAAACCCCGGCTGAACGATTTCGGCTTCCAGCATGTAGAAGAGCTGAATCAGGTTTTTGTCGGGGCCGTACAGGATCGGGCGAAAGCTCTGACAAATCCGATCTTCGAGCAGCGACTGAAGATAGCCTTTGGGAAACATCAGATTGGATGAGCTGGCGGACGCAGCAAAGGTAACGCTCGCGTCGGCGCCGGACGGCGTGAAGGTCGTGCGCAGGTCATGATGCGGCTTGATCGCAAAAGGGGTGCCGGCAACCTTGCCGACCGCACCGATACCGGTGCCGCGCGACAGATAGAATAAATCGGGCGCGTCACCGCCGCGCGTGGCTTCGCTCATGCCCGCGGCGCCCTTCGCGCCTGACATGCGATACAACACGATGTCCGATTCCTGATGATGATGCGGCACCACGCGTGCGGCCTGCTCAAAGCGAATCTGGCTCGTCGGCGCATAGCCAGTTTGCGATCGGTATACGGTGGTCGATTGCTCTGTCATTGCCGCCCTCCGCTCCGCTGGCATCATCGCGAGTCGTGGTTGCCCGCCTCTGAACACCGACCCATTTTGGCCGATTTCAGACGTCAATGTGACATAAGGGCACCGACCGAAGCAATTGACGTGACGCGCGCAGGCTTTACCCGCCGCAAAGATCGAAAAATCAGCCCGACCGTTCAGGGGCGGTTTGGCTTCAGCTCAAACAGTTGCTCCGCCGTGCGGCGTCGGCAATTTGGAGATGCGGTGAATAGCAAGATTTCGAAAAAAAGCGTTCGATGCGGCATTATTGGCGATTATTGCGGCGGAATCGACCTGGGGACATGCCAACAGCCTTGGTGAATGCGGCGGTAAAATGCGACTGGCTGGCAAATCCGCACTTTAGCGCGAGTTGTGACAATTCGAGATTGTCCTCCAGCAGCAGGACGCGACTGTGTTCGATGCGGCGATCACGCACATATTGATAAGGGGTGACGCCCGTCGCTTGCCTGAACACGCGCGCAAAATGGAAGGTCGACAACCCGGCCACCGACGCCAAATCGCTAAGACGCACGTCATCCTCTAAATGGCCTTGGATATAGTCGATTACCCGCCGCAGTTTCCAGTTCGGCAGGACGATGTGGTCGGCCTGATCGTTGATCGGGTGCAGGTCCAAACGCTGCAATGCCACGCTGATGGCGCGGCTCATCCCCTCGACCAGCATTGAAGACGCAAAGCCCGGCGAAGCGATTTCTGCCTTCAATGCCTGTGCAAACTGGATCAATTGTCCATGGGGGTGAAACAGGACGGGGGCCATCTCGCGGAATTTGGTGCAGTCTGGCGACAAATTGGCCAGCAACCCATTGGGAAAATTCAGGCCAAATGTTTGGGACGTTGGATTATAAACAACATGGCTGTCGGTTCCATGTGGGGTAAATGTGGCACGCACCGCGTTACTGGGTTGCACTGCAAACGGCGTCCCGGCAAATTTGCCAAACGCCCTTTCCCCCGAACCGCGCGTGATCATCAACATGTCCGGTTGGGCTTCAACTCGCCCGGACACCATCAACTCGTTGGTCCGGGCTGGTTGGACGACGTTGAAGAGGGTTACGCCCGTATCGCTGTGTTCAAAAAAGTCGAAACCCGGCCGATCAAGATCGGTATTGAGGCGCGCGGGCATTTCCGCTTCGCGCTGCGCGTTCAATCCTTGGTTTGGCGTGGACATCTGCTCAACCCCCCCCGGACGAGATATCTGGTTGCGGAGCATTGACTGGCACCAAATTGCTACGCGACGAGACCGTCTACGTCGGGGAAATCGTATGTCTTACGCTTGCAATCAACCCGGTAATGGCGAGCATAGGGAGAGAAACAGCAAGAAACTGCAACAATCGCTGCCAGGTTAACCGGGACAATTCGCCTTCAGCTCTTCCAGCCAAACCGTCGCGACGCCGTCGCTCGGCGCGCGCCAGTCGCCGCGCGGGCTTAGCGCCCCACCGCCCGAGACTTTCGGGCCATTGGGCAGCGCTGAGCGCTTGAACTGGCTGGTGGTAAAGAAACGGAACAGGAATTCTTCGAGCCATTTTCGGATCGTCGGCAGATCATAGCTGTGCCTTGCCGCGCTCGGGAAACCGCGTGGCCAGCGGCCCTTCGCGACATCGTTCCAGGCATGCAGCGCGAGAAAAGCGATCTTCGACGGCGGCAGCCCCTGGCGGATCGTGTAGTGCAGGAAGAAGTCGTGCAGCTCATAGGGGCCGATCCGCTCTTGCGTGCTCTGGATCGCGCCGCTTGCATCAGCGGGGACCAGTTCGGGCGAGATTTCGGTCGCGAGGATCGCTTCGAGCACGCGGTCGGTCTCGGCATCCCAAAAGTCGGTCGCGATCGTCCAGCGGATCAGATATTGGATCAGCGTCTTGGGCACGCCGGCGTTGACGCCGTAATGGCTCATGTGATCGCCGACGCCGTACGTGCACCAGCCTAGCGCGAGTTCGCTCAAGTCGCCGGTGCCGACGACCAAGCCATTATGCTGGTTGGCGAGCCGGAACAGATAATCGGTGCGCAGGCCCGCCTGCACATTTTCGAAGGTGACGTCGTAGATTTTGTCACCCTTCGCGAACGGGTGGCCGATATCGTCGAGCATCTGTTGCGCGGCGGGGCGAATGTCGATCTCGTCGCCCGCCACACCCAGCGCGCGCATCAGCGCCCAGGCGTTTTCCTTGGTGTGGTCGCTCGTCGCAAAGCCGGGCATGGTATAGCCGAGCACATGATCGCGCGGGATTTTCATCCGGTCGACGGCTTTGACCGCGACGATCAACGCATGCGTCGAATCGAGCCCGCCCGAAATGCCGATGACGAGTCGTTCGGTGCGCGATGCCTCGATCCGCTTCATCAGCCCTTCGACCTGGATGTTGAAGGCTTCGTAGCAATCGGCGTCGAGCCGCTCGGGCGTGTTGGGGACGAAGGGGAAGCGGCGCAGGTCGCGCTGGAGCCCGACATCGGCGAAGTCGGGCTTGTGCTCGAAAGTGATGCGGCGGAACTCGTACTCGGGGTCGCCCGCGAGGCGTGCGGCGTCGTTGAAGGTACCGTTGCGCATCCGCTCGATCCGCAGCCGCGCGACGTCGATGTCGGCGACGATCGTGTCGGCCTCGCAGCGGAAGCGCTGAGACTCTTTCAGCAGATCGCCGTTTTCGTAGATCAGGCTCTGGCCGTCCCAAGCGAGATCGGTGGTGCTTTCGCCCGGCCCCGAGGCCGAGAAGACATAGGCGCAGATCGCGCGTGATGATTGCGCCGAGGCGAGCATCGCGCGGTCGCGTGCCTTGCCGATCAGGATGGGCGAGGCGGAGAGGTTGCTGCAGATATAGGCCCCCGCGAGCGCGCCGGTGGTCGAGGGCGGGGTGGGGGACCAGAAATCCTCGCAGATTTCGGTATGGAACACGAAATGCGGCAAGTCGCTCGCGGCAAAGATCAGGTCGGTGCCGAACGGCACGCGTTGCCCGGCGAGGTCGATTTCCATGCCGGTGAGGCCAGCGCCGCTCGCGAACCAGCGTTTTTCGTAAAATTCGCGGTAATTGGGCAGGAAGGTCTTGGGCACGACACCGAGGATGCGCCCGCGCGCGATGGCGATGGCGCAATTATAGAGTCGCCCGTTGCGCGGGATTGCGGCACCCACGAGCATCACTGTCGCGAGCTTGGCGGTCGCGCTCGCGAGCCGGGCGATCGCGGCGTCGGTCGCGCTGTGCTGGGCGGCCTGCATGTGCAGGTCGTCGATCGCGTAGGACGACATGTTGAGTTCGGGAAAAACGATCAGGTCGACGCCGTTCGCCGCCGCCTTTTTGACCAGATCGATCGCGGCTTCCGCATTGGCGGCAGGCTCGCCGACGGTCGCGCGTGGCGTGGTCGCGGCGACGCGCACCATTTCATGGGCGTGGATCGAATAGAAGCGGTGGGTGCGCGATTTGGCCATAAAGCCGCCAATAAGGCGCTTTCCCCGACAAGGCCAGTGAGCGCTCCCGGCTTAGCGGGCTCGTTTTAGCGGCCGGGGTGATACTGCCGCTCAATATGCCCGGTCAGCTCGCTGGGCCAGAAATAGACCGGGCGAAGCGCGCCCGTGGCGTAGCGCGTCGCCTGATCGTTGAAATGCTTTGAGGCCGGGTCGCCGCTTTCGCCGCCCGCCGTAACGGCAACGGCGCGCACCTGCGGGCCGAATTCGACCACCGCGACGAAGCTGTTGCCGCTGGTGCCATAATAGCGCTTGGTGCCCGGCCAGGCGTGCGCGCCGAACGAGGCGAGTGAGCCCCATTGCGCCGAAGCAAAGGCGACCGGCGTGCTCGGCTTGGCATCGTCGAATTTTTGCACGATCGCCGCATCATTGCGTTGGAAGCGGTTGATCTCGCCCCACGGCACTTCGGCCGAGCCGAAATCGGCGGTGAGCCGGTCGACGGCGACGCCGAGAGCCTTGAGCTTGCGCGCGGGACTGGCGGCTTCCATCGCGCGGTAATGCGCAAGCCCTGCGGTTTCGAGCTGGAGATCGGGGATGGTCTCCCCCCACAACGCCTCGCCCCAGAAAATCGCGAGCGAGGTTGCAACCGAGTCAGCGGCCCAGCGGCGATCCCAACCCTTGAGCAGCGCGACCGGTTTGGCGAGTTTCGCCTTGTCGGCGCCATCGGGCAGCGCTTCCCACGCCGTCACAAGGCCGGGGATCAGCGGATCGAACGCGTTGAGGTGCGGATCGAAGGCGAGCGCGCGCAGCCCCTCGATCGTCAGGCCGTTCGCCGGGGTGAGTAGAGCCGTCGCGTGCAGCCCGCGCGGATTTTCGCCTGCGGTGTCCATATAGCGCGGGAAGGCGCTTGCCTTGGGGCTGTCGGGTCCGGCCGCCGACCACGGCCAGTCGTTGGTGTTCATCACCCAGCCCACGGGCGGCGTGGCGGCTTTGGGTAATTCGCTCAGCGCGTGCAGCCCCTGCCAATCGGTCGCCGGATCGCTGCCATCGACGGGCTTGCGGTAATCGAAGCGATCATCGCGCTTGGGCACGAATTGCGGGTGGAGATAGGCAATCGCGCCCTTGTCGTCGGCGAACAACGTGTTGTTCGAACTGTTCGCACGGCGCTCGGCGACTTTGAGGAAGCTCGCGAGATCGCTCGCCTTGGTGCGCAGGAAGCTTTGCTCCAGCGCGGCCATCGGCTTGTTCATCAGCGCAAAAGCGATCCATTTGCCGCCCGTGCTGCGCGTAATCGGGCCGTGATGCGTGGCGAAGGTGGTGAAGCGTCGCATCGCGAGCATGCCGTCGGCGCGCCGGTACGACAGAGTGATCGGCTTGACCTTCACCGGGCGCAACTCGCGGCCATAGCGGTAAAAGCGCTTGCCGGCCTGTTCGACGATCGTCTCGGCGAATTCGTCGACCGAATCGACGCCGCTCGACGTGTGCATCCACCCGGCGTGGGCGTTGAAGCCCTGGTAGATGAAGAACTGACCCCAGGTCGCGGCGCCATAGGCGTTCAGCCCCTGGTCGCTCGACACTTGCTGTTCGGAGCGGAAGAAGAAGCTGGTGTGCGGATTGATCAGCAGCAGCGCATGGCCATCCTTGGTGCGCGACGGCGCGATGGCGATGCCGTTTGATCCCTGCGGCTCGCGATAGGTGCGGGGGTCGGGATCATTCATCGCGAGTTGCTTGCCGCCATAAAAGGCCGCGAGCTGGCGCAGGTTGACGCGTTCGATGTCGCCGCCGATCGACCCTTCGGAGAAAGCGAGCGCCATCCACGGCTCGAAATGCTTGATCACACGCGGGCGGACATTGGGGTGCGTGAACAGATAATAGTTCAGCCCATCGGCCCAGCTACGCATCAACGCCTGGAGCCAGGCGGGGCTATCGGCATGTTGCTGCCGCAGCGTGGCGGGATCGAGGTAGAGCCGCTGGCGCAGGTCCTGCCAGATCGCCTTCTCGCCCTCCGCCTCGGCCAGCCGCCCGAGCGCGACGAGATAATTGGTCTCGACGCGGTTGAAGTCGTCTTCGGCCTGGGCATAGATCATCCCGAACACGGCATCGGCATCGGTCGGGCCATGGACATGCGCGATCCCCCAATCGTCGCGGATGATCGTCGTGCGCTGCGCGGTCGCGGCCCAGCGCGCACGCTCGATTGTGTCGGTCTGGCCGAAAGCGGGGCTGGCATAGGCGAGGGCGGCGAGCGCGACGGGGAGCATTTTCATGGTCGCGGAGCCTAACGAGGCGACCCTTGGGCGGCAACCGCAGCATTGGCGTTGGCGCAACGATCGGGGAACGCTGGCGCCGGGTGCAGGGCAGGGATAAGCGCCCGTCAGGCGCGACGTTCGCCGAACGAGCGGACGAACAGCGGGATTTCGGGCAGGCGCAAATCCGCAATAAAGCCCGCCAGCTCATCGCGCGCGGCGCCGCGCAGACGCCCGATTCCACGAATATATTTGAGGTCGAGATGGGTCAGGCCGAGCAGGAACAGCTCGCGGTAAGCCACACGTTCGGCGAGACCCTGACCGACGCGGAAGCCGCAGGCCGAGGCGAGCTCCTCCAGCGCATCTTCGAACCGCTGGTCATTCTGGCTGCCGACCCGGCGCATGCGGTTGGGCATCACCACCCAGTTGAGCGCGCGCATCCCGTGCCGCGCCCGCGCGTCGCGCAGCGCGTTGACGAGCGCCGCGAAGCAGCCCTGCGCCTCAAGCTTTGAATAATCCGCGCGGAAGCGGCCCAGCAGATCGAGATCGACGAAGGAGCCGTTGACCGGGGTGACCAGCGTATCGGCGAGCGCGATCGCCCGGCGCGCGATCGGCGAATCATGGCCCGCCGCGTCGATAACGATGAAGTCGCTGTCCCAACCGATCCGCGCCAGCTCTTGGCACAATTGCGCGCCATTTTGCTGACGCAGGACGCCGCAGAGCGGCATCGGCAGCGCAACCCCCAGGCTACGCGCGGTCGCCTCGCGATTCGTGAGCGAGCGCGCGAGCGTCTGCTGGCGATAGTCGAGATCGAAACCGGTGACCCGGTATCCCGCACCCGCCAGCGCCGCACAGGTGTGGAACGCGAGCGTTGATTTGCCGACACCGCCTTTTTCATTTGCAAAAACAATGATGTGGCCGGCGGTGCGGGGGCGCGCGGCAATGTCGCGGACGACCAGATTGGGGTCTTCGTCGTAGAATTCGCTGAATGCGGATACCGTCGCTGGCCGAAGTCGTCCGACACTCAAGGCCAGTTCAGCGCCCATCTACCCCGGCCTCCGGCCAGACCGGCGCCCCGCGCACCCGATTCGGCAACCAAATGCTAACCACAAAAGCGGCGGAAGTCCTGCCATTTCGCTTGGGTAACGGTATGAACCCATCGGCAGGCTGCCCCGAATTGGGGCGCCCGTGCTATCTCAGCGTCGTTCAGCTCCCGGGATTATGCTCCGGCATCGGCGACCATCGTCAAAGACTCCGTATCGGCCCCCATTTCTGGCGCCGCTGTCGGGTGCGGCGCGGGGGTTGCGGAGAAGCGCGGGGCGGGGGCGGGCTGCGTTGCGCCGGCCACGCGGACAAAAGTTTCGCGCGCGGCATTATGCGGGTGCAGCGGCGCCTCGCGCATCGCCAGCACCGGGGCGAAGCAGATGTCGGTTGCTTCCATGATTGCGCACCAGTCATCGCGGGTTTTGGTCGCAAAGATCGCCGTCAGCTTGGCCTTGAGCGCGGGCCAGGCCGTGCGATCATGCTGGCGGTCAAAATCGGGATCATCGGCGACACCAGCCGCCGCACGCAGCAGCGCGTAAAATTGCGGCTCGATCGATCCGATCGCAACGAATCTGCCGTCGGCGCAGGCATAGGTGTCGTAAAAGGGCGCGGCGCCGTCGAGCAGATTCACCCCCGCTTCGTCGCGGTTGATCCCGGCTTCGAGCATGTGCCAGCTCATGCCGCTGAGCAGCGCCGATCCGTCGGTCATTGCGGCGTCGATCACCTGGCCCGGCGCGCCGTTCTTCACCGCGAGCAGGGCGGCAACCATACCAAAGGCGAGCAGCATGCCGCCGCCACCGAAATCGCCGACATAGTTGACCGGCGGCACTGGCCGTTCGCCCGCGCGGCCGATCGTGTGGAGCACGCCCGACAGCGCGATATAGTTGATGTCGTGCCCTGCGGCCAGTGCGTAGGGGCCGGTTTGCCCCCAGCCGGTCATGCGGCCGAACACAAGCTTCGGATTATCGGCGAGGAGGACATCGGGGCCGAGTCCAAGCCGTTCCATCACGCCGGGACGAAAGCCCTCGATCAGGCCATCGGCGCCGCGGCACAGATCGCGCGCGGCCGCGACACCTTCAGGCGTCTTCATGTCGAGCACCACTGATCGGCGATTGCGCGACAGCGCGTCGCGCGGATCGAGCCGCGCACCGGGGCGATCGATCCGGATCACCTCGGCGCCGTGGTCGCCGAGCATCATGCCGCAAAAAGGCGCGGGGCCGATGCCGGCGAATTCGATGATCCGGATGCCCGATAATGCGCCTGCCATGCCCAACCTCTCCCCGTTGCCTATGGGGTAGGCATGCCGGGTGCGGGCGCCGGGATCAATGGCGGGGTTTCGGCCGTGGCGGGTGCGGGGACGGTGGGGGGTGGCGCCGGCAAGGGCTTTGCCGGCGCGACGGTCGTCGGGAGCATCGCACGGATCGGCGTGTGCGGGCGCCCGTGCAGATCATCGATCTCGTCCTGGCGCATCTGGAGGTAAAGATCGCGGCGCTGCGAATAGAGATCCTTGTCGCTGCTGCGCATCCGCCGCAAATCCTCGTCGAAAGCGGCGCGGCGGTCGAGCGTGCGTCCGGCGCTGGTCGGCAAAGCGAATTCGACGCGGTTGAAGGGGCTGCCGACCACCACGGGCAGCAGCGCCCTGTCGGCGAACGAGCCGACGATGTCGCGAATCGTGGTTGGCCCGACGATCGGTAGGAAAAGATAGGCGCCCGGCTGCACCCCATAAAAGCCCAGCGTGTTGGCAAAACCGTTCGGACGGCGCGGCAGCCGGATCCCTTTGCGCTTGGCAATGTCGAACAGCCCGCCGATGCCGATCGTCGTGTTGACGAAGAAGCGCGCGAAGGTTTCGGCGGCCTTGCCGATTTTGTGCTGGAGCACGAAGTTCACGAACACCTTGGGTTCCTGAATGTTGAACAGGAAATTATTGAGCCCGTCGCGCACCGGTGCCGGCACGACCTTGACAAAAGTGAGCGCGACCGGCGCGACCACTGCCTTGTCGACCGCTTGCGTGACCGCAAACGAGGTTGCGTTGAGCTTTTCGAGCGGATCGCCAGCCGTGCGCTGATTCGCGGTGACCATGACTTCCATCGGCTCAGACTCGGTCGTCTGGGCCGGATCGGTCGGTGCGGGCAGTGTTGCAGGCGCGGGTGTTGCAGCGGCCGCTGGCTTGGGAGCATCCTGATCTTGCTGGGTCTGCGCGATCACCTCGGCGGGCAGCGCAAGCGAGATGCCGCCGCTATTGACCGGTGCCCCGACGAGCAGCATCGCGCTGGTCATGCCGGCAAAGCTCATGCCGTCATCGCCGCAGTGAACGCGCCCGTTGGTGCCGAGGCGACCCTGACGGGTGCCCGGTAGAATGCGGCATTGGTCAACGCTTCACCAAAGCAGGTATCACTACAATTCCCCCTGGGCCAGAACGGCGCACATGGCCCCCCCCGGACCGCCCGAACTGCCAAACCACGGCTCTTTGACGAATATACGCGCAAGAGCAAGGATTCGTGACAGCGCGCGTTGCGCAAATTCGGTATTTGCGGTATTAGGTAGCAAACGCACCAACAGCTATCTATCCGACCAGAGCCATCGACCCTTACCCTTAGACGCATGGGTATGACCAATTTCCGACTGGCGCTTGAGAAGCGCTATTCCTCGCTTGCGGGACGTCTTGAAGACGTGCACGCCAATATCGACCGCATCCGCCGCGAGGCTGAAAAGCTAGACGAGCTTGAGGCCAGCATCCCGCAACTGGAGGCGCTAGTGGCAAGCGCTGAGATGCTGCTTCGCGATGCCGATCCAGATTGGCAACCCGAACAAACACCAGCGCTCAAGCCTTGGACCCATAATATCCCGGTCCCGTTTGGGTCATGCGGCCGGCGCGGCATGGCGGTTCTTCTCAATGCGGGCGATAAGGGTTTGACGGCGCGGGAGGTCGCGCTGGAAGTTCTACGTGAAGTCGGTTGTGATGATCCTGACCGGCAGACGCTTCGTCGCACGCAAACGGCCGTTGAGGCCTCGTTCCGAAAATTCAAAGGGCGGACGGTTGAGGCATCAGGGAAGTATCCGATGCAGTGGCGCAGCATCGTGCGACCGGAGATTGTCTTCGATCCGTAAGTATCGGTCAAAGCATCAGCGCAGTGTTACTCGGACTCGGCACAGTGCTATTCTAAGTAACACTTTGAACAATTACGAAAAAGTGGTTGCGTCAACAAATAGATTTAGCTATATCGTCCGCCGTCGCCACAAACGACGAAGCCCGCAGACGGGGCGTAATCCGTCCACGGGCTTCTTTCATCAACCCTTGTTTGCGAAGGGGACGAATCGTATGCGCATATGTCGCGCTACGAAGGCTTTTTACTTGCGCATTTAGCGGGAGTCCAGCTTTTTTTTAGCTAATCCAGATGGAGCGTTTTGACGCCCATCGCCGACAGACATTGAAACAGAAAGGCGGCGGTGAAGGAGCCCCGGCTAACCTTGTTCCTAAGGTTGGCTTCGGATTCCTTCACCCCTGCCGCACCGAGAGCACCGACCAGATCGGCGTAGCTCATCCCCTTCCGAAGCATTTCCGCTCTCAGGACGCCTTTGGCGTATGCAGACCAATCAATCACGGGCATAACCTCTTATGGTATTTACGTCATCATATTTGATGCGAATTAGCTTGACCTGCTTGGACTAGACCATCATATCCGATGCGAACGTAACGCATTGGAGGGTGAGTCGCAGCATTTTCTTCTCTCGGCAAGGGCACGAACGCTTGATCTCAAGCGCGTCGCCCGCATGTCCGAGGAAGAGGCGGAGGATGCGTTCGTGGCGCTTCGCTATTGCGAGACTGACGGCGAACCATTCTGCCATCACTGCGGCTGTCAGGTGGTCTATCGGATCAACCGAACCGTCAAGAATCGAAAGACGGGAGCGATCCGCACGCGTCGCCTGTTCAAATGTGCCAATTGTCTCAAGCAGTTTTCGGCGACGGCCGGTACAATCTTTGCCAGCCGAAAGCTGGCGCACCGCGACATCCTCTTCGCCATCGCTCTCTTCACGAACGGCGCGAAGGGCAAGGCGGCGCTGCACCTCAGCCGCGATCTCAACGTGCAGTATAAGACCGCGTTCGTGTTGGAGCAGAAGCTGCGGGAGGCCCTCGGGAAGCTCCAGCACGCCGAAACCCTCACCGGCGCGGTCGAGATCGACGGGGCATATTTCGGCGGTTACGTGAAACCATCCACCCGCAAAGAACACCGCCGTGACCGCCGCAAGCTCGCAAATCAGTCCGGGAAGCGGAAATGCGTCACGATCATGCGCGAACGGAAGGGGCGTTCCCGTCCATTCGTATGCAGCGAAGTCGAGGGCGCTGGGCTGGTCCCCTATGTCGTGGACATCAAGAGCAGTCGCATGTTCGCAGACGAATCAAAGTCGTATGATTCGCTTGAGGCGATCGTGCGCGTCGATCGGATCGACCATTCCAAGAGCTACGCGGAAGGCGACGTATCGACTAACCAGGCCGAGTCCTTCTTCTCCCGGATGCGGCGTGCGGAACGCGGTGTGCATCATCGGATCGCCGTTCACTTGGGAGCCTATGCGGATGAGATGTCATGGCGGGAGGACAATCGGCGAATTTCCAACGGCGAACAGTTCCTGACCATTGCTGCGGCGGGTCTTCATCACCCCGTGTCACGCCAGTGGAAGGGCTACTGGCAACGGCGGAAAGCCGCGTGATGGCGACCTTCCGCGTCCTCCTCATCGGCTCCAACCAGCCGCTCCTTGTCGATCTGCCCGCTGGCAACGTGGCGGACCTGATCGAGATCGCATCACGCACCAAATTCATCGAGGGCAGAATGGTCTTGCCCGATGAGGATGGGGTTTGCTGCGGGGTAATGTTTCAAGCGTGCCGCATTCAGCTTGCAGTCGAAACGGACGGCTAGATAATTGCCGCTGCGATCAAGAGCAGGATTAGCCCGCACACGATCCCGACGATGCCCTTGAGACAGCCCATCACCAGTCCAGCAGGCCATCTCGGCCCATGTCTTTAAGGGTCTGCACACCGGCTGGTTGGTTGGCGGCAAGGGAATCGCCGTCAAAATAGTATCGCGTTTGATTATCACAACTGACCCAAAAACGTTGATTGAAACGGTTTGAGCCCGACGTGACTTGCGCCATTTGAACCCGGTCGCATCGCGCATCCATAGCCGCAATCTTGGCCGTTTTTCGCCGAGTGGCGTTCAACTCTCGCACTGCTGACCCAAACTTAGCGACAACATTTGGATATTGATCCTCGGTGTACGGGGCAACGGCGGCTGGGTCGATCTCCACAGGGGATTTCCGTGTGACGTCGGAAACGCTTGATACGGCGGGAGCCACAACCTTCGGCGTCTCGTGCGGCGGCTTCGAGCCCTTGGAATCCGGCAGCGAAACCGGGGTCTGGGCCGCGACCGGAATTGATCTCGGAGGTTCACCAGACAAATTCGCACTGATCGCTCCGACCGTGACAAGCACAATCACGCAACCCAGTATCGTTCTCTGTGCCATCGCCATTTCGTCATCGCCTCCCTTGGAACCGAGAAGGCATTTAGTGACCAAAGGTTAACAGTGGGACTCTTACTCCGTGGACGAATAATCACCTATCCGTCGATTTGGCGGGGTGAGCGATCCATATCTCGACATCCTCGGCCAGCGCATCCGGGCGCGGCGGCAAGGTATGGGATTGTCGCAGGAAGGCTTGGCGCACGCAGCCGGGCTTGACCGCAGCTACGTAGGTCGGGTCGAGCGCGGCGAGCATAACCTGACGTTTGTTTCGTTGGTTAGGCTTGCGCGGGCAATGGGGTGTGATGTGGCGGCGCTGACGATCGGCCTTCCACCAACTCGCTAAACAGGATTGACAAAGCGCGCAAATTTTGTTAAACCTCGCAGTGCTCGATTGCGAGGTTCGGCCCAAGAGTCCTAATCTTGCAGCGCCCGCTCACTTAAGCTTCAGGAATCCCAAAATGTGCGAAGATGTCGCGCGCCTCGTTAAGGGCGTCCCCCAAAAGCCCAATGCACGTTACAGGGAAGATATCAGCTTCTCGCAGCAATTTGAGCAGGGACTGGTCCATATCGTGGCTGATTTCCAGATCGAAGGTGAATGTCATCCACTGCGGGTATGGATCGCCAACCGACCGCAAACCGCCGATCGTTGCCAAGCGCACGATCTTTCGATCGAGGTTTTCGACGAGGACAATAAGCGCGCCCATTCGCGAGTCCTCATTGCGGACATGGCGATCGAGAACGTCGAAGGCATCAATAAGGGCTGGATGGGTCGTGGCGTATTCCAGTCGTTTGTCAGCAATCGCGTTCTGGAGATTTCGCCACCATTCTGGTGGCCTACGGGGCGGGAGTCGATCGACGCGTCCGTCCACCGCTGTCAATGCACCAAGAATGGCTTGGACGACGGCACGGCACCCGGCCACGAAGTGTTCCGGCACGTCACCAGCGCCGACACTCTTACCATCCTTCAAAATTTGCGATGGACCGTACACCCCGGCGGATTTTTGGTTGAGCCGTCGCAGAATAGCGTGAAGCTGCTGGATGCCCTGATCGGCCCGCTGTAAGTTACCAACCAACGTCAGTCGCCCCAGATCATGCAGCGCGACGGATCGAAGTGCCGATCTTAGTGGCGCTTTTGGTTAGCGAAACCCGCAATTCATTGCATAAATTCGAGGTAAGTTGGCTGGCTTGAATAACGTGACCATACATGGCGGTCATTTTATCCATACCTTCATTTTGAAGGTCTGCCCGCAATGTTCTGATCAGTCCGTTGCAATTTTCGTCGTACACCGTGACCATCGCTGCAAGGTCGGGGAAATACAGACTGACCAGCGATCTTATCCTGCCGAGGTTGAGCTTCTCGATCTTTGCACCAGCCGCGTCCTTCCGATCGAGAATACTAATGGCGACGACGATCTGTTCAGACGAAACATTTTGGAGCGCGTCGAGTTCGGAAAAGAGTTCGTCTACCTTTGCCCGCATTAGCGCTGCATCGTCCCGCCTCTGCGATTGACTCAATTCCCGCGTCCTAAAGCGGCCAGTGATGACACTGCCGCCCCAGCCGGCCATTGCGGTGATCGCGGCAATCAGCGCAGTGCTGTAATCGACCATAGCTGATAACCAATCCCTGCCGGTATCAGGACGAAACGACCAACTTATTCAAAGACCGTGTTCAGGGTCTTGTCGTTTGCCTTGTCCCGGCCTCGCTTAAACGCGAGCGCCACAACGATCAGTGACGGGATTAGGTAGCCGATAAAGCCGCTGGCGTTGAACGAGCCATCCACCGCAGAGGTGAAGCCGTATATCGTCGAGCCCACCACGTAAGCTGCCACGGCTGCAAGCAGATTGCTGACCAATGGGTCGGGAGTGACGCGCTTGAAAATTGCCCAATGAAGCAGCGAATACAGCAGATAGATGCCAATCAGCGATCCAATCAGCGATCCGACCAAGTAGCCCATTACATTACTCCCGAAATTTCTTCCGAGTTAACAGACGGCCGGTTAAAATCGCGTATCGAAGACATTAAGATTTTGGTGCTAGGCTTATTTGTCGAAA
Source organism: Sphingomonas sp. (assembly GCF_019749955.1). Taxonomy (GTDB): domain Bacteria; phylum Pseudomonadota; class Alphaproteobacteria; order Sphingomonadales; family Sphingomonadaceae; genus Sphingomonas. Next base: position 52,191 of record NZ_JAIEPC010000043.1, read on the forward strand.
CCGATTGGGATAGGATATGACCGAAAGTACGATTACGATCATTCTTTTCGGTTGCGGCACGGCGGCCATGTGGCTGTGCGAGCGCGACGGCCGAAGCGATAATGTGCTTAGCCTCATGCTGTTTCTATTCGGCCCTTTGTCTCTCGCTTTTGCCTGCCTAGTCCGCAATGAAAGATCGACAGGACCTCAATCGCTGGACATCGCTCGGCTGGCTCTAACCGCCCTGTACGGCATCGCGTTCGCGCAATGGATGTCGCGACCCTGAGGTGCCGCCGATTGCAGCGAGTGAGGGTTTAGGTGCGTTTGCTACCTAATACCGGGTATTTGGCGCGCCCGGCAGGACTCGAACCTGCAACTCCAAGCTTAGAAGGCTCGTGCTCTATCCAGTTGAACTACGGGCGCGCGCGACACGTCCGTTAGCCGGAATTGCGCGACCGGGAAACGCCGTTAAAGCTTCGCACGCGAGAATTTGGGGGAACGGGATGGACGTCAAATCGGTTTCGGCACGCGATCTGGGGCGCGAGCCGTTTCGCTATTTCGATTTCGTGATGGCAGCGTTCGTTGCGATCATCCTGCTGTCGAACGTCATCGGCGCGGGCAAGGTCGCGCAGATATGGCTGCCGGGTGTCGGTTACTGGCCATTCGGCGCGGGGATCCTGTTCTTCCCGATTTCCTATGTGATCGGCGACGTGTTGACCGAGGTTTACGGCTACGCCCGCGCGCGGCGGGTGATCTGGGCGGGGACAGTTGCCGTGCTGTTCATGGCATTCATGTCGTTCGTCGTCGTCGCCCTGCCGCCGGCACCCGACTGGAAAAACCAGGCCGCTTATGAGACGATTCTTGGACAGGTGCCGCGCATCGTGTTTGCGTCGGTCTGTGCGTTTTGGGCGGGCGAATTCGTCAATTCCTATGTGCTGGCGCGCATGAAGCTGTGGACCGGCGGCAAGCAGTTGTGGAGTCGCACGATCGGTTCGACGGTGGCGGGGCAGGCGGTCGACAGCCTGATCTTCTATCCGCTCGCCTTTTGGGGGGCGGAAGGGTGGACCAATGATCTGGTGATCAAGGTGCTGCTGACCCAGTGGCTGCTCAAGGTCAGCTGGGAAGTGCTGCTGACGCCGGTCACCTACCTCGTCGTCAATTTTCTGAAGGCGCGCGAAGGTGTTGACGTGTTCGACGACAAGACTGATTTCACGCCCTTCCGGGCCGACGTGTGAGCTGGCTCCAAGCCGTCAAGCTCTGGCTGGTTGGCCAGACGCATCTCGCCAAGGATGCACTGCACATCTACGTCGCGCTCGGTTTGTTCTTCGGGTCGGCGCTGCTGTTCGGGTGGAAGCTGACGAGCTGGAAGCCGTGGGCCGTGGTGCTCGCGGCCGCGCTGCTGGGCGAGGCGTGGGACATTCGCGACCGGCTGGTGAGCGGGGTGGCGCTCGACCTGTGGGGCGATTGGCATGACGTGTGGAACACGATGTTCTGGCCGAGCGTCATCCTGCTGCTTGCGCGGCGAACGACGCTGCTCAAGCGTTGACAGTTTGATCGGCGTCAAAGCGGCTGCGCATCGCTCGACGTAGAAGGCGGCATCACCTGATGAGGGAGCGATGCCATGACTGCTCATTTTCCCGCCCACCATTTCGCCGTTGCACAACCAGCGGTCGCAAGAGCGCCTGCCGGGATCGGCCACAACCGCCCCGCGCCGCATGTTTTCGACCTGCACCCGATGCTGCATGTCGCGGTGTTCGGCGGCTTCTTTGTTTATCTGGGCATTATGTGGAGCGCCTTTGCCGATCCTGGCCTCGCGATTCCGTTCGTCATTTTCGCCTTCTTCATCGCCGCCTTCTTCGTGGTCCCAGCGATATGGGCGTGGATGGCGCCCGCAGCGGGTGCGCGCGAGAGCTGGGCCGATTTCCTGCGCGAGGGGATGGATACCGGCAGCGGTCGGCTGAGCGCGGGGTCTGCCATTGCGCAAGTGATGATCATGCCCGCGATGCTGATCCTTTGGGGTCTGGCAGTCGCGGTGATCCGGGCGACGGTCTGACCGGGTTCAGGCGGCAGCGTCGCGCAGATCGTTGAGGCGCACGAGGCGAATGCCGCGTGCGCCTTCGCGCGCGATGATGCCATCGGCTTCGAGTGCGGTGAGCTGGCGGCTGACCGTTTCGATCGTCAGGCCGAGCAACGTCGCGATTTCGCCGCGCGTCAGCGGCAGATCGAGCAGCAGGCCGTCGGCCGGGGCTCCCTCGCAGCTCCCTTGCGCGAAGATCAGCAACAGGCCGGCCAGTCGCGCCCGGGCGTCGCGCCGCCCGATGAGGTCGATCAGGTCATGCGCGCTGGCGAGCTGTTCGCTGGTGGCGCGCAGCACGCGCTGCATGAAGCCGGGGTGGTGGCCCATCTCACGCTCGATCAGCTCGCGCGGGAACAGGCAGAGCTCGCAATCGGTGATCGCGGTCGCGCTGCTGTCAATCTCGGTTGCAAACAACCGGGCGAGGAATCCGGCCGGATGGAGCAGGGCGACGGTGCGTTCGGTGCCATTAGCGTCGAAGCGCGATAGCTTGAGCACGCCGCTGACGAGCGTGGCGCACGCGATCGACTCATCGCCCGCCGCGAACACCGTTTCCCCGCGCCGATAGCGTTTGCGGCGTCCGAGCCGGGCCAGGTCGCGCCGCTCGGCATCGCCAAGCCCCGCGCACACGGCGATATCGCGGACCGGGCAGTCGTCGCAGCCGAGCGGATCATGGGCCATCAGGCGCCCACCGTCTCCAGCAGCCCTTCGAACAGCCGCCGTCCGTCGTCACCGCCATGCGCGGCTTCGATCCGACGTTCGGGGTGCGGCATCATGCCGAGCACATTGCCGCTCGCGTTGAGCACCCCCGCAATCTGCCGCGCCGAGCCATTCACGGCTTCGCCATAGCGGAAAGCGACGCGGCCTTCGCTTTCGAGCCGGTCGAGCGTCTCGGCGTCGGCGGTGTAGTTGCCGTCGTGGTGGGCGACGGGCACGATGATCCGCTCGCCCGCGCTATAGCGGCTGGTGAAGGCGCTTTGGGCATTGTCGACGGTGAGCGCGACATCGCGGCAGACAAAATCCAGGCCTTCGTTGCGCATGAGTGCACCGGGCAGCAGCCCGATTTCGGTCAGCACCTGAAAGCCATTGCAGACACCCAGCACCGGCACGCCAGCCTCCGCCGCCGCGATGATGGCGGGAATGATCGCCGAGCGCGCCGCAATCGCGCCGCAGCGGAGGTAATCGCCATAGGAGAAACCGCCGGGGAGTGCGATCAGGCCGATATTGTTGGGCAGCGCGGTATCGCCGTGCCACACCATCACCGGCTTGGTGCCCGTCACGGCGTCGAGCGCCACCGCCATGTCGCGGTCGCAGTTCGATCCGGGAAAGACGATGACGGCGGCTTTCATGCGCGCTCGATCCGGTAATTTTCGATCACGGTATTGGCGAGCAGCTTGCGGCACATCTCGTCGATCGCCGCGTCGCTGGTGTCGTCGGCGACATCGAGTTCGAACAGCTTGCCCGCGCGCACATCGTTGATGCCCGCAAAGCCCAGACCGTCGAGCGCCTTGTGGATCGCGCGGCCTTGCGGGTCGAGCACGCCGGGCTTCAGGGTCACCACGATCCGCAATTTCATCACTTACTCCCCGGTAACGCATGTCTGCTATGCCTAGGCGCTCGGCTCGCCGCAACCTTCATCACTTGTTTACGTCTGGGGCACAGGCTCCGAATTGGGCAGCGCGGGGGCGCGATGCCGCGTAATCAGAGGAATGCGGGATATGGCCGGGCTGGCAATGGTGATGTTCATCGCGCTCTTCGCCTTTGGCGGCGAGTATTTCGGCTGGGGCGACCATGGCGGGCAAATCCAGCTCGCGCTGTTCTGCTGCTTCATCTTCGGCATCATCTGCGGGCTGAAGGTGAAGGGCTAACCCCACCGGCGGCGCGGGTTATTTGCCGCGCCGCTTGCGATGGCTTTCGAGGTCGAGCACCGCATTCTCGGCGCCTTCGGGCAGCAGGCCGAGGCGACGCGCCACTTCCTGATAGGCCTCTACCTCACCGCCAAGGTCGCGCCGGAAGCGGTCCTTGTCGAGCTTCTCGCCCGACTCCATGTCCCACAAGCGGCAGCAATCGGGGCTGATCTCGTCGGCGAGGATGATCCGCGAATAATCATTGTCCCAGATGCGGCCGAATTCGAGCTTGAAGTCGACCAGCCGAATGCCGATCCCGGCGAACAGCCCGCACAGAAAATCATTCACCCGGATCGCCAGATCGGCGATGTCGTGCATCTCTTCCTGGCTCGCCCAGCCAAACGCGGCGATATGTTCGTCGGTGATCATCGGATCGCCGAGCTCGTCGCTTTTATAGGCATATTCGATGATCGTGCGCGGGAGTTGGGTGCCTTCCTCGATCCCAAGGCGCTTCGATAGCGATCCGGCGGCGACATTGCGCACCATGACTTCGATCGGCACGATTTCGACCTGGCGAATGAGTTGTTCGCGCATGTTCAGACGACGGATGAAGTGCGTCGGCACGCCGATCAGCGCCAGCAGCGTGAAGATATGCTCCGAAATCCGGTTGTTGAGCACGCCCTTGCCGCTGATCGTGCCCTTTTTCTGGGCGTTGAACGCGGTCGCATCATCCTTGAAATATTGGATCAGCGTGCCCGGTTCGGGGCCTTCGTACAGGATCTTGGCCTTGCCTTCGTAGATTTGGCGGCGGCGAGCCATCGGCGGAGACTTTCACAAATAACGTGCCCCGGCTGCGCGACCAACGGGCATCGCGCAAGAACCGGGGCGGGAACGACTGCTATACCGGATGGCGCGCGCTGGCGCAACGCGCGAGCGGGCGCTCAGGTGACGGCGTGGCGAGCTGCGTATTGCGGGTCGCGATAAGCGCCGGTGGCGAGCAGGTCGGCAAGGATCGCACTCGCGCGCACGACATCCTCGAAGCCCAGGTAGAGCGGCGTCAGGCCGAGCCGGAGGATGTCGGGCGCGCGAAAATCGCCAATCACGCCGTGCGCGATGAGGGCCTGGCAGAGCGGATAGGCTTGCGGGTGACGAAACGAGATGTGCGAGCCGCGCTGCGCTGGATCGCGGGGGGACACGCATTCGAGGCCGAGCGCATCGCCGATTGCGGCGAAGGTGTCGAACAGGGCGGCGCTTTTGGCGGCGATGAGGGCGGGGTCGGCTTCGAGCATCAGGTCGACGCCGACCTCCAGCGCGGCGAGCGACAGCACCGGCGGTGTGCCCGCGAGCCAGCGCTTGATGCCCGGGGCGGGGGCATAGCCATCGGCGAAATCAAAGGGGGCCGCATGGCCCATCCAGCCCGAAACCGGATTAACGAGGGCGGCTTGGTGACGCGCGGCAACGAAGAGATAGGCCGGCGCGCCGGGGCCGCCGTTCAAATACTTATAGCCGCAGCCGACCGCGAGATCGGCGTTCGCACCGTTCAGATCGGCCGGCACCGCGCCCGCGCTATGGCTCAAATCCCAGAGTGCCAGCGCGCCGACTTCATGCGCCCGCGCGGTCCAGGCGGCCATGTCGAAACGTTCTGCGGTCTTGTAGTGGACATGGGTGAGCATCAGCACCGCGACTTTATCGTCGAGCGCTTCGGCGAGTTGGTCGCGGGGGACGACGCGCAGGGTCGCGCCGGGGATGCCCGCGACGACGCCCTCAGCGATGTGCAGGTCGGTCGGGAAATTGCCTGCCTCGCTCAGGATGACGCGGCGGTCGGGATTGGCGCGAAGGGCCGCCGTCAGCAGCTTGAACAAATTGACCGACGTCGAATCGGCGACCGCGACTTCGCCGGGGGCCGCGCCGATCAGCCGGGCGATCTTGTCGCCGATGCGAAGCGGCGCCTCGATCCAGCCTTCGTTCCAACTGCGGATCAGACGCTCGCCCCATTGCCGCGTCGTCAGATCGGCGACCGCCGCCGCCGTCGCCTTGGGCAGCGCGCCGAGCGAGTTGCCGTCGAGGTAGATCACGCCTTCGGGCAGGTCGAACCGCTGGCGAAAGCCGCGCAACGGATCGGCGGCGTCGCGCGCGCGGGCTTCGTCGAGCGTCATCGTCGATATCGTCATTGGGCAAAAGCCGCGTCGATCAGCGCGACGGTCTTTGCCCAGGCGGCGCTATCGGGCGCGATCAGTTCGACATGGCCCGTGGCGGCGACGCGGTGGAGCGCGACCCGATCGCCCTTGGCGCGCGCTTGGGCTTCGTAGCCGGTGCCGAGGCGCATCGGGATGATCCGGTCATTCTCGCCATTGACGAGGTCCTGCGGCACGCCGAGTGGCAGCAGGCGCGGCACCGAGGTGTCGGCGAACACATCGGCGTGTGTTGGTGAGGGGGAACCGGTGAGCCGCGCGACGACCTCGGTGCCGCAGCCATTGTCGGGGCTGGCAGCGGTCGCCTCGAGATCGGGCAGCCCGCCCAGGCTGATCACATACGCGATGGGCAGCGGCTTTGGTGCGTGCAGCACACTTCCCTTCGGCAGTCGCGCGCGCCCTGCAAGCCACAGCGCGAGATGCCCGCCCGCCGAATGGCCGACCGCGACGACCTTGGTCAGATCGAGTTGGTAGCGCGCGGCGGCATCTCGCAAGGCATCGGTGGCGGCGCTCGCATCCGCGAAAGTCCCCGGATAGCCGCCACCTGGCCGATCGACACCGCGATAATCGATGTTCCACACCGCATAGCCGCGACTGCGAAGGTCGTTCGCGATCCAGTTCATCAAGCTGCGGTCGGCAATCTCGGTCTGCCAGCAGCCGCCGTGCACCATCAAAACGGTCTTGTGCTTGCCGGGAGTCCGGGGCAGCCAAAGGTCGACCTTTTGATGAGGATCAGCGCCATAGCTGATCGTCGCATCGGGCGCGGGGCGGGGGCGGCCGGTGAGGTCGGGCCAGGTCAGCAGTTTCGGATCGGCCATCGCGGTGAACACCAGTAGCAGGGCAAGGAGAAGGGGTCGCATCGCGCAACCCTATCCGCTTGCAGGCCGCCCGCCAATCACTCGGGCACGAACCGCTTGCGCACCCGCCGCCAGATCCACCAGCCCGCCAGCGCCAGTAGCGCCCATGGCAGGCCGCCCGCGAGCACAATCGTGAGCAGGCTCATCGCGGCGAGGAAGCTCTGCTGGCCGAGTGACAGCCCGACCGCGATCGGGGAATCGGCGTCGAAGCCCGCGAAACTGTCGGTGGTGCCATAGTCGAAATGCATCGGCGTCGTGGCGAGGCTTGCCTGTTGCGCGCCCTTGTTCGCGGCATTGGCGTTAAGCGATTGGCGGATGGCGTCAGCCTGTTCTTGCAGGGTGACGCGCTCGCGCGCCTTGGGCGGCAGCTTGGCGAGTTGCGCTTCAATCCGGTCGAGATCGGCGCGTTGGCGGGCGCTTTCCTGATCGATCGCCTTGATCGCGCCGCCGGCATCGGTGCCGGTGATGTCGACCGAGCCGAGCTTGCCGCCCGCCTTGACGACGGTGTCGATGCCGGTGGCGCCGAATTTGCGCGCGATGCCAGGGTCGAGCTTGAAATCGAGGCTCGCGGTGATGTCACGCGCGCCGCGCCCGATGGCGTAGTGCATGCCGGTGATGCGGCACCGCGCGATGCCAAGCGCTTCGCACGCCTGCGCATGCGCTTCCTGCGTGCTCGAAATCCGCGCGGCGGGGATGCGGAAATCATAGGCGTAGCGGAAGGCGACACCCGGGGCGGCGGTCAGCGAAATGCCCGGGCCGCGCGCGTCCAAGCTCCCGCTCGCGGCGGACTCGGTGGTCATCGCATCGCCCGCCGGGGCGTCACGCCCGCCGTCGCTTTTGGCGCATCCCGCCAGCATCAGCGCCACGATCACTACTGCCTTGCCACGCATCTCGCTCTCCCGTTCGCTTGCCTCGTTGGACGGCGATCATTTATCCCATCAATATACTATAGTAAAGAGGGGCGCCGCAATTCGGACACAGTGCGATCCGCATTCGTTCGCATCGGCCGGCGTGCGTGAAGGCTTGGCCTTGGGGCAGTGTCGCTGCTACGGCTGCCGCGATGACCACCGACACGATCGATCCGCCCGCAACCCCCGACGATATCCCCGGCCAGTCCGACACGCCGTTCGATACTGCGCTGTCCGAGCGCTATCTGGTCTATGCCTTGTCGACGATCACGGCGCGCTCGCTCCCCGATGTCCGCGACGGGTTGAAGCCGGTGCATCGCCGCTTGCTCTGGGCGATGCGGCTGCTGAAGCTCGACCCGAGCCAAGGCTATAAGAAATGCGCGCGCGTCGTCGGTGACGTGATCGGCAAATATCACCCGCACGGCGATCAGTCGGTTTATGACGCGATGGTGCGGCTCGCCCAGGATTTTGCGCTGCGCTATCCGCTGGTCGACGGGCAGGGCAATTTCGGCAATATCGACGGCGATAATGCCGCTGCCTATCGCTACACCGAAGCGCGGCTAACACAGGTTGCGATCGATCTGATGGACGGCATCGATGACGATGGCGCCGATCTGAAGCCGACTTACAACGGCGAGGAGGAAGAGCCCGAGCTGTTTCCGGGGCTGTTCCCCAATCTGCTCGCCAATGGCGCGAGCGGGATCGCGGTCGGCATGGCGACGAGCATCCCGCCGCACAATGCCGCCGAGCTGATCGATGCGGCAGTGGCGTTGATCGACGATCCCGAGGCCGATCCGCTGAACTTCGTCCAAGGTCCCGATTTCCCGACCGGCGGGCTGGTGGTCGACAGCCCTACGGCGATCGCCGAAACCTATGCCACCGGGCGCGGGTCGTTCCGGGTGCGCGCGCGCTGGCAGATCGAGGATCAGGGGCGCGGCACGTGGCGGATTATCGTCACCGAAATGCCTTATGGCGTGCAGAAGGGAAAGCTGATCGAGGCGATTGCCGCGATCATCAACGACAAGAAGCTGCCGATCTTGGCGGACGTCAACGACGAATCCGACAGCGAAATCCGCCTCGTCATCGAACCGCGCAGCCGCACGGTCGATCCCGATGTGCTGATGGAAAGCCTGTTCAAGCTGTGCGATCTTGAAGTCCGGGTGCCGCTCAACTTGAACGTGCTCGATGCGCAGCGCACCCCGCGCGTGATGAGCCTGAAACAGGCTTTGCAAGCCTGGATCGACCACCAGTTCATCGTGCTCCAGCGGCGCACCGGCTATCGGCTCGGCAAGATCGCCGACCGGATTGAGCTGCTCGACGGCTATATCATCGCCTTCCTCAACCTCGACCGCGTGATCGAAATCATCCGCACCGAGGATGAACCCAAGCCGGTGATGATCGCCGAATTTGCGCTCACCGACCGGCAGGCCGAAGCAATCCTCAACATGCGGTTGCGCCAGTTGCGGCGGCTCGAGGAAATGGAGCTGCGGCGCGAACGCGATGCGCTGAACGAAGAGCGCGGCGGGCTCGAGGCGCTGCTGGCGTCGGACAAGCTCCAGAAGAAGCGGATGAAGGCCGATCTGGCAGTGATCGGCAAACGCTATGGCCGGGACACCAAGCTCGGTGCGCGCCGCACGACGATTGCCGAGGCGGCACCGGCGCGCGACATTCCGCTGGAGGCGATGATCGACCGTGAGCCGATCACCGTCATCCTGTCGCAGCGCGGCTGGATCCGCGCGATGAAGGGGCATATCGAGCTTGGCTCACCCGATGCGTTGAAATTCAAGGAAGGCGACGGCCCCGCCTTCGCCTTCCACGCGCAGACCACCGACAAGCTGTTGTTGGCGGCGGAGACGGGGCGCTTCTACACGCTCGGCGCCGACAAATTGCCCGGCGGGCGCGGTTTTGGTGAACCGGTGCGGCTGATGATCGACCTCGACGGCGATGCGGCGATCATCGACCTGTTCCCGGCGAGCCGCAGTGCCCGCGTGCTGCTGGCGGCAAGCGACGGGCGCGGCTTCGTGGCGCAGGCGAGCGATCTGATCGCCGAGACGCGCAAGGGCAAGACGGTGATGACACCGCGTATTGGCGCCAAGCTGCACCGCGTGCGGGCGATCGGCGACGATGCCGATTATGTCGCGGTGATGGGCGACAATCGCAAGATGCTGGTGTTTCCGCTGAACGAACTGCCCGAAATGGCGCGCGGGCAGGGGGTGCAGCTCCAGCGCTACCGCGATGGCGGGCTCAGCGACGTCACCGGCTTCGTCTTTGCCACGGGCCTGAGCTGGGCAATGGGCGGCGACAGCGGGCGCACGCGGACCGAGAGCGATCTCGGTCCGTGGCGTGCGGCGCGCGGCGCGGCCGGGCGATTGCCGCCCACGGGCTTCCCGCGCGACAATCGCTTCTGACGCCGCGACGGCAGAGCGATCGAGCTTCAGAGCACTTTAACTTAATTGAATTAGCACGCGTTACGATGGTGATGCGCTCGCCCCGACCTTTTGCTGCTGCCCGCGTGCTCGGTATTGACCGGCGCGCGAACGGGCCTGCGCCCGCGCAAACGCCGAGTGCAATCAACCTGTTGCCGATCCCTGCCCTCATCTTGCAAGTGCGCGGCGGCGGCTTTGCGGTTGAACAGATCAACGCGCCGCTGGTGGCAGTGGGGCTCGCCGGCGCCGATGACGCCGCGCCGTTGATCCAGAGCCTGGGCGGGCGGTTGATGGCGTTCATGCTGTCGGGCGCGCAATTCGAGGACTTTGTCTGGCAGCACGGCGACGCGGTCGACCGCCGCCATTTCCGCGTTCATGTCGCCCGCGCCCAGACCAAAGAGGTCGATCGGTGCCTCGTCACGCTGATCGATCGCACGGCTGAAGTGCGCACCGAGCAAAATCTGCGGCGCGAAATGCTCACCGATTCGCTGTCGGGCCTGCCCAATCGCGCGGGCTTTGCCGATCAGCTCGAATCGCTTGTCGCCGACCCGTCGCAAGACTGTGAGGGCTATGCGGTGATGGTCGTCAATCTCGACCGTTTCAGCCGCGTGAATGCCTGTCTGGGGTCGCTGGCTGGCGATGAGCTGCTGATTACCGTCGCCCGGCGCATTCGCGGGGCGCTTCGCGGGCGCGACATCCTCGCACGGATTGGCGGCGACGAATTTGCGGTGCTGCTCCAGCTCGATGTCGGGCGCAGCGACGCCGATCATGTCGCCAAGCGCGTGCTGGGGGCACTCGCCAATCCGTTCCGGCTGTCGGACTTCGAAATCCGCGTTTTCTGCTCGATCGGGATCGCCTTTGGCGGCGACCCGATCGATGATGCCGAGGATCTGATCCGCCACGCGCAGTTCGCCGCCAAAAGATCGAAGGCATCGGGCGAGGTCACTTCCTATCAGCCACAGGCCTTCGACGTGGCGCGCGCCGAATTCGGGATGGAGACGGCGCTGCGCCGCGCGATTGATGGCCAGACGTTGACACTGGCGTTTCAGCCGATTGTCGATCTGGCGACGGGGCGCATCGTCTCGTTCGAAGCGCTGACTCGCTGGCGCACCGATGACGGCAGCGACATGGCGCCAAATGACTTCATCCCGGTGGCCGAAGAATCGGGGCTGATCGTGCCGCTCGGGCGCTGGGCGCTCCATGCCGCAGTCGCGACGCTCGCTGAGTGGGATGCGAAAGCGGGCGGCAATTGCGGCTTGCGCATGGCGGTCAATGTGTCGGCGATCCAGCTCCAGCGCGATAATATTCCGCGCGTCGTCGAACGGACGCTTGAAGCAGCGGCATTGCCTGGGGGGCGCTTGACGCTCGAACTCACCGAGAGCGCGCTGATCAGCGATCCCGACCGCATTGCCCAGACGATGCAGGCGCTGAAAGCGCTCGGCACGACGCTGGCGATGGACGATTTCGGCACCGGCTATTCGAACCTCGCGATCCTGCAGAAATTGCCGATCGATGTGCTGAAGATGGACCGCAGTTTTGTGACGGGGATGCTTGCTGACCGCGACAAGATCGCGATCGTGCGTGCGATTCTGAGCCTGGCGCAGGCGCTCGGCATGAAAACCACCGCCGAGGGCATCGAGACGCACGAATTGGCGCAGACACTGGCGGCGCTTGGCTGCACCTATGGCCAAGGCTTCCACTATGGCCGCGCGATCGACGCTGACGAAGCTTATCAGCTGTTCGTCGAGCGCAATGCCTGATCGAGCGCGGCATCGGTAATCGCCCCCAGCCGATCATCTCCCGGAAAATCTTCGGCAATCCACTGATCTTCAATCGCGCGCAGCGTGCGTGCGACATCAGGGCCTTTGCGCAAGCCCCGCGCGACGAGGTCGCCGCCCGAGAGCGGCAGGCGCGGGGGCGTCCAATCGGTTATCGTTGCGAGTGCGGCCAGCGCTGCGTCGCTTGGCAGCTGCAGCGCGAGCCGATCCGCCGCACCGTCGAGGCCCAGTCGATAGCCAAGCGCGCGGGGTGCCCCCAGTTCGGCCGTGAGGGCAGTCGTCAGCCTTCGGCGCTGGAGGTTCGACAGCTTCAGCCGCGCGCCGATGCCGTCGCCGAGCGCGGGGTCATCGGGCAGCAGCGCCGCCAGCCGCCGGATCGCATTGGGCGCCAGCCCCGCCGAGGCCTCGACTCCTGCGACGCGCGCCAATCGCACGGCGCTGGTGATTTCGGGCAGGACCGGCGCGAAAATGCCGTGGTCGATCATCAGCGCGACGATCTCGGGCGCCTTGGCGGCGACCAGCAGCTTGAGCACTTCATCAGCAATACGCTCGCGGCTCAGCGCCATCAGGTCATTCGCGCGGGTGGTGCAGGCCGCCAGTCCCTCGGCATCGGGGGTGTCGCCGAAGCGCGCGAGGAAGCGGAAGAAGCGCAGGATGCGCAAATGATCCTCGGCAATGCGCTGGAGCGGATCGCCGATGAAACGCACGCGCCGCGCGGCGAGATCAGCCTGGCCGCCGAAATAATCGAAGACCTCGCCCGTGACGGGATCGGCATAAAGCGCGTTGATCGTGAAATCGCGCCGCGCGGCATCGGCGCGCCAGTCATCGGTAAAGGCGATGGTTGCGTGCCGCCCGTCAGTCGTCAGATCACGGCGCAGCGTGGTCACTTCGACCGGCCCATCGGGCAGCACCGCCGTGATCGTGCCATGCGCGATGCCGGTGGGCACGGCCCGGATATGGCTTGCCCGCAAGCGTTTCAGCACCTCGTCGGGCGCCAGCCGGGTGGCGATGTCGATGTCGTGCGCCTCAATCCCCAATATGGTGTCGCGCACCACGCCACCGACGAAGCGCGCATCGCCATCGCCCGCGCCGAGCGCTGCACAGAGCGCGTCGAGCCCGGTGCGGTTGCGCCAGGGCGCGGGCGGCAGACTCAGGCTGCCCATGCCAGCCGCCGCGACAGATTGACGATCATCCCCGCCGTTGCGCCCCAGATGCGGCGGTCGCCCCAATGGATTTCGTAGAAGCTACGGGTGCGGCCCTGCCATTCGGCGCTCGCCTCGCGGTGGTTGGCGGGATCGAGCACGAAAGCGAGCGGCACTTCGAACACGGCGGCAACCTCGGCTTCGCTGGGGACGAGCATCAGATCGGGCGGGACGATGCCGATCACCGGCGTAATGTCAAAGCCGGTGCCAGTGCGATAGCGATCGGTGGTGCCGATGATCCGCACCGCCGACGGCGGGAGCGCGATTTCCTCATGCGCCTCGCGCAAGGCAGCGGCGACGACGTCCGCATCCTCGGGATCGACCCGCCCGCCGGGGAAAGCGACTTGGCCCGCGTGCCGCCGGAGCGTTTCGGTGCGCTGGGTCAGGATCAGGCCCGGCTCGGCCCGCTCGGTGATCGCGACCAGCACGGCGGCGGCGGTCGCCGGATCGCCGTAGGGCAAGTCGCGGCTGTCGCCGGGCATCAGCAGCGTCTCCCCCGGTGCCGCATCAAGCGCGCGCCGCAGCCGCAGGTCGAGTGTCACGCGGTCGGCTCGATCGCGAAGAACGCGCCGTCGCTCCACACGCCCGCCGGGTCGCCGTCGCCCGCCAGCGCGAGTTCGGCGATCTCGTAATAGACGGGCCGCGCGATCAGCGCCTCGAGCCCCGCGCGGACGTGCAGATAGGGGCGGGGGCCGTCATCCCCGGTCGCGAAACGCAAGCCGTGGTTCGGCCCCGCCGTCACCAGATCGCCGGTGTTGAGCCGGAAGGCGAGCCGCATCGCCGCGCCTTCGCCCTCGACCTTCATCTCGACCGCGATGAAGGGCGCATCCTCGACCGCGATGTCGAGTTTTTCCACCGGTGTCACCAGCACATAGCCGCCATCGGCTTCGCGTCGCAGGATGCGGGAGAATAGCCGCACCATCGCGATCCGTCCGATCGGGGAGCCCTGATGAAACCAGGTGCCGTCGCGCGCGATTCGCATCTCGCTATCGCCGCAATGGGTGGGGTTCCAGCGTTCGACCGGCGGCAATTTGTCGGCTTCGACCAGTCGGGCGATGTCGGTGAGGGAAAGGGCAGAAAGATCGGGCAGGGGGTCCATCGGCATGCGGGTCAGGTAGGCGCGGCAAGCCTCAACGTAAAGCCGTCAGCGGCGCGGGCCGAGCATTCCGGACGTATCTGGCACGTTGCACCCGCCCGCGAGCAGGCGGTGTTGTTCGACTGGGCCGGGGGCGCGCCATTGGGCGGTGCAATGCGCCGAAAAACCGAAGCGTCCGTAGAATTCAGGATCGCCGATCAGCATCAGCGCTTCGCCCAGACCATAGGCTTCGGCGGCCGCCTTCATCGCGGCCATCAGCGCGCGGCCATAGCCCATGCCCTGTTGTTCGGGCGCAATCGCCACCGGGCCGACCATCACCAGCGAAGCCGCGCCGCCGCTGTCGAGGTGGAGCGCAATCGGCCAGCACTGGATCGTCCCCACCAGCCGCCCTTGCAGGAAGGCCGCGAAATTGAGCGATTCGAACGGCGGCATGCCGGCGCGAATCAGATAGGCAGTGCGCTGGTGACGATCGGGGCCAAAGGTGCGATCGAGCAAAGCCTCGACATCGGCGGCGGCGGCGCTGACGAGCGGGCGAATGTCGATGGCAATTCTCCGATCAGGCATGGACGAAAGGCGGCGGCGCGCTTTAGCTTGGGGCACGGGAAACACAAGCCGGGGAACGCGCGATGAAGCTATATGATGCCGCCTGGGCGCCGAGCCCGCGCCGTGTGCGCGTCTATCTCGCTGAAAAAGGCATAGAGGTGCCGCGTGTCGACGTTGATCTGCGCGGTGGCGAGCATTTCGGCGAGGCCTATCTCGGCATCAATCCGCGCGGCACCGTGCCCGCGCTTGAACTCGATTCGGGCGAAGTGATTTGCGAATCGGCGGCGATCTGCCGCTATTTCGAAGCGGTGCAGCCCGCGCCGCCGCTGTTCGGCTCCACCCCCACCGAGATCGGGCGCATCGAAAGCTGGACCCGGCGGATCGAAAGCGATGGCTATACCGCCGCTGTCTATGCGTTTCGCAACACCCGCCCCGCGATGGCCGACAAGGGCGCGCCGGGCAAATGGCCGCCGATCCCGCAGATCCCGGAGCTTGCGACGCGTGGCGCGATCATGTGGGGGGCGTTTATGGCGGCGCTCGACGCGCGGCTGGGGCAGAGCGAGTGGATCGCGGGTGACGCCTTCAGCTTTGCCGATATCACCGCGCTGGTGACGATCGACTTCGCCCAGAGTGCCAAGCTGCTGGTGCCCGAGAATGACGTGCACCTGCGCCGCTGGTATCATGCGGTCACGGCGCGACCCAGCGCGTCCGCCTGAAGGCTTTCGAATGTGCGCAAAGCTGCTATGGGGCGCGGCCTTGCTGCGGAGACATTGAGCTTGGACGATCGCCTCGAACTCGAAGTGCACGACATCGAAGTGCCGGTGCTGACCGGCATTTATTCCGAAGAAACGCACTTGCCGCAGCCGCTGCGGATTTCGATCACGGTCGAGCTTGAATGTCCGCCGCATTTCGCGCCCGACATGCCGCTGGGGGCGTCGAAAAACTATCTCGACCTGAAGCGCGCGGCGACGAGCGCGCTGCCGCCCGGCGTGCATTTCACGCTGATCGAGGCGGTGGCGGACCACATCGCCGAAACGCTGATGGTACAGGACGCGCGCGTGCGCTGGGTGAAGGTGAAGATCGTCAAGCTCGCGATTTCGGAAAATGGCGAGGCGATCGGGATCACCCTGTTGCGGCACCGGCGGTAGTCTTTTTTGCGAGCCATCCCTCCATCTCACCCCGTTGGTGCTGAGCTTGTCGAAGCACCGTCCTTCTTCTGGGACGTCATCGCAGAAGAAGAACGGCCCTTCGACAAGCTCAGGGCAAACGGATGGAAGCTGGGATACTTCTACCGGAGAGCCGTCAAGCCATGAGTATGCGTTTGATCGAACTGGGCGAGGGCGCCACCGTGGGGGCGCTGGTCGCGGCGGTGCAGGAGGGCGCTGCCGACGCGATCATCGTCGAGGTTGCGCCGGAGATTGCCGCGCTCGAGCGCCACCTGATCCTCGCCGCGATTGGCCCGCTGGCGATCGAGCTGGCGCCGGGGACACGGCTGTGCGCGATTGATGTGGGGGCGGGGGCAGAAGCCGAGGATGTCGCGGCGGTGCGGGATTGGCTCGCGGGGGCGGACTGCACGACGGGGCAAGTGGTGGCGGTGACGGGGGAGTAGGACCATCTTCTGCCACGCCAATCCGTTAGTTTCGAGCGTAGTCGAGAAACGGGTGGGGATCGCTTGGGGCTTGTTTCTCGACTGCGCTCGAAACAAACGGGGGATGTGGGTGAGGGGGTTGGTCCAGCCAGCCGCACACGGATTCCGGGCGTAAAATCAGGGCACCCGCGGGAAAACGGGGAAATCGACCGGCGCGTTTTATGCCACGCGTTCGGGGCTCGGCGACTTGGGCAGTTAAGCTTTCAGTCTTTTGGCGCCGAGACTGATGTTGGCCCGATGAAGTGCACGCCGTCGCCGGAAAGTTCTCCCGGCCTATTGTGGCTGCTTTCGAGTTTAGCCGCATGGCGGTTGCCCACCTTGCGACGCCCTACGTGCGTTTACCTTATCGGTGCCGGGGTGATGCGGATCCGTCTTACCCGAACGACTTTTCCGCGCCGGTCGAAGATCGCCGCTTGGCCCTCGGGAGGCTGAGCGGAGACCCCATCAACACCCCCGCGCTGGCCTTTTCGAGGGGGTGCGATGGGGAGGGTAATTAGCCTATTTGGTTGGTTTTGTCAAGAGCGCATTTGTGCACCGGCACCGTGTTTGCGGTGGCGAGAATCGGGCCGATTGCTGATGGTCCGCTTGGGGATGGCTGGTCAGCGATAGCTGCAGTTCTACTCGGGCCTCGCGTCCCAGGAGACCCATCCCCGCGGGTGTTTTTGCCTCAGTTTCTCAATTTGTAGCTAATTTCACCAAACTAGCCACATAATCGCACAGCGGCTTTAGCTTCGCAGCATCATTTTCTAGGACGTACCGTAGCAGGAAGAGCGTATCGTCTTTCTTAGCGAAGGGCACGCGATGTTCGGACAGCGCTCCGCACACTGTGCTGATAAGGTTGGCAGCGTCCACATGACACAGCCAGGCTTCGTCGTTCAAGTTGCCAAACCATTGCGGGATCAGGAAAGGCCGCTGCATAGCGGCATCCGTTAGCGCCTGTTCGACCGCCGCTACTGTGAGGCCCGCCGATCCGGGGTCTTTGTTGACAATGAAGGCGGCGATTGCGGGGGCGTCGATCAGGTAGCATTCCAAGTGTCGACGGGGCAGAAAGTTAAGTAGTCCGCGCGACCTGCGTATCATCTCAGCTTTATCGGCCTCGGCCAGTTTCTCCGTGTCGAAGCTGAAAACCACCGACACGACCAGCGTCGCCGCCGCCCCCGAAAGGCGGCTGTACACTTCATAAACCAGAGCGGGATCGCGCTTATTGGAATTGAAATCACCGGTTGCAGCCACCGAGGTGATGATTGTCCCCCTCGGCAACGGGCCGACCGACTGCTGGTAAATATAAGGGAAGCACAGTTCTTCAGTCGGACCTTCAACCCAAACGACACGTTCGGCTGCGAACACATCGGCCATCGAGACACCAAGATGCTCCGCAACTTCCCGGAATTTTCCGACCTCCCCGAGATCTAGTTTTTCAATCGATGATTTGTAACCGCTGCGCTTTACCAGATGGATGGTAGCTGGATTACTGAAACCGATGACCTCAGACGAATGAGTAGATATAACATATTGGTGATGTTGGTATTCGGTCTGCATGATACGCAACAACGCTTTCACCGCCGCCGGATGAAGAAAGCTGTTGATCTCATCTATCACGATCACGGCATTATCGATCGTCATGATGGCAGTCAGTAGCGCGATCACTTGCGCGACGCCGGTCCCGCCGGAGTTGAGCGGAAAGCTCAGTTCCAGCCGCTCCATCGCTTCGGTGGGCCATACACGCACCTCAAAAATGTGGGGGCTCTCCGCCTTGGTCCGGATGCTGACGTTACCTACAGTCGGGAATACCTCTCGCAGATGACTGACAAGCTTTCTGAACAAGTCGCCCCGTTCACTGCTTAGGGTGTGAAGGACACTTGGAAGATTGCTGGCGTTCGGCGCCAGTCGGGTTGCATTCGCGACCGGACCCTCGCCGACCATCATACGTTCTGCCGTGAAAGAGAACAGATCGTTGTTCCACGCAAGCCAAATTACACCAGGGACTGTGTCTTGGTTGTCATAGTGAGGTTGGACGTTCAATTCACCGTTGTTTGGAGTGATCCGAGCGTTCACCGGTTGTTGCGGATAGCCGACGAATAGGCCGTGTGAAGGATAGGCCGCCGTAAACGCTTGGCCTGCTGTCCGGGTGACTGAAAAAGTCACCGTAGCCATCTCGAAAACGCCAGCCATGAATGCGACGACATCGTCATTGTGTGGCGGGGCGACAGGAAAGTGAATCTGGCCGGTTTGCAATATCCAATTTCTCAGCTCGTAGCCGCTTAGCGAGATCGAGAGATGCACTTCCGGAGCTGGGAGAAGGTAGGTTTCCCAACGCTCAGGGGTTCGATGACGATCGTTCGGAAGCTCTGGCTGGAGCGCTCTCAGCAAAGCGCTTTTGCCGGCGTTATTCTGACCGATGATAAGATTGATACCCTCAGCAAACTCGATATCTCCGGTATCACTGAAGGACTGGAAATTCTGTATTCTTGCTTTTCGCAGTCGCATTTTTTGCCCCTCTGACCAGGAGCCTACGGGCCTGTCAGGATTTCCGTGTGTGGGTGGGTATAATGGGTAAAGAGGAGATCCCATATGTCCCGACGCAAAGAAC
>NZ_JAIEPC010000064.1 GCF_019749955.1 Sphingomonas sp.
TCCTCTCAGACCAGCTAAGGATCGTCGCCTTGGTGCGCCTTTACCACACCAACTAGCTAATCCTACGCGGGCTCATCCCTTGGCGATAAATCTTTGGACTTACGTCATTATCCGGTATTAGCAGCAATTTCTCGCTGTTATTCCGAACCAAGGGGCAGATTCCCACGCGTTACGCACCCGTGCGCCACTAGACCCGAAGGTCTCGTTCGACTTGCATGTGTTAGGCATGCCGCCAGCGTTCGTTCTGAGCCAGGATCAAACTCTCAAGTTTGATGTTCCACGCCATCGGGGCGGAATGTCCCCGATTGCGCAGCTCATTTCAAGGAGCCGTTCCTGCACAATACATTTCACTGTGGATATGTATTAGGACATTGACCAACGCCCAGGGCGAACCCCGTAGCGTTAAGTCTGTGGAACGGCTTGATTTTACCGAGCACCCGACGCTTGACCGTCGGACCCGGAGCCGCCGCCCACATGTCCCTTCATCTAGACCAACAATGTCAAAGAGCGCAAAAGGCCGACGCCTTCCCGATCCCCTTTTTTGTGGGGGCGGGCTAGCGCCGAAATTTCGGTGACCGCGTTGGCAAACCGTGTGGTTCGTCGCTGCGGTGGAGTGGCTTATATGGCTGGGTCCAAGACCCGTCAACGCCTTTTTGCAATTTTCTTACACTCGCCGCGCTACCCCGCAGAAATGCTAGGGTTTACGCCTCTGTAAGCACCTTGTGGCAAGGCGTTTGGCTATGGAATCGCCCGCCGACTCGCCCCAGATCGATTCGAAATCGTTCGCCGATCAGGTCCGCAGCGCGGTCATCTGGCGCTCGGGCAGCCAGATTCTCGCGCAGATCGTCCAATGGGGCGCGACGTTCCTGGTGATTCGCCTGCTCGCGCCGTCGGATTATGGCCTGTTCGCGATGACGCAGGTGATTCTCTTCCTGCTCAACATGCTCAACGGCTATGGGCTGGCGAGCGGCCTGATCCAGGCCAAGGAGGTCAGCGAGCGCCAGATCCGCCAGCTGTTCGGCATGCTGATCCTCGTCAACCTGACGCTGGCCGGGCTGCAAGTCGCGCTCGCGCCGCTGGCGGCGGCCTATTACCGCCAGCCGCTCGTCGCCGAGATGCTGCGCTGGCAGGCGCTGATCTATCTGGCGACGCCCTTGACCGCGCTGTCCTACGCCCTGCTGTCGCGCCAGATGGAGTATCGGCGGCAAGCGCGCGTCAACATCATTGCCTCGATCGCGAGCGCGAGCACCGCGCTGGGCGGCGCGTTGTTCGGCCTTGGCGTGTGGACATTGGTGGTGGCGCCGATGGTGCTGTTCGCGGTGCGCATGATCGGGATGACCGTCGCCGCGCGCGCCTATTATTGGCCGAGCTTCGATTTCCGCGGTGCCGGCACGCTGGCGCGCTATGGCGGGGTGATGGCGGTCGGCCAGCTGTTCTGGTTCTTCGAAAGCCAGGCCGATGTTTTCATCGCCGGGCGCCAGTTCAACCCGCACTGGCTCGGCATCTATACCGAGAGCCTGTTCCTCGCGCAGGTGTTCGTGTCGAAGATCGTGCCCCCGCTCAACGAAGTCGCTTTCTCGGCCTATGCCCGGCTCCAGCATGACGAAGGCGCGGTCGGGCGGGCCTTTGCGCGCGGCGTGCGCATCGTGATGGTCGCCGCCCTTCCCTTCTACATCGGCCTGGCCGCAACCGCCGAGCCGCTGGTGCTGACGATGCTCGGGCCGAAATGGGTCGAGGGCGTGCCGGTCGTGCGGCTGCTGGCGCTCGCGATGCCCTTCATGACGCTGCACGTGCTGCTGTCGCCGGCGTGCGATGCGATTGGGCGACCCGGGATCAGCGTGCGCAACGGCGCGACCGGCGCCGTGCTGCTGACGGGCGCCTATCTGGTCGGCGTGCAATGGGGGCCGATGGGGCTCGCCTGGGCGTGGCTCGCGGTCTATCCGCTGTATCTGGGGATCAGCCTGTGGCGGTCGCTGCCGGTAATCGGCGTGCGCGCCGACGCGCTGGCGAGTGCGATCCTGCCGCCGCTGCTGGCGGCGATGGGCATGGGGATTGCGGTCGCGCTGCTCGCGCGCCTGCTACCGCCACTGCCGCCGCCGGTGACGCTGCTGATTCTCGTCGCGGCGGGCGGCGCGGTCTATTTCGGCTGGCTCGCCCTCTTCGCGCGCAGCGTCATCGGCGAGCTCAGCGACACAATCCGGCGCCGACCCGCCACGGCTTAGGGTCGCTACGGCGCTGGTTTGTTGAAGTGGGATCGTCTTTGATCCGTTCGCGCTGAGCCTGTCGAAGCACCGCCCTTCTTTTTCCCAGGTCGGGCAAAGGAAGGACGGCCCTTCGACAAGCTCAGGGCAAACGGAGGATATTGGGCCAAGTCAGCGCGAAATCTCACCGGACGGGCGCGTTAGACCGACTGGATATAATCGCGCATCGCGGCGGCATCGGCTTCGATCCGGTCGATCCGGTATTTGACCAGATCGCCGATCGACACAAAGCCAATCAGCGCGCCGCCTTCGACCACCGGCAAGTGGCGGATGCGCCGCCGCGACATCAGCGACAGCGCGCCGAGCACCGAATCATGCAAGCCCACGGTGATCGCTGGCGCGGTCATGGCGCTTGCGACCGACGCCTCGAGCGCCTCGACGCCGCCGTTGTTGAGCGCGTGGATCACGTCGCGTTCGGAAAAAATGCCGATCACGGCGTCGCCTTCGACCACCGGGAGCGCCCCGACACGGCGTTGTGCGAGCGTCGCGGCGGCCTCCATCACGCTTTGGGTCGGCGCAATCGAGATCACCTCGTTGCCCTTACCCGACAATATTGCGGCAATCGTCATGTCTCTCTCCTTGGCCCGCTGCGGTGTTTAACGCGGCACCGAGTCGTTCAGCCGCTTGAGATTCTCACTTTTCGCCGCCAATGGGAAGCGATGGACGATTTGCCTCCGGGTCTGGACGATCCCGACTATGCCGCCTTTGCCTGGGGTCGGTATCGCGCGATCCTGCGCTGGATGGCGCTGGCGACCTGCGTGGTCGTGGCAGCGGGCGTGGTGCTGCTCGATTATCTCTATGGCCCGCTGTCGTGGATCGCGATTGCGGCGGCGGTCGGCGGCTTCGGCGGCACCGCGATGATGACGGCGGCGCTGATGGGGCTGGTGTTCCTCAGCTCAGGCAGCGGCCATGACGAACGGGTGAAGGATTTCGAGGCTTAGCTGGCGTCGCGAATCGTGTAATCGAGCGAGACGCTGCCATTGGCCGGGACCGTGATAGCCCAGAAGGGTTTGCCGTCCTTGGTACCCAGCCGCGCGCTGGGACTTTCGAGGCTGTAGCTGTCGCCGCCGGGCTCGATCCGCGCTTCATAGGCAACCGGCCAGCCATTGGCGTTGGTCACCGTCAGACGGTAGCGATTGCGCCGCCCGTCGCGTGGTGTGACGGGAATGGCTTTGGTCGACACGCCAATATTGGGCGACGGGCCAAGCTTGAACTCGACTTGCTCCCCCACTGCCTTGTCGGCGGTCGAGCTTTCGCCGATCAGAATGGGGCGCGGTCCATTGGCCGCGAACACCACCGCGTGCCCCGCCGGGAGCGGTTCGCCGAGCCCAGCGACCGGCTTGTTCTGCGCGCGAACGATCAGCTGGGTTTGGGACACATCGCCCTGATACACGCGGCTTTCGTAGATCAACGCGACGGCAACCTTGGGCTTGGCGAGAAAGCCGACCTGTTTCTGCGCGTTCGAGGCGACGGTGACGGGGCCGTTCAGGCGGTATAGCTTGAGATCGGCGATGTCTTCACGCTTGGCCCTGGCCCCAGTGACGACGACGCTTTGGGCTTCGTCCGCCACCATACCGCGCACCAACATTGCCATGGGCGCCGGTGGCGGAGGCGGCGCGAAGGCATAGTCGCTGCGGACACGCCCGCCGAGAGGCGGCGGCACCGGGAAGCAGCGCAGATCCAGCGCGCGCGCCGTCGGCGGGGTCGGCGTTTCGGCATCACGGTTCACGCGCCCCGCGATCACCGCCGCGCCGCCGCGAAACGAGGTCGGATCGCTCGACGCAAGCGTGACCCAGGCGAACAGCTCAGCCGAGCGACGATCGGGCGCGAGCTGCACGACATAATCGGCCTGCCAGTCGAACCCGCCCGCGAGATAAGCGAGCGTGATCGTCGCGGTGACGGGTCGGTCGCTGTCGGTCTCGATCGACAAGGTCGGCTTGGCCGACAGCCCCGGCGGCACCGCAGGATAGACGATCGTCTCGTTGAGCCCGGTGCATTTGAGCGCCTCGACCCCGCCGCCGATCGTCACCAGCGCGGCACCATCCGCCGACGAGCGGATCACCGCCTGTTCCTCGGTGACCTTGCCGGTCGCCTTGTTGGTCCGGCGCACCATCACCCGCCGCCCGAGCGCACGGTCGTACAGACTGCGCGGCGACAGCAGATCGGCATCGAGATTTTTCTCGCGCACCCCCGACGGCAACCCCTCGACGATCGCGGTTTCGGGGAAGATATTGCCTGCCACGCCTTCGAACCGCACCACCGCGCGGCCCGCCGGGATCGTCACGGTGCGCTTTTCGGTGATCAGCGCAAAGCCCTGCGGGTTGCCACGGTCGATCGCCTGATCAGCGCCGCGCCCCGGCGCGCGATAGACCGACACCGCAACCGAATCGGGCGCCGCCGAGGTGATGACCGCCGGCGTCGGCGCCTGCGCCGCGAGCGGCGCGGTGAGCACGACCGCCAGGATCACGCCCAGCACGCGCGACAGCGCCACGGCCAGCACTGCCGCCAACCCGAGCGCCAACGCCACGGCCGATCCCAGCGACACCACGACCGACAGCGCCACCGAAAGCATCGGCGCGGGACGGGCAGGGCCAGCGGGGGTCCGATCGCGGCGCACGCCCCGCGCCCTC
Organism: Sphingomonas sp.; assembly: GCF_019749955.1. Classification (GTDB taxonomy): domain Bacteria; phylum Pseudomonadota; class Alphaproteobacteria; order Sphingomonadales; family Sphingomonadaceae; genus Sphingomonas. Next base: position 4,892 of record NZ_JAIEPC010000064.1, read on the forward strand.
AGTACCGCGTGTCGAAGCTGACCGTCAGCACCGTCGTCCCATTGGCGGGCACCGGCACATGCCACACCCGCTCGTCGAGCGACTTTTGCTCACCCGGCAGGCTTTCGCTCGGCACGCGCGTGTCGCCCCAATAAGTGTCGAGGCCCGCCTGCGTCACATCGACCGTCACGGCCTCGGGCTTGGCGTTGGTGATCGTGTAGCGCATCGTCGTGCGATAATATTCGCGCTGGCGCTCGACCGTCACGACGCGCGGCGCTTGGCCTTCTTTGGTGATGCGATAGCGCACCGTGCGATCCCATTCGTCGCTCGCGATCTTGTCGCGCTTGACGACTTCAGGCTTCACTTTGACGTCGAACGCGTCGCCGGTCTTGATCGCCAAGGTCGACCCCATCGGCGTGTGGTCGATCGCATTCTCGCCGATGAACTGCGGCTGGCCCTTGGCATCGCGGACATAGACGCGGACCGTGCCCGCCGGCAGCGCATCGCCGAGTCCACCCTCGCGCGAACTTGAAAAGCTATAAGCCGTCTCGGCACTGGTCGGGTCGTCCGACGCGCCGAGCCAATCGTTGCGGAATTGATAGACTTTGCGCGCCGCCACGCCACCGACCGACAGGAAGCTCACCTGCTTCTGCTGGTTCGCCGCCACCGTGGTGCGGTGGCCGAGTGGATAGAGGTAGAAATCCCCCAGCCGCGCGCGGTCCGACGACTCGGTACCGGGCTTGATCAGGGCGCCGTTCGACCCGCGACCATAGCGCCCTTGCTGGTTTGCGCCGCTCGGTTCGCCCGCGACGAGCACCACATCGGCATTGGCGAAGCGTGTCTCGCCGCCATTGTTGAGCGTGATCCAGCCCTGCATGTCGATCGTGCTCTTGGCTTCGTCATAGAGCGCGACATAATCTGCGCGCCAGCTGAGGCCGCCGGTCAGGTAGCTGAGGGTGAGCGGGCGCGCGCCGCTGCGCTTGCTGTCGAGCGTGATCGACAAGGTCGGGCGCGCGCGCAAATTGGGCGGGATCGAATCGAAGATCACCCGCACCGGCAAGCCGTCATCGCGCAGTATTTCGATCCGGTCGCCGATCTTGAGGACCACGCCGCCATTGACCGCGAGCACTTGCGCACGCTCGCGTGTCTCGGCGCCCGTCGCGGGATTGGTGCGCAGCAGCGTCACCGTCTGGCCGACCGCCTTTTCGATCAGCGCATTGGGGCTGAGCAGGTCATAGTCGTAATTCTGTTCGACGATGCCGACATCACCGCCGCTCAGCCGCACCGTTTCGGGGCGGATCTGGCTCGACACATCGGGAAATTCCTGGCGCGACACGCCCGAGGGCAGCGACAATTGGCGCACATCCTGCACCAGCGCGACGCCGTTCGAATAGATGGTGATCGCGACATCGCCCTGCGCGGTGCGCTCGCCCGAAGGCGCAGAGACTGGCTCAGGCGCCGATTGCCCGATCGCGGCCGCCGGAAGGAATGCCAAAACCATCGCCAGCCCGTGCCGCATGTCTGCTCTCCCGATCATTCTGCCCGCGCCTTGGACCCTAGGCGCGGGCTTGGAGCGGTTCAACCGCAGATCGGCTGTCAGCAGGCTGAACGACCCGTCAGTTGGCGGGCGTGCGCTCGCTCGCCGGGGGACGGCCGCGACGACGGCGCGGCTTGGCGTCTTCGCCACTCTCGACCGGCGCGTCCTCGGTGATCGCCGACAGGCTCAGCGCGGGCGGCAGCCGGTCGATTTCGATCGCGGCGGGCTCGAGCTCGGGCGCAGCCTCGATCGGCGCAGCACGGCGCGGACGGCCCCGGCGCGGCCGTTCGGGCTCGGCGTCGGTGTTGGGTGCGGCCATCGGCGCGGCCATCGGGTTGGCGTCGGCGCCGTTTGAGCCCTGCTCGACCGGAGCATAGCTACGCGGCGGCAGCGGCTGGCGCGGCTGATCGCCCCCCTGTGCCTGGCCATTGCCATTATAGTCGCGCGGTTCGTTGCGGTTGCGGTTCTGGTCGCGCGGCTGATCGCGATAGCCGTCGCGTTGCGGGCGCTGGTCGCGGCCCCCCTGATCGCGCGCATTCTGGTCACGGTTGTTGTCGCGCGCTTCGCGATAGCCGTCGTTCGGCTCGCGGTTGCCCCCGTCACGACTAGGGTTGTCACGGTTGCCCCCGTCACGGCTACCATTGTCGCGGTTGCCTTGCTCGCGCCCGTCGCGGCGGTTGCCGTTCGCCTGCTGCGCGCGCTCGCCATCGACACGGTCGTCGGCATAGCTTTCGCCGTCGAAGTCTTCCTCGGGCTCTTCGTCGAACGCTTCATTGGCGCCACCGCGACGCTGCTGATTTTCTTCGAAGCGCGAGCGGTTTTCGTTGAGCACGCGGAAATAATGATCCGCGAATTGCAGATAATATTCGGTGTTGACCCGATCGCCCTGCATCTGCGCGTCGCGCGCCAGCGATTTGTATTTTTCGAGCAACTGGGCGGCATTGCCGCGTGCGCGATTGTCGATGCGATTGCCATTATCGGGGCGTCCCGGATTACCACCCGGTGTGCGCTGCCCACCACGACCGCGACGGCGGCCGGCCTGACGATTATTGATCAAGTCCTGTTGTCCTCGTGCCCTGAAATCAAACTCGGCGGTGCTCCAGAATGCGGATGCATGCCCCTCTGCGCCGCGCACCCCGACCATTCGGAGGGCGACGGCGTGTGCCACGGCCACCGGACGACAGCGGCTTCATGACGAAGGATCGGACAACTGCCCATTTCAACGACTTATGTTGAAAATGCGTGTCCCTTCGCAATCAATAGCGAGTGGCGCGCCAATCGCCAAGCGGAATTATGTGACGATTGTCTTGCACTTCATGGCTGGGCGATGAGGGCGCGCGGCCGATTGCCAAGATCGCGGCGGATATCGGCCTGCATCCCCGCCGCACGCACCAAGGCGGTGACCGCGTCGGCCTGGCTCGCGCCGATTTCGATCACCGCGACGCCGCCGGGCATCAGCAGCCTCGGCAGATCGGGAATGATCACACGGTAGGCGTCGAGCCCGTCGGGGCCGCCGAACAGTGCCTCCGCCGGATCATAGTCGAGCACTTCGCGCGGCAGCGGCTCGACGGTCGCGACATAGGGCGGGTTGGTGAGCACCAGATCGAAGCGCGCGTCGATCGCCTGCGCCCATACCCCCGCGACAATCTCGGCGCGGTCAGCGAGCCCCAGCCGCGCGGCATTGCGCAGCGCATAGCCGCGCGCAGCATCGGACCGCTCGACGCCGACGCCGTGCGCCTTTGGCCATTGATCGAGCGCCGCCAGCAGCAAGGTCCCCGGTCCGGTGCCGAGATCGAGGATGGTGGCGGGGGCGCGCTCGCCGAAATGGGCGACGGCGGCTTCGATCAGCGTTTCGGTGTCGGCGCGCGGGATGAACGCGCCTGGCCCGACTTCGAGGTCGATCGTCCAGAACCCGCGCAGGCCGGTGAGATGCGCGACGGGCTCATGCTGCAAGCGACGCTCGACCAGCGGCGCGAAGCCATCGGGCACAGGATCGTCGAGATTCACCAGCAACATCCGGTTGCGCGGCACGCCGAGCGCATGCGCCATCAGCAGTTCGGCATCGAGGCGGGGTGATTCCGAAATACGCTTAATCTGGGCGGTGGCTTCAACCAGCGCGACCCGCACGAGCAACGGCGTGTCAGCCCTCAAGGCTCGCCAACCGCTCGGCCTCATCCTCCGAAATCAGCGCGCCGATCAGCTCGTCCATTTCACCCTGCAAGATTTCGGGCAGACGGTGGAGCGTCAGGTTGATGCGGTGATCGGTCACGCGCCCTTGCGGGAAGTTGTATGTGCGGATGCGTTCCGACCGATCGCCGGAACCGACCATCGACTTGCGCGCGCCCGCCCGCTCCTGGTGCAGCCGCTCGCGTTCAGCTTCGTAGAGCCTTGTCCGCAGCACTTTCAGCGCCTTGGCCTTGTTCTTGTGCTGCGACTTTTCGTCCTGCTGGATCACCGTGAGCCCGGTCGGGATGTGGACGATCCGCACCGCCGAGTCTGTGGTGTTGACCGACTGGCCGCCCGGCCCCGACGAGCGATAAATGTCGATCCGCAAGTCCTTGGCTTCGTCGATCTTGACGTCGACTTCCTCGGCCTCGGGCAGCACCGCGACGGTTGCGGCGCTGGTGTGGATGCGCCCGCCGGCTTCGGTCGCGGGGACGCGCTGGACGCGGTGGACGCCGCTTTCGAACTTCAGCCGCGCGAACACGCCCTTGCCCTCAACCGAGGCGACGACTTCCTTGTAGCCGCCCATTTCGGAAGGGCTGGCGGAGATCAGCTCGACGCGCCAGCCTTGATTATCAGCATAGCGTTGATACATCCGCAGCAAGTCGCCCGCGAAAAGGGCAGCTTCGTCGCCACCCGTCCCGGCGCGGATTTCGAGCATCGCCGCGCGTTCATCCGCCGCATCGCGTGGCAGCAGCGCGAGCGCGAGATGGCGCTCGGCATCGGGCAGCCGTGTTTTCAAGTCGGCGATTTCCTCGCGCGCAATGTCGCGGATGTCGGGTTCCTCATCGGCCTCAAGCATATGCGTGAGCACGCTGAGTTCAGCGCGCAGCCGCCGCACTTCGTTGGCCGCCTTCACCACAGGTTCGAGCTCGGCATATTCCTTCGACACCGCAACAAAGCGATCCGACGGCAGTTCGCCCGTCGCCATCAGCGCCTGAAGCTCATCCCGGCGCGCAGAGATTTGCGCGATGCGCTCGGGGGAGATGGTGGTCATGGATGCGCGGCCAGCCGCTTGCTGAGATAATCGACCAGGAGCGCTTCCGACACCGCTTCCTGTTCGCCAGTCGCCAAGTCCTTAACAACCGGCAGACTTGCGCCGGTATCATCGCGTCCGGCTACCAGCACTGCAAACTTGGCAGCACGGTTGTCCGCGTCGGAGAACTGATTCTTTACACTCCTGTGCAGGCTCGCATCGGTGCGCAGGCCGCCGTTTCGCAATAGCGCGATCATCCTGATAGCGTGAAAAGTTGCAGCCGCATTCATTTGGATAACGATGATTTGAGGGGCGTCTGCTGCAACAAACTCCGACAACATCGCCAACCGCTCGATACCGGCGGCCCAACCAACACCGGGTGTGGGCTTACCTCCAAGACTCTCGATCAGCCCGTCATAGCGCCCACCGGCGAGCACCGTCCCCTGCGCGCCGAGCCGGTCGGTCACGAATTCGAACGCCGTGTGGCGATAATAATCGAGCCCGCGCACCAGCCGACCGTTGCGCGTCCAGGCGACGCCTGCTGCATCGAGTCCGTTCGTCACGCTATCGAAAAACGCCCCTGCTTCGCTCGTCAGATACGAATCGATGCTGGGTGCGGCTTCGGCGATCGGCCTGTCTTTCGGATCCTTGCTGTCCAAAATGCGCAGCGGATTCTTGTCGAGCCGCGCAAGGCTGTCCTCGCTCAACTCCCCGCGATGCGCCTCGAAATGCGCGACCAGCGCCGCCCGCCACGCATCACGCGTCTCGGCATCGCCGAGCGTATTCAGCTGGAGCGTCACCCCGTCCGAAATCCCCAGCTCGCGGATGAGCTGATCGGCGAACACCAGCAATTCGACATCGGCAGCAGGTTCGGCCGCACCAAGCACTTCGGCGTCGATCTGGTGGAACTGGCGGTAGCGCCCCTTTTGCGGGCGCTCATAACGGAACACCGGGCCGTGCGTGACGAGCTTCAGCGGCGCATATTGCTGCCACCCCTCAGTCAAAAACGCGCGCGCGATCCCCGCCGTGAATTCGGGCCGCAAGGTGATCGAATCACCGCCGCGATCCTCAAACGTGTACATTTCCTTCGACACGACATCGGTCGTCTCGCCCAGCGAGCGCGCGAACACCGCCGTCGCTTCGAACACCGGCAATTCAACCCGCTGGAAACAATAGAGCTTACGCACACGCTCAAAGGCTTCAACGACGCGAGCGAAGCGACGCTGTTCCTCTCCAAAAATATCCTGTGTCCCGCGAATGCGGTTTGGCGTGGTGATCCGGCTCATTAAGCGGCGTTCTCTAGGCGAAAATGTCGCAATTTGCCAATGGGCGAAAATCGTCCGAAACGGACGCATCATGCATCGCTACGGCACGCTTGCCTGCATGGGACTTGCCGATCGCATCGGCAGGACTAAGCCCTGAGTGATGGCCATTTCCCCGATTGCCCGGCTCGGCAACCATATCGCGCCGCCGCGCTTCCTGCTCTTCGCGCTGGCGCTGGTGGTGGGCCTTGGCGTGCTGATCCCCGCGATCGGCTGGTCGCGCGGCACGCTGGTGGCTTTCGACATTGCCAGTGCGTTGTTTCTGGTCGCGATTGCGCCGCTGCTGTGGAGCAAGACCGATCGCATGCGCGAGCACGCGCGCAATAACGACGCCAACCGCACCTTGCTGCTCGGCATCACCGGCCTCGTCTCGCTGGTGATCCTCGTCGCGGTGTTCAGCGAACTCCACGGCAAGCCCAACCCGACGACTGTGGCGCTGGTGGTCGGCACGCTCGCGCTGTCGTGGCTGTTCTCCAACACGATCTACACGCTGCATTACGCCCACCTCTATTACTCCGACGCAGACGGTGAGGATCGCGGCGGCATCGATTTTCCGGGCGATGCCGAACCCAATTACTGGGACTTCGCCTATTTCAGCTTCACGCTCGGCATGACGTTCCAGACGTCGGACGTCGAAATCAGCCACAGCGCGATCCGCCAGACCGTGATCGGCCATTGCCTCGCTGCGTTCGTGTTCAACATCGGCGTGCTGGCGTTTTCGATCAACGTGCTGGGCAGCAGCGGGGGTTAGGCACCTCGAACGTGGGAATCGCCCTCACCCCGCTTGTGCTGAGCTTGTCGAAGCACCGTCCTTCTTCTTCCGGCCGATCGCAAAAGAAGGACGGCCCTTCGACAAGCTCAGGGCAAACGGCGTTAGGGCAGACCACCAAGCTCGAGAATGCCGCCGGGGCTGGACGCCGTGCCACCGGCCTGCCTAAACTTGCGCATCTTCCCGCCTGACCGAAAGCCCGCCATGATCCGCACGCTGACCTTTGCCGCGATCCTGCTCGCGTCGACTGCTGCTCTTGCCGAAAATTCGAAGCCCCAGCCGGTGCCCCATGTCGATACGATCCCGGCGGCGAAGGACATTCCCTATCCCGGCACGATCAGCCTCGCGATCGACGCGACCGATACGCGCCGCGCGATCTTCAAGGTGAAAGAAGTGCTGCCCGTCGCCAAGGCCGGGCATATGGTGCTGCTGTTTCCCAAATGGCTGCCCGGCAATCACTCGCCGACCGGCCAGATCGAAAAGCTCGCCGGGCTGAAGATCAGCGCGAATGGCAAGCCCGTGCCGTGGACGCGCGATCCCGTCGATGTGTTCGCTTTCCACATCGAGGTGCCCGCAGGCGCCAAGGCGCTCGACATCGACTTCCAGTTCCTGTCGGCCACCGCGCCGGGCCAGGGCCGCGTGGTGATGACGCCCAACATGCTCAGCCTGCAATGGCAGTCGATGAGCCTTTATCCGGCGGGCTATTTCACGCGGCAAATCCCGGTCGAGGCGTCGGTGACTTATCCCGAAGGCTGGACCGCCGCCTCGGCGCTGCCGTCGAAGGCCAGCGGCAGCAGCTATCGTTATGACCGCACCAATTATGAAGTGCTGGTCGATTCGCCGGTGATCGCGGGGCGTTACTATAAAGCCTTCCCGCTCCGCCCGCGCGTCACGCTCGACGTGGTCGCCGACACCGCCGCCGAGCTTGCCGCCAAGCCCGAGCAGATCGACGCGCACAAGGCGCTGGTCGATCAGGCCGTGAAAACCTTCGGGTCGCAGCATTACGATAACTATCATTTCCTGCTGTCGATCACCGACGAGCTCGGCGGGATTGGGCTTGAGCATCACCGCAGCTCCGAAAACGGCGTGAAGCCGGGCTATTTCACCGATTGGGAGTCGAGCACGCCCGCGCGCGACCTGCTGCCGCACGAATTCTCGCACAGCTGGGACGGCAAATTCCGCCGCGGCGCCGATCTCTGGACGCCCGATTACCGCACGCCGATGCGCGATTCGCTGCTGTGGGTCTATGAAGGCCAGACGCAATTCTGGGGCTATGTCCTCGCGGCGCGATCGGGCCTCGTCTCGAAGCAGGATACGCTCGATGCCTATGCGCTGGTGCTCGCGAGCCTGGGCAATACCAAGGGGCGTGAGTGGCGGCCGATGGTCGACACCACCAACGACCCGACGATGGCGATGCGCCGCCCCAAGGGCTGGTCGAGCTGGCAGCGCAGCGAGGATTATTACAACGAAGGCCTGCTGGTGTGGATGGAAGTCGATGCGATCCTGCGGCGCCAGTCGAACGGCACCAAGTCGCTCGACGATTTCGCGCAGGCCTTTTTCGGCATCAACGACGGCGACTGGGGCCAGGTGACCTATACGCTCGACGACGTCGTCGCGACGCTCCACAAGCTGGTGCCGCTCTATGACTGGAAGCAGATGCTGACCCAGCGGCTGACCGAAACCGGCGCGCCTGCCCCCTTCGCAGGGTTCATCGCCAATGGCTATCGGCTGGTCTTCACCGACGCGCCGACGCCCTATTTCAAACTCAACGAAAAGGACCGCAAGTTCACCGATCTCAGCTATTCGGTGGGCGTGATCGTCGGCAAGGATGGCGGGCTGGTGTCAGTGGTCTGGGACAGCCCGGCCTTTGCCGCCGGCCTCGACAATGGCGACACGATCACGGGCGTCAACGGCTTCGCCTACTCCCCTGAAAAGCTGAAGGAAGCGATCACCGCGGCCAAGGATGGCGCGCCAATCACCCTGCTCGTCAAAAAGGGCGAGCGGATCGAGACAAGAGTGATCGACTATAAGGGCGGCTTGCGCTATCCGCGCCTCGCCAAGATCGGAACCGGCGAGACCGGGCTCGATCGGCTGCTGACACCGCGATAACAGGAATCCATTCATGCGCATCGACATGGTGCCGGTCGGCGACGACCCACCCAACAGCCTCAATTGCATCATCGAAGTGCCCGTCGGCGGCGAGCCGGTGAAATATGAATTCGACAAAAAATCGGGCGCGCTGTTCGTCGACCGCATCCTGCACACGCCGATGCGCTATCCGGCGAATTACGGCTTCATCCCGCACACGCTGTCGCCCGACGGCGACCCGCTTGACGCGCTCGTCGTCGCGCGCTCGCCGTTCATCCCGGGCTGCATCGTGCGGGTGCGCCCGATTGCGGTGCTCCACCTCGAAGACGAAGCCGGCGGCGATGAAAAGCTGCTGACCGTCCCGGTCGACGGCACTTTCCCTTATTACACCAACGTCGATGAGCATCACGACCTGCCCGAGATCGTGATGCAGCAGATCGAGCATTTCTTCACCCATTACAAGGATCTGGAACCCAAGAAATGGGTGCGGATCGGCAAATGGGGCAATGCCGAAGAGGCACGGCGGATCATCATCGAAGCGATCGAACGCGCCAAAACCGCGAAAGCCGACTGAGTGCTATTGGCCGGGGCGCTCGCCTGCCAAGGCAGCGAGCGCCTCGCCCTCCAGCCGCCAGAGCCGCCATTCGGGCTGGAGCTTGGCGCCGAGCCGATCATAGAAGCGCTGGCCGCCTCCATTTTCCGTCAGCACGATCCAGTCCATCCACGCACAATCGCGCGCCTGCGCCTCAACCGCGAGCGCGCGCATCAAGGCTTCGCCCGCGCCCAGACCGCGCGCCTCGGCATCGACGAACAGATCCTCAAGATAGAGGATCGGCTGGGCCATCCAGAAGTTGAAGCTGAGAAACCACAGCGCAACCCCGACGATCTTGCCCTCATGCTGGGCGACATGGGCAAAGCCCGACGGCGTGGCGCCGAACAGCGCATGGCCAAGCGCATCGGGTGCCGCCGAAACCCAGTCGGGATGGCCGATATGCCGCCCAAAGCGCAGCAGCCGCTCATGAATGGCGTCAACGTCCGCGCGAACGGCAGGGCGCGCCGTGACGCTCAAGGTTGCGCCGCAAAGTTTTTGAGCGCGTCGCCTGACATGCGGCAGATGCGCCAGTCGTCCATTACGCTCGCGCCCATTGCCTTGTAGAATTCCTGCGCGGGCGTGTTCCAGTCGAGCACGGCCCATTCGAACCGCCCGCACCCGCGCTCAACCGCAATGGCGGCGAGCCGCTTGAGCAGCGCCTTGCCGACCCCCGTCCCGCGCGCTTCGGGCGTCACATACAGGTCCTCAAGATACAGCCCGCGCCACCCGGTCCAGGTCGAGAAATTGTGGAAGAACAGCGCCAGACCGACCGGCGCGCCATCGACTTCGGCAATCAGCGCCTCGGCGGCAGGCGGGGTCGAAAACAGCGCCTGATGGAGCAGCTCCTCGGTCGCGACGACCTTGTCGAGTGCGCGCTCATAAGCGGCAAGCTCGCGCACGAAATGCAGGATGGTGCCAACATCGGCGGGGGTAGCGAATCGGATCACAGTCATGCAGCAGCCTCGGTCTGGGGAGCAGGCGCGATGCTGCCGCGCACGGCGACAAGGCAACCGATGATGATCAGCCCTGCACCGCCGACGGTATAGCCCGACACCTGCTCGCCGAAAACGACATAGCCCAAAATCGCGGCCCAGATGAAGGCGGTATATTCAACCATCGACAGCAGTTGCGCCTCGGCCCGGCCATAGGCCCAGGCGAGCGCAAAAGCGGACACGGAGCCAATCACTGCCGCCGCCACCACCCAGGGCAATTGCGCGACGCTCGGCCAGGTCGCGAGCCACGGTGCGCCCGCGAGCATCAGCGCGCCGATGACGAGACTGGTGAAAAGGGTGACTTCGAGCGGACTCGCGATCTGCGCTTGCTGCCGCAGCAGGATCAGGCTCCCGGCGTAGAGTAGCGAGGCAAGCACCACCGCGCCCGACCCCAGCAGCAAATCGGGCGAACTTTCGCCGCGCGACTGGCCCAGCGCAATCACCAGCACGCCCACGCTCGCCACCAGCGAGCCGAGCACCGCGCCGCGTCCGATCTGCTCCTTCAGGAACAGGCCTGCCAGAAACAGCGCGATCAGCGGCGCAAGGAACGTCAGCGCAACCGCCTGCGCCATCGGCACGCGCACCAGCCCCCAGAAGAACAGCAGCACCGACAGCCCCGCCGCCAGCCCGCGCAGAACGTGGAGCCTGAGCGCCGCGCCCCCCGGCCAGCGATGCCCGCGAGCGACGAAAACTGCCCCGGTCAACGCCACCCCCGCCACCGACCGCCAGAGTACAGCACTATAGGCGCCGCTCTGGAGCGACAGATATTTCATCAGCGCATCCATGATCGAATAGCTGAAGATACCCAGGCACGCGACGGCGAAGGCGATGGCAGGAGACGTCTTGGTCGACACAAGGCGTGCGCTACACCCCGCGCGCGGCGGGCGCTATCCTCCGGCACGACAATATGCCTGTTGCGATACATGTATTGCACGACTGTGCTGCGCCGATGTCGCTTCGCTTGCCCGCCGATGTTGCAGACCACCTCGCCGCGCTGTCGGCACTAACGGGGCAATCAAAGACGTTTTGCGCCACCGAAGCGATTGTCGAACATATCGATGATCTGGAGGATGGCGTCATGCCCACCACTGTGGTCCGGCTCGGCAGTCGGCGTGATGTTTACCGGCGGTGATCGAGCCGCAGCAGCAATCGCCCTGATCGCCGCCCTTCAGCCTGAATTTTCAGTCCCGGGCAGCCTGGCGTTCGGCGGGCAACGCTCTGGTGGCGCGATCTGGGCCGCAGGCAGGCGGCGCTGCTCAAGAAATGTTCCACGAACGAACAGCAGCGTACGGACAAGCAAGTTCTTTAAAGACGATCCGCATGCTGGGTACGCAATTGCTACGATCGCTTGCCTACTCCCGCAAGCCGGCCCGGCCTGTTGGTCGTTCATTTGCCAAACAGGCTGCGCAGGGGAACTCAACCGCCGCACTATGCGCAAAAGGGGGACCCTATTGTCCAATTTATGTGACGTCCAAATGTCTTGACATTTGTCTCGTAGTTGCAATATATTGCACGGACTGGGCAAGCTCCTCGCGCGTCAGGCCTAATTGGCTAGCTAGTGTGAGCGCCATTGTTTTTGCAAAAGAGAGTTATTGGCGATGCAGTAAGGGACGTATCGATGGGGGGGGACACCCCAGGAGACCACACATGCTTAACATTCTCAGTGTTCTTATTTTCTTTGTAGCAACCGTGTCGGTCTTTTGGGTGATCTACGGCACCTTGATGCCAGCTTTACCCAGAATGATAAAATTGCTCACTGTGGAATCTAACGCCCATCTCTTGCAGTATGACTATCATGAGACACAAAACTGAACGCTTTTAAATATATTATATTATCGAAATTTTGAGTAATTTTATCTTCGATACTGTCAGGAAACGTTCAAAACGCTTGACTTGATGACGACTGCTGACGTTGTCGCAGCCTTCCACCCCAAATTTTGAGCTTTACGGCCGCGCTGGGGATTGGCTTTTCCTCACCTCAAGCCCCGTCGCCTATCGCAACCGCATCTGGTCGCCTTCGATACTGACGCTTTGCAATTGCCGCAGATAGGTGTGGCCGAGCAGCGAGATGTCGGCGCCTTCGATCACCACGGCATGCACATTGTTCGCGCGTTTGCCGTCGAGCACGATCGTATCGATATACACTTCCTGCCCGCGCAGATCGCCACCGGCACCCTTGCCGATCACTTCATATTGCGAGGGGTCGAAATTGACATTGGCCTGCCGCGCATCGGCTTCGCTCAGCGCGACGGTGTCGGCGCCGGTATCGACGACGAAGTGCAGCGGCATGCCGTTGACTTCGGCAATCGCGATGAAATGGCCCCCCGGTGCGCGGTCGAGCACCGTCTCGGTCGGATGATCGATCGGCGGCGCGGTGACCGTCGGCGAGGCCGATCCGCTGCGCGCCAGCGTGGCTGGCGCCGCCGCAGGTGCACGGCGGGGCCCGACCGGGATCATCAGGCCAAAGGCTGTGCCGAGCAGCAGCACGAGGACGAGGGCAAAACGCATGACGCTTGGCGTAGCCGCGCGGCGTTAGAATGCCGCTAATCGAGATGGCAAAGAAACTATGGACGGCGCGCGGCTCAGTGCCCGCTCGCGAGTTTCAGGCCGACAATGCAGAGGATCAAGCCAACCAATAGCAGACCGCGAATGATCGTCAGTGTCTCGGCGCCCGTCGCGACACCAACCAGCACGGTACCAATCGCGCCGATCCCGACCCACACCGCATAGGCCGTGCCCAGCGGAATCGTCTTGGCGGCGCGCTCCAGCAGCCCGAAGCTCAAAAACGCACAGACGAAAAAGCCCGCGTTCCAGCCAAGATTGCGAAAGCCGTCAGCATGGCGCAGGCACGTCGTGAAGCCGACCTCGAACAGGCCCGCCAGCACCAGCAGTGCCCACGCCATTTATTCGGCAGCCACCGCCTGCGCCGGGTTCGCAGCATCAAGCTCGGCGGCCTTGGCCTCGACCAGCTTGACGATATGGTCGATCATGTCGGCGCTTTCGACCGTGTGATCGGTCACGCCCGACAGATACACCATATGCTTGCCATTGCCGCCGCCGGTCAGCCCGATGTCGGTCTCGCGCGCTTCGCCGGGGCCGTTGACGACGCAGCCGAGCACCGACAGCGACATTGGCGTGCGGATATGCTGGAGCTTCTCTTCGAGCGCCTGCACCGTGCGGATCACGTCAAAGCCCTGCCGCGCGCACGACGGGCAACTCACCACGCGCACGCCGCGATTGCGGATGCCGAGCGCTTTCAGGATTTCGAAGCCGACGCGGACTTCCTCTTCGGGCTCGGCCGACAGCGAGACGCGGATGGTGTCGCCGATGCCGTACCAGAGCAACGAGCCGATGCCGATCGCGCTCTTCACCGTGCCGCCGACGAAGCCGCCCGCTTCGGTGATGCCGAGATGCAGCGGACAATCGACGACTTCGGCGAGCTGCTGATAGGCGGCGACCGCGAGGAACAGGTCGGATGCCTTCACCGCGACCTTGAATTCGTGGAAATCATGATCCTGCAGCAGCTTGATATGATCGAGCGCGGACTCAACCAGCGCTTCCGGGCAGGGCTCGCCGTATTTCTCGAGCAAATCCTTTTCGAGGCTGCCCGCGTTCACGCCGATGCGGATCGCGCAGCCATTGGCCTTCGCCGCATTCACCACTTCGCGCACCCGGTCAGCCGAGCCGATATTGCCGGGGTTGATGCGCAGGCAGGCAGCACCCGCGTCCGCCGCTTCGAGCGCGCGCTTATAGTGGAAATGGATGTCGGCGACGATCGGGACGCGCGCCGCGCGGGTGATCTGCTTGAGCGCCGCGGTCGATTCGACATCGGGACACGACACGCGGATGATGTCGACCCCGGCGTCTTCGCAGCGGCGGATCTGGTTGATCGTTGCCACCGGATCGGAGGTCAGCGTGTTGGTCATCGTCTGCACCGTCACCGGCGCGCCGCCGCCGACGGGGACATTGCCGACCATGATCTGGCGGCTTTCGCGCCGAGTGATATCGCGCCACGGACGAAGAGACATGCGAAGAGTTCCTTGATCTGGTTCAGCGCGATATAGCGATGCCCGCGCGGCACGTCGATATGATAGCAGCGCGCGTGAATGATGGCGGCGACATTTGATGCCTGCCCCGTGGAGAGTGATTTGGGTCGGCATTACGGGATGGACTGGCTGCGCATCGGCGCCTTCGGTCTGCTTATCTTCTACCACATCGGCATGGTGTTCGTCCCGTGGGGATATCACGCCAAGACCGCGCATCCGATCGATTGGGTGACGGTCCCGATGCAGGCGCTCAATGCGTGGCGGCTGTCGCTGCTGTTCGTCGTCTCGGGCTTCGCCAGCCGCGCAATTTTCGCGGGCAAGCCGGCCGCAGGGTCCTTTGCCTGGGGCCGCACCAAGCGCCTGCTGCCGCCGATTCTGTTTGCCATGGCCGTGATCAACACCCCCCAACCCTGGGTCGAGCTGACCACTCAGCATGCGTATAAAGGCGATTTCTGGCATTTTCTGACGACGGACTATTTCCACATCCAAAAGATCAGCGGCATCGCCGTGCCGACGTGGCAACACCTGTGGTTCGTCGTGTATCTGTGGGCGTATACCGTCGTGCTCGCGCTGATATTGTTGGTGGTGCCGACGCGGTGGCAAGCGGCGATTGAACGCGTGTTGAGCTATGCCCTTACTGGCCCGTTGATCGTGATCGTCCCGGTCGCGCTGCTGATCGCGCAATGGCTTTGGGTTTATCCCGGCGCGTCCGAAACCCATGCCTTTTTCGATGATCTGCCCGCGCACCGGGTCTTTTTCGCGATGTTCCTGTTCGGGTTCATGCTGGCGGGCAACGACCGGCTGTGGCGCGCGATCCGGCGCTGGTGGCCGGTCGCGGCGGTGCTGGCAGTAAGCGCCTATGCGATCGTCGCGGGTATCGAGACCGCCTATCTCAAGACGCCGATTACCGGGGATGTCTGGTATTGGTTCGGCATGGTGCGCGCGGTGCAGGCGTGGACGTCGATCGTCGCGCTGATCGGGATGGCCGATCGTTGGCTCAATCGCGATCATCCGTGGCGTGCGATGCTCAACGAAGCGGTGTTCCCTTTTTACATCATCCACCAGACCGTGATCGTGCTCGTCGCGGGCGCGCTGCTCGGTGTCGGCATCGGGCCGCTCCCCGAATTCGCGGTGTTGCTGGCGGCGACCGTGTTGGGCTGCTGGCTGTTCTACCGGATCGGCCGCGAGATCGACTGGTTGCGCCCCCTGATCGGCCTGCGCGCGCGCAAGCCGGCGCCGCAAGCCGCGTAGGGTGTGCGCTGCGCAGCCCTCACCCGTTCGTTTCGAGCGAAGTCGAGAAACAGGCGACAAGCGGTGCGCAAGATGTCTCGACTTCGCTCGACACAAACGGGAAGGGGTTTAGGTCAAACCCGAACCGCCCTTCTTTAGGATTTTGCCATGACCCAATGGACGCTGATGATCCACGGCGGCGCGGGGATCCTCCGCCCCGATACGCTCCCCGCCGATCAGGCTGAGGGCGCGCGCGCCGGGCTGAATGCCGCGCTCGATGCCGGGGCGGGCGTGCTGGCAAACGGGGGCAGCGCGCTCGATGCGGTCGAGGCTGCGGTGCGCGTGCTCGAGGATGATCCGCATTTCAACGCCGGGCGCGGCGCGGTGCTCAGCTTCGACGGCTGTGTCTGCCTCGATGCCGCGATCATGGACGGCAGCGGGCGGCAGGCGGGCGGCGTTACCGGTGTCAGCGCGACCAAAAACCCCGTCAGCCTCGCCCGCCGGGTGATGACCGCAACGCCGCATGTGCTGCTGAGCGGCACCGGCGCCGATCAGTTCGCGCGCGAACAAGGCCTTGAGCAAGCCGACGAAAGCTGGTTCGCGACCCCCGAACGTCGCCGCCAGCTCGAGGAACTGCGCGCGCGCGTCGACGGCTGGTTCGATGCCGAGATGAAATATGGCACGGTTGGCGCGGTCGCGTGCGATGCCCAAGGCCATGTCGCCGCCGCGACCTCGACCGGCGGCGTCACCGGCAAGCGCTGGGGCCGGATCGGCGATACGCCCTTGGTCGGCGCGGGCACCTATGCCGACGACCGCGCCTGTGCCGTCTCCGCCACCGGATCAGGCGAATATTTCATCCGCGCGGGTGTTGGCCACGAAATCGCCGCGCGGGTGCGCCTGACCGGGGAAGACATTGCGACCGCCGCCGCCGCCGTGCTCGCCGATGTGCAGGCGCTCGGCGGCACCGGCGGGGTGATCGTCGCTGCGCCCGATGGCACCGCGCACTGGGCATTCACGACCCCCGGCATGTTCCGCGGCCAAACCGACGCATCCGGGCACCGCGCGGTCGCCATTTTCGGCGACGAATAGTCGGCGAGCGGCTAGACCAAGCGCCATGATTCGCGCCCTCACCACCACGCTCGCCGCTGTCGCCACATGCGCCGCCACCCCGGCCCTGGCCTATGGTCAGTTCGGCCACAACACGATCGCGCAGATCGCGATGGCGAACGTCTCCCCCGCCACCACCTTGAAGGTGCGCGCGCTGCTTGCCCGGTCGAGCGCGCTCGCGACCCCGCAGTGCCCCGCGCGCACCGTCGAGGACGCCAGCGTCTGGGCCGATTGCGTCCGCGCCAAATATCCGCTGCGCTTCGGCTATGCATCGAGCTGGCATTACCAGACGCTCGACATCTGCGGGACATTCGACCTGAAAGCCGCGTGCCGCGATGGCAATTGCGTGTCAGCGCAAGTCGACCGCGATGTGAAGCTGTTGCAGGCCAAGGACACGCCGCTCGCCGAGCGCGTGCAGGCACTCGCCTTCCTGATCCATTTCGTCGGCGACATGCACATGCCGCTGCATTCGGGGTCGCATAATGATTCGGGCGGCAATGCCATCAAGGCCGCCTACGGCATCTATGCGCCCGAGCGGCTCAACCTCCACGGCATCTGGGATGGCGTGCTCGCCGAGCGCGCGATCACCGATGGGCCGCAGCTCGTCCGGCGCTACTCCGCGACCGAAGCCGCGCCGATCCAGGCCGGGACGACCGAAGACTGGAGCCGCGAAAGCTATGACATCGCGCGGACCGTGGCTTATCCGAGCGCGACCGCCGACAAGCCCTGCGTCACGCCGACCGTGCGCGTGAAACTCGACGAAGCGACGATCGTACGGCTGGTGCCGGTGCAGCGCCTGCAAGTCCAACGCGCGGGGCTGCGGCTCGCGCGGCTGCTCGATGAGGCATTCGCGGGTTAAATCGTTCCATCGCAACCGCTCGTTTCGAGCGAAGGCGAAAAACAGGCGCCAAGCGCACCGCCTGTGGCCTGTTTCTCGACTACGCTCGAAACAAACGGGTCGTTGGTGGTTCGCAGAGCCCTACCGCTTCTTCGTCACGAACCCCGCAATCGCGTCCACCACGCCCGCATCCACCGGCAAATCGGGCTTCCCATAGCTCGCCAGATTGGCGGCGGTATCGCCATCCACGCCGATGTTCTTGAGTACATGGTTTACCCCCGGCACCAGCACCAAGGTCGCATCGGGCCGCGCGGCGGCGAGCGCGCGCGCGTCGCCTTCGCCGATCTGGAGGTCTTTCAACCCTTGCACGATCAGCATCGGACGCGTGAGCTGCGCCGCCAGCACCACCGGCTTGTAGGCGAAGAGATCGATCAGATAGCCCTGCACTTGCGGCGCGAACAAATTGGCGAGCGCGGGGTGCATCGCGCTCACATCGACGCGCTGGCCCTTCTCGAGGCTGTCGAGCGCGGCTTCGGCCTGCGGCAGGATCGGCGCATTGGCGGGATTGGCGCGGAGCTGATCGCGGATCACCGTCCCGAGCGGCCGCCCCGAAGCGGATACCAGAATATGCCCGCAAATCCCGTCGCCCTCGCCCGCCGCGAGCACCACCAGCCCGCCTTCGCTATGGCCGAGCAGCCAGACGCAACGGGCGCCGGTTGCCGCGCGCGCGGCCTTCACCCAGGCGCGGACATCATCGGCATAGCCCGCGATCGTCACGTCATTGCCATCGGCGACCGCGGCTTTGCTGGCGAACTGGCCGCGCTTGTCGATCCGCACGCTGGCGATGCCCTTCGCCGCCAACGCTTCGGCAAGCAGTTTGTACGGCTGGCCCTTCACGCCGAGCGGGTTGTTGCCGTCACGGTCGGTCGGGCCCGAGCCGGGAATGATCAGGACTACTGGCCCCGCCGCCTCGGGTTTGAGCAAGGTGCCATGCAGCGCGCCGATCGGCCCCGGCGCGGTGATCTCGCTGCTGGTCTGGGCAAGTGCGGGTGTGGCACTGGCGATCGCCAGCGCAAACAGGCTCAGCTTCATCGACTTATCCTCCTGTTCGAATGTTCAGCGATCCGGACCCCAGCGCCACGCCAAGCCGCCATCGGTCTTGGCGTGGACGAGCGCAATAAATGGCACGGTGAAGGCGAGCAACAAGGCCACGACCGCGATCGGATGATGCAACAGCATCGGGATGGCCATCACCAGCGCCACGAACGCGGCGGTCACGGCCCAGCCCTGCCACGTCACCGGCGTTGCGCCAAAGCCATAGACTTTAGGCGCGAACCAATGTTGCGGGCGCGTCTCATTGCGGTTGTCCAAATCACTCAGCATTGCTCGTCTCCCTGGGCGGCCGCCCGCGTTTCGCTGCAACCGGCGCCGCCAGCTTGACCCCGCGCCGCGCCAGCGCCTCGCGCAGCAAGCATTCGACCTGGGCGTTGACGCTGCGCAGATCACCCGCCGCGCTCCGCTCGATCGCCGCGAACAGCGCGGGATCGAGACGGAGCGCAAAGGCTTTCTTGGGCAGCGGCTCGGCCATGATTACTGGTAGAGCGAACCAGCGTTGACCACAGGCTGCGTCTCGCGCTCACCGCACAGCACGACCATCAGGTTCGACACCATCGCCGCGCGCCGCTCGTCATCAAGCTCGACGACATTCTTCTCGCTCAGCATGTCGAGCGCCATTTCGACCATGCCGACCGCGCCTTCGACAAGCGTCTTGCGCGCGGCGACCACGGCTTCGGCCTGCTGGCGCCGCAGCATGGCGCCGGCAATTTCCTGCGCATAGGCCAGATGGGTGAAGCCGCATTCGTCGACGCTGATCCCGGCGACCGCGAGCCGTTCCATCAGTTCGCTGCGCAGTTCAGCCCCGACCTGATCGTGATTGCCGCGCAGGGTGATTTCCTGGTGGGTGAAATCGTCATAAGGATAGCGCGAGCCGATCGTGCGCACCGCGGCTTCGATCTGCACCATCACGAACGCCTTGTAATCATCGACATCGAACAGCGCCTGCGCGGTGTCGGTGACGCGCCACACGACTTGTGCGGCCATTTCGATCGGGTTGCCGCGCAGGTCATTGACCTTGATCTTGTCCGAAATCAGGTTGTTCGCGCGCAGCGACACCTTCTTCTTGCCCATCCACGGCAACACCCAGCGCAGCCCGGTCGAGCGGTCGCTGCCCTTGTAGGAACCGAACAAGGTGATCGCCGCCGCCTGATTGGGCTGGAGCATGTAAAAGCCCGGGGACACCAGCGCAAAGATGATCGCGCCGACGATGATCAGCGTCAGCCCCAGCGTCTGGTTGCTCTCAATCCCCAGCGCACCAACGACGATGGCCGCCAGCGACACCAGCATCACCCCCAGCATCAGATAGCCGCTCGAAGCGCTTGCCGGCACCTCGCGACTGCGTGTCAGATCGCCCATTTGAGTCGACTCGGTCATTCTTGCCTCCCGCAAAATAGTAATATCATATTTATATTATTTTGGATGGGCGACAAGCAAAATCTCTCGATCAAAGCAGCTAAGGGCTTACGCTCGATCCGTTCGTGCTGAGCTTGTCGAAGCACTGTCCTTCTTGCAGGCGGCTCGCAGAAGAAGGACGGCCCTTCGACAAGCTCAGGGCAAACGGGGGGTCGAGCTTGGCCCAAAACCAAATAGGGCGACGAAAAAGGGGCGGCAGTGCGCGCAGCACCGCCGCCCGGTCATGGCAATGGGTAGAACGGAACCGGGGAGGCGCGAGTCGATGGGCGCCTCGTTAATCCTCCCCCCCAGGGGGAGGTGGCGCCGAAGGCGACGGAGGGGGAGGTCAGCAGTGCCCTTCCAAATTGAGCGGCGCGCTTCCTCCCCTCTGTCAGCTTCGCTGCCACAGGGTCGGGTCGCCCGTGCCCCCGGCACGGGCTTGGATTGCCGGGGGCAATCCAACCCGACACTCCCCGGCGGGGGAGGATTGGGATGGGAAAGCAAGCCAGCTCTAAGGCGCTCTGGCGTCACCCCGGATCAGCCCCAAGGTGACGCCTTCATGCGTTCGATGTCGGCCGACAAACGCGTCGTGTCCCCCGGCGTTGCCAAGATCACGACCGAGAGCAGCAATCAGCTCAGCACGATCGTCACCGCGCGCCGGTTCTGCGCCCAGCTGCCTTCGTCCGAGCCAAGCGCAACGGGGCGTTCCTTGCCATAGGAAATCGTCGTCAGCCGCGACGGATCGATGCCGCGCGCCGCGAGATAATTCTTGGCCGCGGTCGCGCGCCGATCGCCGAGCGCGAGGTTATACTCGCGCGTGCCGCGTTCGTCGCAATGCCCCTCGATCGTCGCGCGCGCGTTGGGATATTTGAGCAACCACGCCGCCTGCGTGTCGAGGATCGCGCGCGATTCGGGATCGATATCGAACATGTCGGTCGCGAAATGAATCGTGTCGCTCGTGACCGACCGTTTGAAGTCGGCGGCCGACCCCGGCACCACCGTGTCGGTCACGGTCGATCCGGTACCGCTATTGGTCTGCTGCGGCGGCGCTTCGGTGCTCGGCCCCAAGGTCGCGATATCCTTGGGCTTGCTCGCGCAACCGGCAACGGCGAGCAGCGCGGCGGTAAACATCAACTTGGTCGTCAGCTTGGCCATGGTGTTTCTCCTTCGAGCGATTGTCCCCGCTTTTGGTCGATCAGCAGTGTTGCCACTGCTTGTGGTGATTTGGTGGCAGCTTAGGGGCGTAACGGCCCCCAGCCGGGATCGGACCCGTCGAGCGGCGTCGGCACGCGGCGCAGGTTGACCCCGGTCAGATCGACCGACCACAGATCGGCCTTGCCCGACGATCCTTGCGACGCGCGAAAGAACATCAGCACGCGGCCATTGGGCGACCAGCTCGGCCCTTCGTCCTGCCAGTCGTCGGTGAGCAGCTTTTCGCCGCTGCCGCCGGGGCTCATGATGCCGATGCGGAAATTGCCGCTGACGCGCGTGAACGCGATCAGGTCGCCGCGCGGGCTCCACACCGGCGTCGCATAGCGCCCGCCGCCGAAGCTTATCCGGCGCTGATTGCCGCCATCGGCATCCATCACATACAGCTGCTGCCCGCCCGACCGGTCGCTTTCGAAAACGATCTTGCTGCCGTCGGGCGAATAGCTGCCGCCGGTGTCGATCCCCGGCGCATTGGTCAGCCGCTGCGGCGTCCCGCCCGCGCTCGACACGCGGTAGATGTCGGTGTTGCCACCGGTCGCCATCGAAAACAGGATCCAGCGGCCATCGGGCGAAAAGCGCGGCGCAAAAGTCGTGCTGACATTCGCCACCACCAGCCGTTGGCGTCCGCTGCCGACATCATAGACATAGACCGCCGGACGATCACCGACGAAGCTCATATAGACGATCGACTGCTGGTTGGGCGCGAAGCGCGGCGTCAGCACGATCGACTGGCCATTGGTCAGGAAGCGGTGATTGGCGCCGTCCTGGTCCATGATCGCCAGCCGCTTGATCCGCCGCCCCTTGCTGCCGGATTCGGAGACATAGACGACGCGGCTGTCGAAATAGGGCCCTTCGCCGGTCAGTCGGGCATAGATGGTGTCAGCACACTTATGCGCAGCACGGCGCCAGTCGGCGGGGGTCACGACAAACCCCTGCCGCGCCAGTTCAGCGCGTGCCGAGACGTCATAGAGATAGCAGCCGACCGTCAGCGTGCCGTCGCCATTCGCCTTGACGAACCCCTGCACCAGCGCCTGCGCGCCGGTACCGCCCCAATAATCGAACTGCGGCGCGGTCACTTCGCCGTAAGCAACGGGCTTCAACCGATCGGCGGCAAGCGGATTGAACAGCCCCGAATTCTTCAGGTCCGCCGTCATCACATCGGCAAGCTGGCGCCCGAGCGCATCGGTGCTGCCCGCCGCCGTCGCCACCGCCGCATTGGTCGGCATCGCCGGAATCGCGATTGGCAGCGGCGCCGAAATGCCGCCGGTCACCGATACTTCGAGCGGTGGCGGCGTCTGGTCACCCGGCGCGGTCTGACCCGGCGGCGGGGCAGGCACCGTCTGGGCAAGGACCGGCATGCCGCCCAGCGCCGCGACCGCAAACCAACAAAGCATCGAGCGTGGGGTCATGGTCATCCTCACCGGAGTTGCCAGTTATAGTTGATGTTGTTCCAGCCGCCATTGGCGGTCTGGTAAAATTCGGCCGGCAGCTTCAGCGGCGCGCATTGCCGGAACGCGGCGATCCCCAGATCGGCGATTTGCTGGGCATAGCGGTCGATTTCGGCATCGGTGTTCAACCGGCTGACAACCGTCGGTCGCACGGCAAGGTTCCCGTCGGGGTTCAGCCGCAGATTGAACTTGATCACGATCCGTTTGGCTTCCTGCGGGATGCCGGCGTTGGACAGCCGATCCGCGCAGGGCTGAATCTGGCGGCGAATCGCGTCCTGGATGCCCGCCAGCGCCTTGGCATCGATCACCACGCCAACCGGGGCGACAACCTTGCTCGGGCTCGGTTTGTCGGTGAGGCCCGCAACGATTTGGTCGAGCTGACGCGATCCACGCGGCTTCGGTTTGAGCGAGGCGACCTGCGTCCCTGTCCCCGACTTGGCAGCGGGCTTGGTCGGTACCGGCGTTGCGGTGACCGGCTTGGCGACGGGCTTGCTCGGTTTGGCGGGCGCTGCCGTTGCAACCTCGCGCGGCTTGGGCGGCGCAGGCTTGGCGGCGGCAACCGGCGCGGGCTTGGGCTTGGGTTCGGGCGGTTTGGGCGCAGGCGGCTCGGGCGCGGCCTTTTGCGGCTTCGGCGGCGGGGGTGCTGCGTCCTCGGGCGGCCCGGGATCGGGCGCCTGCGACGGCGCCGGTTCGGCCACTGGCTTGGGCGCGCTCGATTGCAAGCCCACCTCCTCGACCAGCGACACATCGACCGACGGCGGCGGCGGCGCGGGCGGCGTGCGGCGGCTGAGCAGGCTCACCGACAAGGCGCCGAACAGCCCGAGGTGAAGCACAAGCGCGGCACCCAGGCCGATGCGATCGCTGCGGTCCATCGCCCGATCACCACGCCCGCAGCGTAAAGGGCAGCGGTGCGATCACTGCCCCTTCGCCACCGTCACCAGCGCGACCTTGTTGAGCCCCGCGCGGTTGAGCTCGCCCATCACCGCAATCACTTTGCTGTACGGCAGCTCGCGATCGGCGCGCAGATAGATTTGCGGCGGTTCGCCCGGCGTCTTCGCCGCAAGCTGCGTCAGCGCATCGGGCAGCAGCGCATCACTGACCTCGACATCATCGACAAAAATCGTTCCGCGCGCGTCGATCGCGATCCGTGTCGGCTTGGCCTGTTGGTTGAGCGGTTTGGCGCGGCTGTCGGGCAGGTTGACCGGCACCCCCGCCGTCATCAGCGGGGCGGTGACCATGAAGATGATCAACAGCACCAGCATCACATCAACCATCGGCGTGACGTTGATGTCGGCCATCGGCGCGCGCCGCCCGCGCCCGCGCTGCGAAGGAAGCATCCCCGCCATCAGCGCCGCGCCACCGGCGTTTCGAGCTGGCGCGACAAGGTCGCGTGGAAGCTGTCGGCAAAGCGGTTGAGCCGCGCCTCAATCCGGTTGATGCGGTGGCTGAAGCGATTGTAGGCAATCACCGCCGGGATCGCCGCGAACAGCCCGATGGCGGTGGCGAACAATGCTTCGGCAATCCCCGGCGCAACCACCGCGAGCGAGGTGCTTTGCGCCTGCGCAATGCCGCTGAAGCTGCGCATGATGCCCCACACGGTGCCGAACAGCCCGACGAATGGTGCCACTGACCCCACCGTCGCGAGGATGTTCAACCGATCCGCCAACTTGTCGACTTCGGTCGCGACTGCGGCCCCCATGCTCGTCGCGAGCCGCTCGCGCGTGCCTTCACGGTCGATCGCACCGCCCGCCGTCGAGCGGCGCCATTCGGCGACGCCTGCCGCGAACACGCGCGCGATCGGCAAGTCGCTTTCGCCCTGCGCGCGGTGGAAGGCGTCGACATCCTCGGCCTTGTTGAAATCGCGCTCGAACGCTGCGCCGCGCCGGGTGACGCTGCCCAGCTTGAACGTCGCCGACAGGATGATGCCCCAGGTCCACACGCTGGCGAGCAACAGCCCGACCATCACGACCTGCACTACGATATCGGCCTGCAGGAACAAAGCGATCGGCGACAATGTGCTGGCATCGGTGTTGAGTGCGAAGGTCATGCGGCTCCCTTAAGTCCCGTGTCGTGGTCCGGCGCCCAGATGAGCGGTTGAAAAGCGTCGATCCATGCCTTTGGTTGCCGCCTCGGTCGCCCGTCGGGGGCAACGAAAGCGGCGGTGACCTCGGCGTCGGCCAATATCAACCCGTCGCGCATGACTCGTTGATGAATGCGGCACGATGCGGCGCGAATCGCGACCAATCGGCTCGCGACGACGACCGCATCATCGAGCCGGGCAGGCGCGCGGTAGCGGATCGCAAGTTCGGTGACGGCATAGGCGCCCTCGCCCGCGTCATGCGCGCCACGCTGGTCGATTCCCGCCAGCCGCAACATGTCCGACCGCGCGCGCTCCATCCAGCGCAGATAATTGGCGTGATAGACGACGCCCGACAAATCGGTGTCCTCGAAATAGACGCGGATGCCCAGCCGGTGCTCACGGCCGTCGAAGCGGCCACCCATTGGCGCATCGGCGGGCTGGTCGGTGTGGGGCGCGGCCATCGCGCTGGCTGTTAACCGACTATTTCCGACATTAGAACCCCGTCCGGCACATGGGGCGCAGTGCGTTAGCTGCACTAGACACCCCCGCAAACGCCTCTAGTCTTACGCGCATGACCGATCTCGCGCTCCGTATTCGTGGCCTGACCAAGGCGTTCGACAAGCCCGTCATCACCGGGCTCGACCTCGATGTCGCGGCGGGGCAGCTTTATGCGCTGCTCGGGCCCAATGGCGCGGGCAAGACGACGACGCTGCGGATGATCACCGGGCTCACCCGCCCCGATGCGGGGACAATCGAAATTTACGGCATCGACGCCGCGCGCGATCCGCTCGGCGCCAAGGCGATCACGGCGTGGCTGCCCGATGATCCGATGCTCTATGACAAGCTCACACCGACCGAATATCTCGCCTTTGTCGCAGGTCTCTGGCGCGTGCCGCCCGCGCAAGCCGTGCCCGAGGCCGAACGGCTGCTCAAATGGCTCGAGCTGTGGGAACAGCGCGACACCCGCTGCGAAGGCTTTTCGCGCGGCATGAAGCAGAAGGTCGCGCTCGCGGGCGCGCTGATCCACAGCCCGCGCCTGCTGATCCTCGACGAACCGCTGACCGGGCTCGACGCGACGATGGCAAGGTCGGTCAAGGATGCGTTGCGCGCGCAGGTCGATGCCGGAGCGACGGTGATCGTCACCACCCATATCCTCGAAGTCGCCGAGCGGCTCGCTGACCGCATCGGCATCATCGCGCATGGCCGGATGCTGGTTGAAGGAACGATGGACGAACTGCGCACGCGCGTCGGCGGCGCCGATGCGACGCTGGAGGATGCGTTCATCCGCCTGACCAGCGAACCCGCCTGATGGCGCGCGCCAGCCTGTTGCCGCCGGGGTCCTTCCCCTGGCTGGTGGCGCATGAAATCCGCCAGACGATGCGCGGGATGCGCGCACGCACCGGGACGCGCACGCGCTGGCTCGGCTATGCGCTGCTCGCGGGCTATGTTGCGATTGGCTGTTTCGTCGGCTGGGCTTTGCGCGATGTGCCGTTCAGCTATTCGCCCATTGCAGGCACGATCATCCTTGCCGTCGCGGTCGGCATGTTCGCCTTCATGGTCGCGCAAGCCGTGCTCGGCAGCCAGCATACGCTCTACGAAGCAGGCGACCTCGACCTGCTGCTGTCGGCGCCGATGCCCGAGCGCACCGTGCTCGCGGCCAAGCTGACCGGCATCGCAGGGGCGATCGTCACGACGTATCTGTTCCTGCTGTTGCCGATATTGGTGCCGGTCGCGGTGCTCGGCCATCCTGCGCTGTTCGGCGCGGTCGGCCTGCTGCTCGCGCTGGCTTTGGTGGCCGCCTGCACCGGTCTGGCGATCACGCTGGCGGTGGCAAAGCTTGTCGGTCCCCGCGCCGCACGCACGGTCGGGCAAGTCACCGCCGCCCTCCTCGGCGGCGCGCTGTTCCTGTTCGGGCAATATACGTCGAACGGCCCGCGCAGCGGGCGCGCAGCGATCTTCGATTGGTTGCGCCACCGTCATCTCGGCGAGAGCGGGATCGGCGCGCTGCCCGGCAAGGCCGCGTTTGGCGATCCGCTCGCGATCCTGCTGCTCTGCGGCGGTGGCGTCGCGCTGTTCGTGGCAACGGGCATCGCCTTCGAGCGCTGGTTCCTGTCGAGCTACCAAATGGCAAGCGTCCGCCTGTCGCGCGCCGCACCGACCGGCAAGGCAATCGGCCGCAAATTCCGCGACGGCCTGTTCGGCACGATCTTCGCCAAGGAAGTGCGGCTGCTGCTGCGCGATCCCGCGCTGGCGTTTCAAGTGGTGCTGCGGGTCGTCTATCTGGCGCCGCTGCTGTTTCTCGCTTTCGGGCGGCACAGTGCGGTTCTCGTCGCGCCAACACTCGCTTTTGCCAGCGTGCTGGTGATCGGCCAGTTGGCCGGCAGCTTTGCGTGGCTGGCGATTTCGGCCGAGGATACCCCCGATCTGCTTACCGTCGCCCCGGTCGACAAGGGCGAGGTCAGCCGGGCCAAGCTCGCCGCTGCGCTGGCGATGGCCGCCCCGCTCGGCGTGATCCTGCCCGTCGCGGTCGCCACCTATACGATCCCGGGCGCGCTCGTGACGCTCGCCATGACCGCGATGGCGGGCGTGGCGGCGGGCTATATCGAGCTCAAACTCGCCAAGCCGATGCCGCGCAAATCGTTCAACCAGCGGCGCGGCGGCGGCGCAATCGCCGCCATTTTGTCGATCCTGGTCGCGCTGGTGTTCGGTGGCATTGCCTCCGGCACCGTCTATTTGCTCGGCTGATCGAACAGCCCGTCCTGGCTGCCGGCGGGCGGATTGAGCCCGAGGTGGCTCCACGCCATGCCATTGAGGCAGCGCCCACGTGCGGTGCGCGCGATCAGGCCGAGCTGGATCAGATAGGGTTCGATCACTTCCTCGACCGTGTCGCGCGGTTCGCTGAGGCCCGCCGCGAGCGTTTCCACCCCCACCGGTCCACCGCGATAGATATCGGCGATCATCATCAGATAGCGCCGGTCCATCGCGTCGAGCCCGAGCTTGTCGACTTCAAGCCGGTTGAGCGCAGCGTCGGCGGCGCGCGCATCGACGATCTCATGCCCGGCAGCATGCGCGAAATCCCGCACCCGCCGCAGCAGCCGCCCCGCGATCCGCGGCGTCCCGCGCGCGCGACCGGCAATCTCGGCGGCGCCATCGGGCGAGATGGCGAGGTTGAGCAGTCCCGCCGCGCGGGTGACGACGCGGGTCAGCTCGGCGACGGTGTAGAAATTGAGCCGCACCGGGATGCCGAAGCGGTCGCGGAGCGGCGTCGTCAGCAACCCCTGCCGCGTCGTCGCGCCAACGAGCGTGAAGCGCGGCAAGTCGATCCGCACGCTGCGCGCCGACGGCCCCTCACCGATCATCAGATCGAGCGCGCGGTCCTCCATCGCCGGATAGAGGATTTCCTCGACCTGCGGCTGGAGCCGGTGGATTTCATCGATGAACAGCACATCGCCATCCTCGAGATTGGTGAGCAACGCCGCCAG
This sequence comes from Sphingomonas sp., assembly GCF_019749955.1. GTDB lineage: Bacteria > Pseudomonadota > Alphaproteobacteria > Sphingomonadales > Sphingomonadaceae > Sphingomonas. The sequence goes on from NZ_JAIEPC010000064.1 coordinate 33,318, forward strand.
ATCACCCGACTTGGCAATGACGGGGCCGGACGTTGCCCGAAACCCCACCCCCATCTCGCGCGCGATGATCTGTGCGAGCGTGGTCTTGCCGAGGCCGGGCGGCCCGAAGAACAGCACATGATCGAGCGCCTCGCCCCGCGCCTTGGCAGCGGCAATGAACACGCGGAGATTATCGCGCGCGCCCTGCTGCCCCACGAACTCGTCGAGCGATTTCGGGCGCAGCGCGGCGTCAACGTCTTCAGTCGCGCGCGTGGGGGAAAGGAGGCGGTCGGCAGTCATAACAGCATGTTGCGAGCGTTGCGGGTGTGATGAATAATGCGGACAATAGTGATGCCGTTTTGCTCAAACCGATAGAAGATGCGGTGCTTGCGATGGACGAGGCACCTGATGCCATCGCCGAGTTCGGCGCGTGCGGCGCCGGAAAAAGGGTGGCGTGCAAGCAGGGCAAACGCTTCGTTGAACCCGCGCAGATAACGGTCTGAAGCATCCTGGCCAAACTGGTCGGCGCCGTATTCATCGATTTCCGCGAGGTCGGCGCGGGCTAATGGACTCAGTTCGATATCAGCCACGTCGGGCGCGGCGCTCAGCAATGATCTCTTCGATCACGACATTGGGTGCCTTGTCGATGGTCCCCGATGCAAGGCCATCTGCGATCAGGCCACGCAGCCACAGCGTATCTTGATCGGCAGTCTCCAGATCACGCCGCACCAGATCGCGCAGGTAATCGCCCGCATCGGCATAGCGCCCCTGCGCCACCTGTGCATCGATCCAGGTCTTGAGGTCTGGCGGCATCGTGAAAGACATATCGGTCATGCCCACATCATAGGCCCAGCGCACGCCAAGTCCAGAATGGCCCGCTACTTCGGCGCACTCAGCGCGATGCGATTGCCTTCGCTGTCCTCGACTTCGGCGACGAAGCCGAACGCGCCGACATCCTTCTTGTCGTACAGGATTTTCGCACCCCGTGCCCGCGCGCGCTTGAGCACCGCGTCGATGTCCGCCACGCGGAAATAGACGATCGGCCCGGTCTTGCCCGGCACATAGACATCGCCCTTGACCAGCGCCCCGCTCGCCCCCGCCGCCCCTTCGGCGGCGGGGAACAGCGCCATATCGTACCCGTCAATCGTCTGACGTTCAAAGTCGAAGCCGAGCACATCAGCGTAAAAGGCGATTGCCCGGTCCATGTCGGTCACCGGAATTTCGACATAGGCGATTGGGTTGGCGGACATCGTCTTCTCGCGCGCTTGGGCCGGTGCCATCGCCGCAAACAAGGCCATCGCCACAAGCGTTGCAAGCCCGATCTTCATGCGAGTGCACCCGCAAACTCATCTAGCGACAGGCCGGCCTGCCGGATGATCGTGGCAAGGGTGCCCTTGCGGACTTCCTTGTGTAGCGGGACCACGCACCCTGCTGAGCCGCGTTGTAGAACGACATGGCTGCCGCGTTGCCGAATCTGTTCAAATCCGAGCCGCTCGAGCGCACGAACGACCTCTGCGCCCGAAAGCACGGGCAATTTAGGCATGTTCAGGCACGTCGAACGACGTAACGAGCGGCGCGGCACCGCCCTTGATCGGGAACACTTCAAGATAGAGTTCTACGGCTTCGCGCAGATTGGCGATGGCCTCCTCAATCGTTTCGCCTTGGCTCGCAGTGCCCGTCTCCGGGTTGTAAGACACAAAGCCCCCCTCCTCGGCAGCAGTGATGACGGCGGTCATGTGCATCGGCGTTCTCCTCGTCGCGAACCTACCGCGCTGCCTTCCGCAGCGCCAGCCGCACCAGCGCATCGAGTCCCGCGCCCGCGCCCAGTTCCTCTTCCGCCGCCGCGACCGCCGTACTCGCTTCAGCGGGACGAAAGCCGAGGTTGAGCAGCGCCGATACCGCGTCTGCGCTCGCCCCCTTCGGCGCCGCCACCGCGCCCGATGCGCCGACGACGATCCCGCTGCCCGCATCCTTCAATTCCCGCACGATCCGCTCGGCAAGTTTCGGCCCCACCCCATTGGCGCGCGCAACCATTGCCTTGTCCTGCGCGCCGATCGCGCGGCTCAATTCCGCCGGGTCGAGCGCCGACAATATCGCCAGCGCCACCCGCGACCCCACGCCCTGCACCCCCGTCAGCAGCCGGAACCAGTCGCGCTCGGCAGCACTCGCAAAGCCCGCCAGCCGGATGAAATCCTCGCCCACCAGCATTTCGGTGTGGAGCATCACCGCTTCACCAACGGGGCCAATGCTCGCAAGCGTCTTGGCCGACGCGCCGACCAGATAGCCGACGCCGCCGACATCGATCACGGCGCTGTCGATGCCGGTCGAATGCAGCCGCCCTTTGAGATGTGCGATCATCGCCTCTTGCTAGGGCGACGCCGCGCGCCTGTCACCTGACTTGTGGCGGCGCGCGAGAACAGGCAGTGCGCACCAAAACCGAGAGGGAGTCAGATGCCGACCGATATCGAAATAGCCCGCCAGGTCACGCTGCGCCCGATCGCCGATGTGGCGGCGCAAGCGGGCATCCCGGCGGCGGCGATCGAACCCTATGGCCGCGCCAAGGCCAAGATCGATATCGGCGAGCTCCCCGCCCCGATCGCCCAAGGCAAGCTGATCCTCGTCACCGCGATCAACCCGACCCCGGCGGGCGAGGGCAAGACGACGACGTCGATCGGCCTTGCCGACGCGCTCAACCTCACCGGGCGCAAGACCATCCTCACTTTGCGCGAACCCTCGCTCGGCCCCTGTTTCGGCACCAAGGGTGGGGCGACCGGCGGCGGGCGCGCGCAAGTGGCGCCGATGGTCGACATCAACCTGCATTTCACCGGCGATTTCCACGCAATCACCGCCGCGCACAATCTCCTTGCCGCGCTGATCGACAACCACATCCATTGGGGCAATGCGCTCGACATTGATGTGCGGCGCGTCACGTGGCGGCGCGTGCTCGACATGAACGACCGGGCGTTGCGCGACATCGCCCAGTCGCTCGGTGGCGTCGCCAATGGCTACCCGCGCGAATCGGGCTTCGACATCACCGTCGCGTCCGAAGTGATGGCAGTGCTGTGCCTCGCTGAAGACATGGCCGATCTGCAGGCGCGGCTCGGGCGGATCATCGTTGCCGAGACGCGGGGCCGCCAGCCCGTCACCGCGCGCGACCTGAAGGCCGATGGCGCAATGGCGGTGCTGCTGGCGGAGGCGATCAAACCCAATCTGGTCCAGACGCTCGAGGGCAATCCGGCGATCATTCACGGCGGCCCGTTCGCCAACATCGCGCATGGCTGCAATTCGGTGATCGCGACGCGCGCCGCTTTGGGCCTCGCCGATTATGTCGTCACCGAAGCCGGGTTCGGCGCCGATCTGGGTGCGGAGAAATTCTTTGACATCAAATGCCGCCAGGCCGGGCTCACCCCGGCCGCCGCGGTCATTGTTGCGACGGTGCGCGCGCTCAAGATGAACGGCGGCGTCGCCAAGACTGATCTCGGCGCCGAGGATGTTGCCGCCGTCGAGCGCGGTGTCGTCAACCTCGTTCGCCATATCGAAAATGTCCGCCAGTTCGGCGTGCCTGCGGTCGTTGCGATCAACCATTTCGGCGGCGACAGCGATGCAGAGATTGCGGTGATCGAGCAGTCTTGCGCCGCCCACGGCGTCCGCGCGGTGCTGTGCCGCCACTGGGCTGAGGGCGGCGCGGGCGCGACCGAACTTGCCGATGCAGTCGCGGCGCTCGCCGAACGCGGCAATGATTTCGCGCCGCTGTACGGCGACGAACTGCCGCTGCTCGACAAGATCCGCAGCGTCGCGACCCGCCTCTACCGCGCCGCCGACATCGCCCCGGCCCCCAGCGTCACCGCGCAACTCAAGCGGTGGGAAGCGGCGGACTTCGGTCATTTGCCCGTGTGCATGGCCAAAACCCAGTACAGCTTTTCCGCCGACCCCACGCTGCTCGGCGCGCCCGAAGGCCATATCCTGCCGATCCGCGAAGTCCGGCTCGCGGCGGGGGCGGGCTTTGTCGTCGCGATCTGCGGCGATCTGATGACAATGCCCGGCCTCCCGCGCACGCCCGCTGCCGAAGCCATTGGCCTCGACGCGCACGGCCAGGTCGAAGGGCTGTTTTGATGCGCTTAGGCCGCGCGCTTGCCGCCATCGCCATGCTCACCGCCGTTGGCGCGGCGCCCGCGCCCGAGCCCTTCTACCTCGGTGGCGACCTGTCCTACGCCAATGAAATGCGCGATTGCGGCGCAGTCTATCGCGCGGGCGGCAAGCCGGTCGATCCGTTCGTGCTGATGAAGGCGCGCGGCGGCAATCTCGCGCGCATCCGCCTCTGGAATGATCCGAAATGGACCCATTACAGCACGCTCGCCGATGTGACAGTCTCGATCGCCCGCGCACACAAGGCCGGCCTGCAAGTGCTGCTCGATTTCCATTATTCGGACGACTGGGCCGATGGCGACAAGCAGAACCCGCCCGCCGCCTGGGTGGGCTTGAGCGACGCGCAACAGGCGACGGCGCTGCACGACTATACCCGCCACGTGCTCGATACGCTCGCCAAGGCGCAGCTATGGCCCGAACTCGTTCAGGTCGGCAATGAGACCAATCCCGAACTCGCGGCAGGCCCGAAAAAGGCGATCAACTGGCCGCGCAACGCGCTCTTGCTCAACGCAGGGCTGCGCGCAGTGCGCGAAGCATCGGTCGCGGCGGGGAAGCCGGTGCAGACGATGCTCCACATTGCCCAGCCCGAAAATGCGGAAGCCTGGTTCGCGGCCGCGACCCAGGCGGGGGTGACCGATTATGACATGATCGGCCTCAGCTATTACCGCAAATGGTCGAAAGAAAGCGTCAGTGGCCTCACCGCGACAATCACCCGGCTACGCGCGACCTACCAAAAGCCGGTGATGGTCGTCGAAACCGCTTATCCCTTCACCACCGACAATGCCGACGAATCGGCCAATCTGTTGGGCGCCGACTCGCTCGATCCGGCCTATCCCGCAACGCCTGCGGGCCAGCGCGCCTATATGATCGACCTGACCCGTGCGGTGTTCAAGGCGGGCGGCAATGGCGTCAATTATTGGGCGCCCGATTGGGTGTCGACGCGCTGCGGCACGCGCTGGGGCAAGGGATCAGGCTGGGAAAACGCGGCATGGTTCGATTTCCACCACCGGCTCGAAGCGCTGCCGGTGCTCGACTTTCTCGCCGAACGTCCGACCGATTCGGCAAAATAGACTTGACATTTATAACCATATAGGCTATATGCCTCGCCGTCACGATCACCCCGTCCGGCCGGCGGGATTGGCGTGACGGGGTTGGCGTCCCGGTGGGGCGTCGATCATCGACCGGCGCGGAGTCATCCAGGATAAAAGACGGATGTCCGCATGTCGGCCTGGCAAGGTAAACGCACGTAGGGCGTCGGCGGCTTGGCCGCCGGCAAAACTCGCAAGCGCTGCAAAACGCTGGAGAACTTCCGGCGACGGCGTGCACTTCGTCAGGCGAAACGTAAAAAGTCTCGACGCTTTGACTGACAATCAAGGCTAACCAAGTCGTCGAGCGCTGGATGCAGCGGCTAGACGCGCCGGTCGATTTCCCTTGCTGCCGCGAAGCGGCGGGCGCCCCGCGCCCGCCGCCGCGCTGGCGTGCGGTTCGTCGGCTTCAGATCGCGTTCAGCGCCTGATCGAAATCGGCAATCAAATCATCGGCATCCTCCACGCCGATCGAGATGCGCACCAGATTATCGGTGATGCCGAGCGCTTTCTTGCGCGCTTCGGGCACCGACAAATGCGTCATCCCCGCCGGGTGACTCGCGAGCGTCTCCGTGCCGCCGAGCGATACCGCGAGCTTGGCGATCTTGAGCGCGTCGAGGAAAGCGAAGCTCTCCTTCTCGCCGCCCTTCAGGAACAGCGAGAAAGTGCTGCCCGCGCCGGTGCAATGGCGGCGGTAAATGTCGGCCTGCCGCTCTTCACCCGGCGTCGATTCGAGGAAGCCGAGATAGCCGACGCGCTCGACCTTGGGGTGGTGGCGCAGGAATTCGCAGACCTTCACCGCATTCTCGCCCGCGCGGCTCATCCGTAATTCGAGCGTCTCGAGACTGCGCAGCAGCATCCACGCGGTGTTGGGATCGGTGATCGTGCCGATCGTGTTGCGCATCAGCCGGATCGTGTTGATGTGCGCCTTCGACCCCAGCACGCCGCCCGCGACCAGATCCGAATGGCCGCCGGCATATTTGGTCAGGCTATAGACGACCAGATCAGCGCCATGCTTCAGCGGTTGATGCCACAGCGGCCCGAGGAAGGTGTTGTCGATCGCGATCGGCGGCTTGTCCTCGCTGTTCGCCCAGATCGCGTCGCGGCTGGCGGCAACCGCTTCGACATCGACCAACGCGTTGGTCGGATTGGCGGGGCTTTCGAGATAGATCAGCGCGACCCGGCCAGTCGCGGCCTTGGCGAGGATCGTGTCGATTTCTTCGCGCGTTGCGCCTGCCGGAAAATCGAGGAAATGCACGCCGAACCGCCCGAGCACGCGCGCGATCAGCGTTTCGGTCGCGGCATAGAGCGGGCCTGAATGGACAATCGTGTCGCCGGGCTTGACCATCGACAGGAACAGGGTCGCGATCGCCGACATACCGCTTGAGAACGTCAGCGCATCCTCGGCCTCTTCCCACACGCCGAGCCGGTCTTCGAGAATTTCCTGATTCGGGCCGTTGAAGCGCGAATAGACGAGACCCTCGGCGCCGCCCGGGCGCTTGCCCGTCAAGCCTTCGAAATGGCGCTTGCCCGCCGCTGCATTGGGGAAGACGAAGGTCGAGGTCAGGAAGATCGGCGGCTTGAGCGATCCTTCGGACAGCGTCGGGTCATAACCATGGCCCATCATCAAGGTCGACGGCTTCAGCTTGCGCCCGCCGATCGTGTCGATGTCGGCCTTGGGACGGCGGCGGGATTCGACCCCGGTCAGGGTGGCTTCGGTTTCGTCGGTCATGAAGGCGCTCCTTGGGGAGGGATGGCGCGCTTCTAGCGGCTGGATGGCCGGGGGGATAGCTTAGCCAAGCCCGATCAGCGAAATCTGTCGACCGTAATCGCTTTCGCCGCGGTGGGTGGCGCGGCGGAAGCTGAAGAACCGGTCCGGATCGGCATAGGTGTCGTGGCTCGTCAGCTCGATTCGTCCGACCCCGGCCCCCGCCAGCCGCGCGGCGACATAGGCGGCGAGATCGAATTGCTGATGGCCCGGACGGCCGGGCGCGAAGAAGCGCTCGTTCGTCGGATCATGTTCTTCGAAGCGGCGGGCGAAGCCGTCGTCGACTTCATAGCTGACCCGGCTGATGCACGGGCCAATCGCCGCCGCGATCCGGTCGGGCTTGGCTCCCAGCGCAACCATCGCGGCGACCGTGCGGTCGGTGACGCCGCTCAGCGCGCCTTTCCACCCGGCATGTGCCGCGCCGATCACCCCGGCGGTTTCGTCGTGGAGCAGCACCGGCGCGCAATCGGCGGTGAGAATCCCGAGCAGCAGCCCCGGCCGATCACTGACCATCGCGTCAGCCCGCGGGCGTTCGTCGAAATCGATGGGGGCGACCACCGTCACCACCTCGGCTGAATGCACCTGAAACAGCGTCACCAGCGCGGCGTCGGGCAACACCGCCGCCACCGCGCGTGCGCGATTCTCGGCAATCGCGTCAGCCTCATCGTCCGATCCCGTGCCGACGTTCAGCCCGGCAACAATGCCGCCCGACACCCCGCCGCGCCGTCCGAGAAAGCCATGCGGGGTGCCGTTCAACGCCGTGGCGCGGATCACCTCGACGGCGCTCACAGCATCAACTGCATGATGAGGTCGCGATCAATCTGGGTGCCGGTGGGAAATGCATAATCGCCGATATGGACGAAGCCATAGCGATCGTAAAAAGCTTTCGCGCGGTGATTGTCTTCCCACACCGTCAGCACCAGCGCGCTGGCGCCCGATTGGCGCGCGGTATCGATCGTCCACGCCATCAGCGCCTGCGCCACGCCGCGCCCGTGCCAGGCTTGGGCGACATAGAGCTGGCTGAGCTGCTGTGCCCCCGCCGCGATGACCGGATCGGTGAGCCATAAGGGCGACAGCTTGGCAAAGCCGGCAATCACGGTGTCGCTAATGGCAAGCCGGATCTTGTGCGCTGGCTCTGTCAGTGACGCGATAAGCCGACCCTGCGGCCCAAAGGCTTCGGCAACGTACAGCGCAATATCGTCAGGACTGGCCGAATGGCCGAACGTCTCCAGCCAGATTGTCCGGGCCATCGCGTCGAGCGCGGGGCCGTCGGTTGGTGTCGCGTCGCGATAATCGATCATGCAAACCCCGCCGGTTGTGGCCAGCCGCGCGCGGTGACGGCCAGTGCCTTGAACAATTCCCCCATCTGGTCGGGCGCGACCAGCCGATCGCGATCGGGCGCCACCGTCGCCCCCAGCGCCGCCGCGCGCGCGTCGATCCCGAGCGCAGTCAGCAGCGCGCCTTGCGTGACCGGACCGTACGGCACCGCGCCCGCGCTGAGCGCCGCCGCCGCCAGCGTCGCGAAATCGACATGCGCAGTCAGGTCGTGCGCGCCGGGCGCCTCGAACGGATTGGCAAAGCCGTGCGCGCGCACCGCCTGCAATGTCTCGCCAATCGCAGGCCCCGCATAGCCATAATCGATCGTCAGCATCGCCCCGCCCTGCGCCGCGATCCGCTGGGCCAGATCGCGCATGATCGCGACCGCAGCAGGCGCCGTTTCGATCACCGATCCCGGCGGCGCATCGGCAAGCTCGGGCGGGATGATCGCGTCGGGCACGCGCGCGCCCGCAATCGGCAGGAACAGCAAATCCTGGCATCCCACGACACGCTCGTGCCAATGGTCGAGCGCGCGCACGAGCTGGCGAATCGGCAGCGCGTCGAAGAATTCATTGGCGACGATGATCAGCGCGACATCGTCCGGCAGGCTGGTCGTGTCGTCGTGCCAAACCGCGCCGGGAACGCGCTCGGCCTGCGCCGCGCGCAGCACCGGGCTGGTCTCGACGAAATGCACCGGCGGCGTCAGGCCCGCCTTGGCCATCACCCGCAGCGCATCGACGGCAAGCGTCCCGCGCCCCGGCCCCAGCTCGACATAGGCAACCGGCGGTCGCCCCGCGCGCTCCCACAGGTCCGCCGCCCAGGCGCCGATCAGCTCGCCGAACATCTGGCTGATTTCGGGCGCGGTCACGAAATCGCCGCCCGCGCCCAGCGGATCACGCGTGGCGTAATAATGCGCATTCGCCGCCGCCATAAACTGCGCGATCGGGATCGGCCCCGCCAGCGTGATCGCCCGCGCCAGCCGTTCGGCCAATAATGCTTCCGGCTGTGCCGCGTCGCTCACCTCAGGCAACGCTCTCCGCGCCCGCGATGCTTTCGATCCGGTGGCGCCGACTTTTGGCGGTCAGGATCAGATAGGCGCCGCCCGCAATCATCGGCACGCACAGCCACTGGCCCATCTGAATGCCGGTCTTTTCGATAAAGGTCCCCGCGAACTGCGCATCGGGCTCGCGGCAATATTCAACGAGGAAGCGCGCGATGCCATATCCCGCCGTGAAGATGCCCACGAGAAGCCCCGGCTGATACCGTGCCTTGGTCCGCCAGAACGCCCACCACAGAATCGCGAAGAGCACCAGCCCTTCAAGCCCCGCTTCGTAGAGCTGGCTCGGGTGCCGTGCGAGCGGCCCTGCATGTGGGAAGATGATCGCCCAGGGCAGATCGGCGGGCTTGCCCCACAGCTCACCGTTCACGAAATTCGCCAGCCGCCCGAAAAACAGCCCGAACGGGACGGTGCACGCAACATAATCATGCACGCGCAGCCAATCGAGCTTGTTGTTGCGCGAAAAGAGAATCAGGCCAATCGAGGTACCGATTGTGCCGCCGTGAAACGACATGCCGCCGTCCCACAATCGCAGGATGCGCCACGGCTCCAGAAACATGTCGGGCGAATAGAAAATCACATAGCCCAGCCGCCCGCCGAGAATCACCCCCAGCGTCGCATAGAACACCAGATCATCGGCGTGCCGCCGCGCCATTGGCGCGCCCGGCTGGGCAATCAGCTTCAGCAGATACCACCAGCCGACGATGATGCCGGTGATATAGGCGATCGAATACCATTTCAGGCTGAACCAGCCGATCGTGAAGACCGCCGGATTGAGCCCGAGCTGCTCGAAACGGATATGCGTACCAGTATCGGCAGCCGCAGTGACAAGAGACAGGATCAAGGCTTTTCCCCGAGCTTTCGCGCCTCCATAAGGGGGTACGGGTCGAAGACCAAGAGGGAGAGACAAATGCCGAGCGTGTTGGACCAGCGTATCGATGCCGCAGTCGCAGGGCTGACCGGGCCGGGGGGCCCGATGCCGCTCACGACAGTGCAGCGCGATGGCATGGACTATCCCGCCATCGCGGTCGCGCCGCCCGCGCTCACCTATTATTTCGCGCATTTCTGCACCGAGCATGCCGACAAGACGTTTTTGGTCGCGGGCGACGAGCGGCTGACCTTTGCGCAGGTCCATAGTGCCGCAACCGATGTCGCCCGCGCGCTGATCGACGGCTTTCACATCACGCGGGGCGACCGGATCGGCATTGCGATGCGCAATTCGCCCGCCTGGATCGCGCTCTACATGGGAATCCTGATGGCAGGCGGCGTCGCCACATTGCTCAACGGCTGGTGGCAGACCGGCGAGCTCGCCGACGCCATTGCCGAGGTCGAGTGCAAGCTCGTCTTCGCCGATGCTCCGCGCGCGCAACGACTCGACGAAGCGACCGGGCTCGGTGCGGAAATTGTGCCGATCGACGATCGCCTTCCGCTCGTGCAGGCGATGGCGCCGCTCACCAGCCGGGGCGGCAATGCCGAAACCGCGCTGCCGATGCTGATGGGCGATGACAATGCGACGATCCTGTTCACCAGCGGCTCGACCGGCCAGTCGAAGGGCGCGCTTAGTGATCACCGCGCGATCACCCAGGCCGTGTTCAACTACCTCGCCAGCGCGCTGACGATGCTCGCGCTGGCGACGCAGGACGGCACGCCGCCGCCTGCGCAGCATGCGACGTTGCTCAACGTGCCGCTCTTCCACGTCACCGCCGAAGTGCCCGTTTTCCTCCAGAGCTTCGCGATGGGCCGCAAGCTCGTGCTGATGCCGAAGTGGGATGCCGAAGAAGCGATGCGGCTGATTGAACAGGAACGGGTGAGCTATTTCGTCGGCGTGCCGCTGATGAGCTTTGAAATCCTTACCCATCCGAACCGGCCCAACTATGATCTGACGAGCTGCACCGATTTTGCCGCAGGCGGTGCGCCGCGCCCGGTCGAGCATGTCCGCCGCTTGAGCGAGGAAATGGGCGGGGCCAAGCCGTTGCTCGGCTATGGCCTGACCGAGACCAACGGCGTCGGCTGCGGCAATTACCGCGAAAATTACCTCGCCAAGCCCAATTCGACCGGGCGCGCCTCGCCCCCGCTCGTCGAACTCGCGATCCTCGACGCGAAGGAGCAGCCGCTGCCAGCTGGCGACCGCGGCGAAGTCGCGATCCGGTCGATCTGCAACTTCAAGGAATATTACAACCGGCCCGAGGCAACGCGCGATGCCTTTACCGAGGATCGCTTCTTTTTGACCGGGGACATCGGCTATCTCGACGACGACGGCTATTTGTTCATCGTCGACCGCAAGAAGGACATCATCATCCGTGGCGGCGAGAATATCTCGTGCCAGGAAGTCGAAGCCGCGATTTACGAAAACCCGTGCGTCGCCGAAGTCGCGGTGTTCGGGCTGCCCGACGAACGTTTCGGCGAAGTGCCAGGCGCGGTCGTGCATGTCCGCCCCGGCGCCGTGCTCGATGCCGAAGCGCTGACCGAATTCCTGACCGCGCGGATCGCCGCGTTCAAGGTGCCGCGCATGATCTGGCTGTCGGACGCGCCGCTCGCCCGGCTCGGCACCGAAAAGATCGACAAGGTGACGATTCGCGCCACCTATCGCGCGCGTTATGCCGAGGAAGCGCAAGCCGCGTGACGCTGGCATTGCGACCGGTCCGGCCCTAGGGCGGCGCTATGGCTTTGGGCATGGGCATCGACAGGCGTCGCCTGCTGATTGGCGGGGGTGCCGGCCTCGGGCTGCTCGTCGCCTGGGGCGTGTGGCCGCGCCGCTATGCGCCCAACCTCGCCGCCGCGCCGGGCGAGACTATCTATGGCGCATGGCTCAAGATCGGCGCCGACGGCCATGTCGCGGTCGCCATCCCCCAGACCGAACATGGCCAGGGCGTCTATACTGCGCTGCCGCAGATTTTGGCCGATGAACTCGGCGCCGACTGGCGCACCGTCTCGGTCGAGCCCGCGCCGCTCAACCCGCTCTACGCCAATGCGCTCGGGGCCGAGGAAATGCTCGAAGGCGTGTTTGCGGGTCTGCCGCCTGAACTGACACGCGGCTATGCGACGCGCACCACGCTGATGCTGACGGCAGGCTCGACATCGGTGCGCAGCTTCGAACGCGACCTGCGCCGCGCTGGCGCTGCCGCGCGCGTGCTGCTGTGCAAGGCGGCGGCCGTGCGCTGGGGCGTCGACTGGCGAACGTGCAGCACCGCGAATGGCTTCGTCACCCATGGCAAGCAGCAATTGCGCTTCGGCCCGCTCGCCGCCGAAGCCGCCGCGCTTGATCTGCCCGACTCGCTGCCGCTGCGCACCGGCGACACCGGGCGGCTCACCGGCCAGTCGCTGCCCCGGCTCGACGTGCCCGCCAAGGTCGACGGCTCGGCCAATTTTGCGGGCGACATTCGCTTGCCCGACATGGTCTATGCCGCGATTCGCCAGGCGCCAGCGGGCAGCGGCCGCGTCAAATCATTCGATCGCAAGCGGGCCGAGGCTATTCGCGGGCTGGTCGACGTGGTCGCGACCGACACCTGGGTCGCAGCGGTCGCCAGCAGCTGGTGGAGCGCGAACCAGGCGCTCGACGCGATCAACCTGCGCTTCGAGACGACCGGCCCGCGCGCCTCGACCGCCAGCATCGACAAAGCCCTGATCGCGGCGCTCAACGGCCCCGGCGAGCGGATGGCGTCGCGCGGCGATTTGCGGAGCGTGTTCAAGGGCGCGCGCGTCGTCACCGCTGACTATCGCGTCGGCATGGCCGTGCATGCGTCGATGGAAACGATGACCGCTACCGCGCGGTTTGCGCGCGGCCAGCTCGACCTTTGGCTGCCGACGCTCGCCCCTGCGCGCGCGCGCGCCGCCGCAGCGGCGGCAATCGGCATTGCCGAAAGCGCGGTGATCCTGCACCCGATGATGGCGGGCGGATCGTTCGGCGCCCATCTCGACCACGACGTCGCCGCGCAGGCCGCGCTGATCGCGCAACAGGTCAAGCGCCCGGTCCAGTTGATCTGGTCGCGGCGCGAGGATTTGGCGCATGATCGCTATCGCCCGCCCGCCGCCGCGCGGCTGACAGCGCGGGTTGGGCTCAACGGCAGCGTCATGGGCTGGCTCACCAAGATCGCCGCCCCTGCCACGGGCCGCGAAATCGCCGCGCGGCTGTTTGCGGGCGAGTCCGCCGTGCAAGCCGCGCTCGCGCTGCACGGTGTCGGCGATCCCTATGCCGTGGCAGGCGCGCTCCCCTTTTACCGCTTCCCCAATTTCGCGATCGATCACCACCCGGTCGAGATCGGCGTGCCGACCGGCCATTGGCGGTCGGGCGCGCATAGCTACACCGCCTTTTTCACCGAATGTTTCCTCGACGAACTCGCGCATGTCGCGGGCACCGAGCCGCTGTCGTTCCGCGTCGCGATCACCGGCGAACCCCGCCTTGTGCGCTGCCTGTCGACGGCGGCATCGCTCGGCGGCTGGGAAGGCGGCGTGGCGGGCAGCGGCCAGGGCATTGCCTGCCACTCATTTCGCGGCAGCCATATCGCCGTGCTGGTCGAGGCGCATCTCGAGGCCGGGCGTCCGCGCGTCGACCGAATCGTCGCGGCGGTTGATTGCGGGCGCCAGATCAATCCCGATCTGGTGTTGCAGCAGATCGAGGGCGGCTTGCTGTTCGGCGTCGCGGCAGCACTCGGCGGCACGACCGGCTTTCGCGATGGGCAGGCAACGGTACATCATTTAGGCCAGCTCAACCTGCCGCTGCTCGCCGACATCCCCGACATCACCGTCGAGCTGATCCGCAGCGAAGCTGAGCCCGGCGGGGTGAGCGAGCTGGCGGTACCGCCCGTCGCCCCCGCGATTGCCAATGCCTTGCAAGCCGCTGCGGGCTTTCGCTTCCGCCACTTGCCGTTTACGGCGCCGGTATGAGCCGCCCCGCCGACCATCCCCCCGTCAAGCCCCGCCGGATCGGCGTGATGCTCACCAATCTCGGCACACCCGACGGTCCCGATACCAAATCGGTCAAAAATTACCTGCGCGAGTTTCTGTCGGACCGGCGCGTGGTCGAACTGCCCGCGATCATCTGGCAGCCGGTGCTGCGCGGAATCATTCTCAACACGCGCCCGCAAAAATCGGCCGAGGCCTATCGCGCGGTGTGGAGCGAGGACGGCTCGCCGCTCGCCGCCAACACCAAGCGCCAAGCCTTGGCGCTCAAGGATGCGTTCGGCGATGATGTGATCGTCGACTGGGCCATGCGCTATGGCAATCCGTCGATCGAAACGGTGATGCAGCGGCTGCGCGACGCGGGTTGCGACCGCATATTACTCGCGCCACTTTACCCGCAATATTGCGCGGCAACGACGGCGACGGCCAACGACAAGGCGTTCGAATTGCTGCGGGCGATGCGCTGGCAGCCCGCGCTGCGGACGCTGCCGCCCTATTATGACGACCCGGTGCATATCGAGGCCTTGCGCGCGTCGATTACCGAAGGGCTGAGCAAGCTCGATTTCGAACCCGATGCGCTGATGGTGAGCTTTCACGGCATGCCGGCGCGCACGCTGGACCTTGGCGATCCCTATCATTGCCAATGCCAGAAGACCGCGCGGCTGCTCGGCGAAGCCCTGGGGCGCGAGGTGACGGTGACCTTCCAGTCGCGATTCGGCTCGGCGATCTGGCTCGAACCCGCGACCGATGTGACGCTCGAGGCGCTGCCGACCAAGGGCGTCAAGAAAGTCGTCGTGGTGGCCCCTGGTTTTTCGTCCGACTGCCTCGAAACGCTGGAGGAAATCGCGATTCGCGGGCGTGAACAGTTTGAGGAAGCAGGCGGTACCCACTTTGCCTATCTGCCCTGCCTCAACGATTCACCCGGTGGAATCGCCATGTTGCGTGCGTTGCTCGCGCGCGAGCTTGAAGGATGGCGCGCGCCGGACTAGCCTTTCCCTAACGATAAAGAGGAGAGGTTTATGGCACGCGTTGCGATCGTTACCGGCGGCACACGAGGAATTGGCGAGGCCATCAGCCTTGGCCTGCAAGCACAAGGCGTTACCGTCGCGGCGAATTACGCTGGCAATGACGAGCGCGCGCGCGAATTCACCGAACGGACCGGCATCAAGGCCTATAAATGGGACGTCGCCGATTTCGACGCGAGCCAGGCGGGCGCCGCGCTGGTCGCCGAAGAGCTCGGCCCGGTCGACATCCTCGTCAACAATGCCGGCATCACCCGCGACGGCACGATCCTGAAGCTGACCTATCAGGCGTGGAAGGACGTGATCGACACCAATTTGGGCGGCTGCTTCAACATGGCCAAGGCGGTGTTCCCCGGCATGCGCGAGCGCAAATGGGGCCGCATCGTCAATATCGGCTCGATCAATGGCCAGGCCGGGCAGTACGGCCAGGTTAACTACGCTGCCGCCAAATCGGGCATCCACGGCTTCACCAAGGCGCTGGCGCAGGAAGGCGCGAAGTTCAACGTGACGGTGAACGCAATCGCGCCGGGCTATATCGACACCGACATGGTCGCCGCCGTGCCGCCCGAAGTGCTCGAGAAGATTGTCGCCAAGATTCCGGTCGGGCGACTGGGCCAGGCCGACGAAATCGCGCGTGCGGTGTCGTTTCTGTGCTGTGACGGCGGCGCGTTCGTGACCGGATCGACGCTGAGCATCAACGGCGGGCAGCATATGTACTGACGGGCGCAGGCCCGCGTGCTGCGGGCCGGTGCGCGCGACGCGCGCAGCGCCCGGCACGGGGCACCCCGCAAAGTAATACTTTGCGGGGTGCCCATGGCCGGCGGACGGGGCTCGCCCCGATCCGGCCGACGGCTTTGCCGTCGGCGATCCTTTTTGATCGATATGAACCAAGCGGGGATTGGGGCTCGGATTGCATCCAATCCCCCGTTCGCCCTGAGCGTGTCGAAGGGCTGTTTTTCTTCTGCGAAACCTTCGAAGAAGAAGAACGGTGCTTCGACAAGCTCAGCACGACCGGATCAAGGGCATTCCCTTAAGCCAAAAACAACAAGGGGCGGGTTCCCTTAAGGAAACCCGCCCCCGCCCTCGATACGCTACGCGAGGGAAATTTTACCGGCGGCAGCCGTCACGAGCGATGGCATTGCCTGCCAGGCCACCCGCTGCGCCGCCGATGATCGTGCCGACTGCGCGGTTGCCGCGACCCGCGACGCCATTGCCGAGCAGCCCGCCAACGATCGCGCCGAGCACCGTGCCGGTCGTCGCGTCGCAGCGGTTGCGGCGGAAGCTGCTGCGGTAATCGTTGCGGTAATCCTGCCGGTAGTCCTGGCGATAGTCCTGCCGATAATCCTGCCGGTAATCCTGTTGATAGTCGCGGCGATCATAGCCACGATTGTCATAGCCACGATTGTCATAGCCACGATTGTCATAGCCGCGGTAACCGTCATTCTGGTAATAACCGCCACCATAGGATTGCGCGGTCGCAGGGGCCGCCGAAATCAGTGCCGAGGCCGACAGGGCAATTGCGACACTGGCGAGCGTGAACTTCTTCATCATCGCTATCTCCACTTCAAATCTTCGTACCCAGGCACGATGCCGTCGTTCGATGGTGGAGATTTAGCTGAACGCTTTTGATCGCAGCCTGAATGCACTTGTTATCGCGCGTTCAGGCAATCTTGCCCTTCCCCGCGTCGCCAGTGCTTCTATGAGCGTGCCGATGCGCCTGTGGCATTCGATCCTGTTGAGCTTTGTGTTCGTGCCATCGTGGAGCGGCGCGCCGCGTGCGGACGAACCCGATCCGCGCATCCCCTTCGCCATCGAATCGGTCGCGCTTTTTCCCGACACGCCCGCACGCCGCCGGTTGGGCGCGCTGGTCTTGCTGCGCGGGTACCGGCTGGTGAGCGCGGACCCGGCGTTCGGCGGCTTTTCGTCGCTCGCCACCGACGGCCACCGCTTCACCCTGCTGAGCGATGGCGGGCAGGGCATTCGCTTCGCGCTTGGCGCCGACGGCAAGCTGACCGGTCAAAGCGCCTTCGTGCTGCCCGACGGCCCGGGCAGCGGCTGGGAAAAGAGCGATCGCGATTCCGAATCGATGGCCGTCGATCCCGCCAGCGGGCGGATCTGGGCGGGCTTTGAAACCAGCAACCAGATTTGGCGCTATGCCCCCGGCTTCGCGCATGCAGAAGCCCACGCCGCGCCACCCGCCATGGCCAACTGGCCCCAAAACCGCGGGCCCGAATCGATGATGCGGCTGCGCGACGGACGCTTCGTGGTGATCGGCGAGTCCGATTCCTGGCCCGGCAAGCCGGGTCGCGCTGGAATCATTTTCACGGGCGACCCGACGCAGCACCCGCGACGCGGCTTTGCTTTCAGCTACATCGCACCGGAAAATTTCAAACCAACCGATGTTGCCGAGCTGCCTGACGGGCGCTGGATCGCGGTCAATCGCCGCGTGAGCCTGTCGGCAGGATTCACCGCCTGCATCACGATCATCGACGCGCGCGGCCTGCGGCCCGGCAGCGTGGTGCGCGGTCGCGAGATCGCCCGATTCGCGAGCCCTGCGCAGCATGACAATTTCGAAGGGATCGCCGTCGTTCGCGTCGGCAGCGCGACCCACGTCTGGATCGTCGCCGACGACAATCAGACGCGGCCCGTGCAGCAAAGCCTGCTGCTCGAATTCCGGCTGGACGAGACCCCGCCCCGCCCAAGCCGCAACCCGAATCGTTAAGCGGCGGGGACCAGCTTCTTCTTGATCTGGCGCTTCAGGCGGCGCGCGCGCAGCGACAGATCGTCGTCACCGGTCTTGACCAGCCAGTTGTCGAGCCCGCCGACATGTTCGACCGAGCGCAGCCCGTGCGTCGAGACGCGCAGCCGCACGCTGGTGCCGAGCGCGTCGGAGATCAGCGTGACATTCTGCAAATTGGGCAGAAAGGTGCGCTTGGTCTTGTTGTTGGCGTGGGAAACATTGTGACCCACTTGCCGACCCTTGCCGGTCAGCTCGCAAATGCGCGACATCGCTTTAAATCCTGAAAACACGTGAGCGTGGAAAGGGCGCGCCGATACCGTGCCATGGCCGCCCCGTCAACCTTTTCCCGCCTTGCGCGATGCAACTCGCGCCGGTGTTGGGCGTTGTTACGCTGACGATTTGATGGGCGACAGGAGCTTTATGATGCGATTTCTGCTTGGACTGGTCGGCGTGGTCGCCTTGTTGGTCCTCGGCGCCTGGGCGCTTGGTCTCGTGACGCTCAACCAGACGCAAGTCGCGCGTGCCCCCGACGTGAAGGTCGAGGGCGGGCAAGCCCCCGGCTTTGCGGTGAATGTCGCAACCGTCGAACTTGGCACTGAAAACAAGACCGTCGCCGTGCCCACTGTCCATGTCACCAAGCCCGGTGACCCCAGGCAAGACGCCCCCGCCAAGTGATCGCGCGCTAGCCTGGTCGGCGCGTGACGCGCATAAGGGGGCGATGTTCCCGCTGCCTGATCCGATGCGCGAAGCGCTTGCGGCTGCCATCGAGGCGGCTGACGACGGCGAAGTCCCCGTCGGCGCGGTGATCACGCGCGGCGGCAAGATTATCGCGCGCGCCGCCAATGCCCCGCGCCGGCTCAATGATCCAACCGCGCATGCCGAAATTCTGGCGATTCGCGCCGCCGCGCTTGTTCTCGACCGCGACCGGCTCGACGGCTGCGATCTATGGGTAACGCTTGAGCCCTGCGCGATGTGCGCCGGTGCCATCGCGCATGCCCGCATCGACCGCGTCTATTATGGTGCCGATGACCCCAAGGGCGGCGCGATCGCCCACGGCCCGCGGTTCTTCACCCAGCCGACCTGCCACCACCACCCCGAAATCTATCCGCACATCGGCGAACGCGATTCGGCCGACCTGCTGCGCACCTTTTTCGCCGCCCGGCGCTGATCAAGCCCACGCCAACAGCAAGGTTGTCGATTGCGCGGAAACCCGGCAAAGGACGTGTCGGGCCATGCAACCTTTTCCCTGGATCGATGTCGCGATCATTTTCGCGCTGGTGCTCGTCAATGGCGTTTTCGCCATGTCGGAGCTTGCCATTGTTTCAGCCAGGCGCGCCCGGCTCGAAGCGATGGCGCGCGCCAAGGTGCGCGGGGCGAGTACCGCGCTCGCGCTCGCCGCCGATCCCGGCAAGCTGCTGTCGACCAGCCAGATCGGCATCACCCTCATCGGCATCATCGCCGGTGCCTATTCGGGCGCGAGCCTTGGCGCCCCCGTCGGCCAGCGGCTGGATTGGATGGGCCTGAGCGCTGGCCTGGCGGAGACACTGGGATTCACGATCGTCATCGGCATCACCACCTATGCCTCGCTCGTGATCGGCGAGCTGGTGCCCAAGCAAATCGCGCTGCGCAGCCCCGAGGGGATCGCCGTCGTCGTCGCGGCGCCGATGCTCTGGCTGTCGCGGGCGGCCGCGCCTTTGGTCTGGCTGCTCGATTCGTCGAGCGCGCTGCTCTTCCGCCTGATGCGACTGCAGCGCGAGAGCGAAGACAATGTGACCGCCGAAGAACTCCACATGATCGTCGCCGAAGCGAGCAAATCGGGGATTATCGAGGAGCATGAGCGCTCGATCATTTCGGGCGTGGTCCGGCTCGCGGATCGGCCCGTGCGCGAAGTGATGACGCCGCGCACCGACATCGAATGGATCGACGCGACGCTCGACGAAGACGGCATCCGGGCCGCGCTGATGACGGCGGGGCACAGCCGCTTGCCGGTCGCCGAAGGATCGGTCGACACGGTCATCGGCGTCGTTCAGGCGCGCGACATCGCGCAGGCGCTGTTCCGGGGTGAGGCGATCGATCTGCGCGCGCTGATGCGGCAGGCGCCCGTCGTGCTCGACCAGATCGACGCGATGGACGCGCTCGACGCTTTGCGTGCTGCCGAAGTGCCGATGGCCTTCATCCACGACGAATATGGCCATTTCGAAGGCATCGTGACCCCGTCCAACCTGCTAGCGGCGATAGCGGGGGAATTCGTGTCGGATACCGACCCCGACGTCGCGCCCTCGGTCGTCGAGCGCGACGATGGGTCGTTGCTGGTGGCGGGCAATATGGCGGCCGATGCGCTGGCCGAGCGGCTCGGCATCGCGCTGCCCGAGGACCGCGATTTCGCGACGGTCGCAGGGCTCGCGCTCAGCGTGTTCCGCCACTTGCCCGGCGAAGGCGAATCCTTCGTCGAACAGGGCTGGAAATTCGAGATCGTCGACCTCGACGGGCGGAGGATCGACAAGCTGCTGGTGAGCCTCGCGCGGCGGCGGGAGGGGTAGCGGAGAAATCGGGTGGGGAACTGAGGAGCGTTTCAGGACGGTAACGACGATGCTACCTTGGGAAGGTCTGCGGCATCTTTAAACCATAACGCACAACTCGGTTCATCGACTCGGGAGAGTATACGCGGCCAGGGGACCACGTCGGTGCATCGGGGCTACGAAGTTCGACAGCGGCGCGCTCGAGCCGTTGGAAGTCTTCGTCACCTCCCAGCCCTTTTTCTACGAATTCAGCAATCATGCGCCCTTCCCGATCGGCCCTTTCCTGCATCTTCTCGTGCCCATCTTTGCGTTCCCACGCTTCCCACAGTGCGACGAGGCGGTTTCCCACTAACCGGCCCGCAAGACAGGTTTGGCCTGGACGATGGCCGCTTACATCATAACTAAAGCAAGAAACCGAACTGACGTTGTCACGAAATCTAAGGGCAGACACTTGATCGTAGCGCGTCTTGCCCCGAACGGCGGCGAAAAAATGGTGTTTGTACTTTTCAAACTTACCGAACTCGACCAATTCAAATTCGTGCGGAAGCGCTTGATAAATGGGTGAGTAAGAATCACCGCATATCGAAATTGCCCATCGCCGCTTGAGGCGCGGGCAAATTCGGGCCGACTGTCCGAGTTCGCCATATGAGGCATAGACGGCGATCGAGACCGTAATTGACTCTAATGTTGGGGCGGTCTCCCTTTGTGCAGCGCGCGCAAGGAACGTTTCCCGCTGGCGCCTAGCCTGCGCTCGTTCGTCCCCCGACGGCGCGCGCAAGCTGAAAGATATTGGCGCGTAAACGAAGTCGCTAAGCGCCACATAAGGCAGTGTTAATGTCTCGCCACCAACATGAACGCTTCGATCTGAAGCTAGCAACGCTACATCAATCTGGCGTGTATGGCTTCCGCACGCTGCGACTGTGATCGTAGCGATCAAGCAGAACGAGAGCCGGTATGATGCTCGATGAATCATATCATGGGTATAACGCCCTGAGTCCTAAGATCACATTGTCATCTTATTCGAGACATTGAGTATTTATTTACATTCGCAGTGTTGAATGACGCCGCAACGCATACAGTCACAGCGCTGGCATCCGCCGTGGACGCCTGCCAAATAAACGCCGAATGCCGAGATCGAATCGCTGCCCTTGCCGCTACACGCGTATTGGCCAAAGCGAGCTTGCGACTAACGCACCGGCCGCAGCGCCCCCGCCAACTGCACCAGCTTGACGAACTCGGCACGCGAATAATTCGGCCCCTCCCCCGCCAGCGCGCCGATCTGCGCATAATCATATTTCGCGAGCAGATCGTCGCCGCGCAGCTTCTGCCCGAACGCCGCGACTGCGACCGCAAAGGCCATGTCGCCGCGCGGCGCCGCTGCCGAGCCGATCAGCGACGCGGGTACCGGGCGCTGGAGCAATTTCGACGTCGCCTCACCGGGCAGCTTGTAGCGCAGCTTGACGAAGGCCAGTTCAGCCGCGTCGGCGCGCACCGGTGTCGGCTTGTTCGCGGGATAGCGCCGGTCGCCGAGCCAGCCCGCCGCGCCTGTCGGCACGATCTCGTAGAGTGCGGTCACTTGATGCCCCGCGCCCATGTCGCCCGCGTCGACCGCGTCATTGGCGAAATCCTGTTCGGCGAGCGCGCGATTCTCGTAACCGATCAGGCGATATTCCTTGACCGCCGCCGGGTTGAACTCGACCTGGACCTTCACATCCTTGGCGATCGTGACGAGCGTTGCCGACAATTCGTCGTCGAGCACTTTCTGCGCTTCGAGCGCCGAGTCGATATAGGCGTAATTGCCGTTGCCGACGTCGGCGATCTTTTCCATCAGCGCGTCATTATAATTGCCGGTGCCGAAGCCGAGCGTGGTCAGCGTAATGCCGTCCTCGCGCTGCGCTTTCACAAAGGCTTCGAGCGCTTTCGGGTCGCTGATCCCGACGTTGAAATCGCCGTCGGTGGCCAGGAAAATGCGGTTGATGCCGCCTTTCAGGAAGTGCGCGCGCGCGGTGCTATAGGCGAGCTTGAGACCCGCCTCGCCCGCCGTCGACCCGCCTGCTTCGAGGCAGTCGAGCGCTGCCTTCACGTCACTCCGGTTGTTGGTCGGCGCGAGCACCAGCCCGCTTGCGCCCGCATAGGCAACGATCGACACGGTGTCGCGCGGGGTCAGCTTGTCCGCGAGCAGCGTCAGCGCGCGCTTGACCAGCCCGAGCTTGTTTTCCGACTGCATCGATCCCGACACGTCGACGAGGAAGACGAGATTGGCGGCAGGGCGCTCGCTCGCGCTGGTGTCATAACCGCGCAGGCCGATCCGCAGCAGCCGCGTGTCGGGGTTCCACGGCGTGCGCGCCACATCGGCGGTGACGCTGAACGGTTCGGCGCGGGTTGCGGGAACGGGATAGTCGTAGCGGAAGTAATTGATGAATTCCTCGGTCCGCACCGCTTCCGCCGGGGGCGTCTGGCCCTGGTTCAGGAAGCGGCGGGCATTGGCATAGGCGCCGGTATCGACATCGATCGCGAAGGTGGAGACGGGCGCGGTCGCAACGCTCTGGACGCTCGCGACGGGCTTGCCGTCATAGCGTTCGGTGTTGGCGGGCGTGCCATAGCGCTGGTCGGCAACGGCACCGGGTGCCGCCAAAATCGGCGGCGGTGGCGGTGTCATCGCTACCGACGGCGGCGGTGGTGGCGGCGGTGGCGGTGGCGGTGGCGGTGGCGGTCCCGGAGGTGGGGGCGAAGCCAGCCCCTTGCTGCGCTGCACTTTCGCGCCCGTCACCACGACGCTGCCCGACAGAGCGTTCGCGCCATAGCGCGGTTCGGACGCACCGCGATTGCAGCGGACGGCGCTTTCGGTCGGGGGGGCGATCTGAACCTGAGTCGCCTGAGGCGGGGGTGGCGGCGCGGCGGAAATCAGCAGGCTGCCGAGTGCAATCGTGGCGATCGTCTTGCGCATCGTCGCTCTCCCTCAATGTCGATGTGATAATATCACCTCACCAAGATGAGCGCCACATGAACGAAAGCGTCAGCCGCCGATCTTGCCGAACGCCGCTTCAAACCCTTTCAGGTCACCGGCCGCCAGCAGCTTCGCCTGTTCGACCCACCGGTCCCGCGCGATCCGTCCAGCAAGCGGCCCGAGCTGCGCGTCGACCGCCGCCGCGCGTGCCGGATCGAGCGCGGCGAGATCGGCAACGCTGGCGATACCCTGCTCGGCGAGCGCCGCCACCGCGCGGGGTCCCAGCCCTTTGAGCGTCGTCAGCGGATAGAGGTCGGTCGCCCCAGCTTCGCCCGCCGGTGCCTCTACAGCCTCGACGACCGGCACGGCGACCGGCGCAAGCTCCGACGGCGCTTCGACCGCAGCCGACGGCTCGGGCGCGGGATCATCATCGGCTTCGGCGTCGCGGATCGCGGCGTCGTGGCGCTCGGATTCGGCGACCGCAGCGGCCTTGGCCGCGCGGCGCATTGATCCCCAGATCATCGCCAGGACGACCACCACCGCGCTGATCGCGATGATCACCAGCGTGCCGATGTTGAACCCCATGTAATTGATCGCGGCATTATCCGTCATGTCGCTTGCTCCGTCCGCGCGATTTCCCGCCAGCCGATGTCGGTGCGATGGAAACCATCGGCATAGTCGATTTGCTCAACCGCAGCATAGGCTTGGGCCTGCGCCGCCGCCACATTGTCGCCGAGCGCCGTCACCGCCAGCACGCGCCCGCCTGCCGCAACCAGCGCGCCGTCGGCGATCCGCGTGCCCGCCTGGAACACGCACGCGCCCTTTGCCTCGGCGGCGTCGATACCCCCGATGCGCCCACCGGAGACCGGCGTGCCCGGATAGCCCTTCGCGGCGACGACCACCGTCAGCGCCACGGCGTCGCGAAATGCAGGAGGCGGCATCTCGCCGAGCCGCCCCCGCGCCGTCGCGAGCATCAGATCGAGCAAGTCGCTTTCAAGCCGCAGCATCAGCACCTGGCATTCGGGGTCGCCGAAGCGCGCATTATATTCGATCAGCTTCGGCCCCTCAGGCGTCAGCATCAGCCCGGCATAGAGAATGCCCGAAAACGGCGCGCCCTCGGCCGCCATCGTCACGAGCGTCGGCGCGATGATCGTGTCGATCGCGGTCCGTTCGAGGTCGGGCGTCAGCACCGCCGCCGGGCTGTACGCGCCCATGCCCCCGGTGTTCGGCCCGGTATCGCCATCGCCGACGCGCTTGTGATCCTGCGCCGAGCCGAACGGGACCAGCGCGGCGCCGTCGGTCAGGATGAACAGGCTCGCTTCCTCGCCCTCCAGAAATTCCTCGATCACCGCGCTGCCGGGGCCGTCGAAAATCGCCGCGAGCGCTTCCTCGGCCTCGGCCCGGCTCGCCGCCACCGTCACGCCCTTGCCCGCCGCGAGCCCATCGGCCTTGATCACCACCGGCAAGCCAAAGCCATCGAGCGCGACCAGCCCTTCCGCGCGCGACCCCACCGACACGAACCGCGCGGTCGGGATTCCGGCGCGCGCGCACAGCCGCTTGGTGAAGCCCTTCGATCCTTCGAGCTGCGCGGCTGCCGCACTCGGCCCGAACACCGCGATGCCACTCGCGCACAGGCTATCAGCGAGCCCGTCGACCAGCGGCGCTTCGGGGCCAATCACGACCAATGCGATCTCCCGCTCAACGCAAAACGCGATCACCGCAACGTGATCGGCCAGGTCGAGCGTCACGCATTCGGCGTGCTGGGCTATCCCCGGATTGCCGGGTGCGGCATAGAGCCGCGTCAGCCCCGGCGATTGCGCGAGCTTCCACGCCAGCGCATGCTCGCGACCGCCCGATCCGATCAGCAGGACGTTCATGAATTACCCTTCTTCCGACCCAGTTTCCGGCACCGGACGGCTGGTAGCCGAGACGCCCCCCGGCGACAACGCAGCGCCGCTCTCGGTGTCCGAGCTGTCACAGGCGCTCAAGCGAATGGTCGAGGGCGAATTCGGCCATGTCCGGCTGCGCGGCGAGATTTCGGGTTATAAGCGCGTCGCGTCGGGCCATGCCTATCTCGCGCTGAAGGACGACAGCGCCGTGATCGACGGGGTGATCTGGAAGGGATCGTTCGGCGGCATTGCGTTCGCGCCGCAGGACGGGATCGAAGTGATCGCGACCGGCAAGCTGACGACTTATCCCGGCCGCTCCAAATATCAGATCGTGATCGAACGGCTCGAACTGGCGGGCGAAGGCGCGCTGATGGCGCTGCTCGAAAAGCTGAAGGCGAAGCTGGCGGGCGAAGGGCTGTTCGATGCGGGCCGCAAGCAGGCGATCCCGTTCCTGCCGCGCACGATCGGGATCGTCACTTCGCCCACCGGCGCGGTGATCCGCGACATCCTCCACCGCCTCGCCGATCGCTTCCCGAGCCATGTCATCGTCTGGCCGGTCGCGGTGCAGGGCGATGGCGCCGCCGCCCAAGTCGCCAAGGCAATTGCCGGGTTCGACGCGCTTCCCTCGGATGGCCCGATCGCCCGCCCCGACCTGATCATCGTCGCGCGCGGCGGGGGTTCGATCGAGGATCTCTGGGCGTTCAACGAAGAAATCGTCGTGCGCGCGATTGCCGCTTGCACGATCCCGGTCATTTCGGCGGTCGGCCATGAGACCGACACCACGCTCGCCGACTATGCCGCCGATCGCCGCGCCCCGACGCCGACCGCCGCCGCCGAATATGCCGTGCCGGTGCGGGCCGACCTGCTTGCGACGCTCGCCAACCTTGCCGCGCGCACCGAACGCACCGCGCGGCGCTATCACGAGCGCGGGCGCGAACGGCTCGCGGCGCTTGCTCGGTTGCTGCCCAAGCGCGACGCACTCCTCGGGCCGCAGCGGCAGAAGGCCGATGATCTCGGCGCGCGCCTCGACCGCGCGCTTGCCGCCCGGATCGCGCGCGCGCGCATGCCGCTCGACCGCGCGAGCGCCGTCTTGCGCCCGGCCATGCTCGACCGTCAGCTCAGCGTCGCGCGCGACCGGCTCGCCCGCACCGAGCGATTGCTAAGCGCGGTCAACCCCGACGGCCTGCTGCAAAAGGGCTATGTCCGCGTCTCGACCCGCAGCGGCACCGTGGTCACCAGCGCCGCCGCTGCGCGCGCGGCAGCCACTGTGACGCTCCATTTTGGGGATGGCACGGTCGACGCACGACTTGAGCGCGCGGGCGGCAAGCCCTATGACAAGGGCAAACCCGACCAGCCGACATTGCTCTAGATTGTCCTGCGCGCGAGCGCTTTTTGTTGGAATTACTGCATGCTTGTCTCAAACAGCGACCGCGCCGCGCGCCTGCATTACATGGCCAATGGCTTTCGCGTGCTGTCGCCCGGTGATCATGTGCTGTGCGCCGTCACCGGCGATCGGATCGCGCTTGATACGCTGCGCTATTGGAGCGTCGCGCGCCAGGAAGCCTATGTCGATGCGGCGTCGGCGATGCAGGCGATGATCCGCTGATGCGGGGTTTAGCCGGATGAGCACGCGCCGCGCGATGGCCCGCCGGTCGACCCGGCTGCGCCTGACGATCGGCGCCGCGATCCTGCTGCTGCAGGGGAGCTGCCTCGCGCCCGCCGCCAGCCCGCCGCAGGCCATCGCCCGACCCGTCGCGCCGCGACCGGTGCCGACGCCCCCCAGCAAAGCAACGCCGTGGCGCACCGATTTCACCCTCGACGGCCCCATGGTTCAAGGCGGCGCGATCGTCGGTCGTGCGCCGAGCAACACAACCCAGCTCAGCCTCGACGGTGAAGCGATCACGCTCGCCCCCGATGGCCGCTTCCTGATGGCGTTCGATCGCGACGCCAAGCCGGCCGCGCGGCTGATCGCCACGCTTGCCGACGGTCGCAGCATTGCCCGCGCGCTGACGGTCGCGCCGCGCGCGTGGGACATTTCGCGGCTGTCGACCCTGCCCAAATATCCCCTGCCCGAGGCCGAGTTCGAGCGCGTGCGCCCGGCCGAGCTCGCCCAGATCAACGCGGCGCGGGCCATCATCACCGACGCCGCCGGGTGGGACCGGCGCTTTTCCTGGCCTGCGGTCGGCCGCATTTCGACGCTGTTCGGGTCGCAGCGCATCTATGCCAATGGCGAAGCGGGCAGCTATCATTCGGGCATCGACATTGCCCTGCCGCAGGGCGCGCCGGTACTGGCCCCTGCCGATGGCGTGGTGATCTTCGCCGCTGATCATCCCTTCACGCTGGAGGGCAATTTGCTGATGATCGACCATGGCATGGGGCTGAACAGCGCGTTCCTCCACCTCTCGCGGATCGACGTCCATGTCGGTGAGCATATCCAGCGCGGCGAGATGATCGGCGCGGTCGGCAAAACCGGGCGCGCGACCGGGCCGCACCTCCACTGGAGTCTGCGGTGGCGCGACCGGCGGATCGATCCGCTGCTGATGGCAGGGCCAGTGCCAGCAACGCGTTGATCGCGCGGAAGGCCTCGCAGTCAGCGGACGCGATAGACTTCGACGAAGCGACCGCCCGAAATGCTCGCCCGGAAGCTCCCCAGCGAGCCCCGGATAATGCGGACCTGCTCGCCGGGATCAGGCGGAAACCGACCAAGCGATTCGCCCATCCGCCAGACCGTGCCATCATCGAGCGTCAAGGCGAACAGCCCCTGCCCAGCGATCGCCGTCCGCACAATCTTGGCCGTCACTTCCTTGATTTCCGGCGCGGCTTCGTCATCGTCCTTACCGAACAAATTGATGTTGGGCAGCGCAAAGCCGAACAGCCCCCGCTTGGCCTTCTTCACATCAGCGCGGTCGACCACCACGATGTCCTTGCGCTCTTGCGCGGTGGCCAACGCCGCAGTCGCCCGGTCGAAACAGGCAAGGCGGTCGGCTGCGTCGTTGATCGCTCGGCAGGCTGTGACGTCAGTGATCACCCTTGCCGCTGCAAAGTCGCCCGCAGGACCGCGTGCGCGGTCCTGCGCGGGCGCCGCGCCAGCCGCCAGCGCCGCGAGAATCGCGACCGCGCATCCTCTTTCCAACGATCCATCCCGCATGCCCGTTCTCCTGATGGATCGCGCATATCGCCTGCCTGCTGTAGCTGCAACTTGCGACGGTGTATTAATGTGACAACACGCGGTCGGTTATGTTGCAGTTTTGCCACGCCAGGCGCCAAAATCAGCCAAAAGCCGGTTACCGATTGAACACAAACAGCGGATCGTCTTTATGCTGTCTCGCTGTACCGGTCCGACCGGACGATGACCCGATTAATTCTTTGTGACGCCAGGGCGCCAAAAGGGGGAAGAATGAACACCGACTTCCGTATGAAACTACTCACCTCGACGCTGTTGATCGGCGCCGTGTCGCTGGCGACACCGTCGCTCGCGCAAACCGCGCCCGCCGAAAAGGCTGCTGGCGATGAAGAAGTGTCCGTCGTGGTGACCGGATCGCGCATTGCGCGCCGTGACCTTGATAGTGCGGCGCCGATCGCGGTTGTGTCGGCGGAAGAATTCAAGCTGACCGGCACCGTTAACGTCGAGCAAGTTATCAACGTCCTGCCGCAGGTCGTGCCGGGGACCACTGCGTTCTCGAACAACCCGGGCGGCGGCGTGGCAACGCTGAACCTGCGCGGCATCGGCGACACCCGCACCCTTGTGCTGGTCAACGGCCGCCGCTGGTTGTTCTATGACGCCAGCCAGGTTGTCGATCTCAACACCATTCCATCGTTCCTGCTGGAAGGCGTCGATGTCGTTACCGGCGGCGCGTCGGCCGTTTACGGTTCAGATGCCCTGGCGGGCGTCGTCAACTTCCGCCTGCGCAACAACCTCACCGGCTTCGAAGTCGGTTCGCAATATGGCATCACCGGCAGGGGTGATGGCGGTCGTTACGAAGGTTATGTCGCGTTCGGATCGGATATCGCCGAGGGCCGCGGCCACATCACGGCTTACGGCGAATATTTTCGCCGTGATCCGGTCTTCCAGGGTCAGCGCGGTTTCTCAACCTTCACGCAAGCCGACAACGGCGCCGGTGGTTTCACCGCGGGTGGTTCCGCGACGACGCCAGCAGGTCGTTTCTCGACCGGCAATACGGCGACGGTTAATGGCGTTGCCCTCAATCGCGGCGCGGGCACGGCGTTCGCCGGTCTCGGTAGCACTTATGATTCGTCCGCCGGCTCGCTGCGGCCGTATGTCAGCGCGAACGACATCTACAATTTTGCGCCGGTCAACTATCTCCAGGTGCCGCAGGAGCGCTATCTGCTCGGCGCTTATGCCGACTACAAGATCAGCGACAATGTAACGGCCTATACCGAGCTGTCGTTCATCAACAACCGCGTCGACGCGGCGCTCGCGGCAACCCCGGTTACGGGCGCCTTCAACGTCAGCATTGCGGCGGTGTCGCCGTTCCTGTCGGTCGCTGATCGTGCCCAGCTGACGCAGCTCGATGCCAATGAAACCGCGATCAACACGGCGCGGACGGCCGCTGGCCTCGGACCGTTGTTCACGGGCTTGGCGGCGCCCGCCAATGCGGCCGGCGTGGTGCAGTTGAACATCAATCGCCGTACCACTGAAACAGGGCTGCGCGTTAATCAGGACGAGCGCAACGCCTTCCGGGTGTTGGTCGGCGTCAAGGGCGATGTCGGTAATACCGGGCTCAAATATGATGCCTATTACAGCTATGCCCGCACCCGGAATGCCAATGTCCAACAAGGCAATATCTCACGGCGCGCCTTCCAGGCTGGCCTCGACGGCTCAGCCCCGGCGATCGACATCTTCGGCCCCAACGCGCTGAGCCAGACTTCGCTGAATCAGATCGCCATTCTGGCCCAGAACAACGACATTTCGACGTTGCAGGTCGCCACCGGCACGGTCTCCGGCAATCTGTTCGACTTCGGCCTTGGCGGCGGTCCGATCGGCTTCGCGGTCGGTGGTGAATATCGTTCGGTCTCGGCGCGGTTCATTCCCGATACGGCCTTGTCGTCGGGCGACGTCATCGGCTTCAACGCCGGCAACCCGACCCAGGGCGGCTATAGCGTGAACGAAGTGTTCGGCGAACTGCACATTCCAATCGTGGCCGATCGACCGTTCATCCACCGGCTCGAAATCAATGGTGCCGGTCGTTATTCGGACTATACGCTCGGGTCGGTCGGCGGCGTGGGTACCTATTCGGTCCAGGCTGAATGGGCGCCAATTCGCGACATTACGTTCCGCGGCCAGTACCAACAGGCCGTTCGTGCACCAAACGTCGGCGAATTGTTCGGTGGTTTGCAGACCGGCTTCCCGGCTGTGACCGATCCGTGCACCACGGCGGCGGCGCTTGCTGCTGGCCCGCTGCGCAATACCTGCGTCGCCACGGGCGTCCCTGCCGCTAATCTCGGGCAGGGCATCCCCTCCGCGCTGCAGCCCAACACGCAGATCCAGGCGCAGTTCGGCGGCAATCCAAATTTGAACGCCGAAGTGTCGACGTCCTACACGTTCGGCGCGGTGATCCGGCCGACATTCGTGCCGCGGCTGTCGGTGACGGTCGATTATTTCAACATCACCATTGGCAATGCGATTGCGACCGCCGGAGGCGGCGTCGCCAACATCTTGAACTTGTGCTACAATACCTTCCAGGATCCGACCAACGGCTTCTGCCGTCTCATCACGCGCAACCAGTCGACCGGTGCGCTCGATGGGGCCGTCAATTCGAACGGCACCACGGCAGTGGTGTTTGGGGGCGCGGCCAACCTGTCGTCGCTCTCGACCTCGGGCGTCGACCTCCAAGTCAACTACAACCAGCCACTCGCCTTCGGCCTCTTTAGCAGTACGTCGAAGCTCGACTTCCTGTTCAACGGCACCTGGACCAACAACAACACCTTCGTTCCAGTGATCGGGCAAACGTTCCAATATGATTGTGCGGGCCGTTTCGGCCTTACATGCGGAACACCGCAGTCGAAGTGGAAATGGTCGTCGCGCCTTAGCTGGCTCGACGGTCCGCTGACCACCAGCCTGCGCTGGCGCCACCTCTCCGCTGTGCGTGACGACGATGATACGACCGCATACACCATCGAGCGGATCAGTGCCTATGATCTCTTCGATCTCACGCTGTCGATGGACGTCAGCAAGAACGTGACGATGACGGCGGGCGTTAACAACATTGGCGATCGCCAACCGCCGGTCTTGGGCTCGAATGCGGAACAGGCGAATACCTATCCTGGCGTGTACGACGTCCTTGGCCGCGATTTCTTCATCTCGGCAAAGATTCGGTTCTAACCAACCGAACCGACACGCAATATGGGCGGCTTGCTTCAGCAAGCCGCCCTTTTTTTTATGCTGCCCATCGCGCCGACCGACGTCAGCGAGTGAGCCGCGCCGCGATCTGCCACCCGATCGGCCCCACCGCCCCGGCGACCACCGGGGAAAGCTGCGCCACGGCGCCATGCGCACCCAGCGCCCCGACGCAGGCTACCGCGCCCTGGCGATCCATTGCCGCCGAAATCATTGCGTGCAGCCGCGCCATTTCCGCCTCCGCCCGGCGAAGGATCACCGCGACGGCCGCGGGCGGCTGCGGCCCCGCCAGCGCCTGCCCCAGTGCGATCGGCAAATCCTCGATGATCGACTGGTCTCGATAGGTCTCGCGCGCGCGTGTGATCGCTTGCACCGTCGGGGCATCCTCGGCACCCCCTGCCGCCACAGCCTGCGCCAGCGCGAAGAGCCCCGCATCGGCCATCGCGCGCATTGCCGCGAGCCGACGTCGGTTATGCGCCGCCACGCGACTATCGCTGTGATGACAGACGAACGCCAATGCGGCGCCCGGCCCGAGCACACGTGCCGCTTCGCCAATCGCGCGCCCGGGACAATATTCGATGCCATATTGGCTCGTGACCGCGTCGAACGCGCCGTCAGCAAAGGGCAAGTCGGCCGCATCGACGCCGCCACGCACCCCCAGCGCAGCTGCGTCCGGGCCGGTATCGACATAGTCGACGCCGATGATGTCGAGGTCGGGCCGCACCGCGCGCAAGGCGCGAATCACCGCACCATCGCCGGCCGCAATGTCGAGCACGCGCCCGCCCGGCGGCAGCGTTGCGGCAAACGCCTGCCAGATCGCATCAAGCGTCGCGTGCACCAGCGGCGGCGCCGTCGCCAGGCAGCCGCGCCCGCGATGATCGCGCCAATAATCGGCCCATGCCGCATCGTGCGCCATCAGGCGGTCACGTCGAACGCGACCGTGAGCCGCTCGCCCGCGCCAAAGGGGCGAGTGCCGTGGAACATGTAGCTAGGGAACAGCGCGAGCCGCCCCGGCTGCGGCTCGATCGACGTAAGCGGCGGCAAATCCAGTCCAAGCTCGACCGGCGCGGCGCCAATCTCAAGCCAACCATCGCGGTCGGGGCCAAGGCTCTCAGGCAAGGCGACATAGCATGCCGAGCTCAACACCCCCTCGGGATGAATATGGTGGACGTGAAACCCGCCGGCGCGCAGTCGCACTGACCAGCTACCGGCAAAAGCCAAGCGATGGCCGCGGTGGCGCAGCAGCGGGTGGCTCGCATCTGCGGGCGGCATCGCGCTGACATGACCCGCAACTGCGTGACGCAGGCACTCGCGGAGCCGCGCGATGATCGGTTCCTCGCGCGTCAACAGCCGCCCGCGGGTCTGCGTGCCACCGCGCAGCGACTGCCCGATCGGATGCGCCCGGGTGCGATGCAAGTCGCGCAGCCGCGTCGCCAGCACCGCCAGTTCGTCAGGCGTCAGATCGAGTTCGGTCGCGCCGAACAGCCCCGGCTGGCCACACAGCCACGTGTGCCGGGGATCGACCGTGAGCCGCCACGCAAGTGCGAGATGGGCCCATGCCGTGACATTCGTGAGATCGGCGCGGGCGATCGGCTCAAGCAATCCGGCGGCACGCACCGGATCGCCTCGTCGCAGCATATGTCGCCCAAGCGCCAGCGCAGCCTGCGGCCCGTCGCCGGCGCGCAAAAACGCGCGATCGGCGCGGTCCAGATCGCCCGCCTCGCTCGCCAGCGCAGCTTCGATCAGCGCAAGTTCGCCATCAGGGGCAAATCGTCCAAGCGCCCTGTCCAGCGCGGCAAGCGCATCGCGCTGGCGGTCGCCACGGGCAAGGCAGCGCCAATAGGCGAAGTGGAGCGAGCGGTTGTCGGGTTGGCGCGCGACGGCGTCGGCATAGCCGCGCGCGAAATCGTCCGGGTCTGCCGCTTCGGCGCGCATCCGCGCCAAGCTGTCCTGCCCGTCGATCCAGTCGGGATTGCGCGATAGCTGGTCCGCCAGCATTGTCATCCCGGCGGGGTCGCCATTTGCTTCGAGCGCCTCGGCGAGACCGAGCACCAGCGCCGGATCGTCCGGCGCCGCTGCTCGCGCGCGGGCGTAATAGGCCGCCGCCTGCGGATCGCCACGTTCGAGCGCGACGCGCGCCGCGCCGTGGAGGGCAACCGCGCGATCGGGTCCAAGCGCCAGCGCTCGGGCGAAATCCTGCGCGGCTGCGGGCAAGTCACCGCGCTGCCGGTTGGCCGATCCGCGGGCCTCCCACAGCCGGGGATCATGCGGCCATCCCACCAGGAGGCGATCGACATCGGCCAGCGCCGCTTCGACCGCGCCGCGGCGTTGCAGCAGCAGGGCACGATTGTAGCGCGGGTCGAACGCCCCCGGATCGACCGCTACCGCCACCTCAAAATGGCGAAGTGCGGTGTCGTCATCGCCCAACGCAGCGAGCAGATTGGCGTAGTTGTTGTTGATCTGGCCATCGCGCGGTGCAAGGCGCAGCCCTCGGCGAAACGCATCGGCGGCCATATCGAGCCGACCCAGCGATTGCTCGGTTAGCGCCAGCAGGTGGAGCACCTGCGGGTGCTCGCCGAGCGACCGGAGCACCGCCAGCAGATCGCGACGTGCGGCCTCGAATTCGCGCACTTGAAAGGCTCGCTCGGCCCGACCGAACAGCGCGTTGATATCCACCGACGTCATCGCGCGAACGATGCCGTGTACCGACGGTTTTGTCGAGGAAACCGAGCGCCTAGCCAATGGTCAGCTTGAGCGCCCCTTCGCCGTCCTCGACATGCACCGCCTGCCCGTCCTTGACCGCGCCCGACAGGATCAGGTCGGCGAGCGGATCCTGCAGATAGCGCTGCACCGCGCGCTTGAGTGGCCGCGCACCGTACACCGGATCATAGCCGACACGCCCCAGCCACAGCCGCGCGCCTTCGGTCAGGTCGACGGTGATCTTGCGATCGGCGAGCAGCTTGCCGACGCGGGCGACTTGCAAGTCGACGATCGGCGCCATTTCGCTTTGCCCGAGCCGGTGGAACAGCACGATCTCGTCGAGCCGGTTGAGGAATTCGGGCCGGAAATGCGCGCGCACGACTTCCATCACTTGCGGCTCGACGCTCGACACATCGTCGCCGTCAGCGACCGCCGTTAGATATTGGCTGCCGAGGTTCGACGTCAGCACGATGATCGTGTTGGTGAAATCGACCGTGCGCCCCTGTCCGTCGGTCAGCCGCCCGTCATCGAGCACTTGCAGCAGGATGTTGAAGACATCGCTGTGCGCCTTCTCGACCTCGTCGAACAGCACCACTTGATAGGGACGGCGACGCACTGCCTCGGTTAGAACGCCGCCTTCTTCATAACCGACATAGCCGGGCGGGGCACCGATCAGCCGCGCGACCGCGTGCTTTTCCATGAATTCGCTCATGTCGATGCGGACCATTGCTGCGGAATCATCGAACAGGAACTCGGCGAGCGCCTTGGTGAGTTCGGTCTTGCCGACGCCCGTTGGCCCAAGGAACAGGAACGAACCAAGCGGGCGGTTGGGGTCCTGCAACCCTGCCCGCGCGCGCCGCACCGCCGTTGACACCGCGCGCACGGCTTCCTTCTGGCCGATCACGCGCTTGCCGATCGATTCTTCCATCTTGTGCAGCTTTTCACGCTCGCCCGACAGCATCCGCTCGACCGGGATGCCGGTCCAACGCGCGACCACGCCCGCGATATCGTCGGCGGTCACTTCCTCGCGCAACATCGCGCCCTTGGTCGCGCCCGCCGCTTCGTCGAGCTTGCGCTGGAGGTCGGGGATGCGACCGTAGGAAAGCTCGCCGGCCTTCGCCAGATCGCCCGCCCGCTGCGCCTGCTCAAGTTCGAGCCGCGCGGCGTCGAGCTGTTCCTTGAGCTTCGCTTCGGCCGAAATCTTGTCCTTCTCGGCCTGCCAGCGTTGCGTCAGTTCGGACGATTGCTGCTCGAGATTGGCGAGTTCGCCTTCGAGAGTGCCCAGCCGGTCGCGCGACGCCGGATCAGTCTCGCGCTTCAGCGCCTCGCGCTCGATCTTGAGCTGGATGATCCGCCGGTCGAGCGTTTCGATCTCCTCGGGCTTGCTCTCGACTTCCATCCGGATGCGGCTGGCGGCTTCGTCCATCAGGTCGATCGCCTTGTCGGGCAGAAATCGATCGGTGATGTAGCGGTGCGACAAGGTCGCCGCCGCGACGATCGCCGCATCGGTGATCCGCACGCCGTGGTGGAGCTCGTACTTCTCCTTCAGCCCGCGCAGGATGCTGATCGTGTCGGGCACGGTCGGCTCGCCGACGAACACCGGCTGGAAGCGCCGCTGGAGCGCGGGGTCCTTCTCGACATATTTGCGATACTCATCGAGCGTGGTCGCGCCGATGCAATGCAGTTCGCCACGCGCGAGCGCGGGCTTCAAGAGATTGCCGGCGTCCATCGCGCCTTCGGATTTGCCCGCGCCGATCAGCTGATGCATCTCGTCGATGAACAGCACGATATGCCCCTCGGCGGCCTTCACTTCATCGAGCACGCCCTTCAGCCGCTCCTCAAACTCGCCCCGATATTTCGCGCCCGCGATCAGGCTGCCCATGTCGAGCGCCATCAGCTTGCGATCTTTCAGCGTATCGGGGACATCGCCATTGGCGATGCGCAGGGCAAGCCCTTCGGCGATTGCGGTCTTGCCGACGCCGGGCTCGCCAATCAGCACCGGATTATTCTTGGTCCGGCGCGCGAGAATCTGGATGGTGCGGCGGATTTCCTCGTCGCGGCCGATGACGGGATCGAGCTTGCCGTCGCGCGCCGCCTGCGTCAGGTCGCGCGCGAATTTCTTGAGCGCATCATATTGGTTTTCGGCGCCCGCACTGTCGGCCGTCCGCCCGCCGCGCAGCTGATTGATCGCGGCATTGACTGCCTCGGCCTTCACCCCCGCCGCCGCCAGCGCCTTGCCTGCCGCGGTCGTCGGCGACAGCGCGAGGCCGAGCAGCAGCCGCTCGACGGTGACGAAGCTGTCGCCCGCCTTGGCCGCGACTTGCTCGGCCTGGTCGAGCACGCGCACGCTGTCGTTGTCGAGCCCCGGCTGGCTCTGCGCACCCGAGCCGGAGACGGCGGGAATTTTCGCGAGCGCGGCATCGGTCTCGACCACCGCGCGCGCGGCATCGCCGCCGGCCGCCTTGATCAGCCCCGACGCCATCCCCTCGTCATCTTCGAGCAGCGCCTTGAGGATATGTTCGGGCGCGATCCGCTGATGATTCATGCGGATCGCCACGGTCAGCGCCGACTGGAGGAAACCCTTGGCGCGATCGGTGAATTTTTCGATGTTCATGAATGGTCCCTGGCTTGCCCAACCCCTCGTCAACAACCCCGATATAGTGTTGCCCAATTGCAACACAAGGCGGGTCGGGAGCTATCCGGTTGGCGCGGCCCGCAGCGGGCGCTACACGGAGCCCCAAAGACATAAAGGGGATGCAAATGCGGCGGATTTTGGGGCTTGGCGGCTGGAGTTTGGTCGCGCTGCTCATCGCGGTCGCCATTGGCCTGGCGGTGTGGGAGCCGCTCGTGGCGACCAGCGCTGAAGCGCCGAAGCCGCACCGCTATGACACGCGCATCGTCCGCGACACTTATGGCGTGCCGCATATCTTCGGCACCACCGATGCTGATGTCGCTTACGGCATCGCCTATGCGCATGCCGAGGATGATTTTGAGACGCTCCAGCAGGTCGTCGCGATGACGCGCGGGCGCTTTGGCGCGATTGCCGGGGCCGATGGCGCAGGCGTCGATTTCGCACTGCACTTCGTTGGTGCACGCGAAACGGTCGACCGCGATTATATGAAGCAGCCCGCCGATGTCCGCGCGCTGCTCGATGCTTATGCCGCCGGGCTCAACCATTATGCCGATCAGCATCCCGATGAAGTGGCGCTCAAGAAACTGTTCCCGGTCAATGGCCGCGACATCGCCACCGGCTTTGTGTTGCGCTCACCCTTCTTCTTCGGGCTCGACGCGGTGCTCGGCGCGCTCGCCAAGGATGCGCCGCTGCCGCCGCAAACGGCGGGGCCCAAGCCCGACGCCGATGATCCGCCTGCGCTCGCCCCCGGATCGCCCGAGCCGCGCGCGACCACCGAAAATGGCTCGAACGCGTTTGCGGTTGCGCCCAAGCGCTCGGCCGATGGCTTCACCCGGCTGATCTCCAACTCGCACCAGCCCTGGCGCGGGTCGGTCGCCTAGTATGAACTGGTGGTCCATTCAAAGGCAGGCTGGGATTTCGCCGGCGCGACTTTCCCCGGCGCGCCCTATCCGCTGCTGGGCCACAACAAGACGCTGGGCTGGACCAACACCGTCAACCGACCCGACCTGATCGACATTTACAAGCTCAGGCTCAACGCCGCGGGCACGCAATATCGCTATGACGGGCAGTGGCTTGACCTCCACGCCGAACGCGTCTGGCTGCCGGTCAAGCTGTGGGGGCCGTTCGTGCTGCCGGTGCCGCGCACCATCTATCGTGCGGTGCAGGGGCCGGTGTTCCAGAACAAGAGCGGGGCGTTCGCGATCCGCTACGGCGGCGAAGACCAGCTCAAGATGGTCGAGGAATATTATCGGCTGAACAAGGCGCGCGACTTCGCCGAATGGCAAAAGGCGCTGAGCCAGCAAGGCGTGCCCGCGACCAATTTCATCTATGCCGATGCGGCGGGCAATATCGCCCACATCTACAATGCGTCTTTCCCCAATCGGCGACCGGGCTTCGACTATCACACCGTGCTGCCCGGCGACACGTCGCGCGACATCGTGCCGGGGACGGTGGGCTGGAGCGAGGTCCCAAAGAACATCAACCCCGGATCGGGCTTCGTCATCAATTCGAACAACACGCCGTTCCAGGCATCGGGCGCGGGCTATGAGCTCGATTCGAAGGCGTTTTCGCCGCTGCTGGGGACTGAGACCTATACCACCAATCGCGGCACCCGCGCGATCGAGCTGATGGGCGCCGATCCGTCGATCACCGCGCAGGAGCTGTTCGACATCAAGTTCGACACCACCGTCAGCCGCCACAGCTGGGCGGCGAAATGGTTCGGGTTGCTGGGCGCGATCGATCCCAAAGGCGACCCGCAAATCGCCGAGGCCAAGGCACTGCTCGCCAAATGGGACTGGAATTTCGACGGCAAAGGTCCCGCCGATGCGCTCGCGAGTATCTTGCTCCGCGTCGGCAACCGCTGGCACTATCCCGCGCGCGCGCAGACCGACCCGCGCGAGGAGTTGGGCAAGGCCGCCGCTTATCTGAAGCGCTATTTCGGGCGACTCGATCCACCGCTCGGCACCGTGCTGCGGCTGCGGCAAGGCAAGGTCGATCTGCCGATGGATGGCGGGGCCGATGTGCTGCGCGCCACCGCCAATTGGGACGAGGATGTCGACGGCCGCCTCGCCGTCAAGCACGGCGACAGCTTCATCATGTTCATGACCTGGGACAAGGCGGGGCTTGTCTCGTCACAGTCGATCCAGCCCTATGGCGCGGCCACGACGCGCCCGG
This sequence comes from Sphingomonas sp., assembly GCF_019749955.1. Classification (GTDB taxonomy): domain Bacteria; phylum Pseudomonadota; class Alphaproteobacteria; order Sphingomonadales; family Sphingomonadaceae; genus Sphingomonas. The sequence goes on from NZ_JAIEPC010000064.1 coordinate 72,551, forward strand.
CATCGAAGCATTATGCCGATCAGGCACCGCTGTTCGTGAGACACCAACTCAAGCCGGTGTGGTTCGATCCGGCGGAACTCGACGCACATAAAGAGCGCGACTACCGCCCCTAAGCCCGTTGCCTCGACCCGATTTGCCGATATACCTCGGCATGCCACCTTGATCAGAGGATAATCGATGACCTTCAAGATGTTCGCCCGCGCCGGTGTCGCGCTCGCCGCCATCACGCTTCCGCTTGCCGCCGCGCACGCGCAGGACGCCAAGCCTGCCCCGGTTGCCTCGCTGATCGCCAAAGTCGACATTCCCTATCAGAAATTCACGCTGCCCAACGGCCTGCGCGTGATCGTCCATACCGATCGCAAGGCGCCGGTCGTCGCGGTCAGCGTGTGGTACAATATCGGCTCGAAGTTCGAGCCCAAGGGCCGCACCGGCTTTGCCCACCTCTTCGAGCATTTGATGTTCAACGGATCGGAAAATGCGCCCGGCGATTTCTTCGAACCGCTGAAGCAGGTTGGCGCGACCGATCTCAACGGCACCACCAATTATGATCGCACCAATTATTTCGAAACGGTGCCGACGCCCGCGCTCGAAAAGGCGCTGTTCCTCGAAAGCGACCGCATGGGCTATCTGCTCGGCGCGGTGACGCAGGAAGTCCTCGATGAGCAGCGCGGCGTCGTCCAGAACGAAAAGCGCCAGGGCGACAACCAGCCCTATGGCCTGCGCCAGTATAAGCAGCTTGAAGGGCTGTTCCCCGCCGATCACCCCTATGGCCACTCCGTCATTGGCTCGCTCGCCGATCTTGATGCGGCCAGCCTTGATGATGTGAAGGGCTGGTTCCGCGATCACTATGGCCCGAACAACGCCGTGCTGGTGCTCGCAGGCGACATCGATCTCGCCACCGCCAAGACGCTGGTCACCAAATATTTCGGCAAGATCAAAGCTGGCCCAGCCACCGATCTGCCGACCGTGTCGATCCCAACGCTTGCCGCGCCCAAGAGCGACGTGATCCACGACCGCGTTGGTGCTGCCCTCGTCACCCGCCAATGGGCGGTGCCGGGGCTGAACGACAAGGATGCCGCCTCGCTTCAGGCGGGCGCATCGGTGCTCGGCGCCCTGTCGAGCTCGCGGCTGGCGAACGCGCTCGTCCGCAAGGAAAAGCTCGCGATCCAGGTCAGTGCCGGGGTGCAGTCGCTGGCGCAGATCGGCATTTTCCAGGTGATCATGGTCGTGCGTCCGGGCGTCGATGTCGATGCCGCGAGCAAGCGGCTCGACGAACTGGTCGCCGATTTCATCAAGACCGGCCCGACCGCCGATGAGCTCCAGCGGACGGTGACGAGCAGTGTGTCGCGCCGCATCGCGGGCCTCGAATCGGTTGGCGGCTTCGGTGGCAAGGCGGTCGCACTGGCGCAGGGCGAACTTTATTCGGCGGATCCCGGTTACTACAAGAAGCAGCTCGCCGCCCTTGCCGCGCAGACCCCTGCCACCGTGACCGCGGCGATGCAGAAATGGCTGACGCGCCCCGTCTATAACCTGTCGATCGTTGCCGGCCCCCGCGAAGCAGGGACCGATGTCGCGGCGGCGCCCAAGCCGCTCGTCAGCCCGCCCGATCTGAAGCCCGCCAATTCGCGCGCCGAAGCGAACCCCGATGTCGGCGCCGTGGGCAATCTGGTGTTCCCCAAGGTGCAGCGTGCCAAGCTGTCGAATGGCATCGAAGTCGTTTACGCCCAGCGCACCGCGGTGCCGATCACCCGCGCATTGATCAGCTTTGATGCCGGGGCCGTCGCCAATCCCGCCGACAAGCTCGGCACGCAGCAGCTGACGCTGGCGATGCTCGACGAAGGCACGACCACGCGCGATTCGATCGCGATCGCCGAAGCGCAGGAGCGGCTCGGCGCGTCGATCGGGCAGGGCGCAAGCGCCGACCGTACTTTCTTGAGCGTCGACGCGCCGAGCGCGAATGCGGCAGGCGCGTTCGATCTGTTTGCCGACATTGTCCGCAATCCTGCCTTCACGCCCGAGGAAGTCGCGCGGCTGCGCAATAGCCAGCTCGCGGGCATTCAGCAGGAGCTCACCAATCCCGGCGGCCTTGCCGGTCGCGTGCTGCCCAAGCTGATCTACGGCCCCTCTGCCTATGCCAAAACGGCGGGCCAGGGCGGCGATCCGGCTGCGGTCGCCAAGCTGACGCGCGACGATCTGGTGGCGTTCCAACAGGCGTGGATCCGGCCCGAAAAGGCGAAGATGTTCGTCGTGTCGGACGTGCCGCTTGCCCAGTTGCTGCCGCTTCTTGACCGCGAATTTGGCGACTGGAAGGGTGTGGGAGCGCCCGGCGCCAAGGATCTGAGCGTCGCTGCAGTCCAGAGCGCCCCGAAAATCGTGCTGATCGATCGACCTGATTCGCCGCAGTCGCTGATCACCGCCGGGCAGCTGACACCGCTCAAGGGCAGTGAGGACCTTCTCAACTACCAGACCGCCAATGACGTCCTTGGCGGTGATTTCCTGTCGCGCATCAACCTCGACCTGCGCGAAACCAAGCATTGGTCCTATGGCGCAGGCGGCGGCTTCGGCCAGACCGAACAATTGGTGACCTATCGTATCAATGCGCCGGTGCAGGCCGACCGTACGGGCGATTCGATCAAATCGCTGCAAGCCGATCTGAAGGACTTTTTGACCAGCAAGGGCATTACCGAGGCCGAATTCACCCGCACGATCAACGGTGCGACGCGCGAACTTGCGGGCAATTTCGAAACCGCGAGTGCCGTACTGTCGGCGATGCTCGACAATGATCAGTATAAGCGGCCCGACGATTATTATGCGACGATCAGCCAAAAATATCGCGCGATGACGCGCGAACAGCTTGACGCTGCGGCACGCAGGGCGATCGACCCTGACAAGTTCGTCTGGGTCGTCGTCGGCGATGCCAAAGTCGTGCGCGCGCAGCTTGACTCGGTTGGCTTGCCGGTTGAGGTGGTGCCCGCCGCGTCCGTGGCGGGCGCGAAGTAAATCAGGAGAGACGCACATGTCCGCAGTGGATGGCACCTGGGAAACCGTCGTTAAATCGCCGCTTGGCGACCAGAAGTCGACGATCACCGTCAAGAGCGACGGCAATAGCTGGACCGGCACGAGTTCGGGCCAGATGGGATCGGTTGAGATCACCGATGGCACGCTCGATGGCAACACGCTCAACTGGACGATGGCCATGACGGTGCCGATGCCGATGACGCTGACCTGCAGCGCGACGGTCGACGGCGACACCATCACCGGGTCGATCGGCGCTGGCGCCTTTGGCAGCTTCCCGATGACGGGCAGCCGCGTCGCCTGATTGGCGAAGTGTGATGATGATTTGGCGGGGCCTCGCTTTCCAACCGGAAAGCGGGGCCTTTGCTTTTGTGGCGCTGCTACCGCACCAGCCGCGTGATGTGTCCCATCTTGCGGCCTGCACGTTCGGTCTTGCCGTATAGGTGCAAATGCGCGCCGGGCTGTTCGAGGGCCGCCAGCCAGCCGCGCGCCTGATCGCCGATCAGATTATCCATCACCACTTCGCGCGCCGTCAGTCCGGTATCGCCCAGCGGCAGGCCGCAAATCGCGCGGATATGGTTCTCGAACTGCGACGTGACCGCGCCCTCGATCGTCCAATGCCCCGAATTATGGACGCGCGGCGCCATTTCGTTGAACACCGGCCCCGCCTCGGTCGCAAAGAATTCGCACGCCAGCACGCCAACATAATCGAGCGTGTCGGCGATCCGCCCCGCGATCACCGCCGCTTCGCTCCACTGCCGTGCGATCTCGACCGGCGCGGGTAGCGTCGAGCGTGCGAGAATGCCGCCCTGATGCTCGTTCCACGGCGGCGGATAGCTGACCATCGCGCCATCGGCACCCCGCGCCACGATGATCGAAAACTCATGGCTGAAATTGACAAAGCCTTCGAGGATCGCGGGGCGCTTGCCGATTGCGCTCCACGCGGCGGCGGCATCGGCGGGGCTGGCGATCCGCGCCTGCCCGCGCCCGTCATAACCGAGCCGGAGCGTCTTCAGGATGGCGGGCGCGCCAATGTCCGCGACCGCCGCCTCGACATCGGCCAGCGTCGACACCTTCGCCCAAGGCGCCGTCCGCCCGCCGAGCGCTGCAACGAAGCTCTTCTCATTCACCCGGTCCTGCGCAATCGCCAGCGCCGCCGGGGCCGGATGCACGGGCACTTTTTCCGCCAGATAGTCGATCGGGTCGAGCTCGATATTCTCGAACTCATAGGTGATGACGTCGCAGGCGGCGGCGAAGTCGTCGAGCACGATGCGGTTCTGATAATCGGCGCGGATGAAGCTCGACGCGGTCTGCGCGGCGACGGCTTCCTCGTCGGGCGCGAGCACCAAGGTGCGATAGCCGAGCTGCGCGGCCGCCGCCCCGAGCATCCGCCCGAGCTGGCCACCGCCCAAAATGCCGATCGTGCTGCCGGGCGGAATCACGCCGGGTCGGTCGCGACGCTATCGGTCTGCGCCGCCCGCCAAGCCTGGAGCCGCGCGCTGAGGTCCGCATCGCCGAGCGCGAGGATCGCCGCCGCCAGCAGCGCTGCATTCTTCGCCCCCGGTTTGCCGATCGCGAGCGTACCGACCGGGATGCCCGCAGGCATCTGCACGATCGACAGCAGGCTATCCATCCCGTCGAGCGCCTTTGACTGCACCGGCACGCCGAGCACCGGCAAATGCGTCATCGACGCCGCCATCCCCGGCAAATGCGCGGCGCCCCCGGCGCCCGCGATAATGACCTTGAGACCGCGCTCGGCGGCGCTGGTCGCATAGTCGTAGAGCCGCTGCGGCGTGCGGTGCGCCGACACCACTTTGCTTTCGAACGTGACGCCCAGCTCGCCCAGCAGATCGGCGGCATGGTGCATCGTCTCCCAATCGGAGGTGCTGCCCATGATGATGCCGACGTGCGGGGTCATTGGAGGGGGTTAGCGGGACGGGCGCGTCAGGGCAACTCCACCCGGCGGAACATGCATGGCTCGCGGCGAGTTGAACGCAGCAAGGCCCACCCGAAGGAACCACATATGACCCGTATCCTCTCGACACTATCGCTCGCGGCACTATCCACCGCGCTCGTCTTTGCGAGCCCCGCACACGCACAGGGCAAGGCCGATCGCGCGCACGCCGCCATTGCCGCCGCGCAGGCCAAGATCGATGCCGCCAACAAGATCGGTGCGACCGGCGAAGTTCCCCGCCTCCAGGCCGAAGCCGCCGCGATGCTGCGCAAGGCCAGGGAAGAAGTCGCGAACGGGCAGAAGGACGAAGCCATCGCCGATGCCAATCGCGCGGCGATGCTCGCCGACACCGCAATGGGCGAGACCCAGCAAGCCAAGGCGCTCGATCAGCGCGCAGCCACGTCCGATGCCAACCGTGCGACCGCGTCTGCCCAAGCCGATGCTGCCGCCGCCAACGAACGCGCAGCCGCTGCGGAACGTGCAGCCGCTGCATCGGCCTTGGATGCCGAACGCGCGCGCAACGCCCCGCCCGCGCCCCCAGTCGTGTTCGTGACCCCGCCCGCGCCCGTCACGCCGCCGACCACGACGATGACGGTCAGCACCGAAACCGCCGAGCGCCCCGCGCCGGTCGTTGCGACCAAGCATGTCGTGCGTAAACGGATCGTCCGTCACACTGTCGTGCGCAAATCCGCACCTCGTACCGTGGTCGCAAAGACCACGACGACGGTAAAGACCGAGCAGAACTGAGCCAAATCCAGTTCCCCCGCCGAAGCGTCAGTGTTTCGGCGGGCGAGTCGTTGCGGGCGGTGGCCCCAATTCGGCGTCGGGATCGACCAGTCTGGTCAAAAGTTTGAGGCCAACCGTCAGCGGGTCGCGCCCCCCGCCATAGCCATAAAGCCGCGCCTCGGCCTTCGAGCAGTTTCGCTGGCCGGCAAAGGGTCCGCAATCGGCAAAAGGCACCAGCACCGAAGCCGCCGATCGCGGCTCGCCGCGTACCGCACCGGTTCCGGCCAATGGGTCGCGCTCGACAGGGAGCGGCAGCCGGTAGCGCTCGCTGGCGGACTTGCTTGCGCACACCACGACGCTCGCGTCGGGCGCCGCCGATGTCGGCGTGCAGGGTTCGGCAGTGGTCAGCGTCTTGGCGCGGTCGATGGCGGCAGCGGCAGTCTGCGCGGTCGCCGGGTCGCTCAGGGCGATGCCAACCAGCAGCAGGGCGACGCTGGCGCGCATCGGCGGCTAGCGTTCGCTGAGATAGTAGCGCTCAACCTCGTTCAGCCCCGCATCGAGCTGATAGACAATCGGCTGGCCGGTCGGGATTTCGAGATGGGTGATCTCGTCGTCGGGGATGCCCGACAAATGCTTGACCAGCGCACGCAGCGAATTGCCGTGCGCGGAGATCAGCACCCGCTGGCCGTCGCGGAGTGCGGGCGCGATCGTTGCTTCCCAATAGGGCAGCACGCGCGCGATCGTGTCCTTCAGGCTTTCGGTCGCGGGCACGGTGATCCCGGCATAGCGGCGGTCATGCGACAGATCGAACGGCGATCCGGCCTCCATCGGCGGCGGCGGGATGTCGAAGCTGCGGCGCCAGATCTTGACCTGCGCGTCGCCGTGCTTGGCCGCCGTCTCGGCCTTGTCGAGCCCGGTCAGCCCGCCGTAATGCCGCTCGTTGAGGCGCCAGTCCTTTTCGACCGGCAGCCACAACCGCTGCATTTCCTCAAGCGCGAGATTGAGCGTCTTGATCGCGCGCGTTTGGAGCGACGTGAAACAGGCGTCGAAATCGAGGCCCTTGTCGCCCATCAGCCGCCCCGCCGCGCGCGCTTCGTCGATGCCTTGCGCGGTCAGATCGACATCCCACCAGCCGGTGAAGCGATTTTCGAGATTCCACGCCGACTGGCCGTGGCGGATCAGGACGAGGGTGGGCATGCGGCGCGTCTCCAGCGTTTCCCCGCGCCCCTAAACTTCGTCCCGCGCGAAGTCGAGGGACGCTTCAGATGTCGTCGATCTGCGCCGCCAGCACTTCGAGGCAGGCATGCGCGAGCTTGCGACAACGCTCGGGCGACCAGCCGTGCACCGGATCGGGATTGGCGTCGTGATCCTTGAACGGCATTTCGAGCGTCATCGCCACCGCGCCGAAGCGTTCGGCAAGCTGGTTGGTCGACATCGTCAGATTGGCTTTGCCCGCCGGTGATTTGGGATAGCCCATCTGCGTCTGGAAATCGGGCGTGTGCGCGGCGAGCGCATTCTGGAACCGGTAGAATTTGTCGCCGAGCGTGTCGTGCCAGCTCGGAATGCCTTCGAAGCCCGCGATGAAATTGGCCGGGATTGCTTCGTCGCCATGCGCGTCGATCGCAAAGGCCACCCCGGTCGCGTCCATCGCGCTGCGCACACACAGCACTTCGGGGCTTTTTTCGGGGCTCGGCGTCGCCCATTCGCGGTTGAGGTTGATGCCCACCGCGTTGGTCCGCAGGTGACCCCGCGCAGAGCCGTCGGGATTCATGTTGGGGACGATGTGGAAAGTCGCCTTTTCGAGCAGCGCGGCGGTTACCGGATCGGCCACGTCGGCAAGCCGCTCGAGCACGCCTTCGATCCAAAACTCCGCCATCGTCTCGCCGGGGTGCTGGCGGGCATAGAGCCACACCGGCTTGGCGCCACGGCCCACCGTGAAACTGTCGATCGGCTGCCCGTCGATCGAGCGACCGAGTTCGCGATAGGCAAAGCCCGGCACTGCCGCATAGCGCGCGACCAGCGCATTATGGCGTTCGATCGTGTAGGGCGCGAAATAGGCGAACCATGCGAGTTGGCTATCGATCGGTTGCGTAATTTCGAGCACGCCGTTGCGATAGCTGGTGTCCGCCAGCGTCCAGCTCTCACGGTCGCTGCTCACCCGTGCGCGGTAGCCGGGCCAGCCCATCGGATAGGCGGAGCCCGCCGCGTTCAGGATGCGCAGCGTCACCGTGCGCCCCTCAGCGCCCGCCACCCGGAAGTAAAACCACTGGTAAAATTCCGACTCGTGATCGCGCACGATTTCGAGGTCGGCCGTGTCGCCGTCGATGCCGACGACGTGGATGTTGCCGCCGTCGAAGGCGCTGGTGATGCTGAGGCTCATGGCACGCTGATAGTGCGCCCCGACTCACCCGGAAACCCCTTGAACAGCGCTTGCGCCAATTTGCGCGCGGTCGCAGGCGGCTGGGCGTCGGGCGATCGGGTATCGGCTTCGGTGATCGCGCGGCCTTCCCACACGATTTCGCCCGCCGCGCCGCGCCGCATCTGCACGCCGAGTTCGGTGACATAGGCCTCGCGCGCGCGCTTCTTGCCGACGCCGAAGCCAATGCTCGCCCCGCCGCCAACCCCGCCACCGATTCCGCCGCCAAAGCTGCCGCCGCCGATGCCGATCGTCACCGGCGACCGTGGCGGCTCGACTTCGCGAATCGTCCGCCCGACGGTGAAGCTTGCGACCAGCGGCGCGCTCTGATCACCCGCCGCAAAGCCTTGCGCCGCCATCGCGTCGCGAATCGCGCCCGCATAAAGCTCGCCTTCGAGCCCCGCAATATTGGTCGCGACCGGATTGGCGATGACAAGCACGGCGCCACGATCGAGCGGCGCATTGAGGTGGAAGCGCGTGACCTTGACCGGAGCAGCCGTTTGGCAGCCGCCCAGCATCAGCGCGGGCGCCGCCACCCAACCCATCAAAGCCACGAATATCGTCTTGCGCATCGCCGGAACCTTTTCCCGTTGTTACGCCCCCAACGCTCAATCGGCGAAATCGCTGCGCCGCGCCACCAAAAAGCGGTCGCAAGCTTGACTTGAAGCCCCTGTCTCTGTAGCGGCGCGGACTTTCCCGAATTCAAGCTCAAACGAGAAGCGAATCGATCATGAAGATCCGCAATTCCCTGAAGTCGCTCAAAGGGCGTCACCGCGATAACCGCGTGATCCGTCGCCGTGGCCGCACTTATGTGATCAACAAGACCAACCGCCGGTTCAAGGCGCGTCAAGGCTGAGGCAGCGGATTAGCAGAGCTAATCCGCGAATGGCCGAAGCCCGGCCGACGGCGCGCCAGCGCTGATCGACGACACGGGATTTATTCCCGTGTCGGGTTCAGGAGCCAGAATGAGCAAGCCGACTGCCGTCATCTTCGATGTCGGCATGGTGCTGTACGACTGGAACCCGCGCTACCTCTACGCGAAGGTTTTTACAGAGCGCTCGATCGGCGACGATCGGGCGCTTGATGCGTTTCTCGACACGGTGGTCACGCGCGCCTGGCATTTCCAGCATGATGCCGGGCGGCCCTTTGCCGAGACTTCGGTCGAGCTGATTGCCGAGTTCCCGGAGCACGCCGAGCTGATCGCGATGTGGGGCCCGCGTTTTCTGGAGACGATGGGCGATCCGATCCCCGGCATGCCCGAGCTCGTCGCCGAACTCGACGCAGCGGGCGTGCCGCTGTTTGCGATCACCAATTTCTCGGGCGAATTCTGGCGGCCGTTCCGCGCGCGCGAAGCCTGGCTGTTCGACCGCTTCCGCGACATCGTCGTGTCGGGCGACGAAAAGCTGATGAAGCCCGACCCGGCGATCTACACGCTCGCGCTGGAACGCTTCGGACTCCAGGCGGAGGAAGCGATGTTCGTTGATGATAATGTGGCCAACGTCGAGGCGGCGGCGGCGATGGGGATTGCGGCACATCATTTCGTGGGTGCGGAAAGTCTCCGCAGCGACCTCGCAACCGTCGGAATCCTTGCTTCCTAGCACGTTTTTGTGTACATGCGTGTACGCAATTGGAGTGATCGTCATGAAAATGTCCGTGCGGGAAGCCCGGTCCAATTTCGCCACGGCGCTCGACGCCGCGCAGCGGGGCGAATCTGTCATCATCACCAAGAATGGCAAGCCCGTCGCCGAACTCGGCCCGCCCAAAGCGAAGATCGGCTTTGATTGGGCGCGGAACGAGCGGGTACGCAAGGCGCTTGGGCTCGACCAAGCCACGGGCCATCCACTCGAATCCGACGGCAGCATTCCCTTCACCGGCCCCGCCTGGACGCACGAAGTGTGGGGCGACTATTTCGCCAAACTCGATCGGGAATTCGAAACCGAATGAGGGTGCTGCTCGACACCCACTTCCTGATTTGGACCGCGACCGATCCCAAGAAAATCACCCGACGCGAACAGGCGTTGATAACCCGCAGCGAGTTGATCGTGTCGGCGGTGTCCATCTTTGAGTTGCGACTCAAATGGCAAAAGTTCGGCGGCGGCCACCATCGCCGCCCGGACCTGATCGATCCGGTCGTCGCCCTGGCGCTCATTGCCGGTAACGGTATCGAGCTTGCCCCGCTGACTGGCGAGGATTGCGCGGCGTCGCTCGATGTCGCCGTGCCGCACCGCGATCCGTTCGACGAAATGCTCTTGATTCACGCGCAACGCCTCGGCGCAAAATTGCTGACCCGTGACGCCGATCTCCACGGCCATCCGCTCGCGATCTCGGCTTAGTCCGAATAGCCCTTCAGCTCATCCCCGATAATCCGCACCACGTGCAGCACATTGGTCGATCCCGGCGTTCCGAACGGCACCCCCGCCATCACGATCACCCGGTCGCCCGCCTTGGCGATCTTGTGGCGCAGCGCCATGCGCTTGGCTTTGGCCACCATTTCCTCGAACGACTCGACGTCGCGCGTGTGGACCGCGTGCGCGCCCCACAGCAGCCCGAGTCGCCGCGCGGTCTCGACCTTGGGGGTCAGCACCAGCAGCGGCACCGACGGGCGCTCGCGCGCGATCCGACGCGCGGTCGAGCCTGAGGTGGTGTAGCAGATGATCGCCACCGCCGAGACGGTTGCGGCGATGTTCTTCGCGGCTTCCGACAGCGCGTCCGCCGTGGTCGGATCGGGACGGGTGATCGTGAAATGGACACGCTCGGCATGCATCGGGTCGCGCTCGACGGCCTCCGCAATCGAATTCATCATCGCGACCGATTCGACCGGCCACGCGCCCGCCGCGCTTTCGGCCGACAGCATGATCGCGTCGGCGCCGTCATAGACGGCGGTCGCGACGTCGGACACTTCGGCGCGCGTGGGCGAGGGCGAGGTGATCATCGATTCGAGCATTTGCGTCGCCACCACCACTGGCCGCCCCAGCCGCCGCGACACCTCGACGATGCGCTTTTGTAAGGGCGGCACCTGTTCGGGCGGGAGTTCGACACCGAGATCGCCGCGCGCGACCATCACGCCGTCGCATTGCTCGACGATTTCCTCGAGCCGGTCGATCGCCGAGGGTTTTTCGATCTTCGCCAGCAACGCCGCGCGGCCCTGAATCAGCATCCGCGCTTCGGCCAGATCGTCAGGGCGCTGCACGAACGACAGCGCGATCCAGTCGACTTTCTGGTCGAGCGCAAAGGCAAGGTCGCTGCGATCCTTCACCGTCAGCGCCGCCATCGGCAGCACCACATCGGGGACGTTGAGCCCCTTGCTGTTCGATAGCGCACCGCCGACTTCGACGCGGGTCTCGATCCGGTCGCCTTCGCAATCGATCACGCGCAGCACGAGCTTGCCATCGTCGAGCAACAGCCGCGCGCCGGGTTCGATCGCTTCGAAAATCTCGCGGTGGGGCAGTTCGACCCGGGTCGCGTCGCCGAGCTTCGCGTCACGATCGAGGAAGAAGGTCGCGCCCGTCGTCAGCACCACCTTGCCACCGTCAAATTTGCCGACGCGCAGCTTTGGCCCCTGCAGATCGGCGAGGATCGTCGAGGGACGACCGAGCTTGCGCTCCATCGCGCGGATCGCCTCGATCAGCGGGATTTTCCCTGCCTGGTCGCCGTGGCTCATGTTGATGCGGAAAGCATCGGCGCCCGCCCGGAAGAGCTTTTCGATCATCTCGGGCGTGCTGCTCGCGGGGCCAAGCGTGGCGAGCACGCGTACCTTGCGCAAACGCGGACTGATCGCTTTCGACATGGGTCGCTCTCCTCAGCTTGTGCGTTGATGCCTCTAATGACTATCTCGCTCCGCTCAAGGAGATTGCGCGTGACAGTTTCGAAGACACCGGGCGATATCGACTCGATCGACGATGCCATTGCTGCTGCGGCGCTTCGCCGCCTCGTCCGCCATTTGCAGCACCGTACCGACGCCCAGAATGTCGACCTGATGGGGCTGGCGGGTTTTTGCCGCAATTGCCTTGGCGACTGGCTGAGCGACGCGTCGGACGGCGCATTCGACAAGGCCGAAGGGCGCGAGGCCGTCTACGGCATGCCCTATGCCGTGTGGAAAGCGACGCACCAGCTCGCGGCGACGCCCGAACAGCTCGCGCGGATGGCGGCAAGCGTTGCGCGCAATGCCCGCGAAGACGCGCTCGACGAAGCGCTTGACGAAAGCTTCCCGGCAAGCGACCCACCGTCGATGACCGCGCCCAAAAGCCAGAGCGTCGGCGATCAAAAGGGGGGATGACGATGAAGCCGATTCTGCTTGCCGCCGCGCTGATGCTGGCCGCGCCCGCGATTGCACAAACCGCGCCCGCCGCGCCGCCCGCACCCAAGGTCACCTACATCCACGCAGGCACCCTGCTCGACCGCCCCGGCCAGCCGCCCCGCAAAAATGCGACGATCGTCATCCGCGACGGCAAGATCGTCGAGGTCCGCGACGGTTTCGCCGCGCCCGAGGCGGGCGCGACGCTGATCGACCTCAAGGATCGCTTCGTCCTCCCCGGGCTGATCGACATGCACGTCCATCTGTGGGGCATCGGCGGCGATCCGATGCGTGCGCGGCTGGGCGAACTGACCCGCGACCGTTTCGACGACATGGTCGAAGCGCAGAAGAATGCGCGGGCCGATCTCGAAGCCGGCTTCACCACCGTGCGCGATCTGGGCGGCGATCCGCGCGGTATTCGCGCGTTGCGTGACGCGGTCGAAGCGGGCGAGGTCGAAGGGCCGACGATTGTCAATGCCGGCACGATGATCTCGGTCACGGGCGGCCACGGCGATGGCGGCAATGGGCTGGCCGAGGAATTCGCCGATGCGGTCCATGCGCACGAGATCAACCTGTGCGACGGCCCCGACGATTGCCGCCGGGCAGTGCGCGCGCAGATCGGGCTCGGTGCGCAAGTGATCAAGTTTGCCGCGACCGGCGGGGTGCTGTCGAATGTCGCAGGCGGGCTCGGGCGCCAGATGACGCCGGAGGAAATGAAGGCAATCATCGACACCGCGCACAGCTTCGGGCGCAAGGTCGCCGCGCACAGCCACGCCCGCGAAGGCACCGAAGCCGCGCTCGAAGCCGGTGTCGACACGATCGACCATGGCACTTTCATTAGCGACAGCACCGTCGCGTTGTTCAAGGCGAAGGGCGCGTGGTTGGTGCCGACGATGATTGCGCCGGTGTCGGCGCTTGCCCAGGCACGCAGCGGCGCGCTGCCGCCAGCGACGATCCCCAAGGCCGAAGCAGCGGCTGCTGTTGCGTTCGAAAGCCATAAGCGTGCGATTGCGGCGGGCGTGAAGATCGCGTTCGGTACCGACACCGGCGTCTCGCGCCACGGCGAGAATGCGAAGGAATTCGCGCTGATGGTCCGCGCCGGGATGACGCCAGCGGCAGCGATTCGCGCGGCCACAATCGACGCCGCCGATGCGCTTGGTCGCAAGGAGCAGCTGGGCTCGATCGAGCCCGGCAAATTCGCCGATATCGTCGCGGTCGCGGGCGATCCGACGGCGGATGTGACGCGGCTCGAAAAGGTCGATTTCGTGATGCGCCACGGCGTCGCGGTAAAGGCACGCGGGGTAAGATTGGCCTTCCCGGCCAATTGATCGCGGGCTCTCGACCGGTTAGAGCGCCCCGCTCAATCCTGCTGGAGCATATCTCATGAGCGACATCATCGCGGCCGACGAATTGAAGCTGCTCATCGAGCGCGCCGAAAGGCTCGAGGAAGAGAAAAAGGGCATCGCCGACGACATCAAGGATGTGATGGCCGAGGCCAAGAGTCGCGGCTATGACACCAAGGCGATGCGCAAAATTATGGCAATCCGTAAGAAACGGAAAGAGGAATATCAGGAAGAAGAGGCTATTCTTGAAACTTATATGCAGGCCTTGGGGATGAAGTGATCTTAGTCTTCGGCATTCAAAACCTTCTGGTAGAGCCGCAGAGCCGTAGGATCGCCTCTTAAAAGCGCATCGGTTACCTCTTTGATGTCGCTAACATAATCGCGGAGTGCGGTTACGAGATTTTCTAGTAGAATGGTAATTTCTGCCAGGAGCCATTCGAAGCCGGCGTTGATAACGGTAATTTCGGTACGGGTTACATCGAGGTCATGAAGGCACTTTGGATGCGTCAAGCGATTTCTTATTGCAATCGCCTGCTGCAGTTTCTGCCAGCCGGCGTTTGAGAAATCGATATCTACCCTTGACGATAGCAGTTTGGCCTGCGCTACAACAAGCCGAATACTCGCTGTTATCGAGACATATTTCACCGTCTCGATCAATTCGCCGTTGGCGCTTACCTGGTAGCTTTGCTCTTGCAACGCCAAGTCGGCTAGCGGCGTCAGCTCATCCATGTCGTGGGCGATTGTCCGCAATTGCTGGCGCGCTTCCCACACCAGCCCCTCGACCGCGACCAGTGTCGCGCGAACGAGATTGCGGCGATTGACCGGCATGTCAGAGGTTGACAACGCCTCCCGCGCAGCGATTACGTCCTCCGCAAGGCTGGCTAAAAGTCCTTTAAGCTCGGTCATCCTAGCTCATTGTCTTTGAAAAGGGTGATCGCAAAACTCCGTAACATCAATGGGAATACCATGGCAGGCCATTCCAAGTTCAAGAACATCATGCACCGGAAAGGTGCGCAGGATAAGAAGCGCTCGGGCATGTTTTCCAAGCTCAGCCGCGAAATCACCGTCGCGGCCAAGATGGGCTTGCCCGATCCCGACATGAACCCGCGCCTGCGCATGGCAGTGAACGCCGCCAAGGCGCAGTCGATGCCCAAGGACAATATCCAGCGCGCGATCGACAAGGCGTCGAAGGGCGATACCGAAAATTACGAGGAAATCCGCTACGAAGGCTTTGGCCCCGGCGGCGTGTCGCTGATCATCGAAGCGCTGACCGACAACCGCAACCGTACTGCGACCAACGTCCGCACCGCCGTCTCCAAGAACGGCGGCAATCTCGGCGCGTCCGGCTCGGTCAGCCACGGCTTCGAGCGCATGGGGCTGATCAACTATCCGGCGAGCGCGGGCGATGCCGACAAGGTATTCGAAGCCGCGCTCGAAGCTGGCGCCGAGGATGTGACGTCGAGCGAGGACGGCCATGAGATCTGGACCTCGAACGAAGCGCTGCACGAAGTCGTAAAAGCGCTCACCCCCGTGCTCGGGGAGCCCGAAGGTGCCAAGCTCGCATGGCGGCCGGGGACGATGGTGACCGTCGGCCTTGATGAGGCGACCCAGTTGTTCAAGCTGATCGACACGCTTGACGACGATGACGACGTCCAGACGGTGTGGGGCAATTACGAAGTCCCCGACGAGGTAATGGAGAAATTGGGTTGATCTCTTTTAAGTCCCTCCCCTTCAGGGGAGGGGTTGGGGTGGGGCATGTCCGACACGGACGACGGCAAGACGGTCCGCTTGAACGTCGGCATCTGGTTCAATGACCGGACCGGTCAAATTCATATTGCGGCAAAGGGTCAGTTCATCTCCACCGTTAGCGCTGATCCGAAATCGAAACGGTATCATCCCAACCTTTATCGCAAGCTAGCCGCCACGCTACGCGATGCTGACAAGCCCCACCCCAACCGCTCCCCTGAAGGGGAGGGGCCAGAAGAATGATCATCCTCGCGCTCGACCCCGGCCTCGGCACCACCGGCTGGGGGCTGATCCGGGCCGAGGGGAACCGTTTGTCGCATCTCGGCAACGGGCGATTGAAGACCGATACCGCCGCCCCGCTGGCGCGGCGTCTGGCGCACCTCGACGCGATGGTCGCCGCGCTCATCGTCGATCAAGCGCCGCAAGCCGCTGCGGTCGAGGAAGTGTTCGTCAACACCAACCCGCAATCGACCCTGAAGCTCGCGCACGCGCGCGGCGTTTGCCTCGCTGCCTTGGCGCGCGCGGGGATCGAGGTTGGCGAATATGCGCCGCGCCTCGTCAAAAAGGCGCTGGTCGGCAACGGCAACGCGGAAAAAATGCAAGTGCAGGCAATGGTCGCGCGGCTGCTGCCAGGCATCGCGATCAGCGGGCCCGACGCCGCCGATGCGCTTGCGGTCGCGATCACCCATGCGCACCATCTCGCCAGCGCGCGCGCGCTTCGCTAGGACGCGTCACGATGACCGATCACAGCCCCAGCCCCGAATTGCTCGCCAAGGCGGAGACGCTCACCGAGGCGCTGCCCTATATGCAGCGCTACAAGGGCGCGACCTTTGTCGTGAAGTACGGCGGCCATGCGATGGGCGACCCCGAACTCGCGCGCGATTTTGCCGAGGATGTCGTGCTGCTGAAGGCGGTCGGCATTAATCCGGTGGTGGTGCACGGCGGCGGGCCGCAAATCGGCGCGATGCTCAAGCTGCTCGGCGTCGAATCGAGCTTTATCGATGGCCTGCGCGTGACCGACGAGCAGACCGCCAAGGTCGCCGAAATGGTGCTGTCGGGCGCGATCAACAAGGAACTCGTTGCGTGGATCGGCCAGGCCGGCGGGCGCGCGATCGGCATTTCGGGCAAGGATGCAGGCTTTGTTCGCGCGTCGAAGCTCGCGCGCACCACGCGCGATCCCGACAGCAATATCGAACGCGCGGTCGACCTGGGCTTCGTCGGCGAGCCCGAAGCGATCGACCGGCGCGTGCTCGATACAATTTCGGACGCCGGGATGATCCCGGTGGTCGCGCCGGTCGGCTACGGCGCCGATGGCATGACCTATAACATCAACGCCGACACGATGGCCGGTGCGATCGCGGGCGCCATGGGCGCCGCGCGGCTGTTCCTGCTGACCGATGTTGCCGGCGTGCTCGACAAAGAGCGCAATCTGCTGACCGATCTCGACCCCGCGAAGATTGCGGCGCTGCAGGCCGATGGCACGATCACCGGCGGCATGATCCCCAAGCTCGAGACCTGCGTTGCGGCGGTCGAGGCCGGGGTCGACGCCGCCGTCATTCTCGACGGGCGGGTGCCGCATGCGATGCTGCTCGAAATCTTCACCCGCCGGGGTGCAGGCACGCTGGTCCATCGCTAGGGCTGGCGCAAAGTGCCTTACATCCCTATATCGCCAGCCTGACGGAGACCTGACCCTTGCTGACGCTCATCGATATTGCCCTGGTGCTGCTCAACGTGCTGTCGTTGATCATCCTCGCCCAGTTCGTGCTCTCGCTGCTGATCGCGTTCAACGTGGTCAACACCTATAATGATTTCGTCCGGCAATTCTACAACGGACTCAATCAGGTAACCGAGCCGCTCTATCGCCCGATCCGCCGCGTGCTGCCCGATTTCGGCCAGCTCGATTTCTCGCCGATGGTGGTGCTGCTGCTGATCCGCATCGCGGGCTTGGTGCTGTCGCATCTGGCGCTGACGATCGCGACCGGCGCGCCGCTTTAGGATAGCGCCGCGCACCGCCAGCCGATAAGGCTCGCGGCATGAGTGCTGACATCATCGACGGCAAGACATTCGCGCTTGCGCTTCGCGACCGGATCGCGGCGCAAGTGGCGTTGTTCACCGCCGCCGCCGGGCGCGCGCCGGGGCTCGCGGTGGTGCTCGTCGGCGAAGACCCGGCGTCTGCCGTCTATGTCCGCAACAAGGGCAAGGCGACGACGGCGGCGGGGATGGCAAGCCATGAACACCGCTTGGCCGCTGATGTCAGCGAAGCCGATCTGCTCGCGCTGATCGATTGCCTCAACCGCGACGAAGGCGTCGACGGCATCCTCGTCCAGCTGCCCTTGCCGTCGCAGATCAACGACACGCGCGTGATCATGGCGATTGATCCCGATAAGGACGTCGATGGTTTCCACCCGGTCAATGTCGGGCGGATCGCCACCGGGCTCGACGGTTTCGTTCCCTGCACGCCGCAAGGCTGCCTGATGCTGCTCGAGGACCGGCTCGGCGATCTGAGCGGGCTCGACGCCGTGGTGATTGGCCGCTCGAACATCGTCGGCAAGCCGATGGCGCAATTGCTGATCGGCGCCAACGCGACCGTCACCGTCGCGCATTCGCGCACCCGCGATCTCGCCAGCATCGTCCACCGCGCCGATATCGTCGTCGCCGCCGTCGGTCAGCCCGAAATGATCAAGGGCGACTGGATCAAGCCCGGCGCGACCGTGATCGACGTCGGCATCAATCGCACCGCTGAGGGCTTGGTCGGCGATGTCGAATTCAACGGCGCGGCGAGCGTGGCGGCGGCGATCACCCCAGTCCCCGGCGGTGTCGGGCCGATGACGATTGCCTGCCTGCTGCGCAATACGCTCATCGCCGCGTACCGCCGCGCGGGCGTTGCCTATGACAAGGGTGCGTTTTGATCGAACTGTTCGTCTCGTCGGTGATCACCTTTTTCGTGGTGATCGACCCGCCCGGCTGCGCGCCGATTTTTGCCGGGCTGACGGCGGGGGTGCCGACCGCGCATAGCCGCACGATGGCGATCCGCGCGGTGCTGGTCGCGGGGGCAATCCTCGTTGTCTTCGCGCTGTTCGGGCAGGATATTTTGCGCGCGCTCGGCATCAGCCTCGACAGCTTCCGGATCGCGGGCGGCATCATGCTGTTCCTGATCGCGCTCGAAATGGTGTTTGAAAAGCGCACCCAGCGCCGCGAAGACCGCGCGCAGAAAATGATCGAAGCGCATGAGGTCGAGGATATTTCGATCTTCCCGATGGCAATGCCCATGATCGCGGGGCCGGGATCGATGGCGTCAGTGATGCTGCTGATGTCGAAGGGGCATGGCATCGAACGCACATTCGTGATTCTCGGCGCGCTCGGCACGATATTGATGCTCACCCTGCTCGCACTGCTGCTCGCGGCGCCGCTGATGAAGATATTGGGCGCGAAGATCGAAGCTGTGGTGACGCGGCTGCTCGGGGTGCTGCTGGCCGCGCTGGCGGCGCAATTTGTGATCGACGGTCTGAAGGGCAGCTTCGGATAGGGCCTACCGAAACCTCCTCTACGAACCGTTCGTGGCGAGCGAAGTCGAGACACCCCGCGACGGACTTGCGGCCCGCCCCTCGACTACGCTCGGGACGAACGGAGGAACGGGTAGCAGGTTTCTGCCTTACTCGATCCGCCACAACTTAAGCGGCGACTTCTTCGGCATCGCAATCGGCGTCAGCCACGCCGGCACCTGACCATCGGCGAGCCGGTCATAGAACCCGCCCTTGTTGCGCGATCGATAGACCGTCGATTCGGCCATGTTCGGGCAGATCAGCAACAGCCGCGCGCCATGCGCCTTGGCAATCGCGCGGAACCGGTCGGGGCTGCCACCAAAGGCATGCTGCACATCGAGAATCGCGCCGCCATTGCGGTGATAGGGGCCAGCAATCGCGCTGTGATGCGTGACCGTGATCAAGCGCGGGCCGAGATCGATGAAGGTGAAGATCGTCTGCGGCGGCAGATGGTCGAGCGGCTTGAGGGCGGTGTAGCTGGGGCATGAGCCACTCGCACGGTCGATCGTCTTGGTGCGCGCGGTCGGCTGTTCGACCGGCAGCCATTTGACGACAAAACCGGCAAAGGCGCCCGACACGATCAGAAAACCGCCAACCGTGCCGAATACCCGCACCAGCATCGACCGGCTCTGCAGGAACCACGGCAAGACGATCCAGGTCAGCGCAATCGTGCCGGGCACGCCGAGCAACTGCGCCGCCGCACTGGCGCGCGATTGCCACAGCAGCAGCCCGCCCGCCAGCAAGGTGAACAGCAGCACCCCGGCCCAGGCGGCAAAAGTCGGCTCGCCGCGCGCGCGCCATGTCGCGGTGATCGCGCCGACCAGCCCGATCACCGGCAGCATGACCACCGGGAAATAGACGCGGAACGGATGGGTGTAGACCGGCTTGGCCTCACGGATATTGTCGAGCCAGTTGCGCTGGAGTTCGGGCGACACCTGCTCGGGCCGCCCGAGGCATTGCGGGAAGACTCCTGCGAAGCCCGCGATGATCAGCGCGCCCGCAACAACGGCCAGCCCGAACCGCGCCGGTCGCGATGCCGGATTGAGCGTGCCGAGCAGCACCAGCAGCCCGCCCGCCGCGACCATCACGCTCAGCCACACCGGCGTCAGCGCGTCGCAGCGCAGCACGCTGTTCGCATAAGAGGCAAAGCCGAGATAACCGAGCGTACAGCCGATCGCGAGGCAGCCACCATAGACGGTCATGCGTGGCGCCTCGGCCCGGTCCCACACCCAGCGCAAACCGATGATCGCGCCTGCACCCGCCGCATAGGGCAGCATCTCAAGCCCGGTCGACAGCGAAAAGGCACTCGCCAGCCCGACCACCGCGCCCCCGCGCCGCCGCGCCGGATCGGCCAGCCCCGCAACCGTCATCGCGAGCGATGCGAGCTGCCAGCCATGATGATCGATGCGTTCGGGCATGAACATCAGCAAGGTCGTGGTGCACAACAGCAGGAAGACGACCGCGAGCGGCCAGGCCAGCGGGTTCACCAGCCGCCGCACGGTGAAGGCGAGTGCCGCCAGCGTCACCGACATCGGCAGCAGCGGCGCGATGCCGCACGCCAGCCGCTCGGCCCAGAAAGTGCCGACGAAGGGCTTGAGCAGCAGGATCAGCCCCGCGATCGGCAGGTCGACAATCCGCGTCCAGTGGATGTCGAAGCCTGCGGGCGGGTTCATCCGATATTGGCGCAGATCATACCAATCCTGCCCGTTCAGCAGCGCGCGGACCTGCATCAGCCGCATGTTATCGTCGGTGTCGCTCAGCGACAGCCAGCGCACCGCGTTCCAGCCATTGGCGACGAACCACACCGCCATCACTGCCCAGGCGATCAGCGTCAGCGCGAGCCAATGCCGCTCAAGCACATCCCGGATGGCGGGCGCCAATCCCGGCGAGGCAGCGGTGTCGTCGCTCAAAACAGCTTCCCTCGCATCGTCCCGCGCTCTACGGCAGCGCGCGTAAAGGGCAAGTTGAGAAATGATCCGCCAGGCAGAGACGATGTTGCGCGACAATCCGGTGCTCGGCCAATTGCTGCGCTTCGGCATTGCCGGCGGGATTTCGACGCTGATCTATTCGGCGGTCTATCTGCCGCTGACGACCTGGGTGTGGCCGGGGCCGCGCGCGGTCTATGCGGTGCCCTTCGCCTTTGCGGTCGCGGTGACGGCGGGGTTCTTCCTGCACAGCCGCTGGAGCTTCAAGGGGCATGGGTCGCGCGATCCCGGCGCGGTGCAGCAAATCAAGTTCGTCGCGGTGCAGGCATCGGGCGTCGGGCTCAATGCGCTCGTCACCTGGGTCGGCACGGCGCTGCTCGGCTATCCCGCCTGGGCGCCGCTCTTGCCCGCCGTGCTGATCGCGACGATCTTCACTTTCATCCTCAATCGCTGGCTGGTGTTCGCCTGATGGGCAAGACGCATGGATAGAATCGTCTACGACCGGATGGCGGCGCATGATTCCACCCATTGGTGGTACCGCGCGCGCCGCGAGATATTGAGCGATTACCTGACGCGGCTGGGCGGGCTGCCGAAGAACGCGCGCATTCTCGAGATCGGCTGCGGCACCGGGCACAACCTGCCGATGCTCGCGCGCTTTGGCACGGTTGAGGCGATCGAGATCGACCCTGCCGCCCGCGCGATTGCGAGCGAACGGCTCGGCCGCCCGGTCGGCGCGGCGCCACTGCCCGAGCTGCCGGGGATCGAACGCGGCGCCTATGATCTGATTGCGGTCCTCGATGTCGTCGAACATATCGCGGATGATGTCGCGGCGCTGGCAGCGATGCGCGATTGCCTCAAGCCCGGCGGCAAAATCCTGATCGCGGTGCCCGCGCACCAATGGATGTGGAGCGCCCACGACGTCGTCAATCACCACCACCGGCGCTATTCGAAAGCGACGCTGGGACGCGCGATTGCAGCGGCGGGGCTGAAGCACAATGGGTTGCGCTGGTTCAATTCGCTGCTGTTTCCGCTCGCGGCGGCGTCGCGCCTCGCCGGGCGGCTGACGGGCAAGGACGACAGCGACGATTCACCCCCGCCGGGGCCGGTCAATGCGCTGTTCGAGACGGTGTTTGGGCTCGAGCGGCATCTGGTGGGGCGGGTGCCGCTGACATGGGGGGTGTCGATCGTGACCTTGGCGTCAAAGGTGGGCGGATAGCACTATCCCGTTTGCCCTGAGCTTGTCGAAGGGCTGTTCTTCTTTTCCGCCGCTCGCAGAAGAAGGTCGGTGCTTCGACAAGCTCAGCACGAACGGGGAGAGGTTTTCGAAAGCCTTAAGTTATTCCCCCGGCACAACCTCGCCACCGCTCACCGGCGCCACTTCAACCGCGTCTGCCTTAAACCCAAGCGTCGCCGTCCCACGCACCGGCCCCGCGACATCGGCCACCAGATACAGCGGCCTTCGCTTCGATTCGACATACAGCCGCCCGAGATACTCGCCGATCATCCCCAGCACGAACATCTGCACCGCGCCCAGCAGCACGACGACGAGCATCGTCGAGGTCCAGCCCTGCACCGCGCTGCCGGTGAAGAAACCGATCGCAATATAGACGAACAGCAGCAGCGATGCGCCGGTCAACGCGAGGCCGACATGGCTCGCGAACCGCAACGGCGCGGTCGAAAAGCCCGTTACCGCGTCAAGCGCCAGCCGGATCATCTTGCCGAGCGGGTAATTGGTGTCGCCCGCGTGGCGCTCGGCGCGGTCATAGACGAAGGGCACCTGGCGGAAGCCGACCCAGGCGACCATCCCGCGAATGAAGCGCGCCTGTTCGGGCAAGCTGAGGAGTGCGTCGAGCGCGCGCCTGCTCATCAGTCGAAAATCGCCCGTGTCGAGCGGGATCGGCGTGTCGGTGACGCGGTCGAGCACGCGGTAGAAGGCCGCCGCCGTCACCTTCTTGAAAAACGTCTCGCCCTCGCGTTTGCGGCGCACGGCATAGACGACATCGGCGCCTTGCGCGGCCATCGTCGCGCGCATGTCGCTCAGCAATTCGGGCGGGTCCTGCAGATCGGCGTCTATGATCAGGATCTGCGCGCCGCAGCACAGGTCGAGCCCCGCCGTTAGCGCCAGTTGGTGGCCGTGGTTGCGCGACAGGTTGATCGCGACAAGGCGCGGGTCGCTCGCCGCCAGCCGCTGCATCACCGCCCAGCTCCCGTCCTTTGACCCGTCGTTGATCAGGACGATCTCATAATCCTCGCCCACCGCCGCCCGCGCCGCCGCCGACACGCGGGTGTGGAGCAAGTCGAGGTTGAGTTCCTCATTATAGCAGGGAATGACGACGGAAAGCGCAGGGCGGATCATGGCGCCCCTCTAGCGGTCAAATCGTTCCGCGCAAAGCGTGTCACACCGCCGCCCGCGCGCGCTCCTCGACCAGCCGTTCGAGGATCGTGAGCGGCACCGCGCCGTCGCGCAGCACTTCGTGGAACTGCTTGATGTCGAACTTTGGCCCCAGGATCTTGCGGGCATTGTCGCGCGCGCGCAGCCAGCTGATATGACCGAGCTTATAGCTGCACGCTTGGCCCGCCTGCGTGCAGTAACGCTCGATCTCGCGCAGCGACCGGGGCCGGGCGAAGCCCACCGTTTCGACGAAATAATCGGTCGCCTGTTCGCGCGTCCAGCGCTTGGCGTGGATACCGGTATCGGCAACCAGCCGCGCGGCGCGGAACAGGAAGCTTTGCAGATAGCCCGCGCGCTCGACCGGGCTGGCATAGCCGCCAAGTTCGTCGGCGACTTGCTCGGCATAGAGCGCCCAGCCTTCCGAATAAGCCCCGAAGAACGACAGGCGGCGCAGCAGCGGTGTCTTGAGGCTCGCGACGACGCTCAACTGTGTGTGATGCCCGGGCACGCCTTCGTGATAGGTCAGCGACGGCAGCGTATATTTCGGCCAGTCGCCGACATCCTTCAGGTTGATGAAATAGATTGCGGGGCGCGACCCATCGAGCGAGGCTAGCCGGTAATAGCCATTCGACGCCCCGTCCTGAATCTCGACCGGCACGGCGCGGATTTCGAGCGGGGCCTGCGGCGGGTTGATGAACGCCTGCGGCAGCCTCGCGCGCATCGCCCGCACGCCTTCGTTCAGCCCCGCGAGCAACTCGGCGCGCCCTTCGGCGGTGTTGGCGTAAAGCTGTTCGGGCCGGGTGTTGAGCGCGGTGAGCCGCGCGCCGACCGAGCCTTGCGTCAGGCCTTGCGCGCGCAAAATCTTGTCGAGTTCGGCGCTGATCTCGGCGACTTGTTGGCGGCCGAGCTTGTGGACTTCGTCCGGCGTGAAATTGGTGGTGGTCGCCGCCTTCAGCGCATCGGCATAGATCGCGTCGCCATTGGGCAGTGCCCACAGCCCCGCTTCCTTGCGGCGCGGCAGGCCCTGCACCAGCGCGATCTGGCGGTCGAGCGCGGGATAGACCGAGTCGGATATGATCTTCGCCGCCCGCGCGCCCCAGTCGCCCGCGACGCCCGCTTTTGCCGCGCGGCTCGCGAGCGACAGCGCCATCGAGCTCGCCTCGGGTGCTGCCTTGCGCAGAGTGGCCATCTGGCCAAGCGTCAGCTCAATCGAAAAATCGGGCGCGACATAGCCGCGCGCGGCTTCCGCCTTTTGCACCGCGCTGTCCTGATCGAGCGCGGTGCCAAACGCCTGCAAGCGCGACAGATAGGCTTCGCAGTCAGCGGCATTCGCAATTGTGTGCGACGACGACAGGAAATCGGGCACTGAGAAATAGGCGCCGCCCTGCTGGAAAATGCGATAGGGGCGGATCGTGCTGCCAATGCCATATTTGGCCTGACCGGTGATGCCGCTGGTGAGCGAATAGAGCACAACTTCGCGGTTGAGCTTGCCGCCCTTGGACAGCGTCGCCGGGTCGATCGCGGTGATATCGGCTATCGCCTGTTTCGCGCGCGCGAGATCCGCAGCGCGCCCCGCCAAGGATCGATCGTCGAGCTTGCCCTTCAGGCTGGCGCGCGCGCCTTTGTCGAGCCCGAGCTGCGTCGCCGACTCAGGATTGTCGTCGACATTGGCGTTGAAAATCTTGTCGAACAGCGCATCGAGCGCGGCATCGCCCGCCGGGGCGGCAGCGCGCAGCGCCCCGGGCAGCGTAGCAACAGCAGCGGCCACACCGCTGGCGGCCAGAAAGCGACGACGGTCCATCGATAATCCCCTTTGTTCGACCTTGTTGGGGACCAGCTTAGCCGCGCCTCTGCGGCTGGCAACCGGCTTCAGTCGCGCTCGACCATACTCACGGCGTCGGCGGCGCGCAGCGCGGCGATCAACCGGGTCAAATGCGTCAGGTCGCGCACTTCGATGTCGATCAAATTGGTGTGATAGCCGGTATCGCGATTGTCGAGCCGCAGGTTGATGATGTTGGCCTTGTGCGCGCCGATCACCGTTGCGACCACGCCGAGCGCGCCGGGCTCGTTTTTCAACTGCACCGCGATCCGCGCGACCGCGCCTTCGGTCTTGTCGCCCCAGGCGAGATCGACCCAGTCGGCATCGTCGCTGTGGGTGAGCTTCGCGCAATCGATCTTGTGGACTTCGATCCCCTCATTGGGACGGCGCAAGCCCACGATGCGGTCGCCGGGCACCGGATGGCAGCATTCGGCGAGGTCGAAAGCAATGCCCGGCGTCAGGCCGCGGATCGAGATCGCGGCCATCGGCGCCGAGGGGGTCGCATCGCCGAGCACCGCCGACGCGCCCGGCATCAGCGCATCCATCACTTCGCCATCGGTGAAGCGGCGCCGCGCAATCGCTTCCATCAGCGCCGCGCCGTCGGCGAGCTTCAGCCGCTTGGTCGCCGCGCCGATCGCATCATCGGCGAGCGTGGTCGGCAGCCGCTTGACGATCTCGTCATAGAGCTTCTTGCCGAGCGCCTGCGCTTCGTCGCGTTCCTTGATCCGCAAATGCCGCCGGATCGCCGCGCGCGCCTTGCCGGTGATCGCAAAGTTCAGCCAGTGCGGCTGCGGGCGCTGTGCCTTCGACCGCAGGATCTGCACCTGATCGCCATTGTCGAGATGCGTGCGCAGCGGCACCACGCGACCGTTGATCTTGGCGCCAACCGCCTGATCGCCGAGATCGGTGTGGAGCGCATAGGCAAAGTCGATCGGCGTCGCGCCCTTGGGCAGCTGGATCAGCTCGCCGCGCGGGGTGAAGGCGAAGATGCGATCCGCATACAT
>NZ_JAIEPC010000011.1 GCF_019749955.1 Sphingomonas sp.
GCGCGCCGACGACGACGGCGAGCGTAACGGGGGTTTGGCCACGCATTTACGCGTCGGCCGCAGGCGTCTCTTCGACCGCAGCTTCGGCTTCAGGAGCGACCGCTTCCGTCGCAGCGACTTCTTCAGCCGGGGCTTCAGCGACTTCCTCGGCGGCAGGCTCTTCGGCCACAACTTCTGGCTCCGGCTCAGGGGCGGCAGCCGCAGCGGCAGCAGCTTCGGCGGCGGCGTCCTCGGCTGCCTTCAGCTTCTCGGCGCGTTCCTCGGCGCGTTCGGTCGCCTTTTCACCGGGCTTGCCCTTGTTCGGGTTGTTGCGGGCGGGACGCTCCTTGACGCCCGTCGCGTCGAGGAAGCGCGCGACGCGATCGGTCGGCTGCGCGCCCATCTTCAGCCAATGCGCGGCGCGCTCGGTGTCGAGCTTGATCCGCTCGGGCGAATCCTTCGCGAGCAGCGGATTATAGGTGCCGATCTTCTCAATGAAGCGGCCATCGCGCGGGCTGCGGGCATCGGCGACGACGACCCGATAATAGGGACGCTTCTTGGAGCCGCCGCGCGACAAACGAATGCTGAGTGACATTAAACTTCCTTCTTTCTGATCATGTTATGAGGGGCCGAAGCCGTTACTTCTTCTTCTTGATGAAATTCTCAAAACCCGGCGGCATCTTCGGGCCGCCGAGGCCCGGCAGGCCGCCGCCCGCCTTGCCCATCATCTCGCCGAGATCGGGGCCGCCGAGCGCATTGCCGATGCCGCCCATGCCACCGCCCTTGCCGAGCATCGCCATCATGCCCTTCATGCCGCCCATTTTTCTGAACTTCTTCATGGCGCCGGCCATTTCCTGGTGCATCTTGAGCAGCTTGTTGACCTCCTGCACGGTGGTCCCGCTGCCCTTGGCAATGCGAATCTTGCGCTTGGCGTTGAGCAGTTCGGGCTTGGCCCGCTCCTTCGGCGTCATCGATCCGATCACGGCGTCCATATGGACGAGCGTCTTGTCATGGCCGCCACCTGCCATCGCCGCTTGCGCCTTCTTCATCCCCGGCATCATGCCGGCGAGCGCGCCGAGCCCGCCCATGCGCTGCATCTGCGCGAGCTGGCTGCGCAGGTCGTTCATGTCGAACTTCCCCTGCTCCAGCCGCTTCGCCATCCGCTCGGCGTCTTCGACCTGGATCGCCTCGGCAGCCTTTTCGACGAGGCTGACGACGTCGCCCATGCCGAGGATACGCCCGGCGACACGACCCGGATGAAACGCCTCGATCGCGTCCATCTTTTCGCCGGTGCCCGCGAACTTGATCGGCTTGCCGGTGACGGCGCGCATCGACAGTGCGGCACCGCCGCGCGCATCGCCGTCCATGCGGGTCAAAACCACACCGGTCAGCGGCACTTGCTCGCTGAAGTTCTGCGCGACGTTCACCGCGTCCTGACCCGTCAGCGAATCGACGACGAGCAGGATCTCGTGTGGGCGCGAAATATCGGCAATCGCCTGCATTTCGTCCATCAACGCCTGATCGACGTGCAGTCGACCGGCGGTGTCGAGCATCAGCACGTCATAGCCCTGAAGCTTGGCCGCCTGCATCGCGCGCTTGGCGATCTCGACCGGGCGTTGCCCTGCGACAATCGGGAGCGTGGCCACCTCGGTCTGCTTGCCGAGCGTGGCGAGCTGTTCCTGTGCAGCGGGGCGGTTGACGTCGAGCGACGCCATCAACACTTTCTTGCCGTCGCGCTTCGCCAGCCGCTTGGCCAGCTTGGCCGTTGTCGTGGTCTTACCCGAGCCCTGGAGGCCGACCATCATGATGACGGCAGGCGGCGTCACGCCGAGTTCGAGCGTCGCCTCGCCGCCGCCCAGCATTTCGGTGAGCGCGTCGTTGACGATTTTGACGACCTGCTGCCCCGGCGTGACCGAGCGCAGCACGCTCTGGCCAACCGCTTGCTCGGTCACCTTGTCGACGAAATCGCGTGCGACCGGCAGCGCGACGTCAGCCTCAAGCAGCGCCACACGCACTTCGCGCATGGCCGCGCGCACGTCGGCCTCGGTCAGCGCACCGCGCCCCCGGAGCCGATCGAACACGCCGCCAAGGCGTTCGCTGAGACTGTCGAACATCAAAAACTCCTCGTCGATCGTCGCCAAGCCGCTAAACGCAAAAACAGCTGGCGGACGAAACCTCGTCGGCCAGCTTTGCCCGTGGGCATGCTCATCGCGCGTTCCGGCAAGGAACGATCTGGGGCGCCTCTAACCCAATCGCCACTCTTTCGCAACCATGCGGCTTAACATCGTCTTGAGGGGTGATCCTGCATGGCTGGCAATGATGACAAGAGAGCGCGGACGGACGATGGCTGATCCAAGGCAGCAGGCACATTCTACGGTCGAAGTCGTGCATGACCGGCTGGGCGGCGCTATCACGGTCGCAGCAATTCTGGTCTTCGTGGCGACCGGTAGCGCGGTGCTGTCGACCAGCCTCGGGCGGCTGGCCGGCGGCGGCTCGCCGATCGACCGCGTGCTGCTGATCGCGCTGCTGCTCAATGTCGCGCTGATCCTGTTTGGCTGGCGCCGCCACGCCGCGTTGCGCGACGCCGCGATGCGCCAGAGCAACGCCAATATGCGCGCGGCCCAACTCGCTTCCACCGACCCGCTGACCGGTTTCCTCAATCGCCGGGCGCTGATCGAGGAAGGCGGCGCAATGATCGCGCAGGCCAATCGCCGCCACAAGGTTGTCGCGCTGATGCTGCTCGACCTCGACCATTTCAAGCGCGTCAATGATATGTACGGCCACGGCATCGGCGATGGGCTGTTGCGGCAGATTGCGGACGAGATTGCGGCGGCAATGCCCTCGGTCGCGCTTGCCGCGCGGCTTGATGGCGACGAATTTGGGTGCGCCTTCCTGTTCGATCCTTCGGTGCCGCAGACCGTCGACCGTGTCGCCGAAAGCCTGATGTCGCGCATGGCACGACCGTTCATCGTCGACGCGCTCGAGCTCCATGTCACCGCCTCGATCGGCATCGCGCGCACCGATGTCGACAGCCCGAGCATCGATGCGCTGATGCGCAGCGCCGACATTGCGATGCACGCCGCCAAGCAGGGCGGGCGGCGCCAATATGTCTGGTTCGACGCTTCGATGGAACGCGAGCTGCGCGAACGCAACCAAGTCGAAGTCGGGCTGCGCACCGCGATTCCGCAGCATCAGATCATTCCCTATTTCGATCAGCAGGTCGAGCTGGCGACCGGCAAGCTGGTCGGGTTCGAAGTGCTCGCGCGTTGGGACCATCCGACGCGCGGCCTGCTCGCGCCCGACGCGTTCCTGGCCATCGCGACCGAGGCCGGGCTGGTCAATGAGCTGTCCTTTTCGGTGATGCGTCAGGCCTTTGCGCAAGCGCTCGACTGGGATCCGTCGCTGTCGCTCTCGGTCAATCTGGCGCCTGCGCAAATGAAAGACGCGTGGCTCGCGCAAAAACTGATCAAGCTGCTGACCGAAACCGGATTTCCAGCCGCGCGGCTTGAGATCGAGATCACCGAAGCCGCGATGTTCGATGACCTGCCCCTCGCCCAGTCGACCGTCGCCAGCCTGAAGAATCAGGGCATCCGCGTGTCGCTCGACGATTTCGGGACGGGCTATTCGTCGCTCGCGCATCTGCGCGCACTGCCGTTCGACCAGCTCAAGATCGACCGCAGCTTCATTGCCTCGATCAACGACAATGCCGAAAGCGCCGCGATTGTCACCGCCATCACGCGGCTCGGCGATAGTTTGAGCCTCGCGATCACGGCTGAAGGGATTGAAGACGCCGCAACCGAGGCCCGCGTGCGGGCGCTCGGCTGCGCACGGGGTCAGGGGTATCTTTACGGTCGGCCGATGACGGCCGCCAAGACGCGCTCGCTGCTCGCCGAGCGCCGCCTGCTGCGTCCCGCGGCTCAAAGCGCAGCGCCCGCACAGGGAGAAGGCGTCCGGCGCGCGGGCTGAGGTGGACTTGGGCTTAGCCCGCGCCTAGATCGTCGCCAATGTTGTCTGAGACACTTGCACCCGAGCCGATCGTCATCAGTCTCGGCTGCCGCCTTAATCTCGCCGAGAGCGAAACGATCCGCGCGATTAACGCCGGACGTGCGCTTGTCGTGGTCAACAGCTGTGCCGTCACCAACACCGCCGTCGCCGAAACCCGCGCGGCAATCCGCAAGGCGCGGCGCGCGCATCCCGGCACCGAGATTGCCGTCACCGGCTGCGCGGCACAGATCGATCCGATCGGCTTTGCCGCGATGCCCGAAGTCGACCGCGTGATCGGTAATGCCGAAAAGCTGCTCCCCGAGGCTTGGGCGTCGACAGCGCCGGTGCAGGTGCAGGACATCATGGCGGTACGCGCCACCGCGCCGCATCTCGCCGCGAGCTTTGCCGATCATGTCCGCGCCTTCGTCGAGGTGCAAAATGGTTGCGACCACCGCTGCACCTTCTGCGCAATCCCCTTCGGGCGCGGCAACAGCCGCTCGGTCCCGGCAGGTGCGGTGATCGACCGGATCGCGGCGCTCGTCGATGCCGGGCACCGCGAAGTCGTGCTAACGGGCGTTGATCTCACCAGCTATGGCCCCGATCTGCCGGGCGCGCCCACCCTCGCCACGTTGATCGAACGCATCCTGCGGCATGTACCGAAGCTCGAACGACTGCGGCTGTCGTCGCTCGATTCGATCGAGATTGACGAACGACTGTTCGAGCTGGTGACCGGTGAGGCGCGGATCATGCCGCACTTGCATCTGTCGCTCCAGGCCGGCGACGACATGATCCTGAAGCGCATGAAGCGTCGCCACGCGCGCGTCGACGCCGTGCGGATCGTCGAGCGGCTGAAGGCGCGGCGCCCCGACATCGCGATCGGTGCCGATCTGATCGCGGGCTTCCCGACCGAGGACGACGCGATGTTCGCGAATACGCGCGCGCTGATCGACGATTGCGACATCGTCCACGCGCATATCTTCCCCTATTCGCCGCGCGCGGGAACGCCTGCTGCCCGGATGCCGCAGGTGGCGGCTGAAGTCCGCAAAGCACGAGCTGCCGAGCTGCGGAGCGCCGCCGCCGATCGTCGCGCAGGCTGGCTCGCCACGCTCGTTGGCACAACGCAGCAAGTGCTCGTCGAGCGCCCCGGCACGCGCGGGCATGCCGGAAACTTTGCCGATGTTGCCCTACCCCCTCATGCCGTTCGTGCTGAGCTTGTCGAAGCACCGTTTTTCTTTTCCAACGCCTCGCAGAAGAAGGACAGTGCTTCGACAAGCTCAGCACAAACGGGTTTGGTGGGTCAGATCGTGGAAGTAAGCATCACTGGCGTCGCCGATGGCCGCCTCCTCGCCGGTCCAGCGCTGGAGCGCGCCGCATGAGCAGTTGGCACGAAAAGCTCCTCGGCGGGTTCAAACGCACCTCGGACCGGCTGATCGGCAGCCTCACGGGCCTCGGCACGGGACCACTCGACACCGCGACGCTCGACGATATCGAGGAAGCGCTGATCGCCTCGGACCTCGGCCCCGGCACGGCGGCGCGCATCCGCAACCGGCTCGCGACCGGTACCTTTGAGCGCAATCTCGAAGAACTCGGCATTCGCCTGATCGTTGCCGAGGAAATCGAAAAGGTGCTCGAACCCGTCGCGCGGCCGATCGAGATCAGCGCCTTCCCGCGCCCGCATGTCATTCTTGTCATCGGCGTCAATGGCTCGGGCAAGACGACGACGATCGCCAAGCTCGCGCATCTGTTCACCGAACAGGACTATGGCGTCATGCTCGCGGCGGGCGACACCTTTCGCGCCGCCGCGATCGGCCAGCTCGCGACCTGGGCCGAGCGCGTCGGCGTGCCGATCGTGCGCGGTCCCGAAGGCGGTGACGCGGCCGGCATCGTTTTCGATGCGGTCAAGCAGGCGACCGCACAAGGGATCGACGCACTGATCGTCGACACCGCCGGGCGCCTCCAGAACAAGCGCGAGCTGATGGACGAGCTGGCCAAGATCAAGCGCATGCTCGGCAAGATCGACCCCGCCTCGCCCCATGACGTCATCCTCGTGCTTGATGCCACGACCGGGCAAAACGCCCTCACCCAGATCGAGGTCTTCAAGGAAGTCGCTGGCGTCACCGGCCTCGTCATGACCAAGCTCGATGGCACCGCGCGCGGCGGGGTGCTCGTCGCGGCGGCGGAGAAATTCGGGCTGCCGATCCACGCCATCGGTATCGGCGAAGGCGTCGGCGATCTGCGCCCCTTCGACGCGCGCGAAGTCGCGCGGATCATCGCCGGCATCGACAGGCCCAGCAAATGACCGACACCAAGCTCCGCCCCCAGCCCGGTCTCACCATGGCGCTCGACTACGGACCGCTGGTCGTGTTCTTTCTCGCCTACAAGTTTACCGATGTTTTTGTGGGCACGCTGATCTTCATGGCTGCGGTGACCGCCGCCGTGATCATCTCGAAGCTGCTCCTCGGCCGGGTGTCGCCGATGCTGTGGCTGTCAGCAATTCTCGTCGTCGGCTTTGGCGGGCTGACCCTTTACCTGCACGACGAACGCTTCATCCAGATCAAGCCGACGGTGATTTATGGCCTGCTCTCGGCGCTTCTGTTCGCCGGCGTGCTGACCGGTCGGCCGCTGCTCAAATATCTGCTCGAAGCGGCCTATGAGGGCCTGAGCGAACGCGGCTGGATGCTGCTGAGCCGCAACTGGGCCTTCTGGTTCGCGGCGATGGCGGTGGCCAATGAAGTGCTGCGCGCGACGCTCAGCTTCGATGCGTGGCTAACCGCCAAGGTATGGGGCGTGACGATCGCGACCTTGGTGTTCGGCGCGGCCAATGTGCCGATGCTGATGAAGCACGGGCTCGGCGACGATCCGGCCCCCATCCCGCCCGAAGGGTAAGGGCCCCGCCAAACCGGCGAGGCCCCCCATATTCAACCCTGATCGGCGCGCGCGATACCTTCGCCGTCGAGGTTTTGCGCGGCAAATTCCCAGTTCAGGATCTTGCCGGTCACCGCTTCGAGATAGCCCGGACGCGCATTGCGGTAATCAATGTAATAGGCGTGCTCCCACACATCGATCGTCAGCAGTGGCGTCATGCCGTCATAGGCGACCGGCGTGTCGGCATCGTGCAGCGACGTGACCTTCAGCTTGCCGCCGTCGAGCACGAGCCAGCCCCAGCCGCTGGCGAAATGGTTGGTCGATTCGGCGACGAGTGCCTTCACCAGCTCCTCGGTCGAGCCGAATTCGTCGGTGATCATCTCGGCGAGCTTGCCGCTCGGCGCTGCATAATTCGGCGTCAGCGAATGCCAGAAGAAGGTGTGGTTCCAGATCTGCGCCGAATTGTTGAACAGGCCCTTTTCGCCCTTTTTCTTGGCATGGCGGATTACGTCGGTCAGCTTGGCGCCTTCCAAGCCGTGCGCCGCGAGCATGCCGTTGGTCTTGTCGACATAGGCCTTGTGATGCTTGCCATGATGGAAATCGAAGGTCTCTGCCGACATCGTCGGCGCAAGCGCGTCCTTGGCATAGGGCAGCGGGGGCAGTTCAAAGGCCATGCGGTTTCTCCTGTGGTGGATGCGGGTGAAATGGCTGAACGAATGACGCGCCCCAATTGGTCCCGCCGCTCGTCTTGCGCAAGCCGTTAGCTGCCGCCGGCCAGCAAAGCGTGGCGGCGCAGTGCATGCCGGAGCTGGTCATAGGACAGCCCGAGCGCCTCGGCGGTCGAGCGCTGATTGAAACGATGTTCGGCGAGCGCGCTGGCGAGCAGCCGTCGCTCATAGCGCGCGACTGAGGTCTTGAAGTCGGCAGGGCCTTCCTCGGCCGACGCAGCCAGGGGTGATGGCGCCGCTTCTGGCGAGGCGGTGGCAGCGGCCTCTGACGCCTGCGGGCGATAGGGCGAATCGAACGGATCGAACTGAATCGCGTCGATCGGGCCGACTTGTTCCCAGCGGTACACCGCGCGTTCGACGACGTTGCGCAATTCGCGCACATTACCCGGCCAGCGATAGTCGATCAGCGTGTCGACCGCCGCTGGTGTGAACCCCGGCCAGTCCTCCCACCCCATTTCCGATGCCATTCGGCGACCGAAGTGCTCGGCGAGCACCATGATATCGGCGGTCCGTGCGCGCAGTGGCGGTAACGTCACGACTTCAAACGACAGCCGGTCGAGCAAGTCAGCGCGAAATTCGTGGCGCTCAACCTTGGCGGGCAGATGCTCGTTGGTGGCGGCGACAATGCGCACATTCACACGCACGGGCCGCGACGCGCCGATCCGCGTGACTTCGCCATATTCGACCGCGCGCAGCAACCGCTCCTGCGCAGCCATCGACAGCGTCCCAAGCTCGTCGAGGAACAACGTGCCTTGGTGCGCTTCCTCAAACCTTCCCTGCCGCGCCTTGGTGGCGCCGGTGAAGGCGCCCGCTTCATGCCCGAACAGCTCGGCTTCGATCAGCGTTTCGGGCAGTGCTGCACAGTTCATGATGATGAGCGGTTGGTCCCAGCGCGGCGACAGGCGGTGGAGGCGCTCGGCGACCAGTTCCTTGCCCGTCCCACGCTCGCCGATCACCAGCACCGGGCGGTCGAGCGCAGCGGCCCGGCTCGCACGTTCGAGCGCGTCGAGAAACACGCTCGATTGACCGATGACCTGAGTCTGGCGTTCCATGCCGACTGATTGGTGCAAAGTACCAAGTGTTGGCAAGGGTAATCTCGCTCGACCAACCGCTCGCACGCCGGGAGGGCTGGAAATCAGCCATTTTCGAAACTGGCACGGTAGCTGCAAAGCTTGAGACAACTGCCCAACCGCAGATCAACCAATCTCAGGGAGACCCGATATGAACACCTACCAGAACAACAACCCAGCCCGCACGCTGACCGCCCTCGCTTTCACGCTGATCGCCGGTTCGGTCCTGATGTTCGGGGCACTCAGCCCCGCGCATGTGCAGGCCGCACAAGCCCCCACCACCGTTTCCGCCGCCTGACCCCCAAAGGGCGGCAGAACGCCGGGGCAGCACGCCCCTAGCTGCCCCGGCCCCAGATTTTCAGTTTAACCAGGAGTATTGAGATGGGCATCTTCTCACGAACCCGCGACATCATCGCCGCCAATGTTACCGATCTGCTCGACAAGGCCGAGGACCCCGCGAAGATGATCCGCATGATCATCCTCGAGATGGAGGAAACTTTGGTCGAAGTCCGCGCCTCTGCCGCGCGCACGATCGCCGACCAGAAGGAAATGCGCCGTCACATCACCAAGCTCGACTCGCTCCACGAAAGCTGGACCGAAAAGGCCGAGTTGGCGCTGTCGAAGGATCGTGAGGATCTCGCCAAGGCGGCTTTGGTCGAACGCCAGAAAGCTTCGGACATGTCCGAACAGCTGAAGGCCGAGATTGCGGTGCTCGACGATGCGCTGCGCGCTTCGGAAGAAGATATCACCAAGCTGCAGAACAAGCTGCGCGAAGCGCGCACGCGGCAGAACTCGATCTTCACTCGGCTCGAAACCGCCAACAATCGCGTCAAGATGCGCGAAGTCTATGCCGGCTCCAAGATGCAGGATGCCTTTTCGCGCTTCGACGTGATGGAGCGCCGCGCTGATCTCGCCGAGGGCCGCGCCGATGCGATGGGTCTGGGTGGCGTGCCCAAGACGCTTGAGGAGGAAATTGCCGAGCTGAAGGCCAGCGAGAAGGTCGACGCCGATCTCGCCGCGCTGAAGGCCCGCATCGGCAAGGACAGCTGAGATGGCTGGCGAATTTCTTGTCCCGATCGTCGTCGTCGGCATGCTCTTCATCGGGCTGCCCTGGATCGTCCTGCACTATGTCACCAAGTGGCGGCAGGCGCCCAAGATCACCGACGAAGACGAAAAGCTGCTCGACGAACTTTATCTGCTCGCCCGGCGTCTCGACGACCGGCTGGGCACGATCGAACGGATCGTCGCTGCCGACCACCCCGACTGGCGCCCGAGCACACCGCTTTCGGAAATGCCGGCCTATGACGTCACACGGAGGAACTGAGCCATGAGCGCCAGCCGCACCAAATTCTATCTCGACAAGCAGAATGGCAAGGTCTTCGGCGTCTGCGCCGGGATCGCCGACTATACCGGCATCGATGTGCTGCTGGTCCGCATCGGCACCGTCATCCTCACCTTCGCCACCGGATGGGCGCTGCTCGTGTATCTCGTCATTGCCTGGGCCGCCAACAACAAGCCCTATGGTCTGTACGAGGACGCCGCCGACGCCAAATTCTGGCAGGGCGTGCGCACCAATCCGAAGCGCTCGACTGCCGAAGTGCGCTCGAAGTTCCGCGATATCGATCGTCGCCTGGCCGACATCGAAATGGTCTACACCAGCCGCAACCAGCGCCTGGCCGACGAAATCGACCGGCTGCGCTAGGGCGCAGCCGAGAGGGAGGGTAAAATGAGCAACGGACAATTCTTCGTCCTGGCGATCATCGGTATGTCGACGCTGGGCTGGATGTTCACGAGCTGGGTCCGCGCCAAGCACGGCTATCCGGTCGAGAATGAATGGGGCGGCAGCACCGCCAAGGGCTATGATGGCCTCGACGAGGACTATCCCAATGCCGTCCGCAAGATCCAGCTGCTGACGACCGAAAACGAGACGCTGATCGGCCGCATCAGCCGGCTGGAAGAGCGGATCGCCGTGCTCGAACGGATCGCCACCGATCCCGCCGAGCGCACCGCCCGCGAAATCGACGCTCTGCGCTGACCAGAACCAGAATAGGAAAATTGCGATGATCAGCCCCATTCTCATTCCGATCCTCGGCATTTGCTGCGGTCTGCTGGCGATTTTCGGCGGTGTGGTGGTTCGACCCTGGCTGCGCTTTCAGGAGCGCAAAATGGAGCTCGACGCCGATCTCTTCCGAAGCCGTGCAGCGATCGACGCGGCCCGCCACGAACGGCTTGAACAGCGGGTGGCCGTCCTCGAACGGATCATCACCGATCGTGGCATGGGCGTCGCCGAAGAAATCGAACGGCTGCGCGACAAGCCGCTCAACTAAACCCTGCGGGCCGAGCGTCCGCATTTAAGGAGCCTGTGACATGCAATGGGCAGAAATGGTCGTGGCGATCGTGCTGATCGTCACCATCGGGAAGGTGTTGCGCTCACGCTATCGGCAAATGCCCGACCGCGTCGAGCCGACCGAAACGCTGGAGGCCGCCCGCCTCCGCGACGAAGTACGGACCTTGAAAGAACGTATCGCCGTCCTCGAACGTCTCGCCACCGACGACAACAGCAACAGTGTCCGTCTCGACCGTGAGATCGAGCGGCTACGCGACCGGAGTTGATCGCCATGACCGATCCAACGATGTACGTAACGCTTTCCGCCGCCGCGCTCGCCGGGCTCGGCATGGTCACCTTCGCGGGACTGGCCGGCTGGCGCGGCTGGCTCGCACTCAAGCAGCAGGAACTGGTGCAGATCGGCGATGCCGATCGTGCCCCTACCCTGCCCAATGCCAGCGCCCGGATCGAGATCGCGGACCTGAAGGAACGCATCCGCAAGCTCGAAGCAATCGCCGCCGGGGTGGACCTTTGAGGGCCACCCGGCTAGCGGGCCAGCCATGGCCAAGCTTGACGATCTGTTTGACGAATACTCCTTTCTCGACCCCGACGACCGTTATCGGTTGCTGATCGATCTCGGTCGCGGGCTTGAGGAGATGCCCGACGCTCTCAAGACCGATGCGACATTGGTGCGCGGATGTTCGGCATCGGTGTGGGTCTATCCGATGCGGCGCGATGACGGGACGCTGCATTTCCTCGCCGACAGCAATGCCGCGATCACCAAGGGCATCATCGCGCTGGTATTGATGACGGTGCAGGACGATAGCCCGGATGCGATCACGGCGACCGATATCGAGGCAGCGCTCGCACCCTTCGATCTGAAGGCCCAGCTCAGCTCGAACCGGACGCAGGGTATTCCGAACATGATCGCGCTGATCCGCGAAACCGCCGCGCGTTACTCGACCGCCTGAGGCCCGACGCCGAGGTCCGCCGTCACAGTTGCGAGATCAGCGCCCTTGGCCACAAGCCGCCAGCGCGACGGATGGGCAGCATTGACCACCGTCACGGCACCGCGCGGGCAGACGCCGAGGCATTTGACTTCGACCACGCCGATGCGCGCCTTGCGAAACCGCTTGACACCGAGATAGGCCTTCAGTGCCTTGGCCAGCCGCTGCTTGCCCTTTTTGCCGAAGCCGCCTTCAAGCCGCTTCGAACATTTCGCGCAAACCAGGATCGCCGTTTCCCAGTCGGCTTTGACCAATTTGGTCAATCGGGCTTCCACTGCCGATTTTCTTCGGCCACGCGCAGCACGTCATAGGCGGCCTGAATCGCCTGAAAGCGCGTTGCGGCGTCGGCATCGCCGGGGCGGACATCGGGGTGATTGGCCTTGGCGAGCCGCCGCCACGCCGCGCGTACCGCCTCAAAATCGCTGTCGGGCTCGAGTTCGAGCACATCGAGCGCACGCATCTCGTCGCGTGACCGGCTGCCGTCGCCGGGGCCTGCCCAGCCATAATGCTTGGCCTCGGCAAAGCCATCGGCAGCACGCGTTTCTTCGGCTTCGCGCGCGGCGGCTTCCTCGGCGCTCAACCCTTCGAAATAATTCCACCCCGAGTTATATTCGGCGGCGTGTGGCTCGCAAAAATACCAGCGTTCGGGGCTGTTGGGCGATTTGGGCGCCGGGCAGCGCCCGGGCTCCTTGCAGCCATGCCGGTCGCACAGCCGCACCTCGACGGCCTCGCGCGACGATCCATAGCCGCGCCAGCGGGGAAATCCCCAATCAACCGATCGTCCATTGCGTGCCATACCCGACGACATAGGCCCCGGAACGCCCAGCGCAACCCGTAGGCTAGCGCCCGAGGCTAAACTTTATCGACACCGGTCGCGCCCGACACCCGACGCCCCCTGACGGTCGATAGCTTTTGGTATAATGTGCGCCCTTGACTGTCGCGACGCCGGCTTTGGTGAAGACAAAGGGCGGATAGCTGACGATCGGCCGTGCCAGTGGGACCGAACCATCGGCACCGACATCGACTTCGCTAGTAGTCCAGCCTTCGAAGCCCCAGCGCTTGGCTTCCTCCGGGAATTCGCCACCAATCGACACCAACTTGGGCGCCGCGTCAGCCAGCGCACATTGTTCGCCATCGAGGCCGCTCTGTTCGAAGGCCAGCCGCGCTTCCTCGGTCTTGCCCTGCCGCGCATTAAGCGATGCGAGGCGGATCAGCGCGCCAATCTTGAACGCGTCGGTTGCCGGCAATTGCGGATCTTTCGCGACCGGTTCGACCAGCGCCTTCGCTTGGGTGATTTGCCCGCGCCCTAAACCATCAGCAAGCAATAGCCCGATGGCCGCCCTAGCGCGCGGATCGTCCTTATAAGGCGGTTTGGCCAGCAATGCCTTGAGGCCTGCCCAGTAAACGACCGCACGACGCCGCTCGGTGCCCGAGGTATCGAGCACACGAAGCTCCAGGCTCAACCGCGCCAGCGGTGGCGCCCGATCATCAAGCAATGCCAAGGCGCGCGTTGCATAGAGGTTGGCATCCTCGCGCGGCGCCATCGGGTTGGCGGCGAGCGATTTGAGCACGGCGATGAGCGGTGCGCCCCTAGCCTCACCCTTTTGTTCGAGTTGACCAAGTCGGGCCAGATCACGGCGCCACGCCATCGCCGCTACCACTTTGTCCGGCGCCGGGCTTCCCTGCTCGTCGAGCCATCGAACCAGCGCTGTTTCGACAAGCCCCCTAAGCGATGGGCGCGGAAAGGCTGTCGAACACCTCAGCTCGACGCGGGCCTTGTTACGGAAGAAGGCCGGGAGCGATTTCAGCATGTTGCGGTTGAACGACCAGTCGCGCGCCGCCCGTGCAAACGCCAAACCGGCGGCGCCGCCCCCAACCGCATAAATCGGACGACTTGACGAGATCGTGCCATCTTCGTTGATGTTAAACTCGACGACTGCCACATCGTCGGGATTCAACCCATCTTCAGCGCCACAAAAAGGCACCGGCATCTCTAACCCGCGCGCGAATTCCGTCGTGGATTGCCCGGCGCCGCTATAGGCAAGGAATTCACGCGCATCCTCGTCTTGGCCCGCGAGCAACATCGCGATGGCGGTGTCGGAGCGCGCAACCGCGTCATCAAGCCGGATCTTGCTGGTCGACAAACCGCCAAACGCCTTGACCGCAGCGCGTCCCGTTTTCGCCGCGTCGCGAAAGCGCCCCTGATTCAGAAGCAACTCGGTTTCAGTCACGAGGATATTGCCCTGGTCGCTGGGCGTCAGCGTCATCGTCGCGGCGAGTGCCTTCAGCTTGGCAAGCGACACTTCGGCCGCCGCAGGGTCGAGAAAAGTTTGTACCGTCGTCAATGACGTGAGCGCGGTCAGACGATCACCGTTGTCGGTGGCGCTTTCTCCGGCCTTGGTCAGGGCATCAGCGGCGGTCGCATAATCCAGCGCGCGATAGGCGATCAGCCCTCGCTCACGCTCGCCGAGGAAGCGGTCATCCGCAAGCGTCGCATCACTGGCGGGCAAGGCCGCTAGGCCAAGCCTAAGGACCTCGGCCGCCGCGTCATCTTGACCGAGACGACTAAGGACATAGCCCTTTCGAACGCGAATGATGGCAACGGCCCGCGCTGTCATGCGCGGACGGCGCTCGAGCGCTTCCCAAGCCGCCAAAGCTTCCGCCCATTCGCCTTTGGTCGTGAGTTCAGTCGCCGCCTCGAACGTCTGTTGGGTGGTCATCGCCGTTTTGGCGACAACCGGCGGTGGAACAACTTGCGCCATCGCCATTGATCCGCCCGTCGCCAGCGCGACGCCCGCCCACACTGTTCGCATCTCGCGATTCTCCTGCGTTGATTGGTGTTTTATGGTTCATTTACAGGAAATAAACAGCAAAAAAGGCGCCAGAGGATCTGTAAGCCGGGTTCTGTCCACCCCTTGCGGGGATAGGCGACCATTCCTCTAGGCCGATCCTTGCGGAACGGCTCAAGCAACCAACCCGGGCGACGGGCCGAAACGCGCCCTGAGCGCCGAAGCACTCGTGCCACCCCTATTCGGTCTTGCTCCCGGTGGGGTTTGCCATGCCGCGCCTGTTACCAGCCGCGCGGTGCGCTCTTACCGCACCCTTTCACCCTTACCCGCGGCTTGCGCCGGGGCGGTCTGCTCTCTGTGGCACTTTCCCTGGGGTCACCCCCGCCGGGCATTATCCGGCACCGTTGTCTCGTGGAGCCCGGACTTTCCTCGCGTGCGAAAACGCACCCGCGGCCGCCCGATCCTCTGGCCCGCCTGCCTTAGTCGTCCCCTTGAGGCTTTGGCAACAGCAGCGCGAGCAGGATCATCCGGCACTCGGCATCGATTTCGCCATCGATCAGCTCGGGGCGGAAGCGCCGCTGGAACGCCATGATCGCGGCCATCGGCTCAGTGACATCGTAACCGAAGCGTTCAAGCGCGAGCAGAAAGCCGGCTTCGCTCCACATCGGGTCCATCAAATTCTTGGTCGGGCGCGGCAGCGCGAGCCGCAGCCGGGCAAGCGAATGCCAGGGGAACAACTCGCCCGGATCGCGCTTGCGCGCGGGGGCGACATCCGAATGGCCGACGATATTGCCGCGCGTGATCGTGTAGCGCTCCTTGATCGACGCGACCAATGCGATCACCGACGCAATCTGTTCGTCGGGAAAAGGCCGATAGCCGAATTCATGGCCCGGGTTGACGATCTCGATGCCGATCGAGACGTCGTTGACGAGGTCCCAGTCGCGCCAATGCGATTTGCCCGCGTGCCATGCGCGCTTGTCCTCATCGACCAGCCGCAGCGTCACGCCGTCCTCGGCGACGACATAATGCGCCGACACCCTGGCCTCTGGGTCGCGCAGCCGGGCGATCGCCGATGGCGCGTCCTGCATGCCGGTATAATGCAGCACGATCATCGATATCGGTTGGAAACGATCGTCGAAATTGGGCGATGGCGCCGCGATGATGTCGAGCCCGGGGATGAGGATGGTCATGCCACCGCGCCGGCCTTTGCCGCCCAGATTGTTACGATCGCCCCCGCTTGCATCGCCATCGCTTCTCCGACAGGCAATAGTGCCAATGCTGGGGTGCCCAAATTAAGGACGCGGGTAAAGGCCGAAATATTTCACGCGGCGCGCGGGATGGCATTAGCCCGCAGCGCGGGCGCGCTTTGAGGCGGTCGGGGCAGGTTCGTAAAACCCCTTGGCGCGCATCGATGGAACGAAGAGGTCGCTCTGGCCGATGACGGTCTCGCCCGCGCCAAGCACCAGCAGCCCGTCCGGCCGGATCGCGCGCAAGAGCTGCTCGAACACCTGCTGTCGGACCATTGGCGACAAATAGAGCAGGATATTGCGGCACAGGATCAGATCGAATGGGCCAGGCGGCGGCGATTCGCCGACCAGATTATGCCGCCGATAGGTTACCCGCCGTACGAGGTCGGGCTTGGCGACCCATTCGGCCCCCACCGCATCGAACCAG
This sequence comes from Sphingomonas sp., assembly GCF_019749955.1. GTDB lineage: Bacteria > Pseudomonadota > Alphaproteobacteria > Sphingomonadales > Sphingomonadaceae > Sphingomonas. The sequence goes on from NZ_JAIEPC010000011.1 coordinate 16,423, forward strand.
GTAATCATGCGCCGCACGGGCAGGCCGCGCTGGATTTCGAATTGCGAATAACGCCCGGCGCGGGCACGCAGTATCGCGGCCTCCGAAACATCGGTTGCCAGAATTTCGGGCTCAAGGCCCCCGTGATTCAGCGTGCGCTCGGCGAACAGCATCGCCAGCGACAGGGGCTCCTGCCCCACCGAGCACGCTGCCGACCAGATGCGCGGACGCCGCCCGGGAGCCGCCGCGCCAATCGCATCAACGGCGACGCCCACCGCTTCAAGCACACCGGCATCGCGAAAGAAGGACGTTTCCTGATTGAGCAACGCATCAATCACGGCATCGCTGATCGATCCAGTTTGGTCCTTCAGCAATTCCGCCACCAAATCATCAAGTGTTTCCAGACCTCGCGCGCGCAACACCGGCTTGAGCGCGGTTTCGATCCGCCAGGTCCGGTTGGCGGCGATGCGCTGGCCGGTGCGCGCTTCGAGCAGTCCGGCGAGCACCGCCATCGCGGCGGTCTGTTTGGGTTGCAGGCGATCGGCGCCGATCATGATGGCCGCCGCTGGAGCGCGATCATCCGCCCGATTTCATAAGGCGGCAGTACTGCGTTGACCACGCCGGCGTTGATTACGGCACCGGGCATGCCCCACACGACCGAGCTTGCCTTGTCTTGCGCGACAAGCGCGGCGCCGCACAGCGCCAACCGGTTGGCACCGACCGCGCCATCGCGACCCATGCCGCTCAGGATCACGCCGAGCGCGCGCGCGCCATAGGTCGTCGCGACGCTTTCGAACATCGGATCGACCGAGGGCATGCAGCCGCTAGCGACCTTGGCAGTCGACAGCCGGATCGTCACCTGATCGGCGACGCGCGCGCAGCACAGATGGGCTTCACCCGGCGCAACGATGATCCGCCCCGGCTGCACCTTCATATGCTCGACCGCCACGTCGCAGGGTCGGCCCGCGAGCACCGCAATCTGGGCGGCGAAATAGGGCATGAAAGTTGGCGGCAGATGCTGGGTGATCAGGATCGGCAGTTGAAAGCTCGCCGGAATAGCCCGCAGCAACTGGCTGAGTGCGTGGATCCCGCCCGTCGAGGCACCAATTGCCACCACGTCGAAATCATTGGCGACGCTGGACGGGGCGACCGGCTTGGCAGCGGGCGCGCCGAAGCGCTCGTCGCCATCGATCAACCGGATCAGCTTTTCTTCGAGCAGATCGCCGAACTTGCCGACCAGATTGCCAATGCTGGGCTTTACCAAAGTGTCGGCAGCGCCAAGCGTCAGCGCCTGGATTGTTGCTGCAGCCCCTTCGGCGCAGGATGAGGAGACGATGATGACGCGGGCACCCTGCCCCGCCAGCAACAGATCAGGCAGCGCCGTCAACCCGTCAATGCCCGGCATTTCGATATCGAGCAGAATGATGTCGACGCGATTGGCCTGCAAAAAGGCCAGCGCGGCCTGCGCATCGGAGACGGCACCGGCGACGGCAAAGGCGCGATTGGCCTCGATCATTTTGCCGATGACAGCGCGCGCGACCACCGAATCGTCGACGATCAGGATGCGCGCTGGCGGTCGCGGCAACTGGGCGACGCTATGGGGTTGGGGCTTGGGGGCCATGATGCGGCTCCTGCTGCGCGCGATCAGGCCATACCGACGATTTGGAGCTTGCTCGCAAGGGTCTCGCGGTCGAACGGCTTCATGACATATTCGTCCGCACCAGCTTCGATCGCCGCGCGGATATAGGCCATGCCGTTTTCAGTGGTGCAGAATACCACCTTGGGGCGCTGGCTCACCTTGCTGTCACGCAGCGCGCGCAGGAAATCCATCCCGCTCATTACCGGCATGTTCCAGTCGAGCAGGATGACATCGGGGGCCGACGCAAGACAGGAGTCGAGCGCTTCCTGGCCATCGCCAGCCTCAGTCACGCGAAAATCGAGCGTCTCCAGGATATGCCGCGCAACCTTGCGGATAACCTTCGAATCGTCGACCACAAGGCAGGTTTTCATGAAATTTAACCCCGTTGAAATCCAGCATAACCGTGCCGCAAAAGCATGAGTATTGCGTTAATCTTGCCCATTACTCCGCGAGAACAGTGCCCGGAATGAGCAGGCGCAAGTCAATCGCCAGCACCGCATCACCATCGCGCTCGACCACGCCGCAAGCGACTCGCGCCCAGCCGCCGTCAAGCGCTACTCCGGCGGCGAATGGCAGGGTGGCGAAGGGCGCAACATCCTCGAGCGAATCGACCAGAACCGCGTAATGATGCCCATCGACCAGCGTGATCACTGCCCGTGCGGTCGGCTGACCCGATGGCGGCAATCCCAGCGCGGCACAGGTGTCGATCACCGTGACCACGCGGCTGCGCAACGCGGCGAGGCCGCGCACTTCCTGTCCGGCCCGCGGCACGGGGATGATCTCCCCGATGTCGACCACCGAATCGACCTGGTTCGAATCGATCGCGACCGTGCGTCCGGCGATCCGGGCAATCAGGAACAGATCGGCCATCATCCCACCCTTTTCGCGCAACGCGCGTCAAGCGCTTCGAGCACGGCAGCCCGATCGTAGCGATAAATGCTGTCGTTGCCGCCGGCGACATCGCGCCGCAACTTGAGGAGCGGTGCCTCCGGCAGCTGCGGCGGTGCTTCATCGGCCATGGCGAGGACCACGGCGGGCCGTTCATCCTTCGCCAGTGCCGTCGCGACGCGATAGCCCGAGGCTTCGAGGACCGGGCGCAGGAAGGTGTTCATCCAACCAAGTTCTGCCCCCGCGAGCAGGCACAGCGGCGGCTCTTTCGACGACGTGGCGGCATCGCCACAGGCAGCGAAAAGCCAGTGAATGTCGAGCACCTCGACCTGCTCGCCGTCGATCGACGTCACGCCGGCGATAAGTCCCGGTGTACTTGCGGCCAAAATGCCCTGATCGAGCGTCACAATGTCGAGCGCCTCGGCGATCACATAGCCAATTTCACTACACCCGTCGGCCATCCGGAGGACGCTGACTTCCTCATGGTCGAAGATCGATTGCATCGCATCGGGCGCGAGCGAGGTTGCCAGCGGTACGATCGCATCACCGACCGACAGCCGCAGCTTGCCCGCCGAGAAGCGTATGTCGACCGTGCGGGCCGGTTCGACGCGGTCGATCACCGCCAGCCGCGCCACGCGGCGCACGCCATCAAGATCGATGAACAGCAACGCAGTATCGGCGGGTGGCGCGAGTGCCGCGTCCTCGATCGTGTCATCGACCACCGCCGCCCGCCCGAACCTAAGGCCGGCCGCTGTGGCGATGCCCGCGCAATCGAGGAGCAGCATCGGACGGCCGCTGTCGGGAAGCGTCTGCCCGGCATAGAGCCCGGTTGACATCACCGCCGGCGGTGCAGGCTTGATGACCAATTCTTCGGTGTCGAGCACTTCCTCGACCGCCAGCGCATAGCTGCCACCAGCGACGCTGACGATCGCCAGCAGTCGCGGCTCCGGTGCCACTTCGGCCATGCCCAGCGTGGCACATAAATACACCAACGGCAGTCGACGATCACGGACATTGGCAATCGGCGTGTCACCGAGCATGTCAACGCGCACCGCATCGCCGCGCACCGTCACGATTTCCTCGATCGACTGACGCGAGATGGCAAAGCGCTGGCCATGCGCGCCGACCACGATCGTCGAGATGATCGACAGCGTCAGCGGGACATGGATCGCGATCACCAGTCCCTTGCCGGGGCTATTGCTCAGGTCGATTCGGCCGCCGATCTGTTCGATGTTCGCGCGGACCACATCCATGCCGACGCCGCGCCCGGAAATCGCGGTGACTTCGTTCTTGGTCGTGACGCCCGGTTCGAAGATCAGATCGAGCTTGGCGCAATCGGAAAGCGCGCGCAGTTGCGCTTCGCTGCGGTCGCCGCTCGACGCGAGCTTGCGGATCAGCCGCTCGACATCGATGCCGCGGCCATCGTCGGCGATCTCGATGATGATCTGATTGCCCGATTGGCGTGCCGATACCAGCAGCCGTCCGGTCTCGCGCTTGCCAGCAGCAACGCGCTCGGCGGCGGATTCAATGCCGTGGTCGACAGCGTTGCGGATGATGTGGACGAGCGGGTCGCGCATCATCTCGATCATTTCGCGGTCAAGCTCGACATCGGCGCCTTCGATCGTCAGCGACACCGTCTTGCCCAGCTCGGCAGCGGTATCGCGGACCATGCGCGGCAGCGCGGAAAACAGCGCATCGATCTTCTGCATGCGCGTCCGGGTGACCGTGTCGCGCATCTCGGCCACGGTGAGCGACAGCCGTTCGAGCGCCGATTCAATCGAAGGATCAATCGCTTCGTCGCGCAGTCGCCGTGCCAGCTCGTTGCGGGCGAGCACCATGTCGGACATGCCGCTCATCATCCGGTCGAGCAGATCGACGTTGAGCCGGACCGATCGAGTCGTCCCGCGCGACGCCTGATTGGCGGGTGTCGTCGATCCTTCGACCGCCGTAACGGCTGACCGCTCGGCCCCTTCGGCGAGCGCGGCGATCAGCAGATCCTCACCCGTATCGTCGAGCGCAGTGCCGACATCGATTGCTTCGATAATCTCACCGATTCGATCGACCACCGCCAGCACGGCATTCACCAGCGCAGTATCGGGCGTCCGGTCGCCGCTCCGCACCGCTGCCAGCACGTCTTCGGCGGCATGGCTCAATCGGCTGAGGCGCGGCAGATCGAGAAAGCCGCAGCTACCTTTCACCGTGTGGACGAAACGGAAAATCGCATCGAGGCGCTGGCGATCCGAAGGATCGGCTTCCCACATCACAATCTCGCCCGAGAGCGCTTCGAGCGTCTCGCGGGTTTCGGCGATGAATTCCTGAAGCAAATCGTCCATGGGCCCCCGGCCAACAATGCGGCGGGTCCACTAATGACGATCAGCGGTTAATTAGGAGTTTACCGGAGCCGGAAAGCGACCCCGAACAGCAGCACATCGGCATCGGGCGCCGAGACCTGCAGCGTGCCGCCGTTTTCGCCGACCAATGCGTGCACCAGATAGGCGGCCGCCGCGCGCGGTGTGATCACGGCATCGGCGCTCGTGCCTTCGAGTGCCTGGCGCAGTTCGGAGTCGAGCACGATGCGTGGCCCGTCGCCGCGCACCACAATCTCAACAGTATTGCCGCGCGTCTCAGCCCCGATATCGAGCTGCCCGCCACGCACGAGCGCATCGCCCGCGATCAGCGAGAGATTGAGCAGCACCTTGATCGCGGGCTTGGGGAGCACCGCGTCTTCGACCAGCCAGCCGAGCTTGACGCGGTGGTTGTCGCCGAACAGACCCTCAATCGCCGCCCGCGCCTCACGCGAGTCGACCGTCTCGCCAAAGCCGCCCGCCGCGCCGAAGGCGAGCCGGAAGAATTTCAGCTTGTTGGCCGATGCCTTCGCGCTCTCGCTCAACAATTCGAGGCAGCGCGCGCGCATTTCGGGGTCGGTCTCATCGGCGAGCAGCTCGAGCCCGTTGTTGAGCGCGCCAACCGGGCTCAGCAAATCGTGGCACAGGCGCGAGCACAACAGGCTGGCAAAATCGACCGGACTAATCGTCAATCATCATCTCCATCGTCATTTCTTTACCGACGTCTGACGCCGCCTACCCGTTCGGGTGCCTGCTTGCCAACCACCAAGTCAAATTGGAGCTGATCGAACCGCCCGTGGATCGCCCCCGAAGGCACAGCCCGAAACAACAAAGCTTCGCGCTGCGCCGCGATCAGCCATAATTTGCCGTCTGGTGCCGCGCAGGCGGCGTCGGTTTCTGACGGCATGGCGTCGCCACTTGGGTGGGTGTGATAATAGCCGAGCAGTTCGAGCCCCCCGCGCCTGCGCGCGGCGCGGTGCGCGGCGATTAGTGCGGCAGGGTCAATTTCGAAGGTCGTCGCGGGTGCGGCGGCGACATTGCGGGCGGGATCAGCGCGCAGCACCCTGTGCCCGCGCCCGCGCAACAGGCCGCATTGCTCGTCCGCACCGACGGTGACCAAGCGCATCAGTCCGGCGACCAGCGCGCTTGATATCTCGGGAACCGTTTCCATATCGGCGAAACAATGGACCGTGGGGGCGAAATCATTCAAGTGCAGATCGGCGGCGGTGCAGCAGGCCTGCGGCTCGATCGTGCACTGGCGGAGATGGTACCGCAGCTCTCACGCGAGCGCGTCAAGGCGCTGATCGCCAGCGGCCAGGTCGCCGATGCGCAGGGTAAGCCGTCGGTCGACCCCGCGCGCAAGGCGCTAGACGGTCAGGCATTTAGCGTAGCGCTGCCCGCACCCACCCCGCTCGGCAATGAAGCACAAGCGATCGCGCTCAGCATCGCCTATGAAGACGCGCATCTGATCGTCATCGACAAACCCGCAGGACTCGTCGTGCATCCGGCGGCGGGGCATTTCGACGGCACGCTGGTCAATGCGCTGCTCCACCACTGCGCCGGGCAGCTATCGGGCATCGGCGGTGTCGCGCGTCCCGGGATCGTCCACCGCATCGACAAGGATACGTCGGGGCTGCTGGTCGCGGCGAAATCCGATGTCGCGCACGAAGGCCTCGCGCGCCAGTTCGCCGCGCACTCGATCGACCGGCGTTACAAGGCGATCGTCGTTGGTCGTCCCAATCCACCGGAAGGCAAGGTCGACGCGCCGGTTGGCCGTTCGCCCGCCAATCGCAAGAAGATGGCGCTTGTCCCGGGCGGCAAACGCGCTGTTACCCATTATCGTCAGCTCCGGGCGCTACGCGACGCCGCACTGGTCGAGTGTCGACTCGAAACCGGTCGCACGCATCAGGTGCGCGTCCACATGGCGTCGATTGGCCACGGGCTGCTCGGCGACGGCGTCTATTCAAAGCCGATTCGTGCCCATCGTGCGCTACTGGAAACGCTCAATTTCAGGCGGCAAGCCTTGCACGCCGCCCGTTTGGGGTTCATTCATCCCGTAACAAGTATCGCTTTGTCGTTCGAAAGCGAAATGCCTGCGGATATGCAGGAACTTTTAGATACACTCAGTGACTAAGCCGACGAGTATCCAGCACGGCCATCTGTCGTGCCCACAGCCTCGTCCGAGACGAAAGGGATTCTGATCATGGCAGGCGGCAGCAACGTCCCGGCAACGATTCCGGCACTTGGCGGAGAGGCGAGCCTCAACCGCTATCTTTCGGAGATCAAGAAATTCCCGATCCTGTCGGCCGAGCAGGAATATATGCTTGCCAAGCGCTTCGAGGAGCATGGCGATACCGAAGCGGCGGCGCAGCTCGTCACCTCGCACCTGCGCTTGGTCGCCAAGATCGCGATGGGCTATCGCGGCTATGGGCTGCCGGTCAGCGAGCTGATTTCGGAAGGCAATATCGGCCTGATGCAGGGCGTGAAGAAGTTCGAGGCCGATCGCGGCTTCCGGCTCGCCACCTATGCAATGTGGTGGATCCGCGCGTCGATCCAGGAATTCATCCTGCGCAGCTGGTCGCTGGTGAAGATGGGCACGACGGCGGCACAGAAGAAGCTGTTCTTCAACCTGCGCCGGATGAAGGCCAAGCTCGACGCGTTCGACGATGGCGATCTGCGGCCCGAGGATCTCGCGAAGATCGCCAAGGACCTTGGCGTGACCGAGGCCGAAGTCACCAGCATGAACCGGCGCATGGCGCTCGGTGGCGACACCAGCCTCAACGTGCCAATGCGCGAGGATGGCGAAGGCCAGTGGCAGGATTGGCTCGCAGACGACTCACCGCTGCAGGACGCGGTGGTGGCCGAAGCGCAAGAAGCCGATGTCCGGCACACGATGCTCGTGTCGGCGATGGAAAGCCTCAACGAGCGCGAGAAGCACATCCTGACCGAGCGCCGCCTGACCGATGATCCGAAGACGCTCGAGGAATTGAGCCAAGTTTACGGCGTCAGCCGCGAACGCGTCCGCCAGATCGAAGTGCGCGCGTTCGAAAAGCTGCAAAAGGCCATGATGCGACTGGCCGGTGACGGCCGGTTGCTCGCGGCCTGAACGAAGCATAACGGCAGGGGCTTGCACTTCGCCCCCGCTTTGTGCGAGCCGATCCAACATGATCGGTCGCATCCTTCGCTGGAGCCTTCGCTTACTCCTCGGCTTTGTGGTGATTTCGGTCCTCTGGGTCGGGCTCTACCGCTTTGTCGCCCCGCCGATCACCTTCACGATGATCGGTGATGCGCTTGGCGGGCACAGCATCGACAAGCGCTGGCGGCCTTTGTCGCAAATCGACCCCAATATGGCGCGCGCGGTGATTGCGGGCGAGGATGCCCGCTTTTGCCAGCATAGCGGCTTCGACTATGAAGCGATCGTCAAGGCCTATGCCCGCACGCAGCGCGACGGGCGCGTGCGCGGTGGGTCGACGATCAGCCAGCAGACCGCGAAAAACGCCTTTCTGATCCAGGGCGGCGGCTTTGTGCGCAAGGGCTTCGAAGCCTGGTTCACGTTCCTGATCGAGATTTTGTGGGGCAAGCGCCGGATCATGGAAGTTTATCTCAACATCGCCGAAACGGGCATCGGCACCTATGGCGTCGACGCTGCCGCTGAGCGCTATTTCGGCCATGATGCGTCGCATCTCAGCCCCAGCGAAGCCGGGCGCATTGCCGCGGTACTCCCGCTGCCGAAAAAGCGCGCGGCTGTCGCGCCGCACGGCTTCACGCGGCGCCACGGCAACGCGATCACGCGCCGCGCCAGCGTGGTGCGGAACGACGGGCTCGACGCCTGCCTGCGCTAGGAAACCCGCTGCGGCAAGCCACGGCGACGGTCGGGCGATGCCCGCCGACCGCGCTGCGCTCAGAACGGCAGCTTGAAGCCCGGGGGCAGCGGCAGGCCGCTCGTCATTTTCGACATTTCAGCACTCGATGCCGCATCCGCTTTCGCGCGCGCGTCGTTGATCGCTGCCGCAATCAAGTCCTCGACAATCTGCTTTTCGTCGGGCGCGAGCAGCGAGGGATCGATGTCGACCGCAATGATCCGCCCCTTGGCCGAGGCGCGCACCTTGACCAGCCCACCGCCAGCAACCCCTTCGACCTCGATCGTATCGAGATTGGCTTGCGCCTTGGCCAGCTCGGACTGGACGTTTTGCGCCATCGCCAGCATATCTTCGATGCCCTTCATGCTTCACTCCGTTTGTTGAGGTCCCACCCGGTGATTTCGGCGTCGGGGAATGCCTGGAGCGCCGCCGCGACAACGGGCGTGCGCTTGACCCCGTCGAGCTCGTTCGCGCGCGCCGCCGCTTCGGCTTCGCGCACCGTCGGCGCACCCGGCACGTCTTCCAGCGCAACGCGCCACACCGTGCCGGTCAGCTCGCGCAAGGCATCGCCCAGATCGCGGACGAGTTCGGAAGGCACGGGCTTTGCTGAGCTCAGCACAATGTTGCCCGGTTCGAAGCGCACGAGCCGCGCCGTGAACCGCAGCTTTTCGGCCAGCCCAACGCGTTGCGCGCGGTCGATCAGCGCGAGCACCGCATCAAAGCTGTCGAGTGTTGCTGGAGCAGCTTGCGTCGCGGCGGGCGCGGCCGATGCTGGTGTGGGCGCGGGTGGCGCAGCATTCGCGGTGTGGTCGCCGCTAGAAAGCTGCCGAACCAGCTGGCCCGGGTCGGGCAGGCTCGCGGCATAGATCACCCGCAACAGCGCCATTTCGGTCGCCTCGATCGGCAGCGCCGCGCGCGCGACTTCGTCATGCCCCTTCAGCAGCAATTGCCACAGCCGGTGGAGCGCCGCGAAGGAAAGCGTCTCCGCCCAATCCGCGATCGCCGCGCGCTCTTCTGCCGATTGCGCCGCGTCAGTCGGCGTGCCGAGCTTGGCCAGCGTCACACCGTGCGTCGCCTCCAGCAGCGCGCGCAGCACCGCGAGCGGATCAACACCCAAATCATATTGCCGCCGCAGCGCCCCTAGCGCGCCGCGCCCGTCGCCCGCCAGCAACAGCCCGAACAGCGCGCGCGTCGCGCCGCGATCAGACAGGCCAAGCATGTCGCGCACGGTGTCCGCGCGAACGCCGCCGCCTTCGATCCCGGCATGCGCAATCGCCTGGTCGAGGATCGACAGCCCGTCACGCGCGCTGCCTTCCGCTGCGCGGGCAATCAGTGCCAGCGCTTCGGGCTCGGCCTCGACGCCTTCGAGCCGGCACACCTCCGCGAAATGCGCCGCGAGCTTGTCGGCGCCGATGCGCCGCAGGTCGAAACGCTGGCAGCGCGACAGCACTGTCACTGGCACCTTGTCGACTTCGGTGGTCGCGAGCAGGAATTTGACGTGCGCCGGCGGCTCTTCGAGCGTCTTGAGCAGCGCATTGAACGCGGGCTTCGACATCATATGGACTTCGTCGATGATGTACATTTTGTACCGCGCCGACACCGCCGCATAGCGCACCGCCTCGGTCATTTCACGGACATTGTCGACGCCATTGTTCGATGCGGCGTCGATTTCGATCACATCGATGTGGCGCCCTTCGGCGATGGCGCGGCAAGGCTCGCACACCCCGCACGGATCGATCGTCGGGCCGCCCTGCCCGTCCGGCCCGACGCAGTTGAGCGCCTTGGCGATTAGGCGCGCGGTCGATGTCTTGCCGACGCCGCGCACGCCGGTCAGCAGGAACGCATGCGCGAGCCGCCCGCGCTTGATCGCATTGCCCAGCGTCGTGACCATCGCGTCCTGCCCGATCAGCTGCGCGAAATTCTGCGGGCGGTATTTGCGCGCGAGGACGCGGTACGCCTCCGGCTTGGCGGGTTGCGGCGGCTCGCCGAGATCGAAGGAGGGCAGATCGAAGGAGTCGGACATTGCCGCCTATCTAGGCACGGATGCGGCGGATGTCGAAGGGGGTGTTGGTGGGCGGTGGAAGGGCGCCGCGGCAAAGCCGCGTCGTCGGACGGTGCTTTGCACCGCCGACCGCGCTTGCGCGTGTGCGCGGCGATGCGCCGCGTCTCGCGCGCTGCGCGGTGGGAGCCGGGACGACCCGTGGCGAAAATCGTTGTGGCTGCTTCCTTCCGGACCTGACCAGGTTGGCGACGGCTACGTCCGCCCGACTCCCGCGCGCCATATGGGGGAGTTGGGCGTTACGATCAAGTTACGTGCGTGCGGTAGCCGTCCTCAAGGCGCAAACGCTCAGCGGCCCTGCATATTTCTCGTCTCGGCCGGGATGCGCACTGTCAGTCCGTCGAGCGTTTCGTCCAGCCAGATCTGACACGCGAGCCGACTGTTGCGTGTGGCGCCGACCGCGAGGTCGAGCATATCCTCTTCTTCCTCGCGCGCGGGCTTGAGGCGAGCGAAGTCATTCGCTTCGACGATAACGTGGCAGGTCGAGCACGCCATCTGGCCCTCGCACGTGCCTTCGAGTGGCTGCCCATCGGCCTGCGCCACGTCCAGCAAACGGTCGCCGGGTTGCGCGGCGACCTCGCGCACCGTTCCGTCGGTGCCGATGAAGCGCACACAGATCATGCGAATGCCCTTTGCGCTTCGGCCGCAGCCTTGATCCGGTCAATCGCGGTCAACAATTCCTCCTCGGTGGTATAGCGGCCAAAGCCGATGCGGATGCTCGACCGCGCCTGCGCGTCGGTCAAGCCCAAGGCACGCAGAACATGGCTTGATCGCCCCGAGCCGCTGGCACAGGCGGAGCCCGCAGAAAAGGCGATATCGCGCAGATCGGACATCAGGCGCGCGACGTCGAGCCCCTCGCGGCGGATGTTGAGATTGCCGTGGTAGCGGTGGGTGGTTGAGCCGTTGATCGTCCAGCCGGCCCCCAAGCGTTCCACGGCAACGGCCCAGAGCTGCTCCACATGCGGCGCGTCGACCGCTTGTCGTTCCGCCATCAGGGCGGCCGCACGGCCAAAACCGGCGCAGAGCGCGGGCGACAGCGTCCCCGATCGTCCGCCCTCCTGATTGCCGCCATGCAGCAGCGGGACGAGTTCGACGCCGTTCCTAATCCAAAGCGCGCCGATGCCCTTCGGCCCATGAATCTTGTGCGCCGAAATCGCGATCAGATCGCATTGTTCGGGGATGGGGACACGGCCAAAGCCTTGTACGGCGTCGCACAGGAACAGCGCGCCTGCATTGTGCGCACGCCTGGCGACATCCGCAACGGGCTGGATGACCCCGATTTCGTTGTTAACGAGCATGGCGGCGACGAGCCCGACACCCGGCCGGATCACGGCATCGGCGGCGGTCAAGTCGACCACCCCGCTGGCGCCTACTGACAGCAAGGTACCGCCTCGCCCCGTCCGCGCTATCGCCTCGACGGTATCGAGCACAGCAGCATGTTCCGTCGCGATCGTGACGACTTCACCCGCAGTGCCCTTGATCGCCCAGTTGAGCGCCTCAGTCGCACCGGAGGTGAATACCACGCGCCCGCTGGGCGGTAACAGCGCGGCGACCTGATCACGCGCGACTTCGACCGCTGCCTTGGCCGCTCTGCCCGACGCATGCGACGAATGCGGATTGGCGTGGCTGTCGCGCAGCCAGGGCAGCATCGCCTCGAGCGCCTCGGGCGCGAGCGGTGTCGTCGCCTGATAATCGAGATAGATCATGCCGCCCGCCGCGCCGCGTCTTGCGCGACTTCGAGCCAAGCCTCGCGGAAGGCGTCGATTTCGGCAGGTGTCGTGTTCCAGCCGAAGCTGACGCGGATCGTGCGCGAGGCGGTGTCTTCGTCCACGCCGAACGCTTCAAGCGCGCGGCTGCGCTTGAGCGTGCCCGAGGAGCAGGCACTGCCCGCCGATACGGCAAAGCCCATTGCATCGAACCGGATCAACTGCGCGGCGGCGGAAAGATGCGGCATCGCGTACGCAGCGATGAACACACTTGTATTCGCGCCGCCGTTGATCAGCGCGCCACCACTATCCAGCACCGCGTCGGGTAGGGTGTAAATTGCGTCGCTTGTCGCATCGTCGAAACCATAGGGGCCGCTCTGGTCGATCGGTTCGATAGCCGCCGCAAAGCCGAGCGCGCCCGGTAAATTCTCGGTTCCCTGACGATAGCCGAATTCGTGTCCGCCAGTGGGTTCCACTGTCGAAAGGTCGCGGACCAGCAGCGCGCCGACTCCCGGCGGACCGCCCAGCTTGTGCGCGGATACGACGATCAAGTCGGCGTCGGGCAACGTGAACTTGCCCGCCGACTGAGCGCAATCGCTCAGCAACAAGCCGCCTTCCCCGCGCACCTGAGAGGCAAATTGATTGATGGACTGAATAGTACCTGTTTCGGAATTGACCTGCTGGACGGCGACAATTGTGCGGCCGCCACGCTTCAGCATCTGCGCCAGCGCATGACCGTCGACCAGTCCCTCTTTGACCGGCAACACCTCCGCCCCCGGCGCCGCCCGAAAAACCGCATCATGCTCCACCGCGCTCACGATCCGCCGCTCGACCTTCGCCCGATTGAGCGCAATCCACAAAGCTTCGCTCGCCCCGCTGGTGAAGATCAGCTCTCCCGTCCACCCCAGCGCTGCCTTTATCCGCGCCCGCGCTTCCTCCAGCGCCGCCAGTGCCGCGCGCCCCTCGGCATGCGGCGAACTCGGGTTCGCCCAGCGCGCCATGCCCTCCGCCACCGCCGCGATCGCTTCGGGGCGCATCGGCGTGGTCGCGGCGTGGTCGAGATAGATGCGCGGCTTCATGAAATTCCCGTACCGTGGCAGAATGATTGCGCCAAGGCGCGGCTTGCCTATATAGCGCGCCATCTTGCGCCGCGCGCGCTCCCGCTCTTTCCCAGGCAGGTACCATGCCCGAAGTCATTTTTCCCGGCCCCGATGGCCGTCTCGAAGGCCGTTTTGCGCCGCCGCCGCGCCCGCGCGCACCGGTCGCGATGATCCTGCATCCGCACCCCAGCTCGGGCGGCACGATGAACAACCGGATCGTGCAGGAGTTGTATCGCACCTTCCAGCGGCGCGGTTTCGCCACGCTGCGCTTCAATTTTCGCGGCGTCGGCAAGAGCCAGGGCACGTTCGACAATGGAGTCGGCGAGCTATCGGACGCGGCGAGCGCGCTCGATTGGGTGCAGAGCATTCACCCCGAAGCCTCGACCACCTGGATTGCGGGCGTCAGCTTTGGTGCGTGGATCGGCATGCAGCTGTTGATGCGCCGTCCGGAGATTCGCGGCTTCATCTCGATCGCGCCGCCGGCGAACATGTACGACTTCACCTTCCTCGCGCCTTGCCCGTCGTCTGGCATCATCATCCAGGGCGATGGCGACGAAGTCGTGACGCCGAGCGCGGTCCAGAAGCTCGTCGACAAGCTGCGCACGCAGCGTCACATCACGATCCACCACGACGTCATCCCGCGTGCGAACCATTTCTTCCAGGAAGAAATGCCCGAACTGATGCGCAGCGTGGATAACTACCTCGACATGCGGCTCGATCCGAATTCGCCGATCAAGTGAGGCGCGCGCAGATTTAGCGAAGCTAAATCTCGCACCTTTGCGCCTCACTCGGCCGGCGGCGCACTTCGCGCCGACCGACGGCATGGGCTCTGCCCATGCCCTGTGTAGATCGACGAACGGCATTTGTTGGAGAAACGGTCGGTCATACTACGCGCGCTGGCGTCAGCGGTCACGATAAGCCGAAGCAGACATATCCTGGCCTGACATCAGGGAACGCCACCCCCGACCGGCCTCGAGTGCGGCATCGTACGACCCGACCATCGGAGATTAGATTGTTTAAAACCAATCGAAAGCTTCCGTCGGTGTTAGCGTAATATACTTCGGTTGAGCATCCACGCGATCCACAGTCTGGTGAAGACATATAACGGACCACAACGTCTTCTAACCCATCAAAATTAAGATCACCGAATGCGACTTGCAGGCTATATTTTCGCCTGTACCGAGTCGGAGCGCACACTCGCCTTAATTTTGGTAATCCTCTGCGACATCCGCCGGGCACTGACATATAGGTGAAATCAATCGGGCGCCCTTGCATCGTGAAATGACCAGGCTTCCCGATGATGTGAGAGACGGCGAGCTCGAGCAGCGGCATGCCTTAAAGGTCGCATAGATGCATGCCGATTGCCATGGGCCGACTGAACACGGATTGTCCACAACCGGGGCTGCAGCTTCCTAATCTTCACACCGACCACACCAGCACATTCCCCACCAGCACCGCCGCCATCACCAGCAGCAGCGCGCCCTTCTTCCGGTCGCCGCCCTTGGCGATCATCCAGCCGCCGCCCAGCGCGCAGGCAAAGGCGCCGAGCATCGCGATCCCCAGCAACGCCGCCGCCGTCCCCTCGATCGGGCCCGGCATCACGTGCCCGCCAGCGCGGCGGCATAGGCGGCAAGATCGACATTGCCGCCCGACAGGATAACGAGCATCCCGTCGGCTGCCGCGACCTGACCCGTCAGCAGCGCGGCGAGCGCCACCGCCCCGCCGGGCTCGACCACCAGTCGCAAGGTGCTGGCCGCCCAACGTTGCGCGGTGCGAATTGCTTCCTCGCTCACAGCGACGCCGCGCACCCCACGCTGCGACAGCACTTCGAATGTCAGCGGCGAAACTTCGGGGGTTTGCAGCGAATCGCACGCCGTGCGCGGCGGATTGGGGCCGACCGGCTCGATTCGCCCGGCCGCGAGCGATCGCGCCATGTCGTCCCACCCTTCGGGCTCGGCCACCGTGATCGTGGCGCCGGGCAGCGCCAGGGCGATGCCGGCCGCCAGGCCGCCCCCACCACAGGGCACCACGACCGCCTGCGGCCTGCCAAGGCCGAGCGCTTCCATCTGCGCGCTCGCCTCGATCGCGCAGCTCCCCTGCCCTTCGATGATCCACGGATCGTCGAAGCTCGGCACCAGCACCGCGCCGCGCGCTGCCGCCAACGACGCCGCGATCTTCTCGCGCGATTCGGTCGCGCGGTCGTAGCTCACGATTTCGGCGCCCAGCGCGAGCGTGCCTTCGCGCTTGGCCGCCGGCGCGTCGCTCGGCATCACGATGAGCGCGGGCATCCCCAGCTTTTTCGCGGCCCAGGCGATGCCTTGCGCATGATTGCCCGACGAGAAGGCCACCACCCCGCGCGCGCGCATTTCTGGCGCAATTGCGGTGAGCCTATGCCACGCCCCACGCAGTTTGAAGGCCCCGATCGGGTGCAGGCATTCGGCCTTGAAAGCGACCTCTATCCCGTTGATCGGATGCGTGAACATGGGTGAGAAAGGCACTGCCTTGGCGACCTTGGCAGCGGCATCGCGCACCCCCGCGCGGGTCGGTTGTCGCAAAATTGTCATATAAACTTCGCCGACCCTCCAAAAACTTATTTACACTTTAATGCTTCAACCCTACATGCGCCTTCCGCTGCCCCATGGGACTTCCAACCGCAAGGCAGCTTTTTTCAACGTTTGCCTAACGGCATTTGGAGGTCCCTTGAGTTGCACAAGCATCATAGCGCGCTGGGGTTAGCTGACACCCCGTTCGATTCCGCCATCGGAATTGCTCTCGCTCGGCGTCCGGTTCAGCCGGTAACGCTCGTTCGTCCCCACGCCGCTGCGCGTGCCGCCCGATTCTTCGTTGAGAAGTTTCCGGGCCGCTCGATGTATGCGGTGAAGGCGAATCCCTCGCCGGATCTGCTGAAGGTCCTGTGGGAGAGCGGCATCACCCATTACGACGTCGCCTCGATCGGCGAGGTCCGGCTGGTTGCGGAAACGCTGCCGGATGCGACCCTGTGCTTCATGCACCCGGTCAAGGCGCCCGAAGCGATTGCCGAGGCGTATCACACGCACGGCGTGCGGGTGTTCTCGCTCGACAGCCTCGAAGAGCTGACGAAGATCATGGACGCGACCGATGACGCGACTGATCTTACGCTCTGCGTCCGGCTGCGCGTGTCGTCGGAGCATTCGAAGCTGAGCCTTGCGTCGAAGTTCGGGGCTGCACCAGGTGAGACCAAGGAATTGCTGTTCGCTGCCCGTCAGGCAGCCGATGCGCTCGGTATCTGCTTCCATGTCGGTTCGCAGGCAATGACGCCTGAGGCCTATGCCAACGCAATCGAGCGCGTCCGCGCGGCGATCGTCGAGGCTGGTGTCACCGTCGACGTCGTCGATGTCGGCGGGGGCTTCCCTTCGTCCTACCCCGGCATGGAGCCGCCGCCGCTCGAGCGCTACTTTGCGACGATCCACCGCGCGTTCGAAAGCCTGCCGATTTCCTATTCGGCCGAGCTTTGGGCAGAGCCGGGTCGGGCGTTGTGCGCCGAGTACAGCTCGCTGATCGTGCGGGTGGAGCGTCGCCGTGGCGATGAGCTCTACATCAACGACGGTGCTTACGGCGCGTTGTTCGATGCCGCACATCTCGGCTGGCAATTTCCGGTGCGGTTGCTCCGGGAGCCCGATTCGAACGCACGCGACATGGACTTCAGCTTCTACGGGCCAACCTGTGACGATATGGATCACATGGCTGGGCCGTTCCCGCTGCCGGCCGACACGCGCGCGGGTGATTACATCGAGATCGGGATGCTCGGCGCGTACGGCGCTGCGATGCGGACCGGTTTCAACGGCTTCACCAATGGCGAGACGGTGATCGTCGACGATGAGCCTATGGTGTCGCTCTATGCGGCACCGGCCCGCCGGGTCGCGAGCGGCAACGTCGTCACGCTGTAACACAAGCGTAGCAATGCAACACTCTCACCCCTCCCGCTCGCGGGAGGGGCCGGGGGTGGGCATTGCCATTTTGATGCCTCGCCGCTGGCAAATGACATTCCACCCCTAACCCCTCTCCCACGCAGGAGGGGGATATGGAGACCAAAATGACCGACACTGCCCTTTCGAACCGCAAGGCCGAGCTGCTTTCGACCAAGGTCGAGCATATCGACATCACCAGCTTTGATGCGCGCCCGATCATCGAGTCGATGGGCAAGATGAGCTTCACCAGCCGCGATCTCGCGCGCGCGACCGGTATCTACAACCAGATGCTCGCCGATCCCGATTGCACGATCTGCCTGGTGATCGCCGGGTCGACCTCGGCGGGCGGGTGCATGGACCTTTATGCCGAGCTGGTGCGCTCGAACATGGTCGATTGCGTGATCGCCACGGGCGCGACGATCGTCGACATGGATTTCTTCGAAGGGCTCGGCCACAAACATTATCAGGCATTGGAAGTGCCCGACGACGATACGCTGCGCTCGCTCTACATTGATCGCATCTACGACACTTATATCGACGAAGAGCAGTTGCAGGATTGCGACCACACGATCCTTGAGATCGCGAATTCGCTCGAGCCGCGCCCTTATTCGAGCCGGGCGTTCATCCGTGAGATGGGCAAATACCTCGTCGAGCATGGCAAGAAGGACAACAGCCTCGTCAAGCTCGCGTACGAGCATGACGTGCCGATCTTCTGCCCGGCATTCGTCGACAGCTCGGCGGGCTTTGGCCTCGTCAAGCATCAGGTCGACCGCGCCAAGGACGGCAAGCCGTACATGGTGCTCGACGCCATCGCCGATTTCCGCGAGCTGACCGACATCAAGATCAAGGCGGGCACCACCGGCCTGCTGATGATCGGCGGCGGCGTGCCCAAGAACTTCATTCAGGACACCGTCGTCTGCGCCGAAATTCTTGGCCACGAAGACGTCGAGGTCCACAAATATGCGGTGCAAATCACCGTCGCCGATGTCCGCGACGGCGCGTGTTCGTCGTCGACGCTGCAGGAAGCGGCGAGCTGGGGCAAGGTCAACACCGGCATCGAGCAGATGGTCTTCGCCGAGGCCGGTTCGGTGATGCCGCTGCTCGCCAGCGACGCCTATCACCGTGGCCATTGGAAAACCCGCACCAAGCGCGCCTGGGGCAAGCTCTTCGCCTGATGGCGAAGGACAACGAACGCTTCGAGCGCCATCGCCAGCCTTGGACCACCGACGAGGTGCAGAAACTGCACCAATTCGCCAAGAAGGAGATGGCGCTGAAAGCCATCGCCAAGGCGCTCAAGCGCAGCGAGGAATCGGTGCGTGATCGCGCCAAGGCCGACGGGCTGACGATCGCCAAGCTGCGCTGAAGTGCTCAGACCGCGCGCATGGCATGGGCATCAAGCGCGGCCGTCAAGGCCGCGATCAACGCGCGCTCGGTATCGCTCAGATACGGGTTCCAGATATCCAGGATCAGGATGGCGCGATCTCGGTCGCTCCGGTTCCACGCCTCATGGTCGATGGTATCGTCGAAGGCGAAGGCCTTCCCGGGTCGCCATTGCACCGTCGAGGCGCCGACCCGGAAGCCGCAATCTGGCGGCACGATCAGCGGAAGGTGGACTACTGCGCGTACATTGCTAACGCCCGTATGCGGCGGGATGTGGGCGCCAGCTCTCAGAATCGAGAAGAACGCCGCTGGCCCGCGGCCCGGCAGATCAAGCATCGGCAGCGCATCAAGCACTGCGGCAGTCGCCGGACAGCGCGCGCAAGCACCGGCTTGTCGCTCGCCATCTTTCCACAGGAAGAACGCGCTCCATTCGGGCGATCTGTTAAGATCTTCCCACTGGTTGGTCGGAATCCCGGGCGCGATGTCGACATAGGGGACGAAGTCGGCAGCGCCTTGATCAATCAGCGCACGAAATTCGTCGATTATCATCGCTGTAGCGGCTTCGAGGCGATCGAGCCAAGGCACCATGTCACGCGCGAAAAATTCGGCCACCGGCAATCCTGGATACAGAAGTCCGGTAGGCTGGGGATAGAAAACCCGTCGCCTGCCCAGCACCACATCGACGCAATGGTCAAAGCGGCTTGCCGCCGCATCGGCGACCTGGCCACGCAGATCGCGGAGCGAAATCGACAAGCTTTGCGCGAGTCTGGCTTGATCGGCGGCGATATACCGGCGTGCGTGCCGCAGCACGTCCGCCAAGCCGGGGGGTATTTGGGTATTGTCACCGACGATGTTGAGCACGGCACCATAGGTCGCAAGCGCTCGACGATCACCTGACTGCTCGAGCAATTGGGCCTTCTGAACGAGTGCCGGAAGCAGATAGGGATCGATGACAAGTGATCGCTCTAAACTCTCTAGCTGGCCCTCGGCGTCGCCTAGCAAGCGTTGTGCGGTCGCCAAATTGAGCCACAGCGGCGCCGCCGCAGGGTCGAGCGCGACGGCTTGACGAAATGTCGCTGCCGCTGCCGACGGATCGCGCGCTGCGAGCCGGTTGAGACCGATCGCGTTCAGCAATTTGGGTTGCCCGGGCGACCTTCCCAGCGCACCTTCCAGCACCTGAAGCGCCGATCCAAGACGACCCGCCGTTTCCTCGGCCGCTGCCGCTGCCAATATGCTCTCGACAGGGTTGTCCGGGACGCTGATGATCGGCCTCCATGTTCCGGCGTGTGGTCAACGATGACGACGGAGGCGTAATGTTCTGCCCGCGATCGTGCAAGCGGTCGTGGTTGTCGCGGGACCAGTCGGCTGCTACCAGCGCGCTACTTAAGGAACAAGCTAGGGCAATCGCATTGTGCCGACCAACAGTCCGATCATCGCGCCCGTCATCGCGCTCATCGCCTGGACGCTTGTCGTCTGGATCTGGATGTATGCGACGCGGCTCCCGGCAATGTCGCGCGCCGGGATCGACGGCACTAAGATCGTCGGCACGACCGGGCCAGCACTCCGCGCCGATCTCGTCGCGGGTGGCGAACTCAAAGCGTCATGGGTGGCGGACAATTACAACCACCTGCTCGAACAGCCGACGATTTTCTATGCGATCTGTTTCGTCCATGCGTTGATTGGCACCGGCGACGGATTCAATGCGCAGATCGCCTGGGCCTATGTCGCGCTGCGGATCGTCCACAGCATCGTCCAGAACACCTTCAACCGCGTGCTCGTGCGCTTTTCCGTGTTCGTGCTGGCCAGCCTATGCCTGTTCGCGCTGACCCTGCACGCGGCAATGGCCTATTTCGGCTGGCACATGCACGGCTAACAAAACAGCCGCGCCATCGATCGTTCGAGCATGACGAGTTGCCACAGCGTGCGGCCATGATCGGCGCGTCCGGCGCGGTGATCGGCGGCCAGCCGCTCGATCGCGGGCATAGCGAACCAACCGGTGCCGCCGAGAATCGGGGACCGTGCGAGCGCGGCAGCTTCGTCGGCCAACGGCCCGCGAAACCAGGCGCTGATCGGCGTCACGAACCCCATTTTGGGGCGGTAGAGGATGTCCTCGGGCAGATAGCGTTCGAGCGCGTGCTTCATCACCCATTTGCCCTGCCCGCGCCGGATGCGCAGCGACACGGGGAGCGTCGCGGCAAATTCGATCAGCTTGTAATCGAGCAACGGCTCGCGCGCTTCGAGGCTGACCGCCATGCTGGTGCGATCGACCTTGGTAAGGATATCGCCGGGCAGCCAATGCTTGAAATCGGCATATTGCGCAGCATCGAGCGGCTCGCGGCCCGGGGCATTCTGCATCGTCGTGAGATAGCGATCCTCGGCACGGTGCCCGCCCAGCGCCGCGCGCGCGGCATCAGTGAACAGCAGATTGCGCAGCACCGGCGGCGTGACACCCACTGCGCGCGCATAAGCCGTCGCGCCATCATCGGCGAGGCCGAGAAAAGTGGTCTTGGCGCGAAACCGCTGCGGCGCCCAATCGGCCTTGGGATAATAGCGGCCAAGCGCGCCGAACAGCCGCGTGCGCAGGCTCGCGGGGATCAGGCCGCGCAGCCGCTCTTCGGCCGCCTGAAAACGATAGCGGCGATAGCCAGCAAAGGCTTCGTCGGCGCCGTCGCCCGATAGCGCCACGGTCACGGTTTCACGCGCGAGTTCGCACACCCGGTAGGTCGCGAGCGCCGAGGCATCGGCAAAGGGCTCGTCGAAGGCGGCGACCAACGTGTCGATCAACGCGAAATCATCCGCCGCGACGATCCGCTCGCGATGTTCGGTCGAAAAGCGCGTCGCGATCTGGTTGGCATAGGCGCGTTCGTCATGATCAGCGGCGTCGAACCCGATCGTGCAGGTCTTCACCGCCCGCCGCGAGCCCTCCGCCATCAGGGCAACGACTGCTGAACTATCGACCCCGCCCGACAGGAACGCACCAAGCGGCACATCGGCGATCATCCGCAGGCGCACGGCGGCGCGCATCCGATCGACCAGTTCTTCCTCGATCGCGCTCGCCGAGGCCCGCGTGCGGTTGCTGAAGTCGAGGTCCCACCATTGCTGCGGCGCAGGTACCGGCTTGCCGCGTTCGATCAGCAGGAAGTGCCCGGCCGCAAGCTTTTGTACGCCAGCGACGAGGCAGGCGTCGTCGGGCACATAGCCGAACGCCATAAAATCCTCGACCGCGCGGATATCAGGCGTGCGGCGGACGAGCGGGTGCGCGAGCAGCCCCTTGAGTTCCGAAGCGAATGCCACCGCGCCGTCCGACAGCACCACATAATGGAGCGGCTTCACCCCCATCCGGTCGCGCGCCAGAAACAGCGCTTTGCGGCGATCATCATAGAGCGCGAGCGCGAACATGCCGTTGAGCCGGTCGAGCATCGCCGGCCCCCACGTGGCCCAGCCGTAGAGCAAAACTTCGGTATCGCTATCGGTGCGGAAATGCGCGCCCTTGGCTTCAAGTTCGGCGCGAACCTCGGCAAAGTTATAAATCTCACCGTTATAGCTGACCGAGATCGTCCCATCGGCGCTGTGCATCGGCTGCGCGCCGCCGCCGAGATCGATGATCGCGAGGCGCCGGTGGCCAAGGCCGATGCCAGGTGCGGTCCACACCCCTGCCCCGTCTGGCCCGCGATGCGCCTGCGCATCGGTCATCGCGACGATGCGCGCAGGGTCGATCGGCTTGGGGGTGCCGGGGTAGAACAGCCCCGCAATGCCGCACATCAGCGAATGCCCGCGCTATGATCGGCGATGCGGTCGACCGGGCCGAGCGCGGCGAGGAAACGCGCAATTGCGGCCTCTCCACGCGGCTCCTCCGCCGACACATGCACGGCAACCGCAGCCTGACGCCCGCCGAGCAGCCGCGCACGCAGCGTCGCAAGCTTCACCGCGACCGGACTTGCCGTCCGCGTCTCACCGATCCGGTACCAGCTCACCACGATCCGCTCGACCGGCCCCGGCGCGGTGATCCGCATCGCCGCGCCGTCCGCGACCGGCGGCAGGCCGCTGACGCGCACCCAGCGATCATCCTCACGCAACGGCCCGACACCAAAGGCAACCACTTCGTGCCCCTCGCGCTGGCTGGCATAGACCGCGATTGCGAGATCGACTTGATGGCCTTGCGCGTCGGCATAGCGCCCGATCAGGAAATGATCCGCGCCGGGATAGTTGGGCGACCATGCCGCGCGCGTGCTTGTCGGCACCTGATGCCAGCCTGGCACTTCCGGCAAGGCGATACGCGATGGCAGCGCATCCGCGCGTGCCGCCGAGACGCTGCTCCAAGCGGGGAAGGCAGCGGCGGTGGTCAGGACCAACGCCGCCGCAAGCCACGCGTCGATCGTCTGACGCGGCATCGGCAAGCGCGTGACGTCGATCCAGGCCGCATCGGGATCGCGATCGAACCAGCGCCAGCCAATCGCCAGCACCGCCGCCATCACCACCCCGAAAAACACCCAGCCATAAACGATATGGTCGAACCCCGTCGCCGCCTCGACCGAGGTCAGATGCGCGGCATAGATCGTGCCGAACGCCCGCAGGCCATTGGCGATCACCGGCACCACCAGTGCCATCGCCAGAAACGCCGCGCGCCGTGCCCAGGTTACGTAGCAGACGTTCGCCACCAGCACGCCGTAAGCGAACATCGCGATCACGAATTTCGCGCCCGAGCAGGCTTCGGCAACCTCGAAATAGCCGTTGGGGATGGTGATCAGCACCCCGTCGACCTGCGCGGGGACGCCCGCCAGATGCAGCAGCGGGATTGTCATCGCAACCGTCACTTGCTGGAGCGGCGCTTCGAGCCCTTCACCGAACGGCACCAGAAAATAGGCGTAGAGCAACGGAAACAGCAGTCCGCGCGCCACCTGTGGCCCGAGCAACGTCACCACCGCGCCCTGGACCATAGTTACTAGCCCCAGATGCCGCGCCAGCGCGACCCCGGCAGCATCGCCGACCAGCCAACTCAGCCCGCCGAGCGCAACGAGCGCCAGCCCCGGAGCCCAGCCGACCGGCGTCAGCGCGGCGAGCTCATGCCGACGTTGCCACACCAGCCAACCCACCACCGGGCCAATGAACAGGCAATGTCCAAAGGTCGTGCTGGTCCACCATATCCGCGCGAGATCAGCGGCGTCATGCCCGAACAGGACGAGCAGCAGGACGGTCACACCCGGCAGGATGCCGCCCTGCCGACGCCATGCCAGCGGCGTGGGCGCAAATTCCTGCGCAGCGATGGCAATCGTCATGTCGCCGTCGATACGCTTCGGGCCGATCCAAACGAACGCCCCAGAACGGGATCGAGCGCCGACAGCCGGGCCGACCAGCCATAGCGCTTGAGCACTTGCGCGCGGGCGGCCAGCCCCAGCGCATGCGCCGCTGCCGGATCCTCGATCAGCGCGGTGATGTGGTCGGCAATCTCACCCACGGTCGTGCCGACGCGGATCGTGTCGCCGTGGTCAATCCCCTCGGCCGCTGCTGCCGACGCCACCAGCGGCCGCGCCATCGCCATCGCCTCGAGCACCTTGTTCTGCACCCCGCGCGCGAGTTGTAGCGGCGCCACCACGACCTGCGCGGCGGCGAGCCAACCGCGCACATCGGGCACTTCGCCCGTCACGATGACGCCCGGGATCTTGGTCAGCGCGCGAACGGCATCGCTGGGGTTGCGCCCGACGATGGCGAAGCGCGCGGCCGGGTGTTTGACGCGGATGTGCGGAAACACTGTTTCAGCAAACCAGCGCACCGCTTCGATATTGGGGCGATAATCCATCTGGCCGGTAAAAACGATCAGCGATCCCGCAATCGATTCGATCCGCTTGAACTGCGCACCGGGATCGAAAAACGCGGTATCGATGCCATTTTCGACGACATGGACGCGCTCGGCGCGGGCGCGGTTGCGGAACAGGTCGGCTTCGGCTTCGCTGACGAAAAGGCTGGCGGCGGCGCGCGCGGCGATGCCACGATCATGCTGGAGCAGCAGATTGGCTTCGCGCTGCATCATCCAGCGCATCGGACCCCGCGCGCTTTGGGCATAAGCGGCGAACTTCGCCGAATCCATGTCGCAAAAGTCCATGATCACCCGAAATCGACCCGCAGGCGGCAGATATTGTGCCATCTGGCTCGAAAACACGAAGACGGTATCGATCGCTTGGCGCGACATCACGCTTTGCACGGCTTCGGCAAAGGCGCGGCTTTCGAACGCGGTCAGCGACACCGGGCGCCGCCACAACAAGGCTTGCAACGCGGCGAGCCACTGCGGCTTCGACCGGAAAATGATCGACCGGCTGGCGGTAAAGGGCACCAGCCCGCTCTTGCGCTTCAAATCGTTCGAATCATCGGCAAAGGCGACGATATGGACGCGACTGCCCCGCGCGAGGTGCTTGAGCATGTGAAAGCCACGGATCTTGTCGCCACGATCGGGCGGAAAAGGCATGCGGTGGGCCAGGAACAGGATGTCGCCCATGTCAGCCGAGGCCGCGTGCGATCAGCGGCCCTGCGCGGTTTGCAACCCAGAGCGGCAGCTTCTTCCAGCGCTCGATCTTGGCCTGATAACGCGGGTTGAGCGGATTGACGTCACGCACCGTCTGACCGTCGGCGCTGCGTTTGAAATAGCGCAGCGGCAAGCCCTCAAAACCCCAGTGATGCTTATAGGCAGCAGGTCCTGTGCCGACCTTCGACCGGCCAAAATCGAACCGCGTGCAGCCGCGCGCGCGGGCATGGCTCATCAGCGCGAAATACAGCCGCTCATTCGCGCGCAGGCTGCGCGCGGCAAATGTCCCGCCGCCCCAATAGGGAAAGGCGGTCCCCCCGAAATAGAGCGTCAACACGCTGGCCACTGGCACCCCCTGCTGCAGCACAATCGTTATATCAGAATCTTCACCAAAGTGGGCGATAACTTCGCGAAACAATCGCGGGGGAAAAACGGGGGTGCCGAGGTTGCGCACAGACTCGGCGTAAACCGCGAAATGCTGCCGTCGTGCGACCGCGTCGCGCGCGAAGACGACCTCAAGATCGGCGGCAAGGCCCTTGCGCACCTCGGCGCGGTGCTTGCGCGGGATCGCGGCAAGCTCGGCCTCGTCATCGGCCGCCAGCGGGCGCGCGAAGTTAAGATAGCTCGTGTCGTCGACTTGCCAGTCGGCGCCGGGCAGCGGCCCACCGCGCACTTCCATCGTCGGGCAGCCGAGCCGACCGGCGAGTGCCCAGCCAGCGTCAGCCAGTGCCGTGACGGCCTCGGGGAGTTCAGCCAAGATGCCGCCGCCCACGCCGAAGCCCGATGATACCAACGCACGCCCAAACAGGATCGAGCGAATCTCGGTGAGCGGGAGGATCCCCGCGATCAGGCCGCTCCCCCGTTCAGCGATCAGGCAGTGCGCGCGCTGGCCGCAGCCAAGCGCGACGGCGCGCTGCCATGCCGTCAGATGGAAGGGTGTCGCTTCGGGATGCGCACGCACGAAATCGTCGATCCGCGCGCGCTCGCGGGCATCGCCGAGATCGGCCGTGCGCAGGCCGAGCGGCATCGCGAGCAGCGGTAAGGTCACGCGCGCGCCGCTTCGACCGCGACAACCTGATCGACACGGCCCCAGTCATGCCGCTTGATCAGCGTGCGCAGCTTGCCGGCCATCGCGCCCAGTCGGCTGTAATGGCGCAGCTTCGATTTGAGCGGCGCATTGGCGACGCGCGGCTGGCCGGGGTCGATTTCCCACGGATGAAAGTAGAACACTGCGGGGCGCGCGGCGGCATTGACCTGACGCACTGCCCAGCTCGAAAATGCCCCCGGAAAAAGCCGGAAAAAGCCACCACCTGTCGCCAGTCGCTTGTTGCCAACTTCGGCAACGGTCACTGGCAGTTCGATCAGGTCGCTGTCATCGAGCGGGCGAAAAGCGAAGCGCGGGGCGTCGCGCCAGCCATAATGGTCGTGCACCAGCGGCGCGACGCTCGACGAATAGCGATAGCCCGCCTCGGCCAGGATCGCATGCGCCCACGGCGTGCGCTGGTCGATCGAAAAGCTCGGCGCGCGATAGCCGGTGACGGCGGTCCCGGCGGCATCCTCAATCGTCGCCCGCGCGCGCGCCAAATCGGCGCGGAACTGCTCGGGGGTCATCGTGAAGACGCGGTCGTGGTCCCAGCCGTGGCTTGCAATTTCATGCCCGCCGTCGACGATGCGACGGATGAGCGCGGGATAACGTTCAGCAACCCAACCAAGGGTGAAAAAGGTCGCCCGGACGCCGCTTTCGGCAAAGAGCGCCAACACGGCATCGGTATTGCGCTCGACGCGCGGCGTCAGCGATTCCCAGTCGCGCTTGTCGATCACCTTTTCAAAGGCGCCGACCTGAAACCAGTCCTCGACATCGACCGACAGCCCGTTGCGCATGGTCTGTCCCCTTAGCCAGCCAGGCCGCGATAGGCAGCGAGATCAGGACGGTGGCTGTCGCTTTCGATCCAGTCGATCAGCAAGGTCAGGATGCGCCGCAGCGCGGCTTCCTGCTCCTCGATCCGCGCTTCAAGGGCCGCGATCCGGGCATCGGTTGCGGCATGAGTCGCTCGGTCATCGCGCCCGTCCTCGGCAACTGCGCTGATGCGGTGGCCCTGTAGCGCGACCATTTCATCGAGGTTCGCGACTTGGTCGGCTAGCCGCGCGAAGTCGCTCTCTGCGATCGTCGGCACCGCGACAGGCATCTCGACCGCGGCAACTTCGGTGACGAAGGTGGATTCGCTCGCGGCGAGGCCGACGATGGGCAGAGGCGCTGGAGATTCCGGAACCTCGGGCACATGAAGGACTTCAGTCTCAGCTACCGGCGTGGAAATCATCTCCGCCAACACCGCAGGTTCTGACGCCTTGATCGCCGCATCGCCGTTCATGTCGGCGATCACGGTGGCGACCGTGGCCCCATCGATCAGATCGAGCTGCTCGATCGCGCCAAAGAGCATCACGCGCCCCGCAAGCTGGTTCAACCGACGCGGCACGCCGTCCGATCCGGCATAAAGCGCGGCAAAGGCGTCGTCGGTAAAGCCCGGACGCCCCTGCCACCCGACGATGTTCAACCGGTGGTGGATATAGGCCGCGACTTCGCCCGGCCCCATCGGGTCGAGATGATGCGTTGCAATCACCCGCTGGCGAAGCTGTTCGAGCCGCTCCGACCCTTGCAGCCGCTCGCGGAACTCGGGCTGGCCGAGCAGGAAAATCTGGAGCAGCGCGTGCCCGCCCGCCTGAAAGTTCGACAGCATCCGCAACTCTTCGAGCGCGCTCGTGTGCAGCGCCTGCGCTTCGTCGACGATCAGCAGCGTGCGCCGACCGCTGCGCGCCACCGCATGCAGCCCGCGCTCGATCGCGCTCAGCAGCTGCGCCTTGACCATCGCGGTCGGATCAATGTCGAGCCCAGTAGCGACCATGCGGAGCAGGTCGTCAGCTTCGATCTGCGTCGACACGATCTTGATCGCGTGCAGCCGCTCGCGGTCGATCGTCGCCATCAGATGGCCGACGAGCGTCGTCTTGCCCGCGCCAATGTCACCGGTCACGACGATGAAACCTTCGCCCTGGCTCAGCCCATAGCCAAGATAGGCCATCGCCTTCTTGTGCGTGGCCGATTCGAACCAGAATTTGGGATCGGGGGTCAGCTGGAACGGCCGACCGCTCAATCCATAATGCTCATCGTACATCGTTACCGTCCTGTCCGGTTGACGCCGGATCGTCAGAAAGAATAGCGGCCACCGACCAGCGCCTGAAGTGAGGTGATTGACGGCGCCCGATCCTGCCCGAAGTTATAGATGCCAATCGAGCCAAAGGCATTGAACCGCCCGAAACGCCGATTGATCGATCCGATCGCGCCGACATTATACACGCCAATCTGCGTGCCGATGCCACTCTTGTAATAATTGGCAAAGACATTGGCGTCGATCGACGTGCGCCTATCGAGCTGATGGTTGATATAGGCCTGAACGTAGTAGCTTTCGTCTTCGAAACCGTTGATCGTGAAGCCCGGCCCGCCGTTGGACGCCAGATAATCGCGGTTCGCATAGCCCGCACCAACCCCGAAATTGGTACGCCCGCGGGTGACCGCGATCACCGCATCGACACCGCGCGAGCGGAACGCCGATGTCGACACCGATTGCAGCGCGCTGTTCAGGCAATTGCCCGCCGCCCCGCCCTGCGCGCCGAACACGCAGCCGTTAAAGCCTTGGCCGAGCGTGTTGCTGCCCGGATTGAAGCTCGTCGGGATCTCGTTGAGATTGTTCTGGAGCTGACGACCAAAGGTCTGGATGCCGTCATAGCCTGACACGCGCACCGCGACCGTCTTCGACGCCTGATAAGTCAAGCTACCGACGGCACTGAAGCTGCCATAGCGCTCGCCCGCATGGACTTCGAGCTGGGTGCGCTGATTGGGCCGCCACACGACACCGGCATCATAGTAAAGGCCGTCGAAGTCGTAATCGATCCGGCGCTGGCCATTGGGATCGATCTGAAAGCGTCCGCGATTATTGACGACGGGCTGGCCGGCCGCGTCGAACAGCGCATCGCGGTGGCTGATCTGGATATTCTCGTAACCGACCCCGGCGGTCAGCGCGAGCGTCGGACTGACGGGATAAAGCACGTCGAGGCGGCCATATTTGCCCTCATAGACCTGGTCGAGCTGGCTCGCGTCGTCGCGCGACCACGCCCCGCTGAGCGTGATCCCGACCGGCAGCACGCTGCCCGACTTCAGATTGAGGCTCGCCTGCGCCTGCTGGCTGCGCGAATCATCGAACACGTCGAGCCGCTGGCCATTGACCGGGCTGACGATGCTCGGGGCCTGCACCTTGGTATAGCCAAAGCGATAGCCGCCGCTGATGCCCAGATCACCGATATGCGAGCCGAATGTTGGCCCCGCATAAACCGCGTAAAGCTGGCTGATGTTGGCGACATTGCCTTGCAGGATGCCCGGCGCCGCACCGCGGATGTCGGAGCGGGTGCGCGTGGCCAGCCCGCCAGCCTCGATCGTCAGCGGGTTGGCAACGCGCACGGCAGCGCGGACGAGGCCGCTATGGATGTCGGTATCGGCGAGCCGATTGTCATAGGCAAAGCGGTGTTCGTAGCGGTAGCTCGCCTGCACCTGCACGCGCCGACTCTGCACCGTCGCGTCGATGCCCGCCGCAATCGTGGTGTAGGTGAGCACGTCGTCGTTGGTCAGATCGGCCGTCACAATTTGTGCTGCCTCGATGTACGGCGTGATCTGCTTTTCGCGCGCCGACGCAGGCGCGGCGAGAATTGCCGCCCCGACTGCGGCCCCGATCATGAGCTTGCGCATCATGCGTCCTCCATCCCGTAATAGCTGCCGAAGCGGCGCCCGTTCGGCGCATGAGCAACGGCGTTGAGCACCAGTTGAATCTGTTCGCACCCGTCGAGCAGCGCGACGGCTTCGCGCAGGTCGCTCTCGCTGGTGCGGTCGGCGCGGACGACGAGCATGATCTGGCCGACATGCAGCGCGAGCGTCGCGGCGGGCGACGCAGCCAGTGCGGGTGGCGAATCGAAGACGATGATGCGGCGCGGATCGGCGGCGAGCAGCGCGTCGAGCAATTCGGGCGTGCGTGCGCTCGCGAGCAGCTCGGTATCCTGATTCGACCGTGTGCCCGCTGGCAGCAGGCTCAGCTGCGGCACGTTGGTGCGCACAATATAGTCCTCGATCTGTGCGCTGGGATCGGCGAGCACGTCGAGCAGGCCAGGCCGGTCCTCGAGCCCGAGCCGCACCAGCACATCGGGCTTGGCGACATCGGCATCGACGAGCACGACTTCGATTTCGCGCTCGGCGGCAAGGCTCAGCGCGAGGTTGATCGCGCAGTAGGTCTTACCCTCATGCGCGTTGGCCGACCCGACCAGGATCGCGCGGGCACGCGGGCCGTGTGACGCGGCGACGGTCCGCGCAGTCAGCAGCAACTGCCGTTTGATCAGCCGGAATTCCTCGGCAAGCGCGTTGACCGGGGCACCGGGGGTCAACAGCCCCTGATCGGCGAAGCGCGCGGGGTCGATCGTGACAACGTTCTGCAAATCAGGCCGCGCGCAGAGCTTGGGCACCACCTCAGCGACCGGAGCAACAACGTCAGGCGCGGTCGTCGGCGGGAACGGCTCCGTCACCGCATCGGCGGGAATCGGTCGCGCATCAGCGCCGCGCGCCCGGAACGCCGCGTCAAAATCATAGACAGTCGCGGCGCGTTCGAGCAGCGACGGGCGCCGCAGCGGGGTGGGATCAATCATGCCGTCAATCCCCGCTGAATAAACTCGACGCCGATCAGCGCGACAAAGGCGACTACCAGCGCCGCCGTACCACCTGCGAAATACATCAGCCGCTGGCGCCGCAACGTGCGCTCGGCCGTGGTCACCAGCTCGCCGATCGCGCCGATCACCGGCAGCCCGGTGGCACGCTCAAGTCGTGTCGCGGTGGCGAAAGTCGTCTTGAGCTGACCCAGCGCGAACGCCGCGCCAATGCCAGCACCAATGCCGGCGATCAGCACGCCGCTGAGCAGCAGCGGGCGATTTGGCGCAGAGGGCGCACGCGGTGCGGCTGGCGGATCGATGACGCTGAACTTCACCGAATTGGTCTGGTTCTGGACCTGCCCGCGCAGTTTGATTTCCTCGCGGTCGGCGAGCAGCTTGTCATATTGATCCTTGAGCACTTGATAGTCGCGCTCGAGCTGCGCCTGTTCGGCGGCGACCGCCGGATTGTCGGTCAGCCGCGCCTGAAGCTGGTTGAGGTCGTTCTGGATCTGCGCCTTGCGCGCGCTGAGCGCCGCGACCTGCGCCTGCTTGTCGGCCTGAAGCGACCGCAGCGACGCATAGATCGGATTGGGCGTCCCTGCCCCGCCCGCGCTGAGCGGTTCGTTGCGCGCGGCGGCCTGGGCAGCGGCGAGCTGGCTCTTGAGGGCGACGACATCAGGATGCGAATCGGTCCAACCGCGCCCGCGCGCTTCGGCAATCTGGCCAAGGATCGCATTGACCCGTGCCCGTGCTGGTCCGGCAGCACCGCCGCCGGTGCCCGGCGTGCTCGCCGGTTGCCCCGCCATCTGGCTGTTGAGCGCGGCAAGGCTCCCCTGCGCCGAAGCGAGATCGGTCTCGACCTGCGCCATCTGGCTGCGCGCGGCGCCGATGCGGTCGTTGAGCGACCCCGTGCCCGGCAGCGAGCCCATATAGCGATTCTGGAAATCGGCGCGCTTGGCTTCCGAATCCTGCAATTGCTTCTGGCGCTGCGCCAGTTGACCGTCGAGGAACTGAAGCGTCGAGCTGGTCTCGTCGCGGTCGCCGGTCAGATTCTCCTCGACGAAAATGTCGATCAGCTTCTGGACGATCTGCTTGGCCAGCTTCGGGCCGGGCGCAGTCGCCGAAATTTCGATGAGATTGTCCTGCTGCGCGACGACCTTGATCGCGGATTGCAGCGTCGCCACGCGGTCGGCGACGTCGCGATCGGTGGCGATGCTGTTGGCCATGTCAGTACCCCGCACGACCTTGGCGAGGTTGATCGTCGAGGTCAGCGTCTGGCGCACCCGGTCGAGGTCCTTCGCCTGCTCGTCGGGCGAAATGCCGATCTTGCCGGGTAGCAGCGACTGGACCTGGATCGAGACGCGCGCCTTGGCAGTATAGGTCGCGGGAATTTGCGCGACCGCGAACCAGCCGAGCACGCAGACGAACCACGCAACCGCGAGCGCCAGCCAGCGCCGCAGCCAGATGCCGTGGAGGACGATGCGAATCTCGTCGTAAAGGCCATTCATCTCATCAGGCCTCGCTCAGAACATGCTTTCCGGGATGATGATCACGTCCCCGGGTTGCAGCTTCACATTGGCGCGCGAATCGCCGTTCTTGAGCAGGCTCGACAGCCGCAGTGCATATTCCTTCTGCTTGCCGGTCGTCCGGTCATAGCGGATCAGCTTGGCGCGGTTGCCCGCGGCGAATTCACTCAGGCCGCCCACCGCGATCATCGCGTCGAGCAGGGTCATGTTGGCGCGATACGGGATCGACGCCGGCTTGCCGGTCGCGCCGACAATGCGGACCTGCTGGCTGAACGTGCCCGAAAAATTCTCGACGATCACCGAGACGATCGGGTCCTTGATGTATTCGCCGAGTGCGATCTTCAGATCATCGGCGAGCATTGCCGGCGTCTTGCCGACGGCGGGCATGTCGTTGATCAGTGGGGTGGTGATGCGGCCATCGGGGCGCACCTGCACCTTGGCCGACAGTTCAGGATTGCGCCACACGAAGATGTTGAGCTGGTCGAGCGGCCCGATGATATATTCCTCACCCGGCGCTTCCTGTGTCGCGACATAGGATGCCGGCGGCAATTCCGGGCGCCCGCCACCGCCGACGCAGCTCGAAAGCAGCATCAGGGAAAGCGCCGGACCAGCACCGTATCTGGCAAGCAAACGCATGTGCATCACTGCAAAACCTCCTGTCTGCGCGCGCGACCGGTGACGTCATCCGATCGGGCGTGCAGCTACAGGCTCGGCTATGCGATCAAGAGGTGAAGATAGCGTTAGGATTGTCTGAAGAACCGGCCACGATCTCGCGCGGCGCGGGGTGGCCGAGGAACGCCGTCGGGCTGGCGGAACGTCCATAGGCGCCGGCCATGAAGATCGCGATAACGTCGCCAATCGCCGCCTCCGGCAGCGCAATCTGGTCGCCCAGACGGTCGAGCGGCGTGCACAGACAACCGACGACGGTGACCGTCCCGGTGGGCGCTTCACCCATTCGATGCACCAGCGCGATCGGATAGTTTCGGCGCACCACGGTGCCGAAATTGCCGCTCGCCGCGAGTTGGTGGTGGAGGCCGCCGTCGACGATCAGGAACGTTTCGCCACGGCTGGTTTTGCGGTCGACGATCCGCGTCAGATAGACCCCGGACTCGGCAACGAGCCAGCGGCCAAGCTCGATCGCGAAGCGCGCGCCGGTCAGGCTGGGCGGCAATGACGTCATGGCATCGGCGATTGCGGCACCGATTGCTTCGACATCGACCGGGCGGTCGCCGGGGAAATAGGGGACGCCAAAGCCGCCGCCGATGTTCACGAGTGGGGGCACGTGACCGATCGCCTCGGCCAGCCGAGCGGCGAGTGCGAGCGTCGCGGCCTGAGCGTCGATCAGCGCTTGTGTTTCGAGCGCCTGCGAACCGGCGAAGATGTGGAACCCGCGCCACTCCGCGCCGCCGTCGATAATCGAGCGGACGACATCGGGAACGGCTTCGACCTCGACCCCGAACGGCGAAGCGCGCCCGCCCATTTTCATGCCCGACCCGCGCAGTTCGAGATCGGGGTTTACCCGCACGGCAAGGTGAGGCCGGATGCAAAGCCGCTCGCCGATCGCCAGCGCACGGGCGGCCTCGCCCGCGGATTCGAGATTGATCGTGACGCCAGCCTTGATCGCCGCGCTCAGTTCGTCGTCGCGCTTGCCGGGGCCGGCAAAGCTGACCGGGGTGTCGGGTGCAGCCGCCTGCACCATCGCGAGTTCACCCGCCGAAGCAATATCGAGCCCGTCGACCAGCGGCGCCACAGCCGCAATCAACGCAGGGTTGGCCTTGACCGCATAATGGATCGCCACCGCTATCGGCAGCGCCGCCCGCAGCCGCTTGACGCGATTGGCGACGATGTCGGTATCGTAAACGAACAGCGGGGTATCGCCAGCAATTTCAATCCATTCTGCCGCTGTCTTTCCAGCAATAATCAGGTTATCGCTTTGTACGGCGAATTCGGACGGGATTGGCCCCATCGGTTTCATGCCGCCATCTCCTGCCGGATCGCCGCGCGGTCGAGCTTGCCATTGGCGTTATGCGGCAAGCCATCACGCCACTCATAGCGGCCTGGCTGCATGAAGCTTGGCAATTCGGTGCGCAGCCGCGCGCGGATCGCAGCTTCGGCTGCCGCCGCATCGCCGTTCGCCCGCGCGACGACGATGATCGATTGCCCCAGCCGCGCATCGGGAACACCGATCGCGACCGCCTCGGCTGCTTCGCCGCCGCGCAGCACGGCTTCTTCGATCTCGGTCGGGCTGATGCGATTGCCCGCGCTTTTGATCATCTCGTCATCGCGCCCGACGAAGCGGAACAGCCCGTCGGCGTCGGCGACCACCGTATCGCCCGACCACACCGCCATGCCGCCCGACGCGCCCCAGCTCGGCGCGGGCCGAAAGCGATCGGCGCTGCGCACCGGGTCACGCCAATAGCCCTGCGCCACCAGTGGTCCGGCATGCACGAGCTCGCCCGGCTCACCCGGCGCCGCCTTCGACCCGTCAGCGCGCACCGCCATGACTTCGGCGAAGGGAATCGCGCGCCCCATCGATTCGGGATGCGCATCGACCAATGTCGGCGGCAGATAGGTCGAGCGAAACGCTTCGGTCAGGCCGTACATCGGATAAAGATCAGCCGCCGCAAAGCGCTGGCGCAAGCCCTTGATCAAGCTTGGCGTCAGTGCGCCCCCCGAATTGGTCAGCCGCTTCAGCCGCGCGGCGACGTCATCGGGCCAAGCCGCTTCGAGCAACTGCACCCAGAGCGGCGGCACCCCCGCCAATGTCGTGACGTCATGTCGCGCGACCGCCTTGATGACGTCACGCGCGGTCAGATAGTCGAGCGGCACGACCCGGCCGCCCGCTGCCCAGGTCGAAAAAAGCTGGTTTTGCCCATAGTCGAAGCTCAGCGGCAGCACGCACAGCGTCCGATCCTCTGGCGTCAGCGCGAGATAATGCGCCACGCTGATCGCGCCGAGCCAGAGATTGGCGTGGCTGAGCATCACCCCCTTGGGCCGCCCCGTCGATCCCGAAGTGTAAAGGATCGCCGCAAGTGTATCGGGATCGGCTTGCGATGGCGGCATGACGTCATGCGCGCGGACATCGTCTTCCGTCACCATGCGACAATCGGGCGGCAAATCCCCAGGCTCCAGCGTCGCGGCGCGCGCCGCCTGCGTGATCAGGAGCGACGCCCCGCTGTCGCCAAGGATATGCGCCACCTGCGCCCGCTTGAGCAGCGGATTGATCGGGACATGCACCAGCCCGGCGCGCGGCACCGCGAGCGGCAGGATGCAGGCCGTGCGCGTCTTGGGGAGCCAGCTCGCGACCCGGCTTCCTGCCGGCAAGCCCGCCGCCGCGAGCCATGATGCCGATGCACCTACCACAGCTTCCAGCCCGGTGTAATCGAGCGTGCCGTCGCGGTCCTCCAGCGCAATCGCATCAGGCGCACCGCACTCCGTCAGCGTATCGATCGGGCGCGGCACGGGATCAAGCAAAACCATGACGCCTTGATAGCCGCCTTGCCCCTCAAAGAAAGGGGCTTGGCACAAGCCGCGCCGCCCGGCGCACGCACGGCGGCTTGGCAGCGGGGCAACGAGGTATTAGGTCACGCACCCGTCATCAGGGTGCGAGGACAGGTTTTGGTCACAGTTGTCGAAGTGGAAACGGTGCTGCGCAGCGTGCTGAGCGACGTGCTGGGCATCAGCGCGGCGCGCGCGGCCGCCTTTGATCCCGACACCGGCCTGTTCGGTGCGCTCCCCGAATTTGATTCGATGGCGGTCATGACGGTACTCACCGAACTCGAAGACCGGCTCGGCATCCTGATTGAGGAGGACGAGGTCGACGGCGACGTGCTCGGGACTTTCGGCGCGCTCACTGCCTTCGCCGCTGCCAAGCAGCGCCGTTGATCGACCATTACGACTGGAGCGGCGGACGCGAGGCGATGCATCGCTTCGGTTCCGATGCCGGCCCGGTCGTGATCATGCTGCTGCCGCTGTTCGACGAATATAATCGCACGCGCACCTTTGGCATGGCGATCGCG
This sequence comes from Sphingomonas sp., assembly GCF_019749955.1. Taxonomy (GTDB): domain Bacteria; phylum Pseudomonadota; class Alphaproteobacteria; order Sphingomonadales; family Sphingomonadaceae; genus Sphingomonas. Next base: position 53,124 of record NZ_JAIEPC010000011.1, read on the forward strand.
CGCGCGCTTGCCGATTTGGGCGTCGCCAGCGTGCTGCCCGACCTGCCCGGCCAGGGCGAAAGCGAGGTGCCAACCGAGCGCGCCACAGTCGAAGCTTGGCAACAGGCGCTGGGGGCGGTCATAGCAGGCCACGCTGCTGTCCGTCCGCCGCATCTGGCAGTGATGCGCGGCGCGGCAGTGCTGGACAGCGCCACGGGCGTTAAAAGCGTCTGGCGGCTGGCACCGATCCCCGGCCGCGCGGTGCTGAACGACCTGCGCCGCGCCGAGGCGGTGAGCGGGCGCAAGGATTGGGCGGCGTTCGGCCTCGACAGCCCGCCTGCCAATCTGGTCGGCAACGAACTCGGGTGGCCGCTGTACGCCGCGCTTGAGGCGCAGACGGCGCTTGAGGCTCGCGAGGTGCCGCTGCGCACGGTGAGGCTCGACAGCGATCCCGCCGTCGCCGATCTCAAGCTGCCGGGGCCACCGCTATGGCGGCGCGCCGAGCCAGGTCATGACGCCGCGCTCGCGCTTCGGCTCGCGCATGATCTCGCCGATTGGGTGCGCCAATGCGACGGCTGATCACCTTTCCTTGTGCGGGCGAGACACTCGTCGGATCGCTCGACGCGGCGGCTGGCACGACGGGATTGCTGATCGTGTCGGGCGGCAACGAAATCCGCTGCGGCGCGCATCGCGGCATGGCGGCACTGGCGAGCCGCCTTGCAGTTGACGGGGTGCCCGTCTTTCGCTTCGACCGGCGCGGCATCGGCGACTCGACGGGCGAGAACGGCGGGTTCGAGACTTCGGCCGACGACATCAAGGCGGCAGCAGCTACCTTCCGCGCGCAATGCCCTCAGATCACCCGACTGGTCGGCTTCGGCAATTGCGATGCTGCGAGTGCGCTGGCGCTGTTCGGGCGCGATGCCAACATCGACGCGCTGATCCTCGCCAATCCGTGGGTGATCGAAGCGACCGACGACTTGCCCCCCGCCGCCGCGATCCGCGCGCGCTACGCCGAGCGGCTGCGCGATCCCCGAGCCTGGCTGCGCCTCGCGCGTGGGGGCGTCGATTTTTCCAAACTCGCAAGTGGCTTGGGCAAGATTTTTGAATCTCCGTCTAAAGACAGCAACACGCTCGAGCAGTCGGTCTTCACGGCGCTAGCGACACAAGACGCGACGATCATCCTCGCCGAGCGTGACGCAACCGCTATCGCGTTTCGCGCGGCGGCGCGGCGACGACGCTACGCTGGCCCCGTCGTCACGATCGATACAGCGTCCCACAGCTTTGCCCGGACTGACGACAAGACCGCGCTCTTTGAGGCCATTCGCGCCGCGTTGCGCTAGTTATTCGGCAGCGGCTGCCAGCTCCTCAAACGCCGCTTCGGCGAGGAAGCGTTCGGCATCGAGCGCCGCCATGCACCCGGTGCCCGCAGCCGTAATCGCTTGGCGGTAGATTTTGTCCATCACATCACCGCAGGCAAAGACGCCGGGCACGCTGGTCCGCGTCGTGCCCTTCTCGACCTCGATATAGCCGTCATCGTCGAGCCGGACGTGCCCGCGAAACAACTCGGTCGCCGGATGATGGCCGATCGCAACGAAACCGCCCTCGACGTCGAGCCGTGTAGCCTCGCCCGACACGCGGTCGAGCAGATCAATCCCGACCAGTCCCTCTGGCGTCCCGCCGCCGACGAAGCTGCGCACTTCCTTGTTCCACAACACGCTGATCTTCGGATTGGCGAACAACCGGTCCTGCAGGATTTTCTCGGCCCGCAGCGAATCGCGCCGGTGGATCAACGTCACGTCATCGCTGTGGTTGGTCAGGTACAGCGCTTCCTCGACCGCGGTATTGCCGCCGCCGATCACCGCGACCTTCTTGCCGCGATAGAAGAAGCCGTCGCAGGTTGCGCAGGCGCTGACGCCCTTGCCCTTCATCAGCTCTTCGCTGTCGAGCCCCAGCCATTTGGCCTGCGCACCCGTCGCGATAATCAGCACATCGCCTTCATAGACATCGCCGCCGTCGCCGATCAGCCGGAACGGGCGGCGCGACAGGTCAACTTCGACGATCGTATCGTACATCAGCCGCGTGCCGACATGTTCGGCCTGCGCCGACATTTCGTCCATCAACCACGGCCCCTGAATGACTTCGCGGAAACCGGGGTAGTTCTCAACATCGGTCGTGGTCATCAGCTGGCCGCCTGGCTGGATACCCTGCACGAGGATCGGCTTCATCCCCGCGCGCGCGCCGTAAATGGCGGCGGAGAGTCCCGCCGGGCCGGAACCGATAATGAGCATGCGGGTGTGATGAGTCGTCGGCATTGTCGTGATCCTGTCTGTGGCGCGGCTCTGCTGTAGGGAAAGCAATCGCGCGCTGGCAACATGGTGATCGTTCGGCAGCACGCAATTGTTACACTTTGGTCGTTTTGCTTCGCGTCGGAAAATGACCGCTGCCCCGCGCGAAAATTGCAGCGCGGCATTTGCTCTCCAGCCGGTGGAACCTGCGCGAGGGAACATTCCCCCAGGGTGGGGATTGGACATGCGTCGCATTATGGCGCATCCGGCCACCGAGCGAGCCTCAACGGGCTTAAACGGGACTTTACCGCAGCGCACAACAGCCTAATCGTCGCAGCGCCGTTTCAGAGGATAGAGCAGCATATGACCGCGATGCCCCTCCAACATATCGCGTGCCTTTTTGGCCGCCATCATCGCAGCCATAAGCGCGCCCGGGCGCTCGCAGGCCCGGGTCCGAACAGCCATATCGCGCCGTGCCAAGGCTGTGGCACCCCGATGATCAAGCGCAGCGATTCATGGCATGCCATGTCGCGCGCTGAACGGCGGGAATTCGCCGCTGACATCGCCCGGCTCGCCTGAGAATTTGGTAGCGAAGGAGGGACTTGAACCCCCGACCCCAGGATTATGATTCCCGTGCTCTAACCAGCTGAGCTACTTCGCCCCAATAGGCTCGCCGCGATGGCGAGCGGGCCGCATAAGGGCTGGCGCGCGGCGGGTCAAGCGGCGAACATGTGGCGCGACAGCGGCTCCCACGGGCCGCCGCGATACCACCAGGTCGCCAATCCTGCGATCGAGATGAGGCGCGGCGTGAACCCCGCCGACATCGCGGCGAGCAATGCTTTGGCTTCGGCGGGCAACACCTTGTTCTGGATGGTCACATGCGGACGCCAGCCAGCGCGGTCCTGCGGGGTCAGCATCGGCCCGAATGCCTCGGCGAGCCGCGCGCGAATATCCTCCAGCTCGGGCGATTCGATGCGGAAGGCAACGCCCTGCCCCAAATTGATCAGCCCGCCGATCCGCGCGCGCGGCGGTGCGATCCCGCGTGTTTCGGCGACCAGCCGCTGCTTCAATTCCGCCGCGAGATCGGGCGCGAGGTGATGGAACATCGTCAGATGCGCGGCGATCACATTGCGGTCAGGCGGGAAATGCTGGCGCCGCAGCCCGTCGAAAAAGGCGAAGTCGCTCGCCCCGAACAGCGCCGAAACGATAATCGGCGCGCGCGGCCCGTTCACATCTGGACTCAAATTTCGACCTGGCTGCCGAGTTCGATCACGCGATTGGTCGGCAGGCGGAAGAATTCCATCGCGCTTTCGGCATTGCGCAGCATCCACGCAAACAGCTTCTCGCGCCAGATGCTCATGCCGGGCTTGGCCGAGGGCAGCAAAGTCTGGCGCGCGAGAAAGAAGCTGGTGTCCATCATCCGGAAATCGGCGCCACAGCGGTGAACATTGGCGAGTGCTGCCGGAACATCGGGCTCTTCGACAAAGCCATATTGCAGGATCATCCGGTGGAAGCCGTGCCCGAGGTCCTCAAGGCTGCACCGCTCATCGTCGGGCACCGTTGGCACATCGGCGATCTTGACCGTCAGCAGGATGATGCGGTCGTGCAATACGCGGTTATGCTTCAGATTGTGGAGCAGCGCGTGCGGCACCCCCACCGCGCTTGACGTCATGAACACGGCGGTGCCGGGCACGCGCGTCGCGGCGGTGGCCGCTGACCGGATGAACACGCTCATCGGCATCGCGGTTTCGCGCATGCGATCGACCATCAGCTTGCGCCCCTTCGACCAGGTCGTCAGCACGACGAATATCGCGAGGCTGACCGCCAGCGGAAACCAGCCCCCCGCCGGAATTTTGGTGAGATTGGCCGCGAAATAGGCGCCGTCGACGATGAAGAACAGGCCGAGCAGCGGCACCGCGCGCACCAGCGACCAGCCCCATAGCCGGATGATCACCACGGCGAGCAAGCAGGTGTCGATCAGCATCGCGCCGGTCACCGCGACGCCATAAGCCGAGGTGAGCTGGGACACGCTGCGGAACAGCAACACGAGGACGATCACCATCGTCAGCATCGCCCAATTGATCAGGGGCACATAGATTTGGCCAAAGGTCTCGGCATTGGTGTGATCGATCCGCAGCCGCGGCATGAAGCCGAGCTGGATCGCCTGCTGGGTGACCGAGAAAGTGCCGGAAATCACCGCCTGGCTCGCGATCGTCGCCGCCATCACGGCGAGCACGACGAGCGGCAACTGAAGCCAGTCAGGCGCGAGCAGAAAGAACGGATTATGCAGCGCGGGTACGCCCTCGCGCATCAGCAGCGCGCCCTGCCCCATATAGTTGAGCAACAGCGCCGGCAGCACGAAGAACAGCCACGACACCTTGATCGGATTGCGCCCGAAATGCCCCATATCGGCATAGAGCGCCTCAGCCCCCGTCACCGCGAGCACCACCGACCCCAGCGCAAGGAACGCCCGCAGCGGCTCACTCGCGAAGAAAACCAGCGCATAATGTGGTGACAGCGCCCACAGCATATACGGCGTCTGGACAATGCTCATCACGCCGAGCGCGGCGATCACGACGAAGTAGACGAGCATCACCGGGCCGAAGAACATGCCGACCCGCGCGCTGCCGCCGCGCTGGATCGAGAACAGCAGCACAAGGATTGCGACAGCCAGCGGCAGAATCCAGCCCGAAAACCCCGGCGCGGCCACGGTGATGCCCTCAACCGCGCTCAACACCGAGACGGCGGGCGTGATCATCGCATCGCCATAGAAAAGTGCGGTGGCCAGCACGCCGAGCAGCACGATGCCGGTCGACCAGCGCTGGGTCTTGGTCCGCCCCGACACGAGCGCGAGCAGCGCGAGACTGCCGCCTGCCCCGCGATTGTCGACCCGCATGATCACGCTGATATATTTGAACGTCACCACGATCATCATCGACCAGAAGATCAGGCTGACGACGCCCATGATATGGAACACATCGGGGGTCAGCGGGTGATGCCCGGCAAAGGTTTCGCGCAGCGCGTAAAGCGGGCTGGTGCCGATGTCGCCGAACACCACGCCCATCGCGCTGATCGCAAGCCCAGCCGCACCGCGTTTGCCGCCGGCCTTGGGCGGGGCCACCGTCGCGCTATCGGGGGTGGTGGTCACCAGCGGATCGTTCCGGCTGGTGCGAGATCAAAATCGGTCATTGACGGTGCGATGAGAGCCCCAGGATCACTGGCGGCGCGCCTAGCACTTGCGCTTGCCCCCCGCAACGGGACATTGGGGCCAGGCGCGGCGCTGGACCGTGCGCGAGTCTGAACGCGGAGTGGATGACAATGCGAGTCGGTGTCCCCAAGGAAATCAAGAATCACGAATATCGCGTCGGGCTTACCCCGCCCTCGGTTGCCGAGCTGGTGCAAGCCGGGCACGAGGTGGTGGTCGAAACGCAGGCCGGTATGGGCATCGATTTCGAGGATGCCGACTATGTCGAGGCGGGCGCGCGGATCGTCGCGACGGCAGCGCAGGTGTTCGCCGAATCGGACATGATCGTGAAGGTCAAGGAACCGCAGCCGGTCGAGATCGCGATGCTCGAAGCGCGCCACACCTTGTTCACCTATCTCCATCTCGCGGCCGACAAGCCGCAGGCGCTGGGGCTGATGAAGTCGGGCGCGACGTGCATTGCTTATGAAACCGTGACGGCGCCCGATCGCTCGCTGCCCCTGCTCAAGCCGATGAGCGAAGTGGCGGGCCGCATGTCGGTGCAGGTCGGCGCGCATTATCTGGAGAAGGAGCAAGGCGGCCGTGGCGTCCTGCTCGGCGGTGTGCCCGGTGTGGCACCGGCGCGGGTGGCGATCCTCGGCGGGGGCGTCTCGGGGGTCAACGCCGCGCAAATGGCGGTCGGCATGCGCGCGGATGTGACGATCTACGACATCAACAACGCACGGCTTGCCGAGCTCGACATGTTCTTCTCGAGCCAGATCAAGACCGCTTATGCCTCATCGGCGGCGATCGCGGCGGCGGTCAAGAATGCACATCTGGTCATCGGCGCGGTGCTGGTGCCGGGTGCCGCTGCGCCCAAATTGGTGACGCGCGAGATGATCAAGACAATGAAGCGCGGATCGGTGCTGGTCGATATCGCGATCGATCAGGGCGGCTGCTTCGAAACCTCGCACCCGACAACGCATGAGGACCCGGTGTTCGAAGTCGACGGCGTGATCCACTACTGCGTCGCCAATATGCCGGGCGCGGTCGCGCGGACGTCAGCCTTTGCGCTCAACAATGCGACACTGCCCTTTGCGCTGAAGCTCGCCAATCTGGGCGCCGAAGCGGCGATGGCGGCTGATCCGCATCTGGCGAACGGGTTGAATGTGTCGGGCGGCAAGATCCGGCATCAGGCCGTGGCGGATGCGCTCGATCTGCCGATGAACTGACCCGGGCTAAATTGCTGTGGAAAAGCCTCTCGATTTTCGCACACGGGCGTCGCTGCGCGAGGATTTGCGCCGCATCGGCCTGCGCGGGGGCGATACCGTGCTGGTCCATGCGGCGATGCGCCGGGTGGGGCCGATCTTGAACGGGCCGGATGCGCTGATCGGCGCGCTGCTCGATGTGGTCGGGCCGCAAGGGACCATCATGGTCTACACCAGTTGGGAGACCCGTCATGAGGCGTTGCTCGACGAGCAGGGGCGGGTGCTGGCCGATTGGCGTGACCATGTACCACCCTTTGTTCCGTCGACCGCGCGGGCAATCCGCATCAACGGCGCCATCGCCGAGTGTGTCAGGACGACTGCCGGTGCCCGACGCAGTGCGAACCCGAGCGCGTCGATGGCGGCAATCGGCGCGCTCGCCGACTGGCTGACCGCAGATCACCCGATGAACTATGGCTATGGCCCCGGCTCGCCACTTGCCAAGCTGGTTGAGGCCGGCGGACGCATCCTGATGGTCGGCGCACCGTGGAACAAATGCACGGCGATTCACTATGCTGAACACATCGCCCGCCTGCCCGACAAAATAGTGGTGCGTTTTGAAGTCCCGCTCGCCACACCTGCTGGAACGCAGTGGCGCTTCATCGAGGAGTTTGAGACCGATGACCCGGTGAGCGATGCATTGCCAGTCAATCACATTCACGCGATTGTCTCGGCCTTTGTCGAGCGCGGTAACGGCTCACGCGGGACCATTGGCGCGGCGCCGTCGCTGTTGATGGAGGCGCCGCTGCTGGTTCGCTTTGCGGTCGATTGGATGGAGGCCGCGACCGGCTCCGCCTCGGCCTAGCTGCGGCCGATCCGGATCTGGCGAGCGGGTTGAATGTGTCGGACCGCAAGATCCGGCCCCATTGCGTCGCGGAAGCGCTTGATTTGCCGATGAACTAGAAGAATTCATCGAACAGCAGGTGGAGCTCGATCTTCGCGCGATCGGGCGCCACGCCGTAAGCGTCGAACATTGCCTCGGCGAGGCCGAGGTCGAACTCGCGCAGACTATTCCACAGGATCGCGAGGTCCTGATAGCGGTCGGCGACCCCAACGCGACCGACATCGAGGCATCCGGTGACGGCGCCGTCATCGTCGAGGAAGATATTGTCGAGCGAGAAATCGCCGTGGGTGACGACGCGATCAGCTTCGATCGGCAACAGGCGCTGAAAATGGGCCCATAGCTGCTCGGCGGACCAGCCTTCGCGCTCGGGATCGAGCTCATCGAGATCGACAAGGCCCGCTGCCACATTCGCCGTCGCATCGGCGCTGCGCAGACCAAGGCCCGCGTCGAACGGGCAGGTCGCGATCGGCTCGGCGTGCATCTGGCGGAGAAATTTCGCGATTGAGCGCATCGCGGCATCGCGCCGCTCGGGACGGTCTTCGAGCCAGCCATAAGCCGCGCGGCCCGCCAGCGCGGTCGTCAGCAGCCAGGCGCCCGCGTCGGTCTCGGCATAGCTGACGACTTTCGGCACCTGCCAGCGGCCCTGCAGCCAGCGCAGCCGGGCATATTCGTCGGCGATGTCGGTGGCGACACCGTCCCTGCCCTGTTTCAGGAAGAGCGCCGGACGTCCGACAGCGTCGAGCTGGTGGATCGCGCCGCCCGATTCGCCGACCACATTGGGAGTCGCACGATAGCCCGCAACGATTTCCGCCAGCGACGATGGCAGTTCCACGCCGCGCGCAGGCTCAACCGCGCCCGATCAGCCGCTTGGCGATCATGTCCGCCACGGCCGCCGCAGGTTCGCCGCTGCGCTCGCTTTCGTCCCACACTTCGTTGAGCCGGTCGGGGATTTTGTGGATGCGCGCTTCGACTTCGGCGCGGTCGCCGTGCCCCATATACTCAAGGCAAACGTTGATGATACCGCCCGCGTTGATGACATAATCGGGGGCATAGGTAATGTCGCGCGCGTGCAGCCGCCAGCCGTCCTCGCGCGTCGCGAGCTGGTTGTTGGCGCCCCCCGCGATCACCTTGGTCTGGAGCGCGGTGATCGATGTTTCGGTCAGAATCGCGCCGAGCGCATTGGGGCTGACGATATCGGCCTCAATCCCCAAAATCTCCTCAGCGGGCACCACGGCGGCACCCAGTCGCGCCGCCAGCGCCTGCGCGCGATCGGCATCGACATCGGCCAGCGTCAACCGTGCGCCATCCTTGGCCAACAGCTCGGCAAGCCCGCCACCGACCGAGCCGACCCCTTGAATCGCGACATGCACGTCCTTCATGCGATCAGCCCCGAGGCCACGCTGCGCTGCTGCCCTGACGCCGAGATAGACGCCGAGTGCCGTCGACGGCCCCGGATTGCCGCCTGCCCGCCCCGACGCGACCGGCAGGCCGGTGACGTACTTGGTCTCGCTCGAAATCGTGACCATGTCCTTGTCGGACATGCCGACGTCTTCGGCGGTCACGTAACGCCCGCCGAGCGAATCGATCGCGCGGCCAAAGGCTTTCAGCAGTGCGTCGGTTTTGGTGCGATTGGCGTCGGCGAGCACCACGGCTTTGCCGCCCCCCATTGGCAGCCCCGCCATCGCATTTTTGAAGCTCATGCCGCGCGACAACCGCAGCGCATCGGTGATCGCATCGTCGCTGTCGGCATAGTGCCAGAAGCGCACGCCACCGCCGGCTGGGCCGAGCTTCGTCGAATGAATCGCGATCACCGCCTGCAAACCCGACGCCGGATCGGTAAACAGATGCACGCCTTCATGCGCGTCAAAATCGGGGAAACCCCAGCGGTTAGGCACGCGTGATCCCCCGAGGGTGCAGAAAATGGGGCGACCGACGGGACTTGAACCCGCAACTTCCGGCATCACAAGCCGGCGCTCTAACCAATTGAACTACGGTCGCCATGAAGGCCGCGCCACTAGCGGGGCCGACGGGGCGGCGTCAACCCTATCAAAAGCGCCCTTCGACCGAAAGCCGGTAGCCGTCATTGTCCGACTGAAACCCGTTCGCGACGAGTAGCTGCGTCATCGCGGCATCGGTCGGCGCGACGAGCAGTTCGGCGCGGTAGCGGCCGTCGCCGCGCACCAGCAGCCGGATGCGCTCATTGCCCGACGCGCTCGCCAGCGGGATCAGCAGCGCCCCGCCCTCGCACCGGGCATTGCCAGTCATGCCTTGCGCGAGCGCGAGCCCGGCCACCCCGCCGCCGAGTTCGGCCTTCACCCGGCCATCGGCCTGCTGACAGCTACCATTTTCGAACCGCACGCTTAGGCCGGCAAGGTCGAGCTTGGTCACCGGCAACGGCGCGAACACATCGCCGGGGGCGACATTGGCGGTGACATCATCGACGCCCATAGTGTGGCGTGAGACGCTGATGCCACCGCGCAACGCTTCCCCCGTCACGACAGGTGGCCCGGCCAGGTCGACCCGCGCTCGGCCGACCAGCAACTGCCAGGGCGACAGGAAAGCATGGACATCGCCCAGCTCGACATCGCCGAAATGGACTTCACGCAGCGTCGCGAACCACACTGGCCCGACCGACGACCTTGCCGACAGCCCCGCCTCGCCCAGACCGGTCAGCGCCAAGGCCAGCCGCATCGGAAAAGTCGCGATCAGCGCGATGACCAACATCGCGCCGAACAGCACCAAGGGCCGCGTGGTCAGGCGAATGCGCATCAAATGCCCCGCAGCTTCCAGGTGATCTGGGCAGAGATCGTCTTGTCGCCATTATCGGTCGTCGACAGCGAGTCGACCAGAAAGCCATCGCGCTCCATATCGGCGATCCAGCCAAACAACGCGATTGGCTTGGCCGAGGCGATGCCGATCAGCAGCGCGTTGTTCGTCTGTGGCGAGACCGTCGTCAGCACAAAGCCTGCCTGGGTGGCGCGGTCACGCACCGAAGTTTCGAGCGTCCCCGTCATCGCGGGTGCCCCGGCCTTGAGCAAAGGTTGGAGCGCCGCCATCTGGCTTTCGGTCGCCGCCAGCCGCAGCACGGCGGTGGTATGACGCGACCTGGCATCGGCGAGTCCATCGTTCACGGGTCGGATCACCGCGAACCAGACGAAGGTGACGACCGCCAACAACGCTGCTGTCAGCACGGCCCATTGCTCGCGCGGGCTGAGCGCCGCGAACCATTGACGCAGACTGGCGGTCATCGCGGCGTCACCGTCAGGTCGCCCGACACGCGCCCGCTGCCGCCCGAAAAAGTACTCGGCGTCGCGACCAGCCCGCGCGCGCGGATACGGTTGATCAGATCGGTCACTTGCCCCTCATTCTGCGTCACCAGCGACGCGCGCAGCTTGCCCGTCGCGTCGAACGACAGCGCGCGCAGTTCGCTGCCCGGGACGGCGCGGATCGCATCGAACAAAACTGCGGCGGTCGCGCTGAAGCCAATCCCCGCCCCGCGCAGCCGCACCAGCCGCGCGTCGAGCTGGCGTCCGGCATCATTGACGGTCTCGCCGCGCGGCAAGCCACCGCGCGCGATCAGGTCGCTCTTGCGCGTCATTGCATCGGCGGCAAAGCTGTAGCGCGCGATCTCGACGAGCGCGATCGCCAGCACCACCAGCAGGATCGCCGCGACCAGCCAGCCCGCGCGCCGCGCCACGCCCCAATCAAATGCAATCGCGTCGCGGCGGGCAAAGGCCCCCTGCCGCAGATCGAGCGCCGGACGCGCTATTGCGGCAACAACCGCGGCTTCAAGGGCGTCGCGGTCGATAACCGTCGGCGCGACACCGCCCGTAACGAGGTTGGTGAGCCCCGGTTCGTCGGCAAAGCCGCTCGCGGTGCCGCGTATCACGCTGTCGCCCCCGAAATCGGCGCGGACGAAGCCCTCAACCGGCCGGGGCAGCAGCATCGGCGCGGGGATCATCGCCTGCGGGTCGAGCCCTTGCTCGGCGAGTGCCGCCAGCCAGCCGCGCATCCGCGCCATTGCCACGACCCCGATCGGCCGATCTGCTTCCCCTTCGTCGCCGACCGCGACATGCAGGTCGGTGATGGGCGCAGCGCTGGCGTCGGTCACGAGCAGCCGCGCGGCGGCCACCGCTTGAGCTGTCGACCGCGCGGGCACGTCGGCCCAATGCAGCGTTACATCCTCGGCCGGGACGATGACCGTGAGCGGTACATCATCAGCGTCGGGCATACCTTCGCCGCGCGCAACGATGGCGTCGCCGTCGATCGCGATCCAGCGGTGTGACGCTTCAGCCGAGCTGGGCAGGAACAGCGCGCGCGCCATCACGACGGATCGCTCCAGGCGCGCGAGACCAGCCGCACGGGCGGCTCGGTCGCGTCGATGAGCGCGGTTTGCGTCAACTGCGTGCCCCCCAAAGCTACGTCGATCTTCAGGCCGAACCACTGGGTGGTCACTGCCGTCTGCTGCTGCACCTCGGGGCCTGCCGTAACCCCCTTCAGTGCCGCCCCCTGCCAGAAGGCAACGGTGCTGGTAAAGCCCTGCGCGGGCCGTTCAAGCAAAACCGCGCGCGCCCGGCTGACGTCGAGCGTATCGGGCAGCAGCATCGCGAGCAACGGCGCTTGTTCGGGGAGCAAGGTGTTGATGTTGATCCGCGTCGGTTTGGCGACCGGCAGCGTGCAAATCCAGGGGCGCAGCTTGGCATAAATCGCGGGCGTGACCCCCGAAACCGCGCGCAGCTCGCTCGGATCGGTCATCATGTTATTGGCGGGCAGATAGCGCGGGCTGATGCTCGCATAGTCCGAATCCTCGGCGCCATCGGGCTGGGGGACATTATCGGTGTCGATCCAGTCGGCGCTCGCGGCGGCGATACTGCGTGCCTGCTGTTCAGGTATGCCGATCACGCGCATCAACTGCGCGAACTGATCGATCGAAGCGGTCCGAACGACCAACGTCTCGACATCGCGCTGCTGCACCAGTCCATTGAGATTGAAGCAATTGCCGCCATCGGTAACGGTCGCGGTGGCGATGCCGCCCGGGACGGGTAGCGGATAGGGCTTGCCGGCCCAATCGCCTTGCAACGTTACCCGCGCCGCATCGCGCGCGAGCACCGTGTTGATGCGGACCATCGCCGCCGTCTCGGCGGCCATCGCAAAGGCGCGGGCCTGATCGATTGCAATGGCGTTGGCGCCCAGCCGCGTCGCGAGGCGCATCCGCTCAAGCGCATGCCCCGCCAGCACCGCGATCACCGCGACGAGCAGCAATACGGTGAGCAGCGCTGCCCCACGCTCGTTATCGCGCCCCTTATTGGCCAAGGCCCTGCCCTTCCGGCGGCGGCGGCACATAACCGGTGCCGACCAGCAGCACGAGCCGATAGCGGCGCCCGTCGCGGCGCGCGATTTGCATTTCGAGCGCTTCGGGCAGCGGCGCTTCGGGCGTCGATTGCCAGAGATCGCTCCACGCCCCGTTGATACGGTATCGCAGCGCAACCTGGTCCACACCGCTCAGCATCACCGCGGGCGGGAGCGGATCGGTCCCGTCCAGCAGCGGATAGGCGACGCGCTCAATCGCGCCATTGCGCAGCCGATATTCGACCTTCTGGGCATCGGGTCGCGGCGCTTCGTCGAGATTGGTCCAGCCACCCCGCACCAGCGCGAGCATTGGGTCACCCGAACCGCCAGAGCCGCCCTCAAACGCCAACTGCGGCGCGCCCTGCGCATTGCGAGTCGCGCGCGGCACCGCTTGCGCCAGATCGGCGCTGAGGATCGCGTTGAGGCGGCTGAGCGCGGCGATGTCGTCGAACTTGGCCTGGGTGACGCCCTGCGCGCGCACGCTGAACGACAGCACCGCGACTCCCGCAGCGGCAAGCAGCCCGAAGATCAGCAGCGAGATCATCACTTCTATGAGCGTGAAACCGTTTTCGGCGGAACGTCTCAAAGGTTTGAAACCGCTCTCTGACGCGCGGCGGGTCATGTCCGGCCTCCGGGTGGCGGCTGCTGGCCGGGAGGCACGCGCGGCTTGCGCGGGGCGGTCGCGGGCGGGCGAATGACCGTCAGGCGCCCAATCGACGTCCCGTCGGGGTCGGTGACGGTCACGTCGATCCGCATCGCGCCCTGATCGCCGATCGGCGCCGCCAGCCGCTGCCAGCGCCAGTTGCGGCCGCCATTGGCTTCGCTGCCACCGATCGCGCCTGCCGTCGGCGGGCGCGGGTCGGTGAGCGCCTCGACGGCGACATTGCGTGCGACGATCTGCGCCATCAGCGTGTTGTCGAGAATCCCGGCGCTGCGGATCGTCGCGCCTTCCAGCCGGATCAAGGCGAGGCCCGCGAGGCTGAACACCGCCAGCGCGACCATCATTTCGATGAGCGTAAAGCCGAATGCGGCGCGGCGGTCAGCCATCGATCGCCACCGCGCCGTCGATCCCGATCTTGACCGTCGTGGTCGCGTCGCCGCCGCGCTGCAGGCGGATCGTCATCGGCGTGCTGCCAAGCCCGGTCGAATCGAAGATCACACGGTCGCGGCCCGAGGGGCTGGAAATCTGCGGGCGGACATCAGTGCCCCAGCGCGTGACCAGCAGCGGCTTCTCGCTCACCGGCGCCCAGGCGCCGGCTTCTCGCTTGTCAAAGCCATAGCCGCCGTCGCTCACCCAGATGCTGACCGATCGCCCTTCGATGATTGCCATGTCGTGCGCGGCCCGCACGCGCGCGGCAAAGCGCTCGGCATCGTCGCGCAGTCGCCCGCGCGGATCAGGCAGCGACAGCACCACCACCGCCGACGCGAGCCCGATCAGCGTGATCACGATCATCAGCTCGACGAGTGTAAAACCCTCGCTGTGATGTCGGCTCGGGTTATTGCCAGCTGCCGATATCGGCATCGACTCCCTCGCCCCCTTCGCGGCCATCGGCGCCATAACTCCAGATATCGATCTGGCCATGCGTGCCCGGCGAGGAATAGAGATAGTCGCGGCCCCAGGGATCCTTGGGCAGCTTCTTGATATAGCCACCCTTCTGGTAGCGCGACGGATCGGTGAGCGACGCGGGCGGCGCGACCAGTGCCTGTAAGCCGTCCGCCGTGGTCGGATAGGTGAATTGCTGGAGCTTGTAGACTTCGAGCGCCTGCTCGATCGTGGCGATATCCGACTTCGCCTTCTGGACCTTGCCCTGATCGCCCAGCGGGATGACGTTGAGCGCGACGATGGTCGCCAGCAGGCCAAGAATGACGATCACGACCATCAATTCAACGAGCGTGAAGCCTGACTCCTCGTTTCGACGGCGGCGGTTGGGATGGGGGCGCTGTACCATGATACTCCTCATTGCCCTGCGAGTGTGTTGAGCTGCAAAATCGGCAGCAGGATCGATAGCACAATCGTCGCGACGATGCCGCCCATGATCACGATGATCGCGGGTTCGAGCAGCGACAAAGCGGTTGCGGTGAAGCGATCGAATTCGCGCTCGAGATAATCGGCCGCGCGTTCGAGCATTTCGTCGAGCCGCCCCGCCGCCTCGCCCGATGCGGCGAGATAGGTCAGCAGCGGCGGGAACACCCCGGCCCGCCGCATCGCCGCCGACAGCGATCCGCCCTGACGGATCGAATCGGTGATCTCGTCCGACGCCTGTTTCAACCTTGCATTGTGGATTGTGCCCGACGTCAGGGCGAGCCCTTCAAGCAGCGGCAAACGGCTCGCGACCATCGTCGACAGCGTGCGCGCCATCCGCGCCGCGTGAAGATCGCGCAGCAGGCGCCCGATCAGCGGCACCCGCAGCAGCCAGCTATCGAACGCGAGCTTGATCGGCGGTTCGCGCAGCGCAAGGCGAAAACCGGCGCCCAACAACAGTGCGCCCAGGATCACTGCCCACCAATAGCCCGCCAGAAACGCCGACAGCGCAATCACGACGCGCGTGAGAAGCGGCAGTTGCTGGCCGACGGTATCGAATTGCTCGACGACTTGCGGCACCACGAAAATCATCAACGCGGCGACCACCGCCATCGCCACCACCGCGAGTACGGCGGGATAGGCGAGTGTCGTGATCATCTTGCCGCGAATCTCGGCCTGACGTTCGAGCAGGACCGACAGCCGCTCAAGGATCGTTGGCAGCGCCCCCGAACTCTCGCCGGCGGAGACCATTGCGCAATAGAGCGCGGGAAAGCTTTTTGGCTCGCGCGCCATCGATTCGGCCAGTCGCCGCCCCTCGACTACGCCCAAATGCACCCGGCTCACAATCTCGCGGACATGCGGCTGCTCGGTCTGGCGCACGATCGTGCGCAGCGATTCTTCGAGCGGGCTGACGCGGTTGAGCGTCGCGAGTTGGCGCGTGAACAGCGTCAGATGCTTGGTCGACATGCGCGGCACGCGACCGAGCTGCGCCATGATCGACGGCGCCGCCGCCGGCTTGTCCGCCGTGCTCGCCGGATCGATGCGCACGACATAGAGCTTGCGCGCGTCGAGCGCGGCCTGCGCGCGTTCGATTGTCTCGGCCTTCACCGCACCACGCTTTTCGCGCCCGCCGGTATCGATCGCAATATAATCGAAATCGGCCATGGCGCGGCTCAGACCTCGGCCATGTCGCTGCGCGAAACGCGCACGGCTTCCTCAGGCGTCGTCAGCCCGTCGCGCACCATCTGGCGCGCGGCCGAGCCGAGATTGGGCGCGTTGATGAAGGCATGGCGCGCAATGATCGCTTCGTCGCCGCCGTCGTTGATCAGGCGGCGGATCGTCTCGTCAATGCGGATCGCCTCGAACACGCCGATCCGGCCCTTGAAGCCGGTACCGCCGCAGTCGTCGCAGCCGACGGGTTCATACACGATGGCGCCCGGATCAAAGCCGAGCAGCGCTGATACCGATCCTTGTGCTTGCACCGGGCGACGGCAGGTTTGGCACAACCGCCGCACCAGCCGCTGCGCGATCACCCCGCGCAAGGTGGAGGCAAGCAGGAACGGCTCGACCTTCATGTCGCGCATGCGCGTAA
Organism: Sphingomonas sp.; assembly: GCF_019749955.1. Classification (GTDB taxonomy): domain Bacteria; phylum Pseudomonadota; class Alphaproteobacteria; order Sphingomonadales; family Sphingomonadaceae; genus Sphingomonas. Next base: position 69,641 of record NZ_JAIEPC010000011.1, read on the forward strand.
TCGCGCCGATCGCGTCATTGGTGTGGACCGTCGACAGCACGAGATGGCCCGTCAGCGACGCTTGCACCGCGATCTCCGCCGTCTCGCGGTCGCGAATTTCGCCGACCATCACCACATCGGGATCCTGCCGCAGGATCGCGCGCAATCCCGCCGCAAAGGTCAGCCCGACCTTGGGATTGACCTGCGTCTGGCCGACACCGTCGACCGCATATTCGACCGGGTCCTCTACGGTGAGGATATTGCGCGTGCCGTCGTTGAGCAGCCGGAGCGCCGCGTAAAGCGTTGTCGTCTTGCCGCTGCCGGTCGGGCCGGTGACCAGCACAATACCATTGGGCTCCGAAATCGCCGACCGCAGCATGGTGTTGATCGCCGGGCTCATCCCGAGCACGTCAAGATTGATGCCGGCATTCTCCTTGTCGAGAATACGCAGCACCACCCGCTCGCCCGCGCGGCTCGGCAGGGTCGAGACACGCACGTCGAGCAGCTTGCCGCCGAGCGACAGCCCCATGCGCCCGTCCTGCGGCACGCGGCGTTCTGCAATGTCGAGCCGCGCCATCACCTTGATGCGGCTGACGACCACGGGCGCGACGTGCGGCGGCATCCGCAAAGTTTCGCGCAGCACGCCGTCGATGCGCATGCGCACGACAAGGCCGGTCTCATAGGGTTCGATATGGATGTCCGACACGCCGTTGCGCGCCGCGTCGGCGATGATGCCGTTGATCAGGCGAATCGCCGGGGCATCGTCGGCGGTGTCGAGCAAATCCTCCGCCGTCGGCAGATTGCCCGCGAGCAGATCGAGTTCATCGCCCAGCCCGAGCGAGCCCGCCGCTGCGGCTGCCGCCTGGCCGTCCATCGCATAGCGATCCGACAGCATCCGGTCGAAATCTTCGGGCTTGGCGAAGGTCACGTCGAACGGGCGCGCGAGATGGCGACGCAGTTCGAGCAGCACTTTCGGATCGGCGCCCTCGCGCAGCGCGACCGAGAAATGCCCCGCCGCGCCGGGTTCGAGCACTACCCCGAATTTGCGCGCAAAAGCATAAGGAATGCCGACCATCGGCTCAGTCATCGCGGCAGCATCCGCCAGCGCAATCGTGGGGCTATGGTCGTCGGTCGGTGTTCCGGGGCGGAGCGTCATTTCGGCGCTCCAGCCTTGCGCCCCAGCGGATCGGTCGCGCTCGGCATGACCGGCACCGCGATGCGCGGGTCCTCGATGCTGCCGGGTTTTGGGGCGGCGGGCAGCGGCGGTTCGGCGCCGAGATAATCGCGCACCAACTGGTCGATGCTCGGTTCGGCGTTGGGATTCTGCAAGCCCTGCTGCAGCCGCAGATAGCCGTAACGCTGCTCGGTCACCCGCCGCGAATCCTCGGCACTGCGCAGGATCGTCGGGCGGATGAAGATCATGAGATTGGTCTTGGTCCGCTGCTTCGCCTTCGAGCGGAACAACTGGCCGAGCGCGGGGATATCGCCGAGCAACGGGATTTTCTCGATCGTGTTGCGCTCTTCGTCCGACAGCAGCCCACCGATCACCGCGATCTGGCCGTCATCGACCGTCATCGTCGTTTCGACTTCGCGCTTGTTGAGGATCAGGTCGCTGTTGTCGTTCGATACCGGCCCTGAGATCGAGCTGACCTGCTGGCGCAGGAACAGCTTGATCGTGCCGCTCGAATTCACCTGTGGCCGCACTTCAAGCTGGATGCCGACATTCTCGCGCTGAACGGTGCGGAAGGCATTGTCGAAATTCTGGCTGAGTGCCTGCCCCGTGGTTACCGGAATTTCCTGGCCGACGAGGATGCGGGCGGGCTGGTTGTCGAGCGTCGTGACGTTCGGTGCCTGCAGCAGGTTCGACGTCGAATCGCTCTTAACCGCGTTGATGATCCCGCCGAACACGCCGTCCCTGCCGATCGTCGTACCGAATCCGCCGAGTCCGCCAGTTGCCCCCAAGATCGAGCTGATCGCCGACTGGGCGAGCTGGTCGCTGACCGCGCTGTTGGTCGTGGTTGTGGTCGTGTTGCCGTTGATCGTCGTTGTCGCCGTGTTCAGGCGCCGCGCCGCGACCGCCCCTGCGACGGTCAGCAAATTAGGCGCCGTGTTCGAAAAGCTCGACGAGACGATCGGCAAATTGCCGCTCAGGCTGCCGAGCAACAACTGGACGCCGAGCCGGTTCGCCGTCGCGTCGGATACTTCGGCGACAATCGCTTCGACCAGCACCTGCTCGCGCCTTGTGTCGAGCTGGCGAATCACATCGGCGAGCTGCCGCTGCACTTCGGTCGGCCCGGCGATGACGATCGCGTTGGCGCCCGAAAAACGCGTGACGACAGCGGCCGTCCGTCCGCCCTCGGCGACGATCGCGGGCTGGGCATTGGGGTTGACGCCGCTGCCCGAACTGCTCGGCGCCTGCGCATTCTGCGGCGGCACGATGTTGCGCGCATTGGCGCCACCCTGATTGCCGCCGCCAAAGGCCGATGTCTGCTGCGACAACTGCGTCTGCTGCGGCGCCTGAGTCGGCTGTTGGCCGACCAGTTCCTGCAGCACCGGCAGCAATTGTTCGGCATCGGCGTTTTGCAGGAACACGACCTTGATTTCTGTCCCCGCCGACGCACGCCGATCGAGATCGGCAGCGACCTCAGCCAGCCGCGCCACCGTCGAGGCATCGCCGCGCAGCGCGACCGCATTCGAGCTCGTGACGGCAACGATCGACACGCCCTGCGCGCCACCCGGAGCCTGCCCGCTGCCCGCCAGCGCCGTCAGCGCCGTCGCGATTTCGCGCGCGCCAGCGTTCTTGAGCGCGACGATGCGCGTCGCGGCACTATCGGTGTCGATCCGCGACAGCACTTCGCGGATCCGCCGCACATTGTCGGCAAAATCGACGATGACGATCGAATTGCCGCCGCGATTGGCGCTGACCGATCCTTGCGGGCTGATCAGCGGGCGAATCGTGTCGAGCGCACTCGCGGCATCAATCGCCCGCAGTCGGATGATTTCGGTAACATAGGCATTGCGATTGGCGGTCGCACTGCCGCCAACGCGGTTGGGCTGCGCGGCAGCACCGTCGATCGGCTGGATGCGGAATGCGCCATTGGCCGTCGGCACCGCGATCAGACCATTGGCGCGCAAGGTCGACAGGAAAATCTCAAAGTATTCGGACCGCGACAGCGCGCGATCGGTGACGACGGTCACCTTACCCTGCACCCGGCTGTCGATGATGAAGGTGCGGCCGGTCACCTTGGCAGCATCACCAATGAAAGCGCGGATATCCGCGTCGCGCACGTTGAGCGTGGTCTGCGCGACCAGCGGCGAGGCGAGCGCAAGCGCGACCAGCGCCGCGAACCGGGGGGGAAACGGCTTCACTGGCCGCTGACCGTGATCACGAGCGGCAGCACTTCGGCGCCACGCTCGACCGTGATCGAGATATTGCCGCCCTTGGCGAACTGGCCAGACAGCGCCTCGATGTCGCCCGGTCCGGTCACCGGACGCCCCCCGATCTGAGTCACGATATCCCCCTCTTTCAAGCCTATTTTTCTGAATGTTGCGCCCGATCCCTGCGGTCGGACGACCAGCCCGGTCACCTTGCCGCCGTCGATGCGCGGAATGAAGCCAACGTCTGATCGCACCTGCCCAAGCGTTATCCCGGCGGCGCCCGCATCGTTGGGTGGTGTGCCGCCCGGGCGCGCTACCCCCGGCGGCGGCGCTGTGCCCGGTGCGGCAACTCCCGCGTCAGCGGGCCGCGCCGACTGATCGAGGTAGAGCGTCTCCTCGCTCCCATTCCGCGCCAGCGTGACATGGTCGAACGAAACCTGTTTCAGCGTGACACCGGGCTGGACTTCCTCGCCCACCGCATAGCTCTTCTGCTCACCGTCAGGCCCCGCGATGATGGCGCCGCCGCGCCCGGTTGCTTCGTCGAGCCGCGTGCCGAACAGCGTGAGTTGCAAAGCCGTGACGACATCGGCTTGCGCCTGCGTGGGCGCGGCCGCGTCGAGCCGGAAGAAGGGATCGAAGCCGTGCAGCATCTCGCCAGCGCCCGTCCCGGCGCCGGGCGCTGGCAAGCGCCACGCCCCGACCGGATCGACCGGCGTCACCAGCGTCCACACCAGCCGCGCGCCTTGCCAGGCCAGCAACGCCAGCAGCAAAAGCTCGACCACACTGTAGACGCGCGTCAGCGGCACCAGCCGCAGCAGGCGGCGCGCACGCGCATCAATCTCTAGCTGCATCCCGAAAAACTCCCGCCGAGCGCACTGCTAGGGACGCTGTGTTACGTATAGATGTCGTTTATGTGAACGATTAAAGTCGCGACATCCTCATTCGACAGGGCTGGAGATTGCAGCGCGGCTTTGGCACGATGGCGCGCATGGCCAGCATTGTGTCACCGCCACCCTTATCGGCGCCGGGTTCGGGATTCCCCGCCGACCCGGTCATCGCTCATATATCGTCGCAGCCTGGGGTGCAGAAGGTTCCGAGCCCGAAGCTGACATTGTTTCTGAAGCGCGACTTCGTCGATGCGGCGCTCTGCGCCGAACTGATCGCGCGGATCGATGCCGAACGCCGCCCCTCGACGGTCTCCGATTTCAACGGTGATGCAGCCTTTCGGACCAGCGAAACCTGCGACCTCCGCTTCGAAGAGCCGCTGTCGCAGTTGGTCAACGACCGCATCGCCAAGTTTATGCACCTCGATCCAGGGCACGGCGAACCACTGCAGGGACAGCGTTACGCGGTTGGCCAGGAATTCAAGGCACATACCGATTATTTCGACCCGCAAGGCGTCGACTATGAGCGATTCTGCAGCGTCGCGGGGCAGCGCACCTGGACCGCGATGATCTATCTGAACGAGCCCGGTGCGGGCGGCGCGACTCGATTCAAGGTGATCGACAAGCTCGTTCCCCCCGAAACGGGCAAGCTGCTGATGTGGAACAATCTGCGGCCCGATGGCAGCGGCAATCCATCAACCCTGCACCACGGGATGAAGGTGCGTGCTGGCACCAAATATGTGCTGACAAAATGGTTCCGCATGCGCCCTTGGGGGTAGGCAGGTGGCACCGCGACGACATCTGAATGGCCAAACCGCCCGGTTGCGGCGTAGCGTGGCTTGCCGTCGGCGCTGGCACCGGCACTCAATGGCAACGACTTAAATTCGTCACGCATAGGTCCCTAAACCGTCATCAAATCCCAATCTGCGTGTAACCTAGCGTTTCTACAGCGGCGTCGGACGAAGGCGCGAGGGGGCGATCCGACTCGCGGCGGCATCGTCGTGGCAACGACCATAAGTCGGTCAGAAAACACGCTGGAGACAGGGAAATGATGAATTCCAATTTGCGTCGCATGCTCATTGCGACCACCTCGATCGTTGCGCTGAGCGGCTGTGGCGCCAACGACATTGCGTCGCCGGGCACCGGTGGCAACGTGACGATCAACAACAACACGACCAACGTAACCCCTGCACCGACGCCAACCCCGACGCCGACGCCGACCCCGACGGTCGCGCTGGTCACGCCTGCCGCCGGCTGCCCGACGATTTCGAACAATGCCGGCTCAACGCTCACCGACAGCGGCACGATCAATGGCCCGACCGGCACCTATCGTGTCTGCACGTTGCCAGCACGCCTCAACGCCAGCGCCCTTCTGCCGCGTCTGGCCGGCGTGCTTTACCAGATGAACGGTCGCGTCGATGTTGGAACCGATCAGGGTGCGACCACCACCGGCACCACCAACGTCGTGCTCACCATCGAACCCGGCGTCATTATTTATGCTGGCACGGGCACGTCGTGGCTCGCCGTCAATCGCGGAAACTCGATTCAGGCCGTCGGCACCGCGACTCAGCCGATCATCTTCACCAGCCGTGACAACGTCCAGGGCCTGAACACCGACACCTCGTCGGGTCAGTGGGGCGGCGTCGTGTTGATGGGTCGTGGGCAGATCACCGACTGCGCCGCTTCGTTAGCAACGCCCGGCACCACGGCGTGCGAACGCCAGACCGAAGGCGCGATCGACCCGGCCGTCTACGGCGGCGCGAACAACGCCGAAAGCAGCGGCCGGATGAGCTTCGTGCAGATCCGCTACTCGGGCTTCATCCTCTCGGCCAACAGCGAGCTTCAAGCGCTGACGACCGAGGGCACCGGCAGCGGTACCGTCCTCAACAACATCATGTCGTTCAACAGTTCGGACGACGCCGCCGAGTTCTTCGGCGGTCGCGTTAACATGCGATTCTATGTGGCCGTTGGTGCCGAAGACGACAACCTCGACACCGACACCGGTGTAAAGGCGAACTTCCAATATGTCCTGGTCGCACAGCGTGCAGGCAGCGACTCCCGCGGTACAGACGCGATTATCGAAGCCGATTCGGACAACGCCGTTGACTCCGATCTGCCGCGTCAAAATGTCATCGTGTCGAACTTCACCTTCTTCCACCGCGTCAACAACGCGTCCGACCTGTCAGCTATCCTGCTGCGCGGCGGCACGGACTATACGCTGCTCAACGGTTTCGTGGTTGCTCCGACACCCTCGCCGTCGTGCCTGCGCATCAGCCGTGCCGCGACGGCCGACACGGTCGCCAGCCCCGGTGTCAACGCCACCAACCGTGCCGTGGCCGGTGCCACGACGGGCAACGACGAACTCGGCGCGCCAGTCTTCCGCTCGGTGCAAATGCAGTGCGGCGCTACCCCGTTCCTGGGTGCAAACGGTGTGACCAACCAACAGGTTATGGACATTTTTGGTGCCAGCACCGCTGCCAACAATAACAGCGCAGCTTATACGCCGAGCTTCACCGGCACCTTCATCAACGGCGCCACGGAAACCGCCGTTCCGGCGTTCAACCCTAGCGCCTTGCACGCCGCTTCGGGCATCCCGTCGGCGACCGGTGGTCTCGGTGGCCAGCCGGCATTCTTCGATGCCGTGACTTACGCTGGTGCGGTCCGCAATGCGACCGATACCTGGTACACCCAGTGGACCTGCAACAGCTCGACGCTGAACCTCGGCACCGGCAATACCGGCCTCTGCACCTCGCTCCCGACGTTCTGATCGCGGGACTGAAGACTTGGGGGCGGGGCGTCGCCTAAGGGCAGCGCCCCGCCCCATCCGGATTTGAACAAGGGGGTAGACGATGTCGAGGCCGTTCGAGCTTGCGAGCCTGTTGCTAATTTCAACCGCACTGGTGGCCCCTTCGGTTGCCCGCGCCCAGACGGCGCCGCCCCCGGCTCCGTCGACACCTGTCCCCGCCCCGACACCCGTGGATCAGGCAGCGCCATCCGATCCGGCCGCGCAAGCCGATCCAGCGGCGACCGAGGCACCCCAAGAGGCACAGCCAGAGGTCTCGATCCCCGGCGGCGCTGAAGTCGTCGTCACTGCTCGTCGCGGATCGTCGAACATCGCCAAGACCAGCACGCAGTCACTCTCGCTCCTGTCGAGTGCCGATATCGCGCGCACTGGCGAAGGCGACATCGCAGGCGCGCTCGCCCGCGTCACGGGCCTCAGCGTTGTCGGCAACGGGTTCGTCTATGTCCGCGGCCTTGGCGACCGTTATTCGCTGGCGCTGCTCAACGGCTCGCCACTCCCCAGTCCCGAACCGCTGCGCCGCGTGGTCCCGCTCGATATTTTCCCGACCAGCATTATCGGGTCGACGCTCGTCCAGAAAAGCTATTCTGTGAACTTCCCCGGCGAATATGGCGGCGGTGTGATCAACTTGACCACCAAGACTGCACCGAAAGAAGCATTCTTGAAGATCAATAGCAGTATCGGGGCCGACAGCGTTACCACCGGCCAGCTTGGCTATACCTATTTCGGCAGCTCAAGCGACTGGACCGGTTTTGACAATGGCGCGCGTGATGTCCCCCCTGCACTCGCCAACTTCCTCGCGAGCGGCCAGCGGATCAGCCAGGGCACCGTCAACACGCAGGCGATCGCATCGCAGCTGGTGACGGGCAGCAACGCCATCGTGCAACGCAATCAGGCCTTGCCGCCGAACTGGTCGCTGTCGCTCGAAGCGGGCAAATCATGGGATATCGGCGACAATACACTCGGCATCATCGCCACTTTCGGCTATAGCAATAAGTGGCGCACGCGCAGCACCACGCAGCAGACTGCTGCGTCACTCGACCTTTCGCTGCGCGAACTCGATTTCCAGCGCGTCATTACCGACAATCGGCTGGTCGTCGACGGCCTGATCGGCGCGACTTATGATTTTGGCCCAAACAAGATCCGCTGGAACACTCTCTACATCCGCGACACGATCAAACAGGCTCGGCTCGGTGTCGGTACGCGAACCACGACATCGCAAACAGCGACGTTGCAGCAGCAAGATACCGCTTGGTATGAACGCCAGCTTATCGACACGCAGCTGGTCGGCGAGTTCCGCCTGACCGACCAACTCCGGCTCGACGCCCGCGCGGCCTATGCAAATTCACGGCGGGAAGCGCCGAACGAGCTGAGCTTCGAATATTTTCGCAGCAATTCAGCAGCCGATCCCTTCGGCGCGGTGTTCGTGAACCAGCTCAACAATGGTTTGCGTGGCACGGCGTCGACAAGCTTTTCGAACCTGCGCGAAACGCTCTATTCGGGTGGTTTCGACCTTTCGTACAAATTCACGCCGGAAATCACCGCAACCTTGGGCTATGCCTATCAGGACACGTTCCGCCGCACCGAGCGTCGCGAATTTCTGTTCACTGCGGGCGGTAACTTCCCGACTGGTGTGGGTGTTTTCCGGCCTGACCTGCTGCTCCAACCGGCCGTCATTCGCGCCTTTGGCGTCAACCTGATCGATACCAACGAAGGCAACCCTGTGTTCGGCGCCAGCCTTGTCGTTCACGCTGGCTATGCGCGGCTTCAGTGGGACATCAACGATCGGCTGAGCCTCGATACCGGTGTCCGGTTCGAATCAGCGCAGCAACGCGTGAACGCCATTCAGGTGTTCACCACGCCGTCGGTGTCGCTCGCGCGGACCGGCCTCAGCCGCGATTATTTCCTGCCGGCTGTCACCTTGACCTTCAAGCTCAACCCGGAGATGCAGTTCCGCATCAGCGGCGCGCAGACCATCGCTCGTCCACAGTTCCGCGAATTGATATTCCAGAACTATTTCGACCCGGATGACAACCGCCAATATCGTGGCAACCCGTTCTTGGTCGACACCCAGCTGTATAACGCCGAGGCGCGCTGGGAATGGTATTTTGCGCGCGATCAGCGGTTGACGGTGGCGGGTTTTTACAAGCGGATCGACAATCCGATCGAAACCTTCGCCAGCTTCAGCGACAACACGGTGACGACGAGCTTCGCCAACGCGCCGACAGCGACGTTGTACGGTGCGGAAATCGAAACGCAGAAATACTTCCGGCTTGCCAATATCTTTGGGGGCGGCAAGTTCTGGGCGTCGCGTCGCGCGGTCGTGATTGCCAACTACACCTTCTCGCAATCCTCGATCGTGGTCGGACCAAATGATCCGGCAAGCGTGTTCGGCCTTTCGGGCATTACGCGCGCCAACCAGCTGTTTCGCAATGGTGTGCCGCTTACGGGGCAGTCAGACCATCTCGCCAATCTCGAGCTCGGCTTTGAGGATCAGGACCGGCTGTCGCAACAGACGTTTCTGCTCAACTATGCCAGTCGCCGGGCGACCATCCGTGGCGGATCGGGCCAGCCCGACATTTACGAATATCCCGGCTTCCGCCTCGATTTCGTGGCGCGCCAGGGCGTGAAGCTCGGCGGGATCAACACCGAGATGAAGTTCGAAGTGCGCAACATCACCGGCACGCGTTTCCAGGAATTCCAGGAAAACGGACCGAACCGCATCTTCTACAACCGCTATGATCTCGGCACGACGGCGACGTTCGGACTGAGCGTCAACTTCTGATCATCGACCTTCGCCGGGCGCGTGTTACCGCGCGCTCGGCGACAAGCCTGACGCCGTAGCTCAGCGGGGCAGTGCCACCGCCCCGCCCTTCATCACCATCGCCGGTGATCGCAACGCCCCAATGTCGCGCAGCGGATCACCGCGCACCGCAACCAGATCGGCAAGCAGGCCCGGCGTAATCGCGCCGACCCGCTCACCTATCCCCAACACCGCCGCATTGCCCCGCGTCGCCGCGATCAGCACATCGGTCGGCGACATGCCCCAAGCGACCATCAGCTCGATTTCGCGCGCATTCGCGCCGTGCGCGAAGACGCCGGTATCGCCGCCAACGCACAGCGTGACCCCGGCTGTGCGTGCCGCGGCAAAACTCGCGCGTTTGGCGATGATCGACGTCGGCTCGGGCGCAAGACCGTTCCAGCCTCGATAACGCTCGATCGCGTCGCCCGCCGCCAGCGTCGGGCATAGCGCGACGCCGCGACTTTTCATCAGCGCGAAGATTTCCGGGGTTCCGCCATCGCCATGCTCGATTGTGTCGACCCCCGCGATGATGGCTCTGCGCATGCCTTCGACACTGCTCGCGTGCGCGGCGACCTTGCGTCCGGCGGCATGCGCCGCGTCGACGACCGCGCGCAGTTCTTCGACCGCAAAGATCGGGCGGCTGGGTTCGCCGGGCCCCCAGCGATAGTCGGCGTAAAGCTTGACGACATCGGCGCCGCGACCGATCTGGCGACGGGCTGCGGCAACCAGCGCGGGACCATCAGCCTCTTCGGCGCCCTGCGGCACATCAAAGCCGGGATCGAATCCCTTGGGTCCATAGCTGCCGGTTGCCACCAGCGCGCGGGTGGCCACCAGCATGCGCGGACCGGGCACGATACCCTGGGCAATCGCCGCCTTCAGCCCGACATCGGCATAGCCTGCGCCTTCGGTGCCGAGATCACGCACCGTGGTGAAGCCAGCCGTCAGGGTCGCGCGGGCATTGGCCGCGGCGCGTACCGTGCGCAGCGCGAGCGGTTCCTTCAGCACCTGGTCGTTCCAAGGCGCTTCGTTATACGGATGCAGGAACAGATGGACATGCGCGTCGATCAGCCCGGGCAACAATGTCGTGCCGGGCAGCGCGATCATGTCGGCATCAGGAGGAACAGCGATATCGGGGCCGACCGCGACGATCATCTCGCCTCGCACCAGCACGCGCCATCCGGCGTGGCGCTCGCCGTCGCGGCCGTCGAACACGGCTTCAGGGATGAGCAAGATCGGTCGCGGCAGGGTTTGACTGCGCGCAGCCACCGGGATCGCCACCGCCGCCATGCCGAACGGCGCCAGCGCCAGGAAATCGCGTCGGTTCATGGCCCTGCTCTCCGTCTTGGCGCCGCCTCAACACGCAGCGGCGGTTCCACGAGTAGCATGAAGCCAGGCCGCACGGTCAATCGACGGCCGCGTCGGTTGCGGATCAGCTCCGGACGCGTAAATCCACGCCCCAGATGCGCCACTCGCGCTTCTCTACCACGGGGTCATTGGGGTTGCTCGATCGCCGCAGCATCACCGTTCCTTCGCGGTCAGCAGTCTTGCGCGTTTTCTTGTTCTCGACATGCGCTTTCGCCGTGACCAGCACATATTGCATGCCGTCGCGGGCATGGACTTCCGACGCGGTCCCGGCTCGTGGCTCATATTTCGAATAGATTGCGAAGCTTTCGGCAAATTGTTCGGGCGTGCCGCCGGCGTCCTTGCCGCCATTGCCCCAAAACCGATACGCGCCGGCATAGTCGCGTTTGTCGATCATCGCGAAATAGTGCTCGACCAAATCGCGTGCAGCCTTCGCGCTTGCCGAATCGGCGGGCTCGTCGCCGCGCATGCCCGGCTGGACCGCGGGCATAGTGGCATTGGCCGCGCCGGTCGCAGCATTGCCGGTTTCGCCCTGCGGCGCACAAGCGGCCAGCGACATCAGCACGAGGGGGATCATCAATCGCACGCGGCACCTCACTCGCTGTTGCTAGTTCCCGCCCCTTGCCCGAGCCAACGCGCGCGATCAACCACACAGCCACGTGCGGGTGCAGGTGAGGAAGACTCAATAAAAAAGGCCCCGGCGCGCGACGCCCGGGGCCTGTTTAATGGTGGGCGCGGCAAGGATTGAACTTGCGACCCCTGCGGTGTGAACACAGTGCTCTACCACTGAGCTACGCGCCCGAAATTTGTTTCGGGAAACAAATCGGGCGACGGTTACCCGCCGCCCGATTGCGATTCCTTTAACAGCCGCGCTTGGCTTGTCCAGCCCCGCGCAGCCCGAACCTTAGTTGACCGAATCCTTCAGCACCTTGCCCGCCTTGAACTTGGGCTGCGACGATGCCTTGATGGTCATCGGTTCGCCAGTGCGCGGGTTGCGGCCCGTCGATGCCTTGCGCTTGCTCACCGAAAAGGTGCCAAAGCCCACCAGACGCACTTCGTCGCCCTTGGTGAGCGCTGTCGAGATCGCGCCGAAGACCGCCTCAACGGCCTTGCTTGCGTCACCCTTGCTGAGGCCAGACGCGTCCGCGACCTCTCCAATCAATTCCTGCTTATTCATCCCTGGGGACCCCCTTAACATTTCTTTCGACCAATGTTCGCATGAGTCGCGTCCAAAGCCGGAGGCGTAGTAACGCGATTCCGGCTTGGGCTGTCAAAACAAATTCGTCACATTTCTCCCTGAACCGACGAAAAATGCGCCAAAAACCTAGTGATGGACCTCGGCGCTCACCGGCGGCACCCCCGTCGGGGGCAGTGCGGCAAGTTCATCGGCTTCGCTCCAGTCGATCGCGGTGAGCGGTTCGGTCAGCGCGAGCCGCAATGCTTCATCGACGTGGCGGATCGGAATGATCTCGAGTCCCTCACGGATATTGGCCGGAATTTCGGCGAGATCCTTGCGGTTGTCCTCGGGGATGAGCACCGTCGTGATGCCGCCACGCAGCGCCGCGAGCAGCTTTTCCTTCAAGCCACCAATCGGCAGCACCCGGCCGCGCAGCGTCACTTCGCCGGTCATCGCAACATCCCGGCGGACGGGCACGCCCGTCAGTGTCGAGACGATCGAGGTGACCAGACCGATGCCTGCCGACGGTCCATCCTTGGGCACCGCGCCTTCGGGTAAGTGGATGTGGATGTCCTTGCGCGCGAACAGGCTCGGCTTGATCCCATAGGAGGGCGCACGCGCCTTGACGAAGCTCATCGCCGCTTCGATCGATTCCTTCATCACATCGCCGAGCGTGCCGGTCGTCTTGACGCCGCCCTTGCCCGACACCGTCACCGACTCGATCGTCAGCAGCTCACCGCCGACTTCGGTCCAGGCAAGGCCCGTTACCGCGCCGATCTGATGCTCTTCCTCGCTCATGCCGAAGCGATATTTCTGCACGCCCGAGAATTCGGCGAGATTGTCGGGCGCGACCACGACGCGCGTGTCCTTGCCCTCCAGGATCCGCCGCAGCGCCTTGCGCGCAACCTTGGCGATCTCGCGTTCGAGCGTGCGCACCCCGGCTTCGCGCGTGTAATAGCGGATCAGGTCGCGCAGCGCCTCATCGGTGAAAACGAATTCCTCGTCCTTCAGGCCATGTGCTTCGATCTGCTTGGGCAGCAGATGCTTCTTGGCGATCTCGACTTTCTCATCCTCGGTATAGCCTTCGAGGCGGATGATCTCCATCCGGTCGAGCAACGGCTGCGGCAGGTTGAGCGTGTTCGCGGTCGTCACGAACATCACGTCCGACAGATCGATGTCGATTTCGAGATAATGGTCCTGGAACTTGTTATTCTGTTCGGGGTCCAACACTTCGAGCAGCGCCGACGCCGGATCGCCGCGGAAATCCTGGCCGAGCTTGTCGATTTCGTCGAGCAGGAACAGCGGGTTGCTGGTCCCTGCTTTCCGCAAATTGGTGACGATCTTGCCCGGCAGCGAACCGATATAGGTCCGGCGGTGGCCGCGAATTTCGGCCTCGTCGCGCACGCCGCCGAGCGACTGGCGCACGAATTCGCGCCCGCATGCCTTGGCGATGCTCTTGCCCAGCGAGGTCTTGCCGACACCGGGCGGGCCGACGAGGCACAGGATCGGCCCCTTCAGCTTGTTGGTGCGCGCTTGCACCGCGAGGTATTCGACGATCCGGTCCTTGACCTTTTCGAGCGCATAATGGTCCTCGTCGAGCACGGCTTGCGCGGCGGCAATGTCCTTCTTGAGCTTCGACTTCTTGCCCCAGGGCAAGCCGAGCAGCACGTCGAGGTAGTTGCGCACGACGGTGGCCTCAGCCGACATCGGCGCCATTGTCTTCAGCTTCTTGAGTTCGGCGGTCGCCTTGCTGCGTGCTTCCTTCGACAGCTTGAGCGTCGCAATTTTCTGCGTCAGCTCGGCGATTTCGTCGCCCTCGCCCTCCTCGCCCTCATTGCCGAGTTCGCGCTGAATCGCCTTCAATTGCTCGTTGAGATAATATTCGCGCTGGGTCTTCTCCATCTGGCGCTTCACGCGGCTGCGGATCTTCTTTTCGACCTGCAGCACGCCGAGTTCGCCTTCCATGAAAGCCAGCACCATCTCGAGCCGCTTGCGCGGGTCTTGCTCCATCAACAGCGCCTGCTTGTCGGCAACCTTGACCTGGATGTTGGCGGCGACCGAGTCGGCGAGCCGCGACGGGTCTTCGATCTCGCTGAGCTGCACCGCCGTTTCAGCAGGCAGCTTGCGGTTGAGCTTGGCATAGCTTTCGAACTGGTCGATCACCGATCGGACGAGCGCGGTGACTTCGCGATTGACGTGCTCGCCCTGCGCGGTCAGCTCGTCGCCGCCGGCATCGCCCTCAAGCAACTCGATGTCGGCGACGAGATGGCCGTCGCTCGATTGCAGATCGGTCAGCCGCGCGCGCTGCTTGCCTTCGACGAGCACGCGGACCGTGCCGTCGGGCAGCTTCAGCAGTTGCAGCACGGTGGCAGTGACACCAATATCGTACAAATCGTCGCGATCGGGGTCATCCTCGCCCGGATCGAGCTGGGCGACGAGAAAAATCTCCTTGGTTTCGCCCATCGCCGCTTCCAGAGCGGCAACCGACTTGTCGCGCCCGACGAACAGCGGCACGATCATATGCGGGAAAACAACGATGTCGCGCAGCGGCAATACTGGGAAAGTGGTGGTCATGCGATCTCCGACGGCGCCCGATCGGGACGCCAATTCATCATTATATGGGAAGGCTGGTCGCGCCATCAATTGCTGTTTCGTTGTTGATCGCTTTTCTGCCGCCCGATGGATCGGCTTAGCGGCGATCCCGATGCTGCTCGCCGCCGCCCCCGCGCCCGAAAAGGGGCAACCGCCACTGACGGCGCAAACCCAGCGCTCAGGTGGGCCGATCGATCCCGAGCAAGCCGCGCTCGGCTTCGACAGCGCCGATCTGGCGATTGAAGTGCTTCCCGAGCGCCAGAATATCGTCGGTACGGCGACGCTCGTATTCACCGCGCGCGCGCCGCTGACGCGATTGGTGGTCGATCTCGACCGTAACCTGCCCGTCAGCCGCATTCGCATCGACGGCGCGACTTTGGCGCCAAGCGCGTGGCGCAATCCCGAAGGCAAGCTGGCGATCACCCTCCCTCGCGCTGTCGCCACCGGGGATCGCGTCACCGCCGAAATCCGCTACGCCGGCACCCCGCATGTCGCGGTCAATGCGCCGTGGGACGACGGGTTCGTCTGGGCCAAGACCAAGGACGGCAAGCCATGGATCGCCTCGACCGCCGAAGGCTATGGCTGCGACCTGTTCTGGCCGTGCCTCGACTTCCCGACCGGTGAGCCGGGTCGCGTTGACCTGCACATCACCGTGCCCAAGGGGCTGTCGGCGCCGTCGAACGGCGTGTTGCTCGGCACCGATCGGCTGTCGGGCGGGCGATCAACCTGGCATTGGCGGATCAAGCACCCCAATACCTACGCCATCGCGCTGAATATCGGCCCCTATCAGGTGATTTCGGGCAATTACAAAAGCCGCTTCGGCAACACGATCCCGATGTATTATTGGTATTTGCCGGGTGAAAAGGCGCAGGCGGAGGGGCTGTTCGCCGAATTCGCGCCGACGCTCGACTTCTTCGAAAGCGTGATCGGTCCCTACCCCTTTGGCGACGAGAAAGTCGGCGTGGTCGAAACGCCGCACCTCGGCATGGAGCATCAGACGATCAACGCCTATGGCAATCACTATGCCAAGGCCGCCGAGGGGTTCGACTGGCTGTTCCAGCATGAATTCGCGCATGAATGGTTCGGCAACCAGCTGACGGTCGCGAACTGGGATGATTATTGGCTCCACGAAGGCTTTGGCCAATATATGCAGCCGCTCTATGGCCGCTGGCGCGAGGGCGAGGCACGCTATGCCACAATGCTCGATGGCCAGCGCAACCGGATCGAGAATCGCGCGCCGCTCGTGTCAGGCAAGGTGCTGACCGAAGAAGAGGTCTATGAGACGGCCAAGGGCGGGCCTGCGAGCGACATTTATTACAAGGGCGCGTGGACGCTCCACACTTTGCGCTGGCTGATCGGCGACCAGGCGTTTTTCGACAGCGTGCGGCGGATGGTTTATGGTCGGCCCGATCCCAAGCCGGGCAATTTCACGCCGCGCTTCGGCTCGACCACCGAATTCGAGCGGATTGTGGCTGAGGAAAGCGGGCGCGACCTGCGCTGGTTCTTCGACACCTATCTGCGGCAGGCAGCATTGCCTGAGCTGGTTGCGGTCCAGCGCGAGGGCAAGCTTGCGTTGACGTGGAAGAACGCTGCCGCCTTCCCGATGCCGGTCGAAGTCCAGATCGACGATCGAATCGTACGGGTGGAAATGACCGGTGGGATCGGTGACGTGCCGGTCCCCGACGGCGCGCATATCGTGGTCGATCCGTTCGCGCGCGTCCTGAAGCGGTCGCTCGCGGTCGAGGCGCTGCAAGCGTGGCAGCGCCAAGCATCGCGATGATGATTGCCGCGACCGCCACTTGTGTATTATATAGCCAATACACACTGAGGTGATTGCTATGTTCGCGCACTATCCCGTCGGCCTACCCGGCCTGATTGCCTTCGGGGTCGGCGGCGTGCTCTTCGTTGGCGCGCTGTTCGCGGCGTGGCTGCGCGGTCGGCAAGCACCCAAGGCGGCCGATGGGCAACGTGATCGGCGATCGATCCTCTGGATTGCACTGCAAGGCGTCGGGATCGGCATCGCCGGCGCCGGTCGCGTGAAGGTCGACATCGCGCCCGACGCATACTTCGCGCTGACGCAGGCCGCGATCGTGTTTATCCTGATGCTGAGCGCCGCCGTGCTGTTCGACAGGTCATCACGGGCGATGGGCAAGAACTGGGCGCTGGTCGCGCGCACCCGCGACGACGCGACGCTGGTCACCGGCGGGCCGTTCGCGTTCGTGCGCAACCCGATTTATGTCGCGCTGGCTTTGTTCATGATCGCGATGGCGATTGCCTATGGCCGCGCGGCCAATCTGCTGATCGCCTTCCCGGTCTATGCCTTCGCGACCTGGATGCGCGTCGCGAGCGAGGAAAAGGTGCTGCGGGCAGAATTCGGCGCGGCCTATGATGCCTATGCCGCCCGCGTCGCGCGCTTCATTCCCGGGATCATCTAGCAGGTGACGGAACCGACCGCCGGGACTACATCGCGCAGATGCCCGTTCGTGCGAAAATCTGTGGTCTGTCCACACCCGAAACGACCGACGCTGCCGTCAAGGGCGGCGCGAGCCATATCGCCTTCATGTTCTTCGCGCCTTCGCCGCGCCACCTGAGTTTCGCGCGCGCGGCGGCGTTGGCGGCGCGCGTGCCCGATCACGTCGGGCGAGTCGGGGTATTCGTCGATCCCGACGACGACTTGATCGACCAGGCGATAGCAGCGGGTGCCCTCACAACGCTGCAACTTCACAAGACCGCGCCTGATCGCACCGCGCGGCTGAAGCTGCGGACCGGGCTCGACATCTGGAGTGCTGTCGCGGTCCGCGAGCGGGCAGACTTGAAAACCGCGCAAGCCTTCGCGGGCGCTGCCGATCGCATCCTCTACGACGCCAAGACGCCCGAGGGTGCGCTGCTGCCCGGCGGCATGGGTGTGCGGTTCGACTGGTCGCTGCTGCGCGACCACCGCCATCCGCTGCCTTGGGCCCTCTCGGGCGGGCTGACCGCCGAGAATGTGGCGGAGGCAGTGCGCATCACCGGCGCCGAGTTGGTCGATGCGTCGTCAGGTCTCGAAACCGCGCCGGGCATCAAGAATGTGGACAAGATCGCCGCGTTCCTTAAAGCCTTATCGTACTTATGAACGTCGTAGCTATGAACGCACCAAACTCCTTCCGGGCCCAGCCTGATGACCGTGGCCATTTCGGCCAGTTCGGTGGCCGCTATGTCGCCGAGACGCTGATGCCGCTCGTGCTCGAACTTGAGGCCGAATATAAACGCGCCAAGGCCGACCCCGCCTTTCACGCCCAGTTCGACGATTTGCTCGAACATTATGTCGGTCGCCCCAGCCCACTCTACTACGCCGAGCGGCTGACCGAGGAGCTGCGCAAGGGCGCGCCCGAGGGGATGGGTGCGCAGGTCTGGTTCAAGCGCGATGAGCTCAACCACACCGGCGCGCACAAGATCAACAATTGCATCGGCCAGATCCTGCTCGCGATCCGCATGGGCAAGACGCGGATCATCGCCGAGACGGGCGCGGGCCAGCATGGCGTTGCCACCGCCACCGTCTGCGCGCGCTTCGGCCTGCCGTGCGTCATCTACATGGGCGCACGCGATATCGAGCGGCAGCAGCCCAATGTGTTCCGCATGAAGCTGCTCGGCGCCGAAGTCCGCCCGGTGACGAGCGGGGCGGCGACGCTGAAGGACGCGATGAATGAGGGGCTGCGCGACTGGGTCGCGAATGTCCACGACACCTTCTACATCATCGGCACCGCCGCCGGCCCGCACCCCTATCCCGAGCTCGTGCGCGATTTCCAGAGCGTGATCGGCAAGGAAGCCCGCGCGCAGATGCTGAGCCGCATCGACCGCCTGCCCGACCTGCTGGTCGCGGCGATTGGCGGCGGATCGAACGCTATAGGGCTGTTCCACCCCTTCCTCGATGACGCCGACGTCAAGATGCTCGGCGTCGAGGCGGCCGGGCATGGCCTCGACAAGGAACATGCGGCGTCGCTCGCGGGCGGATCGCCGGGCGTGCTTCACGGCAATAAAACCTATCTGCTGCAGGACGAAGACGGCCAGATCACCGAGGCCCATTCGATCTCGGCCGGGCTCGACTATCCCGGCATCGGGCCGGAGCATGCGTGGCTGCGCGACATCGGTCGGGTCGATTATGCGAGCGCCACCGACACCGAAGCGCTCGATGCGTTCCAGCTGCTCTGCCGCACCGAAGGCATCATCCCCGCGCTTGAGCCGAGCCACGCGATTGCAGCGGTGACGAAAATCGCCCCGACGATGCGCACCGACCAGATCATTCTGGCCAATTTGTGCGGGCGCGGCGACAAGGACATTTTTACTGTAGCTGAAGCACTGGGGAGGACACTGTGATGGACAATACAACAACATTCTTATTGGCATTATTGTGCGTGGTTGTGGCTCTCCCGGTATCGGTTTGGCTTTTGACAACCCATGAAGCCCCAACTTCATACGCCGGGAACGCGAAAAGAAGTGTCGAATATCTGGTCGCATTGATCACCGTTTTGTTGGTTTTGGAAACCGGTAGCGACCTTCCGTTGCGTCCGGATTTCCTGGCGCTGAGCGTGGGCGGTACGTTCCTGTTAATCGCGCTCGATTGGTTGATGTTGGTCCCGGATGGGCGTCGAGCATCCTTGTGAGTCGACTCGCCGATAGTGTTGGCGCGGTCGCCAAGATCGCGCCGACGATGCGCGCCGACCAGATCATCCTGGCCAATTTGTGCGGGCGCGGTGGCAAGACCCTCTTCGCCGGGGCGCGGGGGACGGCGCTGTGCAATTCAACGATGAGAAAGAGCGGCCAAACCGATTCGCGAGGATCATTGTTCACTCTTTGTTCCTACATGTCAAGATGACTCGCCTCTCCACCGCCTTCTCCGCCAACCGAGCGGCACTCGTCACCTTCGTAACGGCGGGTGATGGCCCTACGCCCGCCATCCTCGACGCGCTCGTCGAGGGCGGCGCGGATGTGATCGAACTCGGCATGCCCTTCACCGATCCGATGGCCGATGGCCCGGCGATCCAGGCGGCGAACCTGCGCAGCCTGGCGGCGGGCACCACCACCCACGACATCCTGCGGATCGCGACCGATTTTCGCGCGCGCCACCCGAGCGTGCCGCTGGTGCTGATGGGCTATGCCAACCCCATGCTGCGGCGCGGACCTGCGTGGTTCGCGCGCGCCTGCGCGAAGGCAGGCGTCGACGGCGTAATCTGCGTCGACCTCCCGCCCGAGGAAGACGAACTCGCCGCCGCGCTCCGTGCCGCCGACATCGCACCGATCCGACTCGCCACGCCCACCACCGACACCGCGCGCCTGCCCGCCGTGCTCGATGGCGCGAGCGGGTTTCTCTATTATGTCTCGGTCGCCGGGATCACGGGCTTGCAGCAAGCCGCGCAAGCCAGCATCGAAGACGCCGTCGCGCGCCTGAAAGCCGCGACCGACTTGCCAATCGCAGTCGGTTTCGGCGTGCGCACCCCCGAGCAAGCCGGCGCGATTGCGCGCGTTGCTGACGGAGTCGTGGTCGGATCGGCGATCGTCGAGATCGTTGCCCAGCACGGCGCCGATGCGCCCGAGCCGGTGCGCGCCTATATCGCCACGTTGAAGGCCGCGATCGTCGCGGCTGCCAAGGAAATTGCCAAGGAAACCATATGACCTGGCTCTCGAGCGTCCGCAACGCTTTGTCGTTCGTCGTCCCGACCAAGAAGGACACACCCGACAATTTGTGGCACAAGTGCAAGGGCTGCGGGCAGCTCGTCTTCACCAAGGAACTCGCCGACAATCTCCACGTCTGCCCGCACTGCGAGCACCACGAGCGGATCGGCCCGAAGGAGCGTTTCGCCTATACCTTCGACGACGGCATCCACACCGTGCTGCCACCGCCGCGCGTCACCGAAGACCCGCTCAAGTTCCGCGACACCAAACGCTATGTCGACCGGATCAAGGCGGCGCGCGCTGCTACCGGCGAGCCCGACGCCCTGCTCAACGCGCGCGGGCTGATCGGCGGGCGCAAGGCGGTGGTCGGCGTGCAGGATTTCGCTTTCATGGGCGGATCGATGGGGCTCGCGGTCGGCGAAGCGATCGTCGCGGGCGTGCAGGCGGCGATTGCCGACAAATGCCCCTATATCATCTTCACCGCATCGGGCGGCGCGCGCATGCAGGAAGGCATTCTTTCGCTGATGCAGATGCCGCGCAGCACCGTGGCGATCCAGATGCTCCACGACGCGGGCCTGCCCTATATCGTCGTGCTGACCGATCCGACCTCGGGCGGGGTGATGGCGGCCTATGCGATGCTGGGCGACGTCCAGATTGCCGAACCCAAGGCAACGCTCGCCTTCACCGGCCGCCGCGTGATCGAAAACACGATCCGCGAAAAGCTGCCCGATGATTTCCAGACATCGGAATATCTGCTCGCGCACGGGATGATCGACATGGTCAAGGCGCGCAGGGAATTGCCCGAAACGCTTGGCAAGCTGATCGATTATCTGTGCGTGAAGCAGGCGGCGTAACGCCGGTTTCGCCTTCGGACACCCGTCATGGCTGATCATGCGCGCTCGACATCGCCCGCGGTACAGGCCCAGCTCGACCGGTTATGGGCACTCTCGCCCGGCGCGGACATCTTGGGGCTGGAGCGGATCACTGCGTTGCTCGATCGGCTCGGCAATCCGCAGCGCGCGCTGCCGCCCGTGCTGCATGTCGCGGGGACCAATGGCAAGGGATCGACCTGCGCCTTCCTGCGCGCCGCGATCGAAGCGGCGGGGCTGACGGCGCATGTTTATACCAGCCCGCATCTGGTGCGCTTCAACGAACGCATTCGCGTGGCCGGTCGGCTGATCGAGGACGACGCCCTCGCGCCGCTGCTCGCCGAAGTGCTCGACGCCGGCGGTGATATCGGCGCGAGCTTCTTCGAAGTGACGACGGCGGCCGCGTTCCTCGCGTTCAGTCGCACACCCGCCGATGCCTGTATCATCGAAGTCGGGCTGGGCGGGCGGCTCGACGCAACCAATGTGATCGAGCGCCCGATCGCCACCGGAATCGCGCAGCTCGGCCTCGACCATCAGGCCTTTCTCGGCGACACGATCGAGCAAATCGCGGGCGAGAAAGCGGGTATCGCCAAACCCGGCGTGCCGCTGGTGACGATGCGTTATGGCCCCAGCGTCACCCAGCGCGTCACCGATGTCGCGACACGCGCGGGCGCGCCCGTCAGTGCCTGCGGAACGGGATGGCAGCTCAAGGTCGGCGGATCGGTCCGCTACGAGGATCGCGACGGCGTCGTCGAAACCGGCCTGCCCCGCCTCGCTGGCCCGCATCAGCCCGAGAACCTGGGACTCGCCATCGCCATGCTACGGCATCAGCGCGCTCTCAGGATTCCAGCGTCGGCCTATCGCGCGGCGGCTGAATGGGCCGAATGGCCCGCGCGGATGCAATTGCTCAGCGCCGGACCGCTCACCGATCTGCTGCCGCCGGGCAGCGTGCTGTGGCTCGACGGTGGACATAATCCTGCCGCGGCGACCTCGGTCAGTACGGCGCTGCGGCTGCGCGCTGGCGGGCATCCGGTGCATCTGATTGTCGGCATGCTGGTCAACAAGGATGCGCGCGGCCTGCTTGCCCCCTTCGCGGCTTTCACCCGCACACTTCAGGCCGTGCCGGTGCCCGACCATGCGCATCATGCCCCCGAAGGGCTCGCCGCGATTGCCAGCGATTTCGGGATCAACGCCAGCACCGCGACCAATGTCGAAGACGCGCTGAACGTCATCGCCGACCGCGCCGATCCGGCCAATCCACCCGTCGTGCTGATCGTTGGGACACTGTATCTGGCGGGCAGCGTGCTCGCCGCCAATGGCCAGACGCCGACCTAGAGAATGATGACTTTACCTTCCCCCGTTCGTTTCGAGCGAAGTCGAGAAACAGGCCAAAGGCGGCGCGCAAGCGTTTCTCGACTTCGCTCGAAACGAGCGGATGGGTGGTGATTCAGTCCAAAGTCATCCCGACCTAACCCGCCGCTCGCAGCGCGCGCAGCTTGTCGCTCGCCCATTTGTACATCTCGGCGTCGGCGGCGCGTTGGGTGCGATCGAGCCGCTGCATCCGCGATTCGACTTCCTCCAGCACGGCGCGCGCGCGGGGCTCATAGCCTTGATCGAGCAGCAGCGCGGCATAGCGGCAGCGCGCTTCCTCGCCGGGCATGCGCGTGACGATATCGGCGTAGAGCGCCAGCGCCGCATCGGCTTCGCCCAGCTCGGTCAGCACACGAGCGCGCAGGAGTGTCAGCCGGTCGCGGTCGCTCTGCGTCGACGGCGGCGTGATCGCGTCGAGCAATTCGCGCGCCGCGCCACTTTCGCCGGTCTCGAACAACGCGGCGGCGAGCTTTGCCTCGGTCCGCGCATCGGCATCGGGCGTACGGTCGAGCGCCTCGCGATAAAGCGGCACGGCTTCGTCATGGCGACCAAGTCCGACCAAAGCATCGGCTAGCCGGATCCGATTGGCGATCGTATCAGCCAGCCCCAGCGCATCACGTGCTGCGCGCAAATCGCGCTCGGGGTCGAGCTTGGCCTCCACCTGCGCGCGCACCGTGCGGACATGGCGATTGCCCTGAATGCGCGGCAGCACCTCGATCAGCACATAAGCAATGGTGCTCGCGCCCGGCAGGAAGACGAGCGCCATGATCCACAGCTGATTGCGCCCGTTGCGGATCACATCCACCACGCAAGCGACCTGAATCGCGAGGACGAGGAGGTAGAGGATCATGCCTCGCCCTCGACCGGTTCCTCGCCCGCAGTACCGATCGACTGGTCGACAAGGCCGGTCCGGATCATCCACCAGAACAGCAACACGCCGGGGAAAGCGACCACCGTGGTCATCCAGTAAAAGGCGACATAGCCAAATTGTTCGACCAGTGCGCCCGCCGTAGTCGCGGTGAGCAACCGACCGACGATGCTCGATGCTGCTGAAATTAAAGCATATTGCGACGCGGTGAAGCGCAAATCACAAAGCGCTGCAAAATAAGCGATCACGGTCACGCCGCCGATGCCGCTCGCGATATTCTCAAAGCCGATCGCGCCAGCGAGTCCCCAGACGCTGTGCCCCGCGCCCGCGAGCAACGCGAAGCTCGCATTCGATACCGCCATCAGGATCAGGCTGAGCAGCACCGACCGCTTCATCCCGAGCGAGGCATAAAGCGCGCCGCCGATAAAGATGCCGATCAGATACGCCCAGAACCCAACGCCGATATCGTAGATGGCGATCTCGTCATTGCTGAACCCGGTATCGTTCAGCAGCAACCGCAACACGATTTGCCCCAGCGTGTCGCCAATTTTGTGAATCAGGATGAAAATCAGGACGATGAACGCGCCCTGTCGCTGGAAGAATTCGGTGAACGGGCCGATGATCGACGCAGCGATGTCGCCGACGCCGCGCCGCGTCACGGGCTCACGATGCCGCTCGGGCTCGCCCATGATCAAGCCGGTCAGCATCGCCGGCAGGGCAAACGCGGCGCAGGCCAGATAGGCACCGCTCCAGCCGATCCGCGCCGCGAGCACCAGTGCAAGCGCGCCCGCCGCGACCGATCCGATCCGCCAGCCATATTGCGTCATCCCCGACCCAACACCGAGCTGATAGGGTTTGAGCGTCTCGATCCGATAGGCGTCGATAACGATATCAAAGGTCGCCCCGGCAAAGCCGACCAGAATGGCCGCCATCACCGTCGCGCCGATGTCCGCCTTGGGATCGACCAGCGCGAGATTGACGACGGCCGCAATCACCAGCAGCCCCGCGAAGATCAGCCACGACACCCGCTGGCCCAGCCCCCCAATCAGCGGAATCCGCACGCCATCGACCATCCACGCCCATAGCGGCTTGAGGTTATAGATCAGGAAGCCGAGCGTGAACGCGGTCACCGTTTTCTTGTCGATGCCATCCTGCGCCAGACGGCTCGTCAGCGTCGCGCCGATCATCGCATAGGGAAAACCCGACGACACGCCGAGGAAGAAGGCGGCAAGCGGTGCCTTTTCGACATAGGGCCGCACGCCCGCCAACCAGTCACTCTCGCGCGCCACGTTCATCCGCCACTTGCTCCCGCCCCGATTCAGGCCGACACTAGCCGCAAAACAGGAGAAGGACAGCCATGAACGCGCCCGTTCTCGAAGGCTTGCGACCAACGCCGGGGCAACTGGCGCTCGCTGAACGCTTGGCAAGCGGCGGCACGCGCTCGGCGGCAGGCATCACCAATGTCGATGCCGCAGCCTATACCAGCGCCGAGCGTCACGCTGCGGAGCAGGAGCGCATCTTCACCAAGGTCCCGCTGGTGATCGCGCCCTCCGCGCTGCTGCCTGAGCCAAACATGGCCGTCCCGCACGACGGTTTCGGCAAGCCGCTGCTGGTCACGCGGGACAAGAGTGGCACCGCGCATGTCTTCCTGAACGTCTGCCAGCACCGCGGCACGCGGCTGGTTGAGGGCGAGGCGCCGGTTTGCGCGCCGCGCCTCATCTGCCCTTATCACGCCTGGAGCTATGCGCTTGACGGCGCGCTGGTGAGCATGCCGCGCGCCGACAGCTTCCCGGGGCTCGACAAGGCCGACTTCGGGCTCAAGCGCTTGCCGACGGTCGAGGCAGGCGGGTTGATCTGGTTCGCGTTCGACGACGCCGCCGATTTCACCGAAGCCCGCGCGCTCGGCGATGATTTCGACGCTTTCGGGCTTGCCCAACAGCATCTCTTTCGCCGCCGCACCCACCGCGTCGCGGCAAACTGGAAGCTGATCATGGATGCTTTCCTGGAAAGCTATCATGTCCAGCGGCTGCATGCCGCGACGATCGGCAAATTCTTCAAGGACGGGGTTACCACCGGCGACGCCATCGGCCCGCACCAGCGATCGGCGGTCGGGCGCGAAGCCGATCTGATCGCGGCGGCGCGCGGCGATTGGGGCCAACTCCGCGCCGCGATTACCTATACCTATCAGATGTTTCCCGGCACCGTGCTGATCGTCAGCCCCGATTACATCAACCTGATGGTGATGATGCCGCAATCGGCGGGCGAAGTGCTGGTCGAGGATTTCATGCTGATCCCCGCCCCTCCCGCGACCGACAAAGCGCGCGATCATTGGGAGCGGAGCTGGGCGCTGCTCGACGGCGGTGTGTTTGCAGGCGAAGATTTCCGCGCCGCCGCGCTCGGGCAGCAAGGGCTCGCCTCGGGCGCCATTCAGCGCATCACGCTCGGCACGCTGGAGACGGGCATTCGCCATTTCCACAATGGCGTCGAAGCGCGGCTTTAGGCCTCGCGTTTGAACAAGGTCAGCCCCTCGGGCAATCGCTTGGGCGTCTCGCCCTGCACCAACTGATCGATGATCGTTATCGCTTGGGTCAGGTTGCGCAGCGCATAGGGTTTGGCGAGCCAGCCGAGGCCCAGCCCGTGCGCCGCCGCCGGGCAATCGCCCGTCACGAACAACACGTGCAGCCCTGCCGCGCTAGCGGCGCGTGCGACATCGAGCCCGCTGCCATCGGCGAGGCTAATGTCCGACAATACCAGATCGATCGACGCGCCGCTCGCAATCAGCGCAACGGCATCGGCGACACAGTCGAAAGTGCCAACGACGACATAGCCTTCGTCGCCCAGAAATCTCTCGTTATCAAAGGCAATCAGCGGCTCATCCTCAACGATCAGCAACCGTTCCACGACACGCTTTTTCCGCCCGAACAACATTGCGATCCGCCACCCTTGCGCCCCTGTGGTTCCCCTGCCGCTGCGAACCTACACAACCGTAACGCTCGGACGCCAGCCAAGCCGCAAATATTTTGAGCAATTGCGGCAATTGATTGTATCAGCACCCGGTGACTGTCCCGACATCCCCTTCGTCGTCCTCGTCCGCCCCCCGCGCCGGACACCGCATTGCCAAATTGCTCGCGCGCGCGGGCATCGCCTCGCGTCGCGAGATTGAACGCATGATTACCGACGGGCGCGTTGCGCTCGACGGCAAGCCGGTCGAAACGCCGGCGACGATCCTGACCTCGCTGCGCGGCGTCACCGTCGATGGCGCACCGGTCGAGGCCCCTGCCCCGGCGCGGCTGTTCCTCTACCACAAGCCGAGCGGCCTGCTCGTCACCGAGCGCGATCCGGCGGGGCGGCGAACGATCTATGACCAATTGCCGAAGGATTTGCCGCGCCTCGTGCCCGTCGGGCGCCTCGACCTCAATACCGAAGGGTTGCTGCTGCTCACCACTGACGGCGAGTTGAAGCGCCAGCTCGAACTCCCCTCAACCGGCGTCGAACGTGCCTATCGCGCGCGTGCCTATGGCCAGGTCAGCCAGGCGCAGCTCGAGGAATTGATCGAGGGCGTTGAGATCGAAGGCGTGCGCTACGGCTCGATCAATGCCAATCTCGAACGGCGCACCGGCGCCAATGTCTGGGTCGAAATGATCCTGACCGAAGGCAAGAACCGCGAAGTGCGTCGGGTGCTTGAGTTTCTGGGGCTGAAGGTCTCACGCCTCATCCGCACCCGCTACGGGCCCTTCCTGCTCGGCGATCTGAAACCCGGGGAGATTGGCGAAGTGCGGCAGCATGACGTCATCGGCTTCCGTCGCGATCCCACCAAAGGCCCCTCGCCCGAACGTGTCGATGCGACGCGCAAAGCACCGGCGCCACGCGCAGCACCCGCACCGGTCGCCGCGCCCGCCCGACGCGGTCGGCCTGCTGCTGCGCCGGCCGTAGCCACCGAGCGCCCCAAGCGCCCGCCGCGCAAACAGCCGAGCCGCCCCGGCGATGCTGAAGCGCCACGCGCCACCAGCAAGCGCACCGAGCGGCCAACCGGGACGATCACCGCGCGCCCTGCCCGGCCCAAACGCTCACGCCGCCCCGGCGATGCGCGCCCGTCGCGGCCGAAATCCTGATGCGCGTCATTGCCGGGCAATGGCGCGGGCGACAGCTTGTGGCGCCCAAGGGCGACACGACGCGCCCCACGGCGGATCGCACGCGCGAGGCGCTGTTCTCGATGCTGACGAGTCGGTTGGGCAGTTTCGAGGGCCTCGCCGCCGCCGATCTCTTTGCGGGATCGGGCGCGCTGGGGATTGAGGCGCTGTCGCGCGGTGCCGCGAGCTGCCTGTTCGTCGAACAGGATCGCGCCGCGATCGACGCACTCCGCACAAATCTGGCGAAGCTCGGCGCGACCGGCGATGTCCGCGCGATGTCGGTACTGGGGCTCGGGCTCGCGACGGCGCCGCTCGATGTGGTGATGATGGACCCGCCATATGGTTCGGGCGCGGGCGCGGTGGCGCTCGACAAGCTCACCCGGCTCGGCTGGATCGGCGCGGGGACTTGGGTCAGCGTCGAAACCGCGTTCAACGAAGAACTCGATATCGACGGCTTCGACATCGACGCAAGCCGCACCCACGGCAAGGCGAGAATTACCTTGCTGCGGCGTGCGGCCTGATCGTCGGCTGGTCTTTGGGTCGGATTACTGCTGCAGGAGACGGAGCACGCCCTGCTGACTCTGGTTCGCCTGCGCCAGAAGCGCATTCGAAGCCTGCGACAGGATTTGCGACTTCGCCAGTTCGGTCGTTTCGGTCGAGAAGTCGACGTCTTCGATCCGGCTGCGTGCGTCGGTCAGATTGGCGACATTGTTGGTCAGGTTGTTGACCACCGACTGGAGGCGGCTCTGGCCGGCACCCAAGGTAGCACGCGTCGTGTTGACCGCCGAGATCGCCGTGTCGAGCACGCCGAGCGCCGTATTGGCACCCGCAGCGGTCGACAAGTTCGAGGCAACTGCCGCCGCCAGATCAAGCCCACCAAAGTTCAGCGTCACGATGTCACCCGCCGACGACGACGTCTGAATGTCGATCGTCGAAGCAGCGGTGTTCAGCAGCAGCACGCCGTTGAAGTTCGTCTTCGTCTGAATGTCGGATATCTGCGCCGTCAGCTGGGTCACTTCGGCCTGCAGGTTGGTGCGATCACCATTGCTGTAGGTGCCCGAAGCCGACTGAACCGCGAGTTCGCGCAGCCGCTGCAAAATGTTGGACACTTCGCCGAGCGCACCGTCAGCCGTCTGCGACAGCGCGATGCCGTCATTGGCATTGCGGATCGACTGAGTCTGGCCGCGGATCTGCGCGGTGAAGTTTGACGAAATGGCGAGGCCGGCGGCGTCGTCCTTCGCGGAGTTGATGCGCTTGCCGGTTGACAGGCGTTCGATGCTCGTCTGCGTGGCAGCAGTCGCGCGGTTGTTTGCATTGGTCGCCTTGAGCGCGGCGACGTTAGTTCCGATGACCGTCATAAAATGACACCCCCAAGTGACCAGACGACCCGCAAGGCCGCCTTTCGTGGTAGATGGAATATCACCTGAGTTGGTAAAGATGCCGTTAACGCAGCTTTACGGAATCAAAATGCTTGAATTTCAATGATTCTTAGGCCGTACCGGCAGCCCGGGCGATGCTGAGGAACAGCCAATAAAGCCCACCCGCCAATGCCATAACCGCAGGCAAGGTCAGCACCCAGGCCAGCGCCATGTTGCGAATCGTCGACGCTTGCAGCCCGGCGCCGCTCGCCACCGTTGCCCCGGCGACGCCTGATGACAGGATATGAGTCGTGGAAACCGGCATCGCGAACACTTCCGCGAGCAGGATGGTCGTTGCTCCCATCATCTCGGCTGATGCACCCATGCCATAGGTCATGTGCGTCTTGCCGATCTTCTCACCCACGGTGACGACAATCCGCTTCCAGCCGACCATCGTGCCGAGGCCCAGCGAAATCGCGACCGCAATCTTCACCCAGTTCGGGATGAAGCGCGTGCTCTTCTCCAAGCCTTTTTGATAGCCCTCGACAGCCTTGCGATCGGCGTCGTTGAAGATCGCATGATCCTTGTCGCTCTTCAGCGCGAGCTTGCTGGCGTCGAGCGTCAGATACATGTCGGTGCGCAGCTTGGCAGTCTCCGCGGCAGGCACATCGGCGAGCGAGCCATGCTGCGCGAGCCGGGCGCCGATATCGCGCGCGACGGTGCCGAGCGCGGCATAGACGACCGGATCACTCGCTGACTTGGTCTTCAATGCGCTCGCCAGCACCTCGCGTGCTGCGCCCGGGGTGACACTCGCCGTCCCTGCGCGGCCATTGAATGAATCAGCGGCGGCATTGGCCTGCACGACGATGGCTGCGGTATCGCGCGCGCTAAGGGTCCGGTCGAGCGCGTAGGCAGTTGGCGCGCAGCCGATCAGGATCAGCATGATCAGCCCCATGCCCTTTTGCCCGTCGTTGCCGCCATGGGCGAAACTGACGGCAGTGCAAGTGAAGATCAGCACCGCCCGAATACCGGTCGGCGGCGGCTCATTGGCGGCAGGACGCTCGTAAAGCTTCGGATTGCGCAGGATTGCCTTCATCACGAACAGCAACACCATCGCGCCGACAAAGCCGACCACCGGCGCGATGAGCAGGCCCGTCAGCACCTTCTGCGCTTGCCCCCATTCGACGCCCGAGGTGCCGCCGGTGCCGGCCGACAGGAGCTGATTGGCAAAACCGACCCCCAGGATCGAGCCGATCAACGCATGGCTCGATGAATTGGGCAGGCCGACATACCAGGTCGCGAGATTCCACAGGATCGCCGCCAGCAGCAGCGCAAAAATCATCGCAAAACCGGCATTGCTGCCAACATTCAGGATCAGCTCGACCGGCAGCAGCGTCACCACCGAATAGGCGACGGCCCCGCTCGACAACAGCACCCCAAGCAGATTGAACAGCCCTGACCAGACGACCGCGACCGGCGCTGGCATCGAATTGGTATAGATAACCGTCGCGACCGCATTGGCGGTATCGTGAAACCCGTTCACGAATTCGAAACCGAGCGCGATCAGCAGCGCCAGCGCGAGGAATACCAGCACGCCAGCGCCAAGCTGTTCGCCGACCTGCGCCGTATCGGTCATCACGCTGAACCCGGCATAGATCGCCCCGCCCACCAGCGTGGCGAGAAACAGCCAGCGACCGGCGGATGGCAACCCGCGATCGAGCTCGGGCCGCTCGGGTGGAACGGCGGCGCCGCCGGTTGCGCTAATCGGGGAAGATGCCATGGCTAATGCCGTTGCCTGCCTAGTGTGTCAAAGCGATGACGGTTGCTCGCGTCATCCCTGCGCCGCGAGCACAGCGGCCATCGCCGGCATCACCGCCTGCAGCGCCTTGACGGGGCGGATCATCACGCGGAAATTGGTGATCTTGTCGTAAGCGTTCCAATGGATGATGTCGACGCCGTTGACGTGGATACCGTCCAGATCGAGCGTGAATTCGAGCACGGCGGAATGCTCACCAATCCATTCCTCGACATAACGAAAGCTCGGCGTGCCGAGCACTTGCTGCGCGGCGCTCAGATATTTGACCGTCAGCGCCTTGCCGATTTGCGGGCTGTGGACGGCGGGTGACTGAAAGACGCAGTCATCGGCAATCAGATCATTGAGCCCCGCTGCATCGCGCGCGTCCATCAGCCGGTGCCAGTGATCAATTGCGGCTGCCATATCGCCTTACTCCCCCCAAACTCGGCCCAGCCCGTCGACTGATCCGCCGCAGCTAACCCGTTTGCGTGCCCGCGACGTTATCAAGGCTGTGGTCGGGCTTGTCTATGGTGCGCCGTGGCGCGTAATCCGATTCTCCTAATTCTCAACCGGTCCGAACATCCTAAGGCGCTGCGCCAATGTCGTTGAATAATTTGTCGAGCGTGTCGGCGCCCCCGCCAAACGCCCTGTCGGCGTGGACGGACGATGCTGACCGGCAAGATCAGGACTCAACACCGGCACGGCAGCTCAAAATCCTGACGTTCCTGCACAGTTTCGATCCCGGCGGCGTCGAACGCGTTGCGATGCGGCTCAACAACGCGTGGCATGAATTGGGCGCCGATGTCCGGCTGGTTATTGGCCGCAACAGCGATACCGCGCACGCCGGGATCAAGGGACTGGCCCGCGACCTGCCGTACGAAATCATACCGGGTGGCGAGCACATCAATCGCCGCACGCAACTCGCCTGGATGCTGCGCCACTTGCCTGCGATCATTCGGCGCGAGCGACCCGACGTCCTGTTCTGCGCAGGCAATACTTATAGCTCGGTCTCGGTCGGCATGAAGCTGATCCTCGGGCGCGCCTGCCCGCCGATTGTCGCCAAGGTGAGTAACGACCTTGATCGGCGCGACATGGGGCCGGTGCTGCGCTTCTGCTATCATCGCTGGCTGCGGGCGCAGGCGGGTTTCATCGATTGCTATGTCGGCATGGCCCCGGCAATGACCGACGAAATTGCGCGCGCCACCGGCCTTGATCGCGATCGGATCGCCATCGTCAACGATCCCATTTTACGCCGCAGCGAGTTGGCGCGCTTTGCCGGCATTCATGTCGCACGCGATAACGCGAGCGCGGGGCGGCATTTTGTCGCGATCGGGCGGATGAAGCCGCAGAAGAATTTCGCGCTGCTGTTGCGGGCTTTTGGCCGCATGGCAACGCCCGCCGACCGGCTGACCATCCTGGGCGAAGGTCCCGAGCGACCGATCTTGGAAACCCTCGCGACGACGCTGGGGATCGCCAATCGCGTTGCGATGCCGGGCCATGTCAGCGATCTGACGACTTGGCTGGTTGATGCCGATGTCTTCGTCATGTCGTCGGATTATGAAGGCGTCCCCGCCGTTCTGATCGAGGCAATCGCGGCCAATCTTGCCGTCGTCGCGACCGACTGCAGCGTGAGCATGCGCGATCTGGTGAGGGGCGGCGTCTTCGGGCAGCTTGTGCCCGTCGGCGACGAGGTGGCGCTGGCGGCGGCGATGGCGGAAGCGCCACGCAACCAACGTGATCATCAAGCGGCACTGGAACACGCTCGCCACTTCACGCTTGAGCAAGGCGCGGCCGATTATCTCGCGCTGATGCGCAAACTGGTCGCGCAAACGGCGCGGCGCTGACCGCCATATTCGACGGTTGCCCCGGGCGCGCACGTTCCCTAATCGTTCGCGAATGACTCTGCCTGCGCCTTCACCCGACGATCCCCCCTATTTGCGCGGGCTCAACCCGCCGCAACGCGAAGCGGTGCTCACCAGCGACGGCCCGGTGCTCGTGCTCGCGGGGGCAGGCACCGGCAAAACGGCGGCGCTGACGGCGCGGCTCGCGCATCTGCTCTACACGCGCAAAGCCTATCCCAGCGAAATCCTGTCGGTGACGTTCACCAACAAGGCCGCGCGCGAAATGCGCGAGCGCGTCGGGCGGCTGGTCGGTGACGCAGTCGAAGGGATGCCGTGGCTCGGCACATTCCACGCCATCGGCGCGAAGATGCTGCGGCGGCATGCCGAACTGGTCGGATTGCAAGCCAATTTCTCGATTCTCGATACCGATGATCAATTGCGCGTGCTCAAGCAGCTCATCATCGCCGCCGATCTCGACGAGAAGCGCTGGCCCGCGCGCCAGCTCGCCGGGATGATCGACGGGTGGAAGAACCGCGGAATGGTCCCCACCGATCTCGACGCAGGTGACCGCGAAGGCTTTGCCAACGGGCGCGGGCAGGAATTTTACGCGGCCTATCAGGCGCGGCTGGCGGCGCTGAACGCGTGCGATTTCGGCGATCTGCTGCTGCACGTGCTGACGATCCTGAAGCGCGAGCCCGCCGTGCTGGAGCAATATCAGCAGCGCTTTCGCTACATCATGGTCGACGAGTATCAGGACACCAACACCGTCCAATATCTCTGGCTGAGGCTGCTCGCGCAGGCGCGCAAGAACATCTGCTGCGTCGGCGATGACGACCAGTCGATCTATTCGTGGCGCGGTGCGCAGGTCGAAAATATCCTGAAGTTCGAGCGCGATTTTCCCGGCGCCAAGATAATCCGGCTCGAACAAAATTACCGGTCGACGCCGCATATTCTCGCCGCCGCCTCGGGCGTGATCGCCAATAACAGCGGGCGGCTCGGCAAGACATTGTGGACCGCCGAGGAATCGGGCGAAAAAGTCCGTGTCATCGGCGTGTGGGACGGCCCCGAAGAAGCGCGCCGCGTCGGCGAGGAGATTGAGAGCGCGCAGCGGCAAGGGACCAGCCTCGACAAGATCGCGATTCTCGTGCGCGCGCAGCACCAGACACGCGAGTTCGAAGACCGCTTTATCGCGATCGGCATGCCGTATCGGATTGTCGGCGGCGTGCGCTTTTACGAGCGGATGGAGATCAGGGACGCGCTCGCCTATCTGCGCATCGTCCACCAATCGGCCGATGATCTGGCGTTTGAGCGGATCGTCAATGTCCCCAAGCGCGGGCTCGGCGACAAGGCGGTTGCCAAGCTCCACATGCTCGCGCGCGCGACCGGCGTGCCGCTGACGACAGCGGCCGCCCGCATTCTCGACAGCGACGAGCTCACCCCGCAAGCCCGCCGCAGTCTCGGCAATTTCGTGCTCGATCTCGCGCGCTGGCGGCAAATGGCGAACGACCTGCCCCACCCCGATCTCGCGCGGCAGATCCTCGACGAAAGCGGCTACACCGGCACACTTCAGGCCGAGAAATCGGTGGAGGCATCAGGCCGACTCGAAAACCTCACCGAACTCGTCCGCGCGATGGAGGAGTATGAAACGCTCGGCGCGTTCCTCGAGCACGTCAGCCTTGTGATGGATGACGAGGCCAATGCCGGTGAGGCCAAGGTGACGATCATGACGATCCACGCCGCCAAGGGCCTCGAATATGACAATGTCTTCCTCGTCGGCTGGGAGGAAGGCCTGTTCCCGTCACAGCGCGCGCTCGACGAAGGCGGCACCGCCAGCCTCGAAGAGGAACGCCGCCTCGCCTATGTCGCGATTACGCGCGCGCGCCGGAAGGCCGTAATCCTGCATGCCGCCAATCGCCGCATCTACGGCCAGTGGACATCGAGCATCCCGAGCCGTTTCGTCGGCGAATTGCCGCCTGCGCACATCGAGTCCGAAAGCAGCATGGCCGGCGGCGAAAGCCTGTGGCGCGCCAACTGGTCCGAACGCGCCGACCCCTTCGCCGATGTCGCCCGCGGCACGGGACGCGGCCCTGGCTGGCAACGCGCGGCGGGCGGCAGCTTCGTGCGCGAACCCGCGCGCGTGGTCGAAGCGCGCGCCTCCGCCGTTAGCCTGGGAAACAAGGGCCGCGCCGACCTCAGCGTCGGCATGCGCGTGTTCCACCAGAAGTTCGGCTATGGGGCGATTGCCGAAATCGAAGGCAACAAGCTCGAGATCGACTTCGAGGATGCGGGCCGCAAGCGGGTGATCGACAGTTTTGTGACGATCGGCTAATTGCGTTTTGCGCCGAGTTGGACTATGTCTTTGGTCTAAAGGATGACTCATGCACATTTCGGTTTCGGATGCCAAGGCACAGCTCACCGATCTCGTCCGTCGCGCCGAGGCGGGTGATGAAGTCATTCTGACCCGGCGCGGCGCGCCTGCGGCCAAGCTCGTCCCGATCGTTGCCGACGATGTTCGACCCCAGCGACGTCAGGCACTCGACAGCTTTTTTGGTGCGCTCAAAGCCCACCCCGGACTTGAAGACATGACCGGCGCCAACATGGCCGATTTTCTGTATGACGAAAGCGGTCTGCCCGCGTGATCGCGCTCGATGGGTCGGCGATCTTTGCCGTCTTGCTGGGCGAGGCGGCGGGAACGGCCTGCCGAAACGCGATGGACAGCGACGAGGAGCTGGTGCTGTCGGCGGGTTCGCTGACCGAGCTGCTCATCGTTGCGACCGGCAAAGGCGTGCTGGGCGTGACACAGGGATTTCTCGCGGCGCTGCGACCGACGATCGTGCCGCTTACCGAAGCGCGGGCACGAGCGGCCGCCGATGCCTATCGCCGTTGGGGCAAAGGATTTCACCCGGCGGCGCTCAATTTTGGCGACAGCTTTGCCTATGCGATTGCGAAGGAATTCGACTGCCCGTTGCTTTTTGCCGGCGGCGACTTCGCGCAGACCGACATTACTGCGGCGATCTAACGCTGACGCCTTACGCCCGATCGACCGCCAGTAGCGTTTCGCCCTGATAGAGCGCCCCCGCCGGATCAAACCCCTCGATCGCGAAGAATGCGCGGTCGGTGATTTCGATGTCGTTGAGGCCCGTCAGGCGATAGGTGCCGATCTTGGCTTCGCGGGGCGGTTTGCCGTCGCGCTCGACGGCGACCGCGTCGATGTGCAGCTCGCCGTGGCGGGTGTAGAGGATGTGCGGCGCCAGAACGACGCGCTGGCGGTTATAGGTCACGACGATGCACAGTCGGCGCACGATCGCTTCCAATATCGTCGGCACGGGTCCGGTCGGCGTCGCGGTGTCGGGGCTGCTGCTCATGCGCGCACAATAAAGTATTTCGCCGCGACGCAGCAAGCATGATCACCGCGCCGCTTGCGATTTGGCGGACGCTCGCGTAGCCCGCGCGCTCCATGCGCTTCGGCCTCCCCACCGGGCACCAGCTTGCGGTGCTGTTCGCCACGCTTGCGTTGGTGTGCCGCGTGGCCGTGCCGACGGGATTCATGGTCGACGAAGGCTCGGCCGGGCCAACGATCGTGATTTGTTCGGGCAGCGGCCCGATGACGATGCCGCTACCGGGTGTTCCCGCCAAGCCTGACGGCAAAGCCGACAAGGCCGGCCACCCTTG
Organism: Sphingomonas sp.; assembly: GCF_019749955.1. Taxonomy (GTDB): domain Bacteria; phylum Pseudomonadota; class Alphaproteobacteria; order Sphingomonadales; family Sphingomonadaceae; genus Sphingomonas. The sequence continues at coordinate 106,169 of NZ_JAIEPC010000011.1, forward strand.
CGTCTTCGCCGCCGCGCATGTCGCCGCACCGGCGCCCGTCCCGAGCGGCGATGCGCTCGTGCTGCGCGCCGCCCCCGCTGCGCCGATGGCCCCCAGCGGCGATCTGCGCCCAGGGCTAGGCCTCGCCGCACCGCCACCGCCCAAGACCGGACCCCCTACCCTTCGCTGACTTGCCGTCGCTGTCCTCGCGCTGAGGACGGCTCTGCTGACCGTCAAGCGAACGGAAATTCCCCATGTCTATTCATCATGCGGGCGCGTCGCGCCTTGCGCTTGCGTTGCTGCTTCTCCCTACCGCCGCCCTTGCCGAAGACGGCGAAGGCCATGACGCCAAGCGCCACGACGATGTGCTGGTTGTCGCGCAGCGCGAAGCCGCCGCGATCGAGCAGGCGCCCAACACGCGCGCGAGCGTCACTGCCGAGCAAATCCAGACCACGATCAACGCGGTCAATGTCGAGGATACGCTCAAATATCTGCCTAGCTTGGTCGTGCGCAAACGCCATATCGGCGACACCCAGTCACCGCTCGCGACGCGCACCTCGGGCGTCGGCGCCAGCGCACGCAGCCTGATCTATGCCGATGGCGCGCTGCTCTCGGCGCTGATCGGCAACAACAACACCAGCGCCAGCCCGCGCTGGCAGCTCGTCAGCCCGCAGGAAATCAGCCGGATCGATGTGCTCTACGGCCCATTCTCGGCGGCCTATCCGGGCAATTCGATCGGCGCGGTGGTCAACATCACCACGCGATTGCCCGACAAGCTCGAAGCAAGCGTCGACGGTGGCGTGAGCGTCCAGAATTTCGACCAATATGCCACGTCACAAGTGCTGCCGAGCTATTCGATCGGCGGCACGATTGGTGACCGGTTCGACCCGCTCGCGATCTTCGCCAGCGCTAGCCATGTGTCGAGCCGCGCGCAGCCGCTGGCCTATGCCACCGCACTCCGTCCCGCGAACACCAGCACCACCGGTACGCCGACCACGGGCGGTTTCGACGATCTCAACCGCGCGGGCCAGCCGATCCGCGTGCTCGGCGCCACTGGGATCGAATCGCAGCAGCAGAGCTTCTTCAAGTTCAAGGCGGCGCTCAACCTGCCGCTCGACATGCACCTCGTTTATGTCGGCGGGCTGTTCGTCAACGATACCCAGGCCACGGCCGAACCCTATGCCTTCACTGCCAGCGGGACGCCGGCCTATGCGGGCAACTTCAACATCGGCGGCTTTGCCTATTCGGTGCCAGCCAGCACCTTTTCAAACAACGTCTATACCGTTGCCCAGCGTCATTGGTCGCAATCGCTGTCGCTGACGGGTGATGGCGAGCGTTTCGACTGGCAGATCATCGCGACGTTGTTCGATTTCGCCAAGGACGTGCAACGCGTGCCGACTGCCGCGCTGCCGGCTGGCTTTACGGGCGGCGCAGGCAACATCATACGGCTCGACGGCACCGGCTGGTCGACAATCGACGCCAAGGCGGCGTGGCGACCCGGCAATCACGTGATCAGCTTCGGCTATCACCGCGACCGCTTCACGCTGGCCAGCAATCGCTACACGACATCCGACTGGCGGATCGGCAGCGAGGGCGCGCTCAACCAGGCCTCCCGCGGCCGCACCCAGACCGATGCGCTGTGGCTGCAGGATGCCTGGGCGATCGTGCCGACACTGACGCTGACGGTCGGCGGGCGCTATGAGTGGTGGCGCGCGAGCGACGGCTTCAACTTTGCAGCAACGCCCGCCTTTGCGGTCAACCAGCCGCAACTTTCGGCCAATCGCTTCTCGCCCAAAGCATCGCTGCACTGGCAGGCGACGCCCGACTGGCGGCTGAGCGCTTCCTTCGGTCAGGCCTATCGCTTCCCGACGGTGAGCGAGCTCTATCAGGCAGTGACCACGGGGCCGACGATCACGTCACCCAACCCCAATTTGCGCCCCGAAAATGCGCTCTCCGAAGAAATCAGCGTGCAGTATGGCCCCGACGGGCGCTACGTCCGGCTGTCGCTGTTCAATGAAGAGATCAAGGACGCGCTGCTGTCGCAAAGCGCGCCGCTGGTGCCGGGGTCGACGACCTTGTTCAATTATGTCCAGAATGTCGATCGGGTGCTGACGCGCGGGCTCGAACTGGCGTTTCAGCAATCCGATCTGCTGCCGCGCTTCGACGTCTCGGGCAGCCTGACGCTGATCGATCCGCGCATCCGCGCCAACACTGCCTTCCCGGCGGCAATCGGCAAGCGCCCGCCGCAATTGCCGACGCGCAAGGCGACGCTGGTCGCGACCTGGCGTCCCGACGATGCCACAGCGCTGACGGCGGCGCTGCGCCACGCCAGCCGATCCTTCGGGACGATCGACAACAGTGATCCTGTGGCCAATACCTTCCAGTGCTTCGACGGTTACACCGTGGTCGATCTGCGCGCGAGCTTCCGCGTGGCGAAGCAGTGGCGGCTCGCCTTTGGTGTCGACAATGTCACAGGCGCCAAATATTTCATCTTTCACCCCTTCCCCCAACGCAGCTTCGTCGCGGAGTTGCACTGGCAACTTTGACAAGTCGGGCTACTGCTCCGATATCCACGCCATGGGATCCGGGGCAGGATGGATAGCCGCGATTGCGAGCGCGCTGGCGGTCGTCGGGATCGGCTGGGTGCTCGCGGCGGCTATCGTCGCGGCCCGCTTCGGGCGTCGGCTGCGCGCGCCAACCGCACCAGCTGCGCCCGAACCGGCAACGATCCTGAAGCCACTCTACGGCGCCGAGCCGCGGCTAGGCGATAACCTTCGCAGTTTCTGCGACCAGCACTGGTCAGCGCCGTTGCAGATTGTCGCGGGAGTACAATCGGGCGAAGACGGCGCGCTGGCCGCGCTGCGCCCGTTCGGCGCGGCGATCGATATCGTCATCGAGCCTCACCGCCACGGCGCCAATGCCAAGATCAGCAATTTGATCAACATGACGCCCGCGATCCGCCACGACCTGATCGTGCTGAGCGACAGCGACATCGCTGCGCCCGCCGATTATCTCGCGCGCGTCGCCGCGACGCTTGCCGAGCCGGGCGTTGGCGCGGCAACCTGCGCATATGCCGGACGAGGAGATTGCGGTGTCTGGTCGGTGCTCGGCGCGGCCGGCATCAGCTATCATTTCCTCCCCAGCGTGCTGCTGAGCGTTGCGCTGCGCACGGGCGACGTGTGCATGGGATCGACGATCGCAATGCGGCGCGACACGCTCGACCGGATCGGTGGGTTCGCGCGCTTTGCTGATATTCTCGCCGATGATCATGCGATCGGCGCGGCGGTGCGAGAACTGGGGCTGAGCGTGGCGATCGCGCCGGTGATCGTCACGCATGCCTCGGCCGAGCGCAGCTTTGCCGAGCTGGCGCGGCACGAACTGCGCTGGGCAGCGACGGTGCGCGATCTCAACTTCGGCGGCTATATCGGGCTGGTCCTCACCCACCCCCTGCCGTTCGCGCTGATCGCGGCGAGTGTTGCGCCCGGTTGGGGCACGCTTGCGCTGGTCGCAGCGGCGATGGCGGCGCGCATCGGGGCTGCCGCGGTGATCGACCGCATGGTGGGCCGGACCACGGCGCCCCGCTGGCTGCTCCCGGCACGCGACTTGCTGAGCTTTGGCATCTTCGTCGCGAGCTTCTTCGTGCGCCAGGTCCGTTGGCGCGACACCGAGCTGGCGATGCGCAAAGCCGGCCGGATCGAGATCAAGCGCGCGTGAAGACGTTGATCGTGACCGCCGATGATTTCGGCGCTGCGGCCGAAGTGAATGAGGCGGTCGAACGCGCCCATCGCGACGGCGTGCTGACCTGCGCGAGCCTGATGGTCACCGGCGCCGCCGCTGCGGACGCGGTGGCGCGCGCGCGCCGATTGCCCACGCTCGGCGTTGGGCTACATCTCGTTCTGGTCGAAGGTACGCCCGCCCTGCCGCCCGAGCAATTGCCCGATCTGGTCGGCGCCGACGGTCGTTTCCGCACCGATATGGCGCGCTTTGGCGCAACGCTGTTCTTCAAACCCGCTGCCCGCGCCCAACTCCGGGCCGAGATCGAGGCGCAATTCGCTGCCTTTGCCGTAACCGGACTCCCGCTCGACCATGTAAACGCGCACAAGCATTTCCACTTGCACCCGACGATTGCCGGACTCGTGATCGAGGTTGGCCGCCGCCACGGCATGAAGGCGGTGCGCGCACCGGTGGAGCCGTTCGCCATTGTGTCGCAGGTCGAACATTCCCAGCCGAATTTCACGAACCGCGTCGCCGACCTCTGGGCCAAGCGCCTGCGCACCCGATTGCGTGGCGAGGGGCTGCGGTTGCCCGATCAGGTCTTCGGCCTCGCCTGGAGCGGCGCGGTGACGGCGGATCGCCTGGCTGCGCTGATCCCGCTGCTGCCGCCGGGGGTGACCGAAATTTACAGCCATCCGGCGACCCGCGACGACTACCCCGGCCACTATCCCGGCTACCGTTATGCCGATGAATTCGCCGCCCTCGTCGATCCGCGCGTGATTGGCGTGGTCGACGAGTCGGGCGCCCGCCGCGCCCGCTTCGCCGACCTCGACTGACCCCCGCTCGCCTAGTTCAGGCCAAAAGCGCTCGGCCGCGCCTCCTTGAGCATCGCCTGGCGGACCAGCGGGACCGGCGGGCCACCATAGCTCAGAAAAGCGTCGTGGAACGCCTTCGGATCATCCTTGCCGCCATGCGCCCCGGCATAGTCGCGACGCAGCGCGCGGATCATCAGCTTGCCGAGTGTATAGTTGAGATAGGCCGGGTCATAGGTGCCGCGTGCCGCCTGCTGCTTCGCCGTGCCTTCGTCCTGATAGCATTGGTTGCGGAACATCGCCTCCATTGACGCCTGGCTTTCGCCGCCCGCGTGCAGCTTGATCGCCGCGAGGAAACGGCAATTACGCAGCAATGCATTGGCAAGCTGCCCGATGTGCGTTTCGGGATCATCCTTGTTCAGGCCCGCATCCCACATCATCTGCTCGGCATAATGCGCCCAGCCTTCGGCAAAGGCATAGCCCACGAACAGCCGCCCGAAGATCGAAGGCGAGCGATTGGCGTGGAGGAACTGGACAAAATGGCCCGGCATCACTTCGTGGACTGAGGTGAACAGCAAGTCCTGCTTGCCGGGGACAAACCCGTCCTGCACCGCCTTGGTCCAGCTCGGATCGGGCGGCGAGATATAATAGACCGACGGAATGCCCTTATCGAACGGCCCCGGTGGATCGATATACGCCGAATTCTGCCGGTTATAGGGCGGGCTTTCCTCAACCAGCGCTTGCTCGGTGCCGGGGATCGAGACCAATCCAGCCTTTTCGACGAACGCCCGCAGCATCGGAATTTGGCGGCGCGCTTCGGCGACGGGACCGCCGACAGGCTTGTTGGCGTTCATCTTGGCGATGCAGGCCGTGATTGATTGCCCCGGCAAGAAGAGCGTGCAGGCATCGGCTAGCGCATCCTGATTGGCCTTCAGATCGGCCTCCCCGATGCGTTCGAGCGCGGCGAGCGGCACATCGACCATCTCGGTCGCCCATAGCATCCGCTGAAACCGCTCGGCGCCGAGCGCGAAGTCAGTGGTCGCCTTGGGCCGCTCGCTCTCAAGCCAGTCGGCTATGCCCTTCATCGCCGCGGCTGCCTTGGCGGAGCTTGCTGCAAAGCGCTGCTGGAGATCAGCGTCCTGCACATCAGCGAAGGCCTTGCGGGCATCGCCGGCGTAGAAATCGGCAAAGCCCTTGAACGCGTTGACTCCGTAATTGACGAAGCTGGTCGGCATCGGCGCCTTCAGGTTGGCGCGGATATTGGCCGTGGCGGTCGGAATATTGTCGAAGAACGCGATCATCGCCTTCATCCGCACGGCTTTGTCGGCATAGGGCCGCGCGATATAGACATTGGGGTCGAGCCCGCCGCCGACATAAAAGGCCGGATTGGTGTGCGGCTGATCCGCATCGTCGAGCCAGAACAACTTCCCCTCGGCAACCTTGATCAGATATTGGCGCTCGAAGCGATCGGCTTCCGAAAGTTTCGCTGCATCAAAGCGCTTTGCCTCGCCAATCGCGCCGCGCAGGAAATCGCTTTGCGCCTTCAGCCCCGCCGCGCTCCAATCGGGCAGCTTGCCGTCGAAGTCATGCTTGCCCTGATAGACCGCATTGGCCGGATCGAGCGTGAACCAGTCGGCGATGAACTTGTCGCGAAACCCCGCCCAGTCGGTCGGCCGCGCCGAGTCGGTCGGCATTGTCAGATTGGCAGCGCCGCCCGCCGCTCCCGATGGCCCGCACCCGGCCAACAGCGCCAGCGCCACCGCGCCGATCCATCCCTTGTGCATTACGCTCTCTCCCTGCCGATTCGGTGGCGCGCGAAACTGGCAGGTTGGCTGGACGGAAACCAGCCCCCTCACCCACCGCGAAGTCGGGGCCACGTAGCTTGCGAGCAAAGCTTGGTTGCCCCGCGCCGCTCCCCGGGCCTAAGGCTGGCATAATGACTGCTGCGCCGCACCCGTTCCGCATCCCCGCCTTCCGCGCCTATTGGGCGGCGCGCTTTTCGATGACGATCGCGCAGAATGCGATGATCATCGTCATCGGCTGGCAAACCTATACCATTGCGCGGCTGACGATGAGCCCGCGCGAAGCCGCCGCACAGCTGGGGCTGATCGGACTTTTGCAGTTCCTGCCGCTGTTCCTGCTGACGCCGATCACCGGCTGGGTCGCCGACCGGTTCGATCGTCGCTGGATTGCCCGCGGCACGGTGTCGCTCCAGATCATCTGCGCGGCGCTGCTGACGCTCTTCACCTTCTGGGACGCGATGGCATTGCCGCTGCTGTTTTCGGTCGCGGTCGTGCTGGGCGTCGGGCGAGCCTTTGGCGGCCCCGCTTTCGGCGCGCTGGCACCGAATATCGTGCCGAGGGAAGTGCTGCCGACGGCCATCGCGCTCAGTTCGATCTCCTGGCAGGTGGGGACGATCATCGGGCCAGCGCTGGGCGGCGTGGTTTATGCCGTCGCGCCCTATGCAGCCTATGCACTGGCGACGGCGCTGTTCGTGGTCGGACTGGGCTGCATGATGTTGATCGGCCCGGTGCCCCGCCCCGTCATTTCCGGAAAAGCGCACCCCTTGCGGCAGATTGTCGACGGCCTCGCCTATGTCGGACAGAATAAGCTCGTGCTCGGGGCGATCACGCTCGATCTGTTTGCAGTCTTTCTTGCGGGGACGAGCGCGCTGCTGCCGGTTTATGCGCATGACATTCTGAAAGTGGGGCCGCAGGGGCTGGCGTTGCTCGCCAGCGCCCCCGCCGTCGGCGCGAGCGCAGTCGCGATCGTTTTTTCCTTCCGTCCGATCAAGACCGACGTCGGGGTCAAGATGCTGGGTGCCGTGCTGGTGTACGGCATTGCCACGATCATTTTCGGCGTATCGACCTTGATGTGGCTGAGCATTGTCGCGCTGGCGGTCGCGGGGGCCGCGGACATGTTCTCGGTCTATATCCGCTCATCGCTGATCCAGCTCTACACCCCGGACGACAAGCGGGGTCGCGTCGGCGCCGTCTCGCAGCTCACCATCTCCGCCTCCAACGAACTCGGCGAGGCCGAATCGGGCTTTCTTGCCGCCGCAATGGGGCCGATTGGCGCGGTGATCGTTGGCGGCAGTGGCGCGATTGTCGTGACCTTGCTGTGGGCCTATCTTTTCCCCAGCATCCGCAACGCCCGCAGTTTCGAACCCCCGGCCTCGCCCGAGGCCAAAGCGATGGAGCCCGCCTGACATGAAAGCGCAAACGATCCTTGAGACGATCGGCAACACGCCGCACATCCGCATGGCCAAGCTGTTCCCCGGCACCGAAGTGTGGATCAAGTCCGAACGCTCCAATCCCGGCGGCTCGATCAAGGACCGGATCGCGCTGGCGATGATCGAGGCGGCCGAAACATCGGGCGCGCTCAAACCCGGCGGGACAATCATCGAGCCGACCAGCGGCAACACCGGCGTCGGCCTGGCGATGGTCGCCGCCGTCAAGGGCTATAAGCTCGTGCTCGTCATGCCCGAAAGCATGTCGATCGAACGGCGCCGCCTGATGCTCGCCTATGGCGCGACCTTCGACCTGACGCCGCGCGAAAAAGGGATGAAGGGCGCGATCGAACGCGCGGTTGCGCTGGTCGAGGCAACCCCCGGCGCCTGGATGCCGCAGCAGTTCGAAAATCCTGCGAACATCGACGTGCATGTGCGTACCACTGCACAGGAAATTCTGAAGGATTTTGCCGACACGCCGATCGATGTCATCATCACCGGCGTCGGCACTGGTGGGCATATCACCGGCGTCGCCGAAACGCTGAAAGCCCATTGGCCGCATCTCAAAGTCTATGCGGTCGAGCCCGAAGCGTCGCCGGTCATTTCGGGCGGTACGCCGGGGCCGCACCCGATCCAGGGTATTGGCGCGGGCTTCATACCCACCAACCTGCATACCGCCGCGATCGATGGCGCGATCCAGGTGTCGGGCGATGCCGCCAAGGATATGGCCCGCCGCGCCGCTGCTGAAGAAGGCATGCTGGTCGGGATCAGCTCGGGCGCAACGCTCGCGGCAATCGCCAAGAAGCTGCCTGATCTTGCAAGCGATGCCCGCGTGCTGGGCTTCAGCTATGATACGGGCGAGCGCTATCTGTCGGTCCCCGATTTCCTCCCCGAGGCGTAAGGCACAGCAAAGGCGGGTTCGCGCGCGCGCCAAATTGGGGTAAGGGCGCGCGCGATGCTGATGTCGCCCTCAACCTCGCCCCGGTTTCCGCCCGCGCCGCACGAGTCCCGGCGCGTGATGACAGGCCTGCTTGCCTTGACCGCAGCGCTCGCGATTGCTGTTCCTGCGTTGATCGTAGGAACCATGGACAGGCGCCCCGCGATTGTCCGCAAGCTCAAGCTCGCCCCGACCAAAGTCGTGCCCGCGTCGCAGATGCCGCAGGTCGAACCCCTTGCCTATGCGCCGGTGACGCGCGAGGACGCAGTCGCATTTAACGCGACAGTTCCCTTTTCAACCGCCCCCAATCCGGCGGCGCGCCCCTTCACATTCGGTGCGCCGTCGCCCGCCCTTGACCGTGCCGTCGATTGCCTTGCTGCCGCGCAGCTCTACGAAGCCGGTGACGATGTCGAGGGAGAGCGCGCCATCGCCCAGGTCATCATCAACCGCGTGCGCCACCCCGCCTTCCCCAAAACGATCTGCGGGGTAGTGTTCGAGGGGTCAGAACGCACCACAGGTTGCCAATTCACCTTTGCCTGCGACGGCGCATTGGCGCGGCATCGCTACAGCGACGATGCCTGGACGCGCGCGCGCTTCGTCGCGCGTGCGGCGCTGTCGGGTTCGGTCTTCAGGCCGGTCGGCCACGCGACGCATTATCATACCGATTGGGTGGTACCCTATTGGAGCGCGAGCCTTGACAAGGTGACGGCGATCAAGACCCACTTGTTTTTCCGCTGGACTGGCTGGTGGGGCACGCCGCCCGCATTCTATCGCAAAGTCAGCGCGGACGAGCCCGCCATCATATCGCTCGCACGGTTTTCCGACGCGCATCGCACCGCTCTTGCGCTCGACCCGCAGTCGGCCGAGGCGCTGGGGCAAACGCTGTCGGCAGCCCGCACGCCGGCACAGCCGCTGGCGGACGATCCGAACACTTTTCTGGTTGTGCTTGCGCCCAACGACACCGCCGACGACCTGCCGGCGATCGCTGCCGTTGCGTGCGGCGACCGCGCCTATTGCAAATTTTTGGCCTGGCGCGAGGCGGCGCTGACGCCAAAGTCAGTGCCGCTTGGCGTCCGGGACATCGCGTCGATGGCATTCAGCTATCGTCGCGACCGGCAGCTTGGGGTCGAACGGTCGTTGTGGAACTGCACGATTTTTAGCCGGATCACCAAGACTGAGTGCATGAAATCACAGATGCTCGCCGATACTGGGACGGCGGACGGAATTCCGCGGCCTCAGCTGCTGGTCGAAAAGCCGCAATTGTTGATCGAACGGCCGCAGCTAATCACGCCGCGCGCCGACTCCAGCCGGACGCGCGGTGCGACTGGACCGGCGGCGCCGCGCATGAGCGGCACGCTCCAACCACCGCCGCCCGCAGCCGCCGACCAACCCGCGCGGCGTTAAGCCGCTTCAAACATCTCCGGCGCCAACGCCATGATCGCCTCAGCCCCGCCTTCGATCTTGCGACGGAGCGCCCCTGCATCCGGCAGCACCCGCTCGGCGTAATAGCGCGCGGTCACCAGCTTGGTTTCGAGGAACTTGGCATCGCCCTCGCCCGCGTCGAGCAACGCGGTCGCCGCCGCCGCCATCCGCAGCCACATCAGCCCGACCGCGACAATGCCCATCAGGTGCATATAGCTGTGCGCGCCCGCGCCGACATTGTTGGGGTTCTGCATCCCGTTCTGCAGGAACCAGACCGTCGAGGCCTGCAAATCGCCGAGCGCGCGTTCGAGCCGCGTCGCGAAATCGGCGAGCTTGGGGTTGAGCTTAGCCGCCGCGATTTCCTCAGCCACGATCTTGAACAGCAATTGCACCGCGCGGCCGCCATTGGTGCCGAGCTTGCGACCGACAAGGTCCATCGCCTGCACGCCGTTGGTGCCTTCGTAGATCATCGCGATCCGCGCATCGCGAACATACTGCTCCATCCCCCATTCGGCGATGTAGCCATGGCCGCCGTAAACCTGCTGGGCATTGGTCGCGATTTCATAGCCCTTGTCGGTGCCATAGCCCTTGATGACGGGGGTCAGCAGCCCGATCAGATCATCGGCGGTCTGCCGCTCTTCGTCGGTCGGCGCCATATGCGCGAGATCGACCTGCAAAGCGCCCCACAGGCACAGCGCGCGCAGACCCTCGGTCATCGC
>NZ_JAIEPC010000033.1 GCF_019749955.1 Sphingomonas sp.
TCGCGCGCCCGCGCGCGTGCGCGTAGGGCGTGACTTTTGGGACTTTTCGATCCGCGCGCGGCGCTTGTCGGTCGGACGGTCCGCCGATAGCATAGTGCATCCTCCGGGGGGCTCCGCACATGACGCTCGTCGAACGGCTCAAGGCGTTCCTGTTCCGCAAGCGGCGCTGGCGCTGGATCGCCGTCGGCGTCGCGCTGGTGGCGATCGGCCAAATCCTGGACGCGCAGAATATTGAGGCAAGCACGGCGGCAAAGCGCGGCGTCGCCTTGACGGCGCGGATTCACAACCGCCTGGCGACGCTACAGCCGCAGGCCATCGCCGAACTCTATCGCCGCGCCAGGCGTGATCGCCACGGCATCGGCTGGTGCGGGCCGACCGAAGCCCATGAGCCGCTGTCGCTGCGCCCCGGGCCGCATCTCAAGCGCAACCCCAATGCGCCGCCGGTCGATCTCGCCACGGTGCTGGCGGAGGCCGCGCGGCGCCATCCTGCGCCAGCCGCAGGCGGCCTTGGTGATCCGATCGGCAATGTGATGGCGCCGCTCGACCGCCAGGTCGGCTTGCCGCGCTCGCGCCTCACCCCCGATCCGCTCGCCCCGCTGACCGAGCGTGAGGGGCTGGGCGCGCGGCAGGCCGATGTCGCGCCCCCGCCAAAGCGGGCGGCGCCTGACTGGAACTGCGAGCGCGGCTGGCTTGCGATGATCGATGCCGCCGCGCTCAACCTGCGCACGACGCCCGAAATCATCTGGGTCGTGTGGAAGGAAGGCGGCTGGTCGGCGACGATCCTGCTCGCGCTGACGCTGGCCGGGATGGCGGCGCTGATCATTTCGATGTGGAAAACCAAGGACATCGGCTGCGCAGCCTTCCCGGCAACGCTGGTCGTGCTCGCGCTGGGGCCGCTCCTTGCGGGCGGGCTGTTCTGGGTGATGCTCTGGGCGTTGCTCGCGCTGACGAAGATACTGGGGCATGTGCTGGCCGGGCTTGCGCTGGTGCTGGGGTGGCTCGCCGGGCTGTCGAAAATCGTCATGATGGGCTTTGAAACATTGACCAAGAGCGACGAAGCCGAGGAGAATTATGCAGCGCTCAAGGCGAGCCTGGGGATGGAAAAGCCTCCCCCCGACTAAACGGCGGGCGGCAGCGCCCAGTCGATTGGCGCGAGCCCGCGCGCTGTGAGGAAGGCATTGGCCTGCGAAAAATGCCGACAACCGAGGAAGCCGTTATGCGCCGACAAGGGACTGGGATGCGCCGCCTTCAGCACCAGATGATGCCCCCCCGCCGCGACATCGCGCACGAACGCCGCTTTTTTCTGGGCATAGCTGCCCCACAGCAGGAACACGACGGGGGCCTCCTTGGCCGCGACCAGCGCGATGACGACGTCGGTGAAGCGCTCCCACCCCTTGTCCTTGTGCGATGCCGCGCGCCCGCTCTCGACCGTCAACACACTGTTGAGCAGCAGCACGCCTTGCCGCGCCCAGCTTTCGAGGAAACCGTGGCGCGGCGGGTCGATGTCGAGGTCAGCCTTGAGTTCCTTGTAGATATTGCCCAGGCTCGGCGGTGGCCGCACCCCCGGCGGCACCGAAAAGCAAAGCCCATGCGCTTGCCCCGGCCCATGATAAGGGTCCTGCCCCAGAATGACGACGCGCACCGCATCGAGCGGCGTCAGGTCGAGCGCGCGGAACCAGTTGCGCGCCGCCGGGAAGATCGCCTTGCCCGCGTCGCGCTCCGCGACAAGAAACGCGCGCAGTGCCGCCATATGGGCGCTACTGAACTCGCCCGACAGCGGCACGCGCCAGCTCGGGTCGAGTTTCACGGCTTGGTCGCTTGCGGTCACGCTGTCTCCTGGTCTGTCGCCAGCTTGGGCGACCACGCCCGGCGCCGTCAATGTCGGCGGGCTTTCGCTGGTGCGCCAAAACTGGCAGCAGGGGAGGGTGCTGCCCTCGCTCATGATCATCGACGATTTTCTGTCGGACCCGCACGCTGTGCGCCGCGCCGCGCTGGCGCTTGGCTATGATCCGGCGACCAAGGCGGGCAACTATCCCGGACTGCTGTCGGATCGGCCACTCGCGATCAAGGGATTCGATGAAGCGGTGTCGGCGCGGATCGGGGTGCCGGTCGCGCCGATGGCGGGGACCAGCCACGGCCATTGCCGCCTGACGCTCGCGGGCGACAAGGGTTTGAGCGGGGTGCACATCGATCCGTGTTTCTATTCGGGCATCCTCTACCTCAGCCTGCCCGAGCATGCGCGTGGCGGCACCGACTTCTTTCGCCACAAGCCGACCGGGCTCGAACGCGTTCCCGCCGACGATCTGGCGCTGGCGCGCAGCGGCTTTGTCGATGTCAACGATCTGGTCGAGCGCGTGGTCAACGCCGATACGCTCAAGCCCGCGCGCTGGGAAAAGGTGATGACGGTGCCGATGCGCTTCAACCGGCTGATCCTGTTCAGTCCCTGGCTGTTCCACAATTCGGCGCCGGGCTTTGGCAAGTCGGGCGACGACGGGCGGCTGGTGATGCTGCTGTTTTTCGCGCGACGCTGAAACCGTGGCGCGGGCGGTGTTCGGCTGATGCGTGCCTTTTCCAACCTGCTCGATTCGCTCATTTACACGCGCTCGCGGAACGCCAAGCTCAAGCTGATCGCCGATTATCTGACGGCGACGCCCGATCCCGATCGCGGCTGGGCGATCGCCGCGCTGACCGGCACGCTTGATATTCCGGCTGTGAAGCCTGGCGTCATCCGCGCGCTGATCGAATCGCGAGTCGATCCGGTACTGTTCCGGATGAGCCGCGACTATGTCGGTGACACGGCCGAGACGGTTGCCCTGCTCTGGCCCGCACCAGCGCTGCCCGACGATCCGGCGCCGCTGTCGCTCGATCAGGCAGTGGCGCGGTTGCTTGGCCTGTCGCGGTCGGACGCGCCGGCGGCGCTCGCGGCCATGCTCGACCGGCTGACAGCGGAGGAGCGGTTCGCGCTGCTCAAGATGGCGACCGGCGCCTTGCGGATCGGCGTGTCGGCGCGGCTGGCGAAGACGGCGTTCGCGCAAGCGTTCGGCGTCGATGTCGAGGTGGTGGAGGAGCTGTGGCACGGCCTGACCCCGCCCTACACCGCGCTGTTCGCCTGGGCCGAAGGGCGGGCCGAGGCACCCGATACCGCCAACCTGCCGCTGTTCCGCGCCTTCATGCTTGCTCAGCCGCTCGAGGATTTGCGCGTCGAGCTCGATGACTATGCCGCCGAGTGGAAATGGGATGGCATTCGCGTTCAGCTGGTGCGCGCGGGCGGGGCAACGCGGCTCTATTCGCGCGCGGGCGACGATATCACGGCGAGCTTTCCTGAAGTCGCCAGTGCGTTTGTCGAAGACGGGGTGCTCGACGGCGAATTGATGGTTCGCGGTGCGGCGCAGGGCATCGATTTGGGGCATGAGGGTGCAGCGAGCTTCAACGCGCTCCAGCAACGGCTCGGGCGCAAGACTGTGTCGGCGAAAATGCTCGCCGAAGCCCCAGCGTTCGTGCGGCTCTACGACATATTGTTCGACGGGGCTGAGGATCTGCGCGGCCAGCCGTGGACAGCGCGGCGTCTGCGGCTCGAAGCCTTCGCCGCGCGCTTGCCGCCCTCGCATTTCGATGTGAGCGCGCTGATCGACGCGCCCGATTTCACCGCGCTTGAGGCCATGCGCGCGGGCGCCCGTGATGCCGCCATTGAAGGGGTGATGCTCAAGCGGCGCGATTCGCTCTACGTCACCGGCCGGCGTGCCGGGCTATGGTATAAATGGAAGCGCGATCCGTTCACCGCCGATTGTGTGATGATGTACGCGCAGCGCGGTAGCGGGCGGCGCTCGTCCTTCTACTCGGACTATACCTTTGGCTGTTGGACCACGGCGGGCGATCTGTTGCCGGTCGGCAAGGCCTATTCGGGGATTACCGATGAAGAGCTCAAATTCCTCGACAAGTTCGTGCGCGACCACACCAGTGCGCGCTTCGGCCCGGTGCGCGAGGTTGAAAAGTCGCTGGTGCTCGAAATCGCGTTCGATTCGATCCATTTGTCGAAACGCCACAAATCGGGCGTCGCAATGCGCTTCCCCCGCATCGCGCGCATCCGCACGGACAAGCCCGCTACTGAGGCCGACACGATCGACGCGCTCAAGCGGCTGGTGACGTAAACGGCTTTTCGAGCACGACGAAGATCAGGTCGGCGACACGCGGTTGGCCGAAGCGTTCGTCGCCATAGGGGAAGGGGCGCGTTTCGCCCGTCAGCGCATAACCACGCCGCTGGTAAAAGGCGATCAGCTCGGTGCGCTGGCGGATCACCGTCATTTCAATGCGGGTTGCGCCAAAGCGCGCGCGTGCTTTTTCCTCAGCCGCGTCGATCAGCGCCTTGCCAAGCGCGCGACCCTGCCAGTTGGGGGCGACCGACAGCATCCCCAGATAGGCCAGACCCGCCACCGCGCGGCTGATCTCGACGCAGCCGACCAGTGCATCGCCGTCGCGCGCGAGCAGGATGATGTGATCAGGGTCAGCTATCGCCTGCGCCAGCGCGGCTTGATCGGTGCGCTGGCCGTCGAGCAGATCGGCTTCGTGCGTCCAGCCCCCGCGCGCCGAATCGCCGCGATAGGCCGATTCGACCAGCGCATGCAGCGCCGGGACGTCCCTGGGAGTCGCCACGGAAAAGTCGATCGGCAAGGTCATCGGCGCAAATCACTGTCCTGGGCGTGCCACCAACGACAACGGCCCGGCCAGCAAGCTGACCGGACCGGTAATCGTCCCAACCACCCGAGCGGGCGTTTGGTTATTGGATGCCCGAAAGGTTCACCGCAGCATATTTGCCACGGCGATCGACTTCGAGTTCGAACTCGAGCCGGTCACCTTCGTTGAGCGTCGGCATACCGGCGCGTTCGACCGCGCTGATGTGCACAAACGCATCGGGCTGGCCGTCATCGCGCTGGATAAAGCCGAAGCCCTTCATCGCGTTGAAGAACTTGACCGTGCCCGTCGCCTTTTCGCCGGTCAGCTGGCGCTGCGGTCCGGCACCACCCGACGGGGCTGCGTCGCGCGGCGCGCGTTCCTGCACCGCGATCGGCTCGCCGTCGATCTTGAGGTCGGTCGCCGAAATGCGGCCGCCGCGGTCAACGAGCGTGAAGCCCAAAGGCTGGCCTTCCGCAAGGCTGGTCAGGCCAGCCTGTTCGACCGCGCTGATGTGCACAAACACATCCTCGCCGCCGTCATCGCGTACGACAAAGCCGAAGCCCTTTTGCGCGTTGAAGAATTTGACGATGCCCGTGCCTTCGCCGACGACCTGGGGCGGCATGCCACGGCCTGCGCCGCCACCACCACCACCGCCGCGGAAGCCACCGCCACCGCCGCCGCCGCCGAATCGGTCACCACCGCCACCGAAGCGATCACCGCCGCCGCCGAATCGGTCGCCACCACCGCCAAAGCGGTCACCACCGCCAAAACGATCACCGCCACCGAAGCCGCTGTCGAAGCCGCCATCGCCAAAACCGTCGCGTTTATCCCTACCGCGCCCGCCGCGATCACCGCGGCGCCCTTTATCGAAACTCATGCCCTGTTCGTCTTCCCGGTCCGCCCGTAACACATGCAAGAACCCTGGCTTCGGACGACAAACGCAGGTCTTCGGACGCTCTTTCGCTTTGCGCCACGACACTTCATATCGCAAAAGCGCCGTTGCTGCGAATAAATTCGTCGCCTTGACCTTAGCGGATCATGCGCGGCCTGCGCGAGGGCTGAATCACCGTGTTTTGAGGTTTTTCGCACTTCGTTCAGCGACGTGGCACGCCGCGCTTGGCGCAAGCGCCTCCCGGTGCCAATCGCCCCTCCTGACCGACGACGGCAAGATGCCGCGACTCGGAGGAAAAGCCGCACGAGCCATTGAGCCGAACGCCGCAAGCCGCTACGCGCCGCACATGACCGTTTATTTCCACGAAGAAGATCTGCCCGGCGACGTTTTTGCACCGGGCGCCGCGATTGCTGTCGACACCGAGACGATGGGGCTGATCACGCCGCGCGATCGGTTGTGCGTCGTGCAGCTATCGGATGGCAGCGGCGACGAGCATCTCGTCCGCTTCGGGCCCGGCAGCGATTACGCTGCGCCGCACCTGCGCGCGGTGCTCGGTGATCGCACGCGGCTGAAGCTCTATCACTTCGCGCGCTTCGATCTGGCCGCGATCAGCCATTATCTCCACGTTACCGCAGCGCCGGTTTATTGTACCAAAATTGCCTCAAGGCTGATCCGCACCTACACTGATCGCCACGGGCTGAAGGAGCTGGTGCGCGAATTGCTCGGCCAGGAATTGTCGAAGGTCCAGCAATCGTCGGACTGGGGTGGCCCCGATCTGTCCGATGCGCAGAAGGATTATGCCGCCTCCGACGTGCGCTATCTGCATGCGCTGAAGGCGGAACTCGACCGGCGGCTGATCCGCGAAGGGCGAATGGCGCTGGCGCAGGCGTGCTTCGATTTCCTGCCGGCGCGGGCCGGGCTCGATCTGGCGGGCTGGCCCGAGGTCGATATCTTCGCCCATGTCTGACGTCGCTGTCCGCGTCCGCTCGGAACGGCGGCGCTGGGCAGCGCCGGGCAGCAGCCATGACCGCGTCGTCGCGGTGTCGCGCTTCTCGCTGCCGGTGCTGATCGGCGTGTTGGGCGCGTTCATGGTGTTCATGCCGCTGCAAGGCGGCGGCGACGTCAGTTTTCTGCTCGACAAGAAGAAGGTTGAAGTCGCGACCGAGCGGCTGCGCATCCAATCGGCGATGTACCGCGGGTCGGATCAGCGCGGGCGCCCCTTTTCGATCAGTGCCGATTCGGCGGTGCAGAAGAGCTCGGACGAACCGATCGTTCAATTGAGCGGCCTGGCCGCGCAAATCGGCATGGCGGAAGGGCCGGCGACGCTCTCGGCCGATCAGGGTCGCTATGACCTGCGGCGCGAGCAGGTCGAGATCGACAGCAATGTGCAGTTCAAGGCAGCCGACGGCTATAAGCTGACCGCCAGCAGCGCGGTGATCGATCTGAAGTCGCGCGAATTGCGGAGCGATTCGCCGGTGAAAGGCACGCTGCCGCAAGGGGCGTTCAGCGCCGACCGGATGACTGCCGATCTCGACGCCCGCGTCGTGCGGCTCGATGGCAACACGCACTTGCGCATCACGCCGCGAAGAACGAGATAGCTGCCATGCGCTTGTTGCCGACTCTTCCGCTCCTGATATTTGTCGGCCTCGCCAGCGTTGGCAGCGCGCAATCGCGCCACGATTCGTCGGCGCCGATCGATTTTTCGGCGGCGCATCAGGAATTTGATGACCGCGCCAAGCGGGTTGTGTTGTCGGGCGATGTCGTCGTCCGCCAAAGCGAGATGACCTTGTCCGCCGCGCGCATGTCGATTGCCTATAGCGGTGATATTTTCGGCGGCGGGTCGCCGCAGGCATCGCGCGTCGATGCGTCGGGCGGCGTCACGCTGACCCGCCCCGAACAGACCGCGCGCAGCCAATATGCGATTTATGATCTCAATCGCCGGGTGGTGACGATGATCGGCAATGTCTCGCTGCGGCAAAGCAACGGCAATGTCATCAATGGCGGGCGACTGACCTTCAATCTCGATACCAACCGCGCGACGATTGACGGCTCGTCGGTGGGGGGCGGTGCGCCCGGCACGACCGAAACGGCGCCCGGCGGCCGCGTGACCGGACGGTTCTCGGTCCCCAAGCGCGACGACAAGTAGCGCCGGCGCGGGCAATCGAGTCGACCGACGCTTCCCAGCATCCGATTGTTCGGGCAATAGAGCCATGCAGGAATCTTGCCAGCCGCCGCGCGGGTCGGAATCGATTAACCATTTAACGCCACAGATGGACCGATAATGGACGATGTGACCAGCCTTGCCGCCCCAATCGCTGAAGCGCAGGCCGCATCGTCCGGGCTTGCAGTGGTCTCGATCGCCAAGGCCTATGACAAGCGCCCGGTGCTGACCGATGTGTCGGTGTCGGTCGGCCACGGCGAAGTCGTCGGGCTGCTCGGCCCCAATGGCGCGGGCAAGACGACGTGCTTTTATTCGGTGATGGGGCTGGTGAAGCCCGATTCGGGCCGCATCATGCTCGATGGCGTCGATATCACCGGCTTGCCGATGTATCGCCGCGCGATCCTGGGGCTCGGCTATCTGCCGCAGGAAACCTCGATCTTCCGCGGGCTATCCGTTGAGAAAAACATCCTGAGCGTGCTCGAACTGGTCGAACCTGACCCGGCAGCGCGATCGGCGCGGCTCGACGAGCTGCTCGATGATTTCGGCCTCACCCGGCTGCGTGATGCGCCTGCGATGGCGCTGTCGGGGGGCGAGCGCCGCCGTGCCGAGATCGCGCGCGCGCTGGCCGCCGATCCCTCGATCATGCTGCTCGATGAACCGTTCGCGGGCATCGACCCGATTTCGATCGCGGATATCCGCGATCTGGTGATTGCGCTCAAGAATCGCGGTATCGGCGTGCTGATCACGGATCACAATGTCCGCGAGACGCTCGAAATCGTCGATCGCGCCTATATCATCTATGACGGTCGCGTGCTGTTCGCCGGGTCGCCCGACGAGCTCGTCGCCGATGCCAATGTCCGCCGCCTGTATCTGGGCGAGGGCTTTTCGCTTTAGTGCCATGAGCCTCGCCCCCCGGCTGGACCTGCGTCAATCGCAATCGCTGGTGATGACGCCCCAGCTGCAGCAGGCCATTCGCCTGCTCGCGCTGTCGAATCTCGAGATTGAGACGTTCATCGCCGAGGAGATTGAGCGCAACCCGCTGCTCGATTCAGCGCCCGAGGACGACGGCACGCCCGAACTTCCCGCGCCGCCCGCCGAACGCAGCGAGCCCGCGAGTGCCGACGAGCTACTGTCGGGCGTTGGCGATACCGGCGAGGCTGCACTCGACGTCGATTTCGCCGCCGAAACCTTCCATCACGATAGTGCCGCTGACGGCGCAGGCATGGACGGCGCGCTCGGCCTGAACGGTGCGAGCGGCGCGGCAAGCCTCGACGCGCCCGATTTCGACTCAGTCGCCGATACGGGCATCAGCCTTGCCGATCATCTGCTCGCGCAGGCGGGGCCGGTGGTGAGCGGCGCCGATGCCTTCATTGCCGCGCATCTGATCGATCAGATCGACGAGTGCGGCTATCTGACCGTGCCGTTGCTCGATATCGCCAACCGGCTCGGGGTGCCGCTCGCGCGGGTCGAAGCGGTGCTGGCGTTGATCCAGACCTTCGATCCGACCGGCGTCGGCGCGCGCAACCTTGCGGAATGTCTCGCGCTTCAGGCGAAGGAAGCCGATCGCTATGATCCGGCGATGGCGCGGTTGATCGACAATCTCGATTTGCTCGCGCGCGGCGAATTGACGCGGCTCAAGCGGCTGTGCGGCGTCGACGACGAAGACATGGCCGACATGATCCGCGAGCTGCGCAACTATGATCCCAAGCCCGGCTGCCGTTATGGCGGCGAGCCATCGCAACCGGTGATTCCGGACATTTTCATCGCGCGCCGCAAGGGTGGCTGGGCGATCGAAATGAACGCGGCAACGCTGCCGCGCCTGCTCGTCAACCGCAGCTATTACAGCGAGTTGAGCACCGGCCCGCAGGACAAGACATCGAAGGCGTGGCTCGGCGAAATGCTCGCAAGCGCCAATTGGCTGGTGAAAGCGCTCGACCAGCGCCAGCGCACGATCGTCAAGGTCGCCACCGAAATCGTCAAGCAGCAGGAAGCCTTTTTCCTGAACGGCGTCGCGCATCTGCGCCCGCTGACATTGCGCCAGGTAGCCGACGCGATCGAAATGCACGAATCGACCGTCAGCCGCGTGACGAGCAACAAATATCTCAGCTGCGAGCGCGGGCTGTACGAGCTCAAATATTTTTTCACCTCGGCCATCCAGTCAGCGGACGGCGGCGATGCGGTGTCGGCCGAGGCGGTGAAGGCGGCGATCAAGACGCTGATCGCGGGCGAGGGCAATGCGATCCTGTCGGACGACACATTGGTCGATCTGTTGAAAACCAAAGGCTTCGACATCGCGCGGCGCACCGTCGCCAAATACCGCGAGGCGCTGGGAATCGGCAGCAGCGTGCAACGGCGGCGGGCCAAGGCGCTCGGCGGCGGCTAGTCGCACATCGTGGCGCGCTTGGTGCGCTCAAATCCCAGTTTTGCGCTTTTTTAACCTTAAGCCGGATAATCAATTCGGATGAACGCAAACTTCTCCTTCGATGTCGACCCGGCCCGCGATCTGGTGATCATCACCTTGGGTGGCTTCTTCTCGCGCGCCGATGTTGACGCTTTTCTTGCCGCCCGTGTGGCCGCGCATGCGCGACTGCGCTGTGGTCCCAACCAGCATGTAACGCTCGCCGATGTGCGCGCGATGCAGATTCAGGCGCAGGATATCGTGACCGCCTGGGGCGATGTGCTGTCCGGCGCCGCCTATCGCTCGCGCAAGCTGGCGTTCGTCCAGGCATCGTCGCTCGCCCGGATGCAGCTGCAGCGCGCGGCGGCCATGCGCGACGTGCGCTACTTCACCGCCGTCGCCGATGCCGAAGCCTGGCTGTTCGAAGATGAGCAGGCGGTATCGTACCCGAACCGGGCCTTCGGCTAAGCTGGCTAGCCCATCTGCGGGCGCTATTTGCGGGTCTTGGTCCCGAAGGTGACCCCGGCTTCGATCTGCACCTTCGCCCACTCGCGCACATCGACTCCGGCCAGCAACCCAACCATGCTGTTGATGACGGCAGGGTCCTTGATCAACCCTTCCATCGAATATTCTCCGAGCGCGCCGAATGCCTTTTCGAGTGCGCCGTCACCATCCTGCTTGATCGTCTGGACCGCTTCAGCGCGGCAATCCACCGTAACCAAACGATTGAAGATTTGGCCCGCCTGCTTCGAAAGCTCGTCGCGTTGCGCTGTAGTAATGGTCGACATGTCCTTGACCTGCGGGCTTGCCGTCATCACCCCGAAAATCCACCGTACCAACGTCAATTGATCGGCGCGCGATACTTTGGCGATCAAACATTCGGAAAGGGGACCTCGGCCCTGTGCGTGCGCGTGGCCGGGGTTCGCCGCAACCAGCGAGAACGCCGTCAGAATCCAAGTCATGCGCTTTGTCATCAGTGCCCCCGCGACCGGTGAAGTTAAGCTCTCACGCTAACCAACAGGCAGCACCGTGCAAGTCTGAACTCCGACGATATGTCGGTTTTTGCTTCTCAATCGTCCTCATCTTCGAATCCGGCGACGTGCAGCGATTTCGCTTTGATCTGGCGCGTCATGCACCAGTGCACCAGCGCTTCTTCGCGGCCGTGCGTGACCCAGACTTCCTTGGGCGCAATTTCGGTAAGCGTGTCGGTCAGCTCATCCCAATCGGCGTGATCGGACAGGATCAGCGGCAGTTCGACGCCGCGTTGCACCGCGCGCTGGCGCACGCGCATCCAGCCGCTTGCCATCGCGGTGATCGGGTCGGGCAGGCGGCGCGACCAGCGATCCTGTAGCGCCGAGGGCGGCGCGACGACGATATGCCCGGCCATCGCCGCTTTCGCGGCCTCAGTCGCGGGACGTAAGTCGCCAAGGTCGACGCCGTGCGCGACATAAAGGTTACACAGCCGCTGCATCGCGCCGTGGATGTAGATCGGCGCTGCATGACCCCGGTCGCGCAGCTCACGGATCACCCGCTGCGCCTTGCCGAGCGCATAGGCACCGACCAGCACGCAACGGTCCGGGTTGGCGTGCAGGGCCGCCAGCAGCTTGTCGATCTCGTCGCCGGTATCGGGATGGCGGAACACCGGCAGGCCAAAGGTGGCCTCGGTAATGAAGACATCGCATTTGACCGGCTCGAACGGTGCGCAGGTCGGGTCGGGTCGGCGTTTATAATCGCCCGAGACCACAATCGTCTCGCCGCGATGCTCGAGCACGATCTGCGCCGAACCGAGCACATGCCCGGCAGGCACGAAGCGCACCGACACATCGCCCATGGCCAGCCGCTCGCCATAGCCGACAGCGGTCCCCGCCTGCGGCCCATAGCGCACGCCCATGATGGCGAGCGTTTCCGCCGTCGCCCACACCGCGCCATGCCCGCCGCGCGCGTGATCGGCATGGCCGTGGGTGACGAGCGCGCGCGGCTGCGGCGTTGATGGGTCGATCCACGCATCGGCGGCGGGCACATAGATGCCGTGCGGATGCGGTTCGATCCAGTCGCCGAGCTTGGTCATCCATCCTATATGCCGGCGATGCCCGACGGTTCCCAGCCCGACTTGCCGCCAGCGCTACCCTTGGTGCTCAGCGACTGGTTCGCCGCCAAGGGCTGGGCGCCACGTCGGCATCAGGTCGACATGCTTGCCGCCGCGCGCGCCGGCGCCCACGCGCTGCTGGTCGCGCCGACGGGGGCGGGCAAGACGCTTGCGGGATTTCTGCCGACCCTGACTGACCTGATCGAACACCCGGCGGAAGGTCTGCACACGCTCTACGTTTCGCCGCTAAAGGCGCTCGCGGTCGATGTGCAGCGCAATTTGATTACCCCGATCGCGGACATGAACCTCGACATTCGCGTCGAGACGCGGACCGGGGACACGCCATCCGACCGCAAAGTGCGGCAGCGGATCAGGCCGCCGCAGATATTGCTGACAACGCCCGAATCGCTGTCGCTGCTGCTCAGCTATCCTGACAGCTTCCTGATGTTCGCAGGGCTGAAAACGATCGTGATCGACGAAGTTCATGCCTTTGCGACCCAGAAGCGCGGTGATTTGCTGAGCCTGTGCATGGCGCGGTTGCAGGCGATTGCGCCCCACATGCGCCGGGTGGCGCTGTCGGCGACAGTGGCCGATCCCGATGGCTATCGCGCCTGGCTCGCGCCCGATGGCGATATCGATCTGGTCACCACTGTGCAGGGCGAGGCGGGGGCAGACCCCGACATATCGATCCTGCTCCCCCAAGGGCGCGTACCCTGGTCGGGACATTCGGGGCGCTATGCCGCTGAACAGGTGATCGCCGAGATCGAGACGCACAAGACCACGCTCGTCTTCTGCAATACGCGCGCGCTGGCCGAGCTGATTTTTCAGGATCTGTGGAAGGCGAACGACCTGCAGCTGCCGATCGGCATCCACCACGGATCGCTCGCGCTGGAGGCGCGGCGCAAGGTCGAAGGCGCAATGGCCGATGGCAAGCTGCGCGGCCTTGTCTGCACCGCCAGCCTCGACATGGGGATTGACTGGGGCGATGTCGATTGCGTGATCCAGATGGGCGCGCCCAAGGGCGCGTCGCGGCTGTTGCAACGTATTGGCCGCGCCAACCACCGGCTCGACGAACCAAGCGAGGCGATCGTCGTGCCGGGCAATCGCTTCGAATATCTCGAAGCACGCGCCGCGCTCGACGCGGTGGCGGACCGCGAGCTCGATGCCGATGATTTCCGCCCCGGCGGGCTCGATGTGCTGGCGCAGCACATCATGGCGTGTGCCTGCGCCGCGCCGTTCCGCGAGGATGCGCTGCTGGCGGAGGTACAGTCGGCGCTGCCCTATTCCGCGCTGACGGCGGAGCAGTTTACGCATGTGCTCGGGTTCATCAGCGACGGTGGCTATGCGCTCAAAGCCTATGACAAATTCAAGCGGCTGGTGCGCGATGCCGACGGCAGCTGGCGCGTCAGTCACCCGAAATTTGTGGCGCAGCACCGGCTCAACGCCGGGATCATCGTCGAGGCGACGATGCTCAAGGTGCGCTTTCGCAACGGGCGACAATTGGGGCGCGTCGAAGAGGGGTTCGCCGCGACGCTGTCGGTCGGCGATACCTTTTTCTTTTCGGGCATGAGCCTCGAGGTTGAAAAGATCGATACCGAGGATCTGGTGGTGCGCGCGACGGCGCGGCCTGCGCGCATCCCGAGCTACGGCGGGGCGCGGATGCCGCTGACCACCAATTTGGCGAACCGGGTGCGGGGTTTCCTGGCGGATGCAAGCGGCTGGGATCGGTTTCCGCCCGATGTGCGCGAATGGCTCGACATCCAGTCGAAGCGGTCGATCATGCCCCAGCCGGGGCAATTGCTGGTCGAGACCTTCCCGCATGAAGGGCGGCACTACTTGGTCGCCTATTGCTTTGAGGGTTGGAACGCGCACCAGTCGCTTGGCATGCTGCTGACGCGGCGGATGGAGACATTGGGGCTGAAGCCGCTGGGCTTTGTGGCGAACGACTATGCGCTCGCCTGTTATTCGCTCGATCCCGTCACCGACCCGGCCGCACTGTTTTCGGCGGACATTTTGGAGGATGAGTTCGTCGACTGGGTGCAGGGTTCGCATCTGCTCAAGCGCGCGTTTCGCGAAGTCGCGGTCATCGGCGGGCTGGTCGAGCGCCAGCATCCGGGCAAGCGTAAGACCGGCAGGCAAGTGACCTTCTCGACCGATCTGATCTACGACGTACTGCGCCGCTATGAGCCCGATCATCTGCTGCTCAAGGCCGCCTGGGCCGATGCCCGCGCGAAAATGACCGACGTCGGGCGCCTCGCCGATCTGCTCGACCGGGCGGCGGGAACGATGCTGCATGTGACGCTTGACCGGGTGTCGCCGCTCGCGGTGCCGGTGCTGGTGATGATCGGGCGCGAAAGTGTGCCGCAGGGACTCGCCGATGATGCGATCCTGATCGAAGCCGAAGCGCTTGCCATCGAGGCGATGCGGCTCGACTGAGCGCTTGGAGAAACGATCGGGCGGGCGTATCGTGCTGGCATGCGTGGCTTTATCGCCCTGTTGCCGTTGTTGCTCGCTTCTGCCGCCCCGCTGGCTGGTCAGGATCCCGAACCGCCGACCGATGCCCAGATTCTGGGGATCGGCACCGATATTCCCGGCCGGATGACGGTACCGGTGACGATCGAGGGCAATGGCCCCTATCCCTTCACGATCGACACCGGCGCCGAACGCACGGTGATTTCGCGCGAACTGGCGGCGCGGCTGAACCTGAGCGCGGGGCGCGGCGTTCGGATGACGGCGATGACGGGGACCAGCACCGTTGGCACGGTTGTCGTCCCCGCCCTGTCCGTGTCGACGGCCGGCAAGGCACGGATTGAGGCGCCGCTGCTGGCGGGTGTCGATCTGGGCGCGCCCGGCCTGCTCGGGCTCGATTCGCTACAGGGGCATGCGGTCTCGATCGATTTCGACCAGCAGCGCATGGCGGTCACCAAATCGCGGCGCGGCGGGCTGGTCGGCAGCGATCCGGCTGATATCGTCGTTCAGGCCAAGAGCTTGCACGGCCAGTTGGTCGTCACCGATGCCTTTTATCGCGGCGTCCGGGTGCGGGTGGTGCTCGATACCGGATCGGTGGTGAGCATGGGCAATCTGGCACTGCGCGCGAAAGTGGCGCGGCGGCAATCGGCCTTTCAGCCGATCACCCTGTCGAGCGTGACCGGCGACACGATGACCGCCGATTATGCGCAGATCGGCGAAGTCAGCATGGGCGCGGTGATCTTCCAGAACCTGCCGGTTGCCTTCGCGGATGCCGCACCCTTCCGGCAATTGGGGCTGAACGACAAACCGGCGATTCTGCTCGGCATGGACGCGCTCAAGCAGTTCCGCCGCGTCGACATTGATTTCGCCAGTCGTCAGGTCCGCCTCGCATTGCCCCGCACCCCCCGCTGACGGCTTGCCAAGCGACGCACGACCGAGTCTAATCGGTGGCAAAGCGAACAAGGGAGTCGGGGCGATGCGGTTTTTCGGGCTGATGATGACGGCGGCAGCCGCGTTGATTCCGGCGGCGGCGCATGCACAGGCGCGGCCCGATCAGAAAGCGTTCTTCGGGCTCTATAAGGAACTGGTCGAAACCAACACGACCTTGTCGGTCGGCGATTGCACCAAGGCCGCCGAGCAGATTGCGACGCGGATGAAAGCGGCGGGCTATGCGGCCAAGGATTTGACGATCTTCGCGCCGCCGGGCCATCCCAAGGAAGGTGGCCTTGTCGCGATCCTGCCGGGCAGCGATGCGAGCGTGAAGCCGATGCTGCTGCTCGCGCATCTCGATGTGGTGGAGGCCAAGCGCGAGGATTGGGCGCGTGATCCGTTCAAGCTCGTCGAAGAAAACGGCTATTATTACGCGCGCGGGACCGTCGACGACAAAGCGCAGGCCGCGATCTGGACCGATTCGATGATCCGCTTCAAGCAGGAAGGCTATAAACCCAAGCGGACGATCAAGCTCGCGCTGACCTGCGGCGAGGAGACCAACGAAGCGACCAACGGGGCTGACTATCTGACGCGCGAGAAACGCGCGCTCGTCGACGCCGAATTCGTGCTCAACGAAGGTGGTGGCGGGCGCTACACCCCCGACGGCAAGCGTGAAGTGCTGGCGCTTCAGGTCGGCGAGAAAGCCTCGCAGAATTTCACCTTCACGGTCACCAACCCCGGCGGGCACAGCTCGCAGCCGGTGCCCGACAATGCGATCTACCAGCTCGCCGACGCACTCAAGGCCGTCCAGGGCTATGAATTCCCGATCAAATTCACCGAAACGACGCGGCAGTTCTTCGGCGCGATGGCGTTTGCCAAGGGCGGCGCGCTCGGCAGCGCGATCACCAAATTGCTCGCCGATCCGACCGACAAGGCGGCGGATGCGATCGTTAGCCAGGACAAGACGCTGCATTCAACGCTGCGCACCACCTGCGTCGCAACGATGGCGAGCGCGGGCCATGCCGGCAACGCGCTGCCGCAGCGCGCGCAGGCGACGGTCAATTGTCGCATCTTCCCCGGCGAAACGGTGGAGGGGACGCTTGCCAAGTTGAGCGAACTGGCAGGGCCGAAGGTGAAGGTGTCGGCCAACCAGCCGATCCGTCCACTGGCGATTCCGCCGACGCTCGACCCCAAGATTGTCGGCCCGGCCAAGGCGCTCGCGGCCAAGCATTTCCCCGGTGTCCCGATGTTGCCGATCATGTCCACGGGCGCGACCGACGGCATTTTCTTCGAAGCGCTCGGGATTCCGGTCTACGGCGTCCCCGGCACTTTCGTCGATCCTGACGGCAATGGCACGCACGGCCTCAACGAACGCATCCGCGTCGAGTCGATCTATGCGAGCCGTGACTATCTGTTCGATCTCGTGAAGGCCTATGCGGGGTAGTCCCGACCTAGACCGTCACCTGCTCGCCCAGTTCGAGCACCTTGCCCGGCGGGATGCGCAGGAAATCGGTCGGGTCGCTCGCGTTCCTTTGCAGGAACATGAAGATGCGGTCCTGCCATAGCGGCATGCCTTCGTCGGCCGATGCTTTCAGCGTGTTGCGGCCAATGAAATAGCTGGTCTTCATGGGGTCGATCGGCGCCATCGCGTCGCCCGCGCCGCGCGCCAGATCGGCGGGGACGTCGGGCGTTTCCATAAAGCCGTATTTCAGCACAACGGCAGCGAAATTTTCGTCGATCCGCTGCACATGCGCGCGCTCTTCGGGCAGCACGACGGGCCGGTCAGCGGTGCGGACGCTGACGATCAGGTTGCGAGCATGCAGCACTTTGTTGTGCTTCAGATTGTGCAGTAGCGCGCCCGGCGTGTTCGCCGGATTGGCGGTGAGGAACACGGCGGTCCCCTCGACGCGTTCGGGCGGGCGTTTGGCGAGTGCTGCGGCGAGATCGGCGAGCGGAATCGCCTGGCGCCCCTCAAACGCGCCGACAATTTTGCGCCCGCGCATCCAGGTGATGATCAACAACCCGATCGTCCCTGCGATCAGCAACGGCACCCAGCCGCCTTCGACCACACGCAGGATATTCGCGCCGAAGAAGATGAGGTCGAGCGCAAGGAAAGGCGCGATCAGCAGGATCGCGGTCGACCGCTTCCAATGCCAGTGATGCCGCACGACAATATAGGCGAGGCAGCTCGTCACCACCATCGTGCCCGTTACCGCAATGCCGTACGCCGCCGCCATTGCCGATGACGTGCGGAACTGCGTTACCAGCACGATGATGCCGATCAGCAGCAGCCAGTTGATCGACGGCAGGTAAATCTGCCCGAGGTGCGCCGCCGAGGTCTGGCGGATGCGCAGGCGCGGCAGCAGTCCGAGCTGAATCGCCTGTTGCGTCAGCGAATAGGCGCCGGTGATGACAGCCTGGCTCGCGATGATCGTTGCTAGCGTCGCGAGGATGATCAGCGCAATGCGCACCGGCTCGGGCGCCATCAGGAAGAACCAGTCCTGATTGGCAAAGGGCTTGCCCGCGGCCGCCGCAGCCTCGAGCGCTGAAAGCGCGAACGCGCCTTGCCCCAGATAATTGAGCGAGAGCGCCGGCAAGGCGAGCGCGAACCAGCCGAGCTGAATCGGGGCACGACCGAAATGGCCCATATCGGCGGTCAGCGCTTCGGCGCCGGTGACGGTCAGGAACACGGCGCCCAGCACGAACAGCCCGATCACGCCGTGGCTGAACATGAAGCCGACGCCATAGCTTGGGATCACCACCCGCAGGATCGATGGCTCGTCAGCGATGTGATAAATGCCGAGGCCTGCAAGCGTCAGGAACCACAGCACGCAGATCGGGCCGAATAATTTCGAGACGCTCGCGGTGCCGCGTGACTGAATGAGGAACAGCCCGACCAGAATGGCGATCGTCAGCGCGATGATCGTGTCCTCGCTGAACAGCGCACCGGCCCCCGGGATCGTCTTCAGCCCCTCGACTGCCGACAGCACCGACAGCGCGGGCGTGATGATTGCATCGCCATAGAACAGCGCGGCGCCGGTCGCACCCAGCGCCAGCGCGATCGTCGCGCGCGCGCCAGCCCCCTGCGATTCGCGAAGCGACCGGCGGGCAAGCGCGGTGAGCGCCAGCACCCCGCCTTCGCCCTGATTGTCGGCGCGGGTCAGGAACAGCACATATTTTAGGCTGACGACCAGGATCAGCGCCCAGAGCGCGAGGCTGAGCACACCCAGGATTTCGCTCGGGTCGATGCCATCGCCTGCGGTTTGCTGAAGCGCTTCACGAAACGCATAAAGCGGGCTGGTGCCAATATCGCCGAACACAACCCCGATCGCGCCCAGCGTAAGCGGCAGGGTGGCGAGGCTGATCCGCGACGAGCCGGGGGGCGCATGGGGAGCGGAAAGCGTAATGGTCATGGGGTCGCGCGGCCTTTACGCCTGTCGTTGTGGGGTGCAAGAAATTTCGGTGCTTGAAGGCGGCGCGCGCACCCTGCATAGCGAGCCATGGTTCGCCTTTCGTTCGCTGGACATGATTTCGACGCCCTGCCGCAGGGCGCGCTTTATTGGCCTATGCGGCGGGCGTTGCTGGTTGCCGACCTCCATTTCGAAAAGGCGAGCTGGTTTGCCCGCGGCGGCCAGATGCTGCCGCCCTATGACAGTATGGCGACGCTGAGCGATCTGACGGCAATCGCCGCCGCGCTCGACCCGGTCGAAGTCTGGTGTCTTGGCGACAGTTTTCACGACAACGCAGGCTGCGACCGGCTGGGCGACGAAGCACAAACCCGGCTCCGCGCGCTGACAGCCGCGACGCGTTGGACCTGGATCACCGGTAATCACGACTTTCGCGCGCGCGCCGACCTGGTCGATCGTTGTGGCGGCGCTGTGGTCGACGAAGCGTTGGTCGACGGATTGCTGCTCCGGCACGAGGCCGATCCTGCCGAGACACGTCCTGAACTCTCGGGGCATTTTCATCCCAAGCTGCGCGTGCGGCTGCGCGGTCGCTCGGTGTCGCGGCGGTGCTTCGTCGCCAGCGCGACCAAGCTGGTGCTGCCCGCCTTCGGATCGCTGACGGGCGGCCTCGACGCCGCGCACCCCGAAATCGTGCGCGCGGTTGGCCGCGAAGCCGAAGCGCTGGTGCCGGTGGAAAACCGGCTGCTGCGCTTCGCCCTCGCGGCCTGAACGCGGTTGCAGACTGAGCTGACTCTCTTCCAACCGTTCGCCCTGAGCTTGTCGTAGGGCTGTCCTTTCTACCGCGATGACCTCGCAAAGAAGAGCGGTGCTTCGACAGGCTCAGCACAAACGGGGTAAGGTTGGTCAAACCCCGTCGGACGTCGCCTTTTAGCGCGCAATTGGCGCGAAGGCGGTCTTGAACGCTGCGACCTTGGGCTTGTCCCAATGGACGATGTACGGGTGGTAGGGATTCCGGTCGAAGAAATTCTGGTGATAGTCTTCGGCGGCGAAAAACTGGCCCTGTTCGATCCGCGTTACGATCTTCGACGGATAGACATGCGCGTTGTCGAGCTGCGCGATGTACGCTGCTGCAACCGCGCGCTGCTGGGCATTTTGCGGGAAAATCGCCGAACGATAGCTCGGGCCGCTGTCGGGGCCCTGACGATTGAGCTGCGTCGGGTCATGCGCGACCGAGAAATAGACGCGCAACAGCGTGGCATAGCTCACCACCGACGGATCATAGACGATCTTCACGGCTTCGGCATGGCCGGTGGCTTCGGTGCTGACCTGATCATAGGTCGCGGTGGCTGCGGTGCCGCCGGCATAGCCCGACGTGACGGACTTCACGCCCTTCACATGTTCGAAAACGGCTTCCATGCCCCAGAAACAGCCGCCCGCGACGATCGCGGTCTGGAGTGTGCCGGTGCGGGGGGCATCGATCTTGGCGGCCGGAATAACCACCGCGCGTTCGGCGCTGGCCGAACCGGCACTCAGGGCGGCGATGGAAAGTCCGGCAAAGCCGACAAAAGCTATCAAACTGCGCGTCATACAAATCCTCTTGGTTGACCCAAGCGACTATTCGGTCGGCGCTCGCTGACGGTTACAACCGAAATCAGTGCACGCCCGACACAGCCGCTGGGACGAGCGCAAGCAGCGGCGACGCGGTGGCGGGCGACATTGCCATCATGCCGATCGTGCCGAGCACGAAACCGCTGGAGATCTGCCACAACAGCGGCGACTTGAAAAACTTCAACATAACATTCTTCCCTAAGGCGCAGCGCGATCACATCGGCGACCAGACGCTGGTGCATTCGCAGTAGCGCCAAAATCGTTACGACCGGTTGCGAAACAAGCCTTCTCAATCGTCAACGCAGCGTTTCGCAACACGGCGCGATTGGGATGGATGATCGACGCTCAAGCTACGGCGGCGCAGGCTTCCTGGATGCGCGTGCAGGCTTCGCGGAGGATTGTTTCCGACGTCGCGTAGCTGATCCGCATCGCCGGCGAGAGGCCAAAGGCGACGCCGGGGACGGCCGCGACGCGCGCTTCGTCGAGCAAATAGGTGACGAGCGCGCTATCGTCCGTGATCACCGCGCCCTTGGGCGTACGGCGCCCGATCAGCCCCGAACAATCGGGATAGACGTAAAAGGCGCCCTCGGGCTTGGGGCAGTGCATGCCGCGTGTGCCGTTGAGCATACCGACGACGAGATCGCGCCGCGCCTGAAATGCCGCCGCGCGCGTTTTCAAAAAGCCGTGGTCGCCGTTGAGCGCGGCGACTGCCGCCGCCTGCGCGATCGAACAGGGGTTCGACGTCGATTGCGACTGGAGCTTGCCCATCGCCTTGATCAGCCATTCGGGGCCACCAGCATAGCCGATCCGCCAGCCGGTCATTGCATAGGCTTTCGAACAGCCATTGACCGTCAGCGTGCGCTCGTAAAGCTCTGGCACCACTTGCGCGATCGTTGCGAATTCAAAGCCGTCGTACAGGATGTGCTCGTACATATCGTCGGCAAGCACCCAAACCTGCGGGTGGCGCAGCAACACCTCGCCCAACGCACGCAATTCGGCGATTGAATAGGCGGCCCCGGTCGGGTTCGACGGCGAATTGAGGATGACCCATTTGGTGCGCGGCGTGATCGCGGCTTCGAGCTGTTCGGGGGTCAGCTTGTAATTCTGGTTGGGACCGGCGGGCACGAACACGGGGGTGCCGTTGGCGAATTGCACGACATCGGGGTAGCTGACCCAATAGGGCGCGGGGATGATGACTTCGTCGCCCGCGTCGATCGTCGCGACCATCGCGTTGAACAGCGTGTGCTTGCCGCCGACATTTGCGGTGACCTGGCTGATGCCATAATCAAGCCCGTTGTCGCGCTTGAACTTGGCGACGATCGCGGCCTTGAGCGCGGGCGTGCCGTCGACGTCGGTATATTTGGTTTGGCCTGCGCGGATTGCCTCAATCGCCGCTTCTTTCACGAAATCGGGGGTGTCGAAATCGGGTTCGCCTGCGCTCAGGCCGATCACATCGACGCCAGCGCGCTTCAGGGCGCCGACTTTCGCGGTGATGGCGAGCGTGGGCGACGGGCTGATGCGGTTGAGCGCGGCGGAGGGCTGCATGCTGCGGGGCCTTATGCGGGAGGGTCGCAGGGCTATAGACGCGCCCGTTGCTGCGGTGCAACCACCGCCGGGACCAGGCCGCGCAAGGCATTGCCGATGAAGAAGCCGTTGGCGAGATCAGCGGGCGTCAGATCAGCTTCGACCGCGCCACCGCTATCGATCAGGCTCGAGCGTAGCACCCCGGGGAGCAGCCCGCGCGCGAGCGGCGACGTCAGCAGCATACCGTCGCGTTCGATGAACAACGAGGTGAAGCTGCCCTCGGTCAGAAAACCCTCGGCATCGGTGAAGGCGACTTCGAATGTGCCCGCCGCGATCCGGGCATCATCGTAAAAGGCTCGGTCGCTCGTCTTGTATCGCAGTCGGAAGTCGGTCGGGGGCACGGGCAGGGGGACGACGGCCACCGCCACGGGCGTATCGGGCCGCATCGGGGCGGCGGCGGTTTCAATGGCGAAGGCGCCGCTCTTGCTCAGCAACAGCCGCACCCGACTGGGGCTGGCCAAGCGGAATGTCGCCGCCTGGAGCTCGTTGCGCGCGGCATGCCGGTCGAAGGCGAAGCCGAACGTCGCGGCGCTCGCCTTCATGCGGGCGAGATGGCGTTCGAGCAGCGGGATGCCCGCGACGGGATCGAATGCCATTGTTTCAATCAGGTCGAAACCGCGCAGCCCGGTCGTCAAGAAGGCGCCTTTCGCTTGCGCCTCGTCCCATTCGGCGAAGCTGGTTGAATCGGCGACGATGCCCCCGCCCAACCCGATGGTTGCTTCCGCCGCGCCTTCAGTCAGACGCAGCGTCCTGATCGCCACGTTGAACATCGCGTTACCGCCGGGATCAATCCGCCCGATCACGCCGGTATAGACGCCGCGCGGCTGGCCTTCGATCGCGGCCAGCGCTTCGATCGCCCGGATCTTCGGCGCGCCTGTAATCGATCCGCAGGGGAAGAGCGCGCCCAGTACGTCGACCGCGTCCTTGCCCGGCGCGAGATCGGCGGTGATGGTCGACACCATCTGATGCACCGTCGGATAATGCTCGACCGCGAACAGCTCGGGCACGGCGACCGATCCCGCGACGGCGACGCGCGACAGGTCGTTGCGCATCAAGTCGACGATCATCAGATTTTCGGCGCGCTGCTTCGGATCGGTCGCGAGCGATTCGGCTGCCGCGCGGTCAAGTGCCGGGTCGGCATCGCGTCGCGCGGTGCCCTTCATCGGGCGCGCCGTCAGCTGCCCGCCTTCCAGCGCGAAGAACAGCTCGGGCGATAGCGACAGCAGGGTTTCCTCCCCGGTCGCGACCACCGCGCCATAGCCTGCCGCCGATGCCGCGCGCAGCCGCGCATAGAGCGCGAGCGGATCGCCCTCGACCCTGACCTGCGCGGGAAAGGTCAGATTGGCCTGGTAGAGATCGCCGGCGTTGATCAACGCAATCACTTGCGCCAGTCGGGCGTCATAGGTGGTGCGATCAATCTGCGGTTCGGGCGCCGCGTTCCACGCTCCCGCCGGATCGGGCAGCCATCCCGCGACATCGGCGATGGTTGCAAAACCGTCGAACAGGCCGAACCACAGCAGTGGCCCGGCGATGTCGGCGGGCGGTGCCAGCCCGGGCTCGAAGGCGGCGGCGGCCTCATAGGCAAGATACCCCGCCGCATGCAGCCCACGCGCGACGCCCGCCCGCACCACATCAAGCGCTGGACCCACCGCCGCAATCTTGCCCGCCACGATCACCTCGACCGGATCGCGATAGAGGCGCGCGATCGCGCCGCCCGGTCGGGCATCGTCAAGCAGGATGAAGGGAGGCAAGGGCATGGGCTGCCGACAAATGCACCGTGGCGCGCCCGCTCGGCAACCCCCGTTGCTTGCGGCGCTCTATTGCGGGGGCTATCCCCGGGGGCATGACGACTTCACCGATTCAGGCCGCGATCATCCCGGTCACGCCGCTCCAGCAGAATTGCACCTTGCTGTGGTGCACGAAGACGATGCGCGGGGCCTTTGTCGATCCCGGCGGCGATCTGCCCAAGCTGCGCGCGGCGGTCGCCAAAACCGGGGTGACGATCGAGAAAATCCTGATCACCCACGGCCATATCGATCACTGCGGCGAGGCAGGTGTGCTAGCTGAGGAGCTGGGTGTGCCGATCGAGGGGCCGCATGAGGCCGATCGCTTCTGGATCGCGCGGCTCGATGAGGATGGCCGCAACTATGGCATTCGCGGCGTGCCGTTCGAACCCAACCGTTGGCTCGATGAAGGCGACACGGTCACGGTCGGCGATCTCACTCTCGCCGTGCGCCACTGCCCTGGCCACACGCCGGGTCATGTCATTTTCCACCACGCGGGCGCCAAGCTCGCGCTCGTTGGCGATGTGTTGTTTCAGGGCTCCATTGGGCGCACCGATTTTCCGCTCGGCAATCACCAGGACTTGCTCGACTCGATCGTCACCAAGCTCTGGCCGCTGGGTGACGACACGGTGTTCATCCCCGGCCATGGCCAGCCGAGCGATTTTGGCACCGAACGCCGCCAAAACATGTTCGTCAGCGACCGCGCGCTCGCGGCCTGAGGGTCAGCCGCGCGCCGGTGGTGCGTCGACGGCGACCGGCGCGGGCGCGGCGCGGAGTGGCAGCGACAGCGCGTAAAGGCCAAGGCCCAGCGTCACCAGCAGCGCAAGGATGGTGCCGATGAACCGGCCTTGCGGGAAACGATTCTCCATCCCCAGCGGATGCGCGATTCGGCCAAACAGGAACAGCCCGGCGACGATCCACAGCCACAGGCTCGATCCTTCGGCCAGCTCGATCACCCCGATCAGGACGAGCACAACGGGCGTGTATTCGGCGAAATTGGTGTGCGAGCGGCTGCGCGCCAGCAGCAGATCATTGTCGAGATGGCCCAGCCCACCGCCCGCCGCCGCGCGCGAACGACCGCTGCGAAGCGCGAGCCAGACATTGATCAGTCCGGCGATACCCGCCGCGCTCAAGGTGATCGGCAACAGGGCAACGGCCATCAGGCAATCTCGCAACGGGTGAAGGTGCGCGCGTGGTGCCACCCATCGGCACCGCTTGCAACTGCGCGTGAAATCGGTATAGGCAGCGCCCTTCGCGAAGAGTCTGGCCGCTGGTGGCTATCTGCGGCCGGGCGGCTGTGGTATCCATCGGCAGCTTGGCGTTCGCCGTTCGTTTGCCATTTTGTCGAAAGCTAAGGTGCCGCCATGGCCGTCCCAAAAAGAAAGACCTCGCCCTCCAAGCGCGGCATGCGTCGCAGCCACGATTCGCTGAGCGTCGCCTCGTTCCAGGAATGCCCGAATTGTGGCGAACTGAAGCGCCCGCACGTGCTATGTGGTGCCTGCGGCCATTATAACGGCCGCGAGATCGTCTCGGTCGAAGGCTGAGATCAGCCGACCGGGGGGACTGACGTGGCATGAACTCCCGGATCGCGATCGACGCGATGGGCGGCGATGACGGCTTGGCGGTAATGCTGGCCGGCACGGCGCAAGCCTGTTCGCGCTATCCCGACTCAAGCTTCCTGCTGGTGGGTGATGAAGCGGCGATTCGCGCCGGCTTGGCGCGCTATCCCGATCTGGCCGCGCGCGCGGAAATCGTCCACGCGCCCGATGTCGTCACGTCGAGCGAAAAGCCGAGCACGGCGCTGCGCCGCGCCAAGACCACCTCGATCGGCATCGCGATCGATCTCGTCAAGCAAGGTCAGGCCGCCGCCGCCGTATCGTCGGGCAATACTGGCGCGCTGATGGCGATGGCCAAGCTCGCGCTGCGCACGCTCCCCGGCATCGACCGGCCGGCGCTCGCCGCGACCATGCCGAGTCTCGGCGAGAATGACGTGGTGATGCTCGATCTGGGCGCCAACACCGAATGCGATGCGGCCAATCTGGTGCAGTTCGCGGTGATGGGCGCGGCCTATGCCCGTACCACTTTCGACCTCGCCTCGCCGCGCGTGGCCCTGCTCAATATCGGTACCGAGGATCTGAAGGGCACCGACAATATTCGTGACGCCGCCGCGCAATTAAAGGCCGCGACGCATTTGCCGATGACTTTTGCCGGCTTTGTCGAGGGCAACCGGCTGTCGCGCGGCGATCTCGATGTCATCGTGTGCGACGGCTTTTCGGGCAATATCGCGCTGAAGACCGCCGAGGGGACCGCCCGCTTTGTCGCCGACCTGCTCAAGCGCGCGTTCAGTAGCTCGTTCCGCTCGAAGGTCGGGTTCCTGATCTCGCGCCCGGCGACCAAGCTGCTGCGCGATCACCTCGACCCCAATAATCATAATGGCGCGGTGTTTCTGGGGCTGAACGGCATTGTCGTCAAAAGCCACGGCAGCGCCAATGAGAATGGCGTGGCGCATGCGATTGCGCTCGCCGCCAAGCTGGTGCGCGACGATCTGACCCGGCGGATCAGCGACGACCTCGGCAATTTCGAGGCCAAGGCAGCATGATTCGCGCGGTCATCAGCGGCACCGGCTCGGCCCTGCCCAAGCGCTGCGTGCTCAATGCCGAGCTAGCGGCGATGGTCGATACCTCGGACGAATGGATCGTCGAACGCACCGGCATCCGCATGCGCTATATCGCTGGCGAGGGCGAGACCACCGCGAGCCTTGCCACCGATGCCGCCCGCGCCGCACTGGCAGCGGCGGGTCGGGACGCGCGCGATGTCGACCTGATCGTGCTGGCAACCGCGACGCCCGACCAGACTTTTCCGTCGTCAGCGACCAAGGTCCAGCATGCGCTCGGTGCGGGCGATTGCGTGGCGTTCGATGTCGCGGCGGTCTGCTCGGGCTTCCTCTACGCGCTGCAAGTGGCGGAAAACATGATCCGCGCCGGGACCGCACGCTGCGCGCTGGTGATTGGCGCCGAGACGTTCAGCCGCATCCTCGACTGGGAAGACCGTGCGACCTGCGTGTTGTTCGGCGACGGCGCAGGCGCGATCGTGCTTGAGGCCGAAGAGGGCGACGGCACGCGCGGCGTGCTCGCAAGCAAACTCCACGCCGATGGCGCGTTCAACGATCTGCTGTTCGTCGATGGCGGCCCGTCGACCACGGGCACGGTCGGCAAGGTCCGCATGAAGGGGCGCGAGGTTTTCCGCCATGCCGTGTCGAAGCTCGCGGCCGTGATGGAAGAAGTGCTGGCGACTGCCGGGCTGACCGCCGCCGATGTCGACTGGGTCGTGCCGCACCAGGCCAATGTCCGCATTTTGGATGCAACCGCGAAGAAGCTTGGGCTCGATCCGGCGCAGGTGATCGTGACGGTCGATGTCCACGCGAACACCTCGGCGGCCTCGGTGCCGCTCGCGCTCGACACGGCGGTGCGCGACGGTCGCATCAAGCGCGGTGACCTGCTGGTGCTCGAAGCGATGGGCGGTGGCTTCACCTGGGGCGCAGCGCTCGTTCGCTTTTGATCGCCACGGCGGCGCATCAGGTAATTTGCTAAGCTTTACGGCTGTGTTAGGCTGATTTCCTGTCAAGGGGAGGAATGCCGCATGGTTGCAGCGGGGACGTTAACACGGGCCGATCTGGCCGAAGCGCTTCATCGTCAGGTCGGTCTGTCGCGGACTGATTCGGCGCGGATGGTCGAACAAATCCTGGGTCACATGTGCAACGCACTGGCCGAGGGCGAGAATGTGAAAATCTCGGGCTTCGGCACGTTCGTGCTGCGCGAAAAGGGCGAGCGCATCGGTCGCAATCCAAAGACCGGCGTCGAAGTGCCGATCGCACCGCGCAAGGTGATGACCTTTCGCGCGAGCCAGATGATGCGTGAGCGCATCGTCAAGGCGGGGTAAGTCATTCCTATCATGTCGGAAAAGGCGCCGGGCGCCTATCGGACGATTGGCGAACTGTCGGAAGAAACGGGCGTCGCGCGGCATATATTGCGCTATTGGGAAACGCGTTTCCCCCAGCTCAGGCCGCTGACCCGGGCGGGCCGGCGACGCTATTACCGACCCGATGATGTGGCGCTGGTACGCCGCATCAACGCGCTGTTGGGCAGCGAGGGCTATACCATTCGAGGCGTGCAGACGCTGCTCGCCAGCGAAGCCAAACGTGTGGCGACCTGCGACGCTGATGCGGTTGGAGCCGTGCGCCGTGCCCTTGTTGCCGCGCTCGACGCCGATCGCGGTTGACGATCACCGTCGCGAGTCGCGGCAGTATTTGTGGTCCGATCACGCGCCAAAATCGGCTGATGGCGTTCGAATCGCTGCCCAATTACCCGGATTGGGTACCTTGCTCCGGGACCAAGCCGCTGCGCAACAATCGGGCGACCGCGCGCGCCACGGTGTCGGCGCTCAATTCCTCGCCCCACACGCCATAGCGCAGGCCGAGGAACACGTTCATGCCCATGATCGCCCACGCATGGACTTCGCTGTGGTCGCCGCGCACTTCGCCGCGCGCCGCTGCCGCTTCCAGACGCTGGGCAATGCGCTCCGCCGTCGTCGAATAATGCGCGCGAAAGCTTTCGGGATCGACGAATTCAGCCTCGTCGATGATGCGGTAGATTTCCTTGTGGCCGCGCACAAAGTCGATGAACGCTTTCAGCCCCGCCTGCTCGGCGGCAACCTGGTCGGGCGCCGACTGTAGCACCGGGGCGACATGATCGCGGACCTGATCCGACATGTCGCGCACCAGCGCGCGGAACAGCGCGTCCTTGCTGTCGAAATAAGTGTAGAAACTCCCCAGCGCGACGCCCGCGCGTCGGGTGATGCCGCTGATCGACGCTTCATGAAAACCGCGCTCGCCGAATTCGCTGCGGGCGGCATCAAGGATGGCGCGCCGCGTCTTGCGACCGCGATCGGTGCGCGGCTGTTTGGCGTCGGGTGAGGCGGTTGTTACCGGCATTGCGTTTGGTGTTATCTCCGAAGTTGAAACATGGTTCAACTTTCAGTATAGGTCGCTGGAACCCGAGCGCAACCCGCAGAAGTCCGCGCCGGCCATAGGAGGGACTCACGATGACACACCGCACTGCCAGCCTTCGTGCCGCGCTTTTCGCAGGCGCCACGTTGATCGCCTTGCCTGCCGCCGCCCAGACAGCGCCCGCGCCGGAACCGCAAGCCACCCCTGCGGTCGCCGATACGGACGATGTAGTCGTGATTGCGCGGCGCCGCGAGGAACGGCTGCTCGACGTGCCGATCGCGGTATCGGCGCTGTCGCAGACCGATCTCGCCAAGCTGCAGGCAATCGATCTGTCGGGCATCCAGGGCGCCATCCCGAACGTCAATCTGGTGCAGGGGCGCGGCTCTTCGACCAGCGCCAACTTCTTCATTCGCGGCATCGGCCAGCCCGATGCGCTCCAGACTTTCGATCCGGCGGTCGGCGTCTATGTCGACGGCGTTTATCTCAGCCGCATTCAGGGCGCGCTGCTCAACCTGTTCGACGTCCAGCGCGTCGAAGTACTGCGCGGGCCGCAGGGCACGCTTTATGGCAAGAACACGATCGGCGGTGCGGTCAACATCGTCACGCGCAAGCCCGATCTCACCGGCTTCCATGCCAGCGCCGACGTCACCTATGGCGCGTACAATCAGGTGCTGCTCAACGGCTATGCCACTGCGCCGCTGATCGAGGACAAGCTCGCGCTGTCGCTGGCGGGGACGTATGACACGCGCGACGGGCTGGTCACCGATCCACTGACCGGGCGCCGCTTCAACGACCGCAATTTGTGGGCCGGACGCGGCATTTTGCGCTTCAAGCCCGCTGACGGCTTCGAATTCACGCTGTCGGGCGATTACACCAAGCAGCGCAATGCCGCGACCTTGGGCTATCCGACCGCGCCGCTGCTGCGCACCAGCCTGTTCCCGGCCGGCGCCACGGTGCTGGTACCGGCCCAACCCTATGGCCCCTATAATTTCCGCGCCTCGACCAGCCTGACACCCACCCAGGGCCAGCGGCTCGACCATTGGGGCATCGGCTTCACCGCCAACATCGACATCACCGACACGCTGCAATTCGTGTCGATCACCGGCTATCGCAAGCTCGACCCCAGCTTCTTCATCGACATCGATGCCAGCCAGTTCCTGCTCGGCGACGTGTTCGTCGGCGTGAACCAGAAGCAGTTCAGCCAGGAACTCCAGCTCAAATACAACGGCAACAAGCTGAAGGGCGTGTTCGGGCTTTATTATCTGAACGAGGATGTCCGCTCGCATCAGGAAGCCTATGGCAACGACATTTTCACGTTCCTCGGCGGGCCGGTGTCGTTCACCCGGCTGATCGACGATGTGCAGAACACCAAAAGCTATGCCGCGTTCGGCCAGCTCACCTATGATTTCACCGATCGTTTCGCCTTCACCGGGGGTTTGCGCTACACCAAGGAAGACCGGCGCTATAACCGCTTCACGACGACAATCTCGTCGCTGGCGTTGCTGAACAACCTTCAGTTCCGTTTCCCCGACAATCTGCCGGCGCCGCTCAACACCGATAACGTGGCGAGCTTCGATGCCTGGACGCCGAGCTTTACGCTGAGCTTCAAGCCCAACCGCGACAGCCTGATCTACGCCAGCGCCAATCGCGGCTTCAAATCGGGTGGGTTCAATGGCCGTGCGAACAGCGTCAATGATCTGACGTTGGTCGTCAACGGCGCGCCGACGATCGTCAACCGCTTCCGCCCCGAAACCGTGTGGACGTATGAAGTGGGCGCCAAAGGCAGCTTTGCTGATGGCCGGGTTAAGCTGTCGGCAGCCGCCTTCTATTCGGATTACAGCGATTTTCAGGCACGCGTCGGCGGCGGCGTGGTGGGCGCGGCCAACACCGGCGTGTTCCCGGTGATCAACGCCGGCAAGCTGCGCATCTGGGGGATCGAACTCGAAGCGATCGCCAAGCCGACGCGCAACTTCACGCTGACGGGGTCGTTCGGCTATCTCGACGCCAAATACCTGCGCTTCGATGATGGTCGCCGGGTGCCGCCGGGCACCTTCTCGTGCAACCCGACCGGGGCTGCGATCACCTGCCGTCCGGCGTTCGCGCCGCCAATCTCGGCGCGCCTCGCAGGCGATTATGTCGTGCCGATCGGGTCGAGCAAGCTGACACTCGGGCTCGAAGGGCGCTTCATCGACAAGCAGTTCCTGTCGGTCGACAATCGCGCAGGGTTGACCGAGCCGGGCTATGCGCTCGGCAATGCCTATGCGCAGCTCGACCTGGAGCGCAATTTCTACCTGCGCGCGGCGGTGAAGAATTTCTCTGATACGCGCTATCGCACCGACGGGCAGGAATTTTCGAGCGTCGCCAACATCCAGACGGTCTATTATGGTGACCCACGGACATGGTCGATCACGGCGGGGTTCCGGTTCTGAGCGATTGCGTGGTGCTGATGTGCGCGGTGGGCGAGCGCGACGAGGCCGAGGCGATTGCTGCGGCGCTGGTCGCGGCCCGGCTCGCCGCGTGCGTCCAGCTGATGCCGGTCGATAGCGTCTATCGCTGGGAGGGGAAGACCGAGCGCGCAAGCGAAGTGATGCTGCACGCGAAGACGACGCGCGATCGACTGGCCGAGGCCGAGGCGCTGATCAAGGCGCGGCATAGTTACGCGCTCCCGGAGATCATCGCGGTGCCGATCGTCGGCGGGTCGGCGGAGTATCTGGCGTGGGTGCGGGCGGCGGTGACTCAGGAGCCAGCGTGATCCATCTCGACCCGTTTGTTTCGAGCGAAGTCGAGAAACGGGCCGCGAGCGACGCACAAGGTGTCTCGACTTCGCTCGACACGAACGGGAAGGGCTATGCTTGACCCAATCTCATCGCCCGCCCGCCGCCCTGTGGGCCACGGCACAAGGCCGGGGTGACGATGAGCGGGGAAGGCGGGCTGGGCGCTACCGCTCCCGCGTCGCGCTGAAGGTGACCTTGTTGTAGCGTTCGGCGATGTAGTTCACTTCCCACGCCGATTTCGCCAGAAACACCGGGTTGCCGTCGCGGTCCTTGGCCATCGCGCCGCGATTGAGGTCCATGAAGCTCTTGAGTTCGGCCGGGTCGGTCGCCGATACCCAGCGCGCTGTTTCGAACGGTGCCATTTCGAGTCCCGCGTCGACCTTATACTCGGCCTCCAAGCGCGACAGCAGCACTTCGAGCTGGAGCTGCCCGACCACGCCGATGATCCAGTTCGAGCCGATTTCGGGATAAAAGACCTGCGTCACCCCTTCCTCGGCCATATCGTCGAGCGCCTTGCGCAGTTGCTTGGTTTTGGTCGGGTCCTTGAGCGCCACGCGGCGCAGGATTTCGGGCGCGAAATTAGGGAGGCCGGTGAAGCGCACATCGGCGCGCTCGCTTAGCGTGTCGCCGACCCGCAGCGTCCCGTGATTGGGGATGCCGATGATGTCGCCGGGAAAAGCCTCGTCGGCCAGTTCGCGGTTCTGGGCGAAGAACAGGATCGGCGAATGGATCGCGATCGGCTTGCCATGACCGGTGGGGGTGAGCTTCATGCCACGCTTGAAGGTGCCCGAGCACAGCCGCATGAAGGCAATACGGTCGCGGTGATTGGGGTCCATATTGGCCTGCACCTTGAACACGAAGCCGGTGACTTCGGTGCCGTCAGGGCTCACCGGCGCAGGCTCGGCGGGTTGCGGGCGCGGACCTGGCGCGTGGCGGGCGAGCGCGTCGATCAGCTCGCCAACCCCGAAGTCCTTGAGCGCCGAACCGAAATAGACGGGCGTCTGATCGCCCGCGCGATAGGCTTCGGCATCGAACGCGCCGTATCCGCCGAGCGCGAGTTCGGCCTCGTCGCGCAGCCGCGCCACGCCGACATCGGACAGCGGCCCGGCGAGCGCGGGATCGTCGACGCCGGTGAACTGCGCTGCCTTCCCGAGATATTCGCGGCTGCCGCCCTCGGGCTGCATCAGCCGGTTGGTGTGGAGGTCGTAAATCCCCTCAAACTCGCCGCCCATCCCGACCGGCCAGCTCATCGGCGTCACGTCAAGCTGGAGCATGTCGGCAATCTCGTCGAGCAACGCGAACGCGTCGCGCCCCTCGCGGTCGACCTTGTTGACGAAGGTGATGATCGGCACCGACCGCAACCGGCAAACCTCGAACAGCTTGCGCGTTTGTGCCTCGATCCCGCGCGCGGCGTCGATCACCATCACGGCGGAGTCGACGGCGGTCAGCGTGCGATAGGTGTCCTCGGAAAAATCCTCGTGGCCCGGCGTGTCGAGCAGGTTGAAGGTAATGCCGTCCTTCTCAAACGTCATCACCGACGAGGTGACCGAAATGCCGCGCTGCTGTTCGATCTTCATCCAGTCGGAGCGGGCGCGGCGATTCTGTCCGCGCGCCTTCACCTCGCCGGCGAGATGGATCGCGCCGCCGAAGTAGAGCAGCTTTTCGGTCAGCGTGGTCTTGCCGGCGTCGGGGTGGGAAATGATCGCGAACGTGCGACGGGGAGAAATCGAGGTCATCCCTACCCCCTACCCGTTCGTGTCGAGCGAAGTCGAGACAC
Organism: Sphingomonas sp.; assembly: GCF_019749955.1. Classification (GTDB taxonomy): domain Bacteria; phylum Pseudomonadota; class Alphaproteobacteria; order Sphingomonadales; family Sphingomonadaceae; genus Sphingomonas. The sequence continues at coordinate 33,547 of NZ_JAIEPC010000033.1, forward strand.
GGGCGCCAGGCGAGTCGCTTTTGGCCCGTCGCTCGACTGGGCTCGGGACGAACGGGGGGATCAAGGCGTGAGCGTCACGCGCATCTCGCATTGCCATGTCGCACCGGGAAGAATCTCGAACACGCCGGGCTTGTCGCGGAATTCGCCGTTGAACCCGACGCTGTCGGCAATGCCGTGCCACGGCTCGATGCAGACGTAGCGCGCGCCGGGCTTGGTCCAGACGCCGAGCCGGGGCGTGTCGGGAAAGGCGATGTCGAGCTGCGGCCCGGTGCTCGCGCCATAGCGCAAAGCGCGTGAGGTGACGGGGTTCCAGATCAGCGCGTCGGCTTCAAACAGCGCATCGGCGAGGGCGAGCGTGTCGCTGGCAACCGGGGTCGGGCGATCCTCGGCGATCAGGCCGTCAAGGTTCAGGCCGCGCACCGGACCCGGCTCGGGCGCCTTGAAGACGATCCGGTGATCCTCACGCGCGGCGCCGTACGGCAGTGGCCACGCAAAGGCGGGGTGCCAGCCGAAGCTTGCGGGAAGCGGCGTATTGCCGGGATTGCCGATCTTCGCCGTCATCGTCAGCGTTGCGCCGTCGATCGCAAAGCCGATCTCGAGCAGGAATCCGAAGGGGTACATCGCGCGCGTTTCAACCGAATCGGTCATGCGGAACAGCGCATGGGTCGGCGACGACTCGGCGAGATCGAACGTCGATCGCCGCGCAAAACCATGCTTTTCCATCCGGTAGGATTCGCCGTCGACCCATAAAGTGTCATCGTTCAGCCGCCCCACGATCGGGAACAGGATCGGCGCGCGTCCGCGCCAGAATGCCGGATCGGCATCGGTCATCAGTTCACGTCCGTCGGCGTCCTTGAGCGACGAAAGCTCGGCGCCAAGCGGGTTGATCGCGGCGCGAAGGTCGGCGGAGCCGATTGTGAGAAACTCGGTCATGCGTGCCTTTGTCGAAAGAATCAGGCCGGGATCGCACGCATGCGATTGCCGCGCGCGTTGTGCTCAACCTCGGCCAGCCCCAGCCGCTCCATCAGCGGCGGCACATACATGCCGAAGCGGCCACGAAAGCCCTTTTTCAGGCCGTACCAGCCGCCGATCGGATTGTCGGGCGATCGTCCCCAAGCCTCGACGGTGCCGGGTTTGGCCTCCTTCTGCTCATCGGCCGAGCCGAGTTCGATCCAGTCGCCCTGCGCAACGAGCATCGCGTGCAGGTGGTCGAGGCACCGGGCGTCATAGTGCAGCACGGTCTTGCCGACCGTACACACCAGGATCGCGGCGCCGCCGCGCTCGCCGCGGTGCATCGTGAAGTCGCTCGTCAGCGGCGGCGTCTTCAACTGCCACGGGTCTTCGGGCGTGCCCGATCCCAGCGCTGATGTGCCGTCGCTCATGACCGCGAGAATAGCCGATCAGCCGCGCAGAGTCGCCCCCAGTTTCGCTGCCGCCGCCACGACCTTGTCGGCGATGGCCTTCAACTCCTCATCGGTGAAGCTCTTGTCGACGGGTTGCAGCGTCACTTCGATCGCGAAGGACTTTTGCCCGTCGCGCTCGAACCGGTCGAACAGCCGCGCCCCGGTGATCGCCTTTTTGTCGACGCCGCGCACCGCGCGCACCAAAGTGTCAGCAGCGAGATCGGCGGGGACGAGGAAGGCGAAGTCGCGCGTCACGGCTTGCAGCGCGGGCGGCGCATAGGCCGCGCGCATGAAGCCGCTCCCGCCACGCTTGGCCGGAATCGCATCGAGATACAGCTCCACCGCCGCAACCGCGCCGTCGAGGTCGAACGCCTTGAGCGTCAGCGGATGGAGGATGCCGAACGCCGCGAGCACCGTCTTCGGCCCCAGCCGCAGCGTCCCCGACTGGCCGGGATGCCACGCCTCACCTGCGTCGCCAAACACCTGGAGGTTCTCGACCGGCACGCCGGCTTCGGCCAACAGCGCCAGCGCTTCGGCCTTGGCGTCGAACGCGTCGAAGCCCTGCGCCTTGCCGCTCTGCCAGTTGCGCGGTGCCTTGTTGCCCGCGAGCACGACGCCCAACGTCATCCGCTCGGCATCGCTCAGGTACCGACGGCCGAGTTCGAACAGCCGCACGCTCGGCACGCCGCGCTTCAGGTTGCGCGCGGTGGCGGCGAGCAACCCCGCCAGCAGCGAGGGGCGCATCACCTTCAGGTCTTCGCTGATCGGGTTGGCGAGCGTCCAGCTAAAGTTGCTCGACCCCCGGAACACCGCCGCCTGCGCTTCAGGTAGGAAGCTCCACGTCACGGCTTCGTTCAGCCCGCGCGCAGCGGCGGCGCGGCGGACGCGGCGTTCGAGCTTCTGTTCGGGGGTCGCGGTCGGGCGCGCGACGCCGGGGGTGCGCGGGAGCGGCACCGGCGGCACCTTGTCGATGCCCTCGATGCGAATCACTTCCTCGACCAAGTCGGCGGGGCCATCGACGTCGCGGCGCCAGCTCGGCACGCCGACGTGCCAGTCGGGCGACACGGTGAAGCCGAGCGATTCGAGAATGTCGCGCTGGCGATCGGGCGCGATTGCCAGTCCGCCAAGGGTTTCGGCCCGGTCGGGATCATAGGCGATCGTCTTCGTCGCCAAGGGTGGGGAGCCGGCGCGCGTGACTTCGCTCGGCGTCCCGCCGCACAGCTCGACCACCAGCGCAGCGGCAATCGCCAGCCCTTCGTCGAGGAAAGCGGGGTCGACGCCGCGCTCGAAACGGGTGCGGGCGTCGCTGGTGAGGAGCAGCTTCTGGCCGGTGCGGGCAATGCCTTCGGGATCGAAATAGGCGCATTCGATCAGCACCTCGGTGGTCGTCGCCGACACGCCGGTCTCTTCGCCGCCCATGATGCCGCCGATGTCGTGGACCTTCACCGCATCAGCGATGACGGTGATCGTCTCGTCGAGCGCATAGGTCTTGCCATTGAGCGCCACCACGCTTTCGCCCGCGCGCGCCTTGCGCGCGACGAGGCCACCGTCGAGCTTCGCCACGTCATAGACGTGCAGCGGGCGGCCAAGATCGAACATCACATAATTGGTGATGTCGACCAGCACCGAAATCGGCTTTTGCCCGATCGCTTTCAGACGCCGCTGCATCCATTCGGGGGCGGGGCCATTGGTCACACCCCGCACCAATTGCCCGTAGAAGGCCGGGGCGCTGTCCGGATCGTCGGTGGCTACTGAGGGACCCGCGCCCGATACGGACAGCGAGACGGGCTTCAGCGGGCGCAAATGGCCCATGCCGCCCGCCGCGAGGTCACGCGCAATGCCGCGCACGCCCATGCAATCCTGCTTGTTGGGCGTCACCGACACATCGATCACCGGGTCGGTGAGTCCGGCATAATCGGGATAGGCAATGCCGACCGGCGCATCGCCAGGCAGCTCGATGATGCCGTCATGATCGTCGCCGAGCTCAAGCTCTTTCGCCGAGCACATCATGCCGTTCGATTCAACGCCGCGGATCGAGGCGACCTTGAGCTCGAAGCCACTCCCCGGCACGACCGCGCCTGCGGGTCCGAACACGCCGAGCATCCCGGCGCGGGCATTGGGCGCCCCGCAAACGACTTGCAGCGGGCCATCGCCTGCATCGACCTGAAGCACTTGCAGTTTGTCGGCCTGCGGGTGCCGCTCTGCCGACAGCACGCGCGCCACCCGGAACGCCGCGAGCGCCGCGCCGGGGTCTTCGACGCCTTCGACTTCGAGCCCGATCCGGGTGAGCGCGAGCACGATCTCATCGAGCGAGGCGCTGGTATCGAGATGCTCCTTGAGCCAGCTTAGCGTGAACTTCATGCGCCGACTCCCCCGCTCAAGGTCGGCACGTCGAGCACGCCGAAGCCATAATGGCGCAGCCAGCGGATATCGCCGTCGAAAAAGGCGCGCAGATCGTCCATCCCGTATTTGAGCATTGCGAGGCGATCGATCCCGCAGCCGAACGCAAAGCCCTGCCACACATCGGGATCATAGCCGCCCGCCTCGATCACCTTGCGGTGGACCATGCCGCTCCCCAGCACTTCCATCCAATGGTCGCTGCCGCCGATCACGCGCTTGCCGTTCTGGATGGTGTAGCCGACATCGACTTCCGCCGATGGCTCGGTGAAGGGGAAATAGCTCGGGCGCAGCCGCAGCACGATGTCGTCGCGCTCGAAATAAGCCTTGAGGAACGTCTCGAGCGTCCATTTGAGATGGCCGAGCGTGATGCCCTTGTCGATCACGAGGCCTTCGACCTGGTGGAACATCGGCGTGTGCGTGGCGTCGCTGTCGCTGCGATAGGTGCGGCCCGGCGCGATGATATACACCGGCTTGTCGCCGCCTGCTGCCTGCATCGCGCGGATTTGCACCGGGCTGGTGTGCGTGCGCAGCACCATCGGCTTTTCATGCTCGCCCGCGAGGTAGAAAGTATCGTGCATCGCCCGCGCCGGGTGGGTCTCGGGGATGTTGAGCGCGGTGAAGTTATACCAGTCGGTCTCGATTTCCGGCCCGGTTGCCACCGCGAAGCCGAGATCGGCGAAGATTTCGGCGAGCTCGTCCATCACCTGGCTCACCGGGTGGATCGTGCCGAGCGGCAGCGGCTCGGCGGGCAGCGTCATGTCGAGCGTCTCGGCGGCGAGCCGCGCATCGAGCGCTGCCCGGTCGAGCGCGGCCTTGCGCGTGGTCAGCGCTTCGGTGACGGCTTCACGCAAGGCGTGGATACGCGGCCCTTCGCTCTGGCGTTGCTCTGGGCTCATGCCCCCCAATGTCTTGAGCAACGCCGTCACGCCGCCCGATTTGCCGAGCGCCGCGACACGGATCGCCTCGACCGCGTCGGGACTCGTCGCCGCTTCGATCTGGCCGATCAGGTCGGTTCGCATTTGTTCGAGATCAGTCATCCGCCCGTTCCTTTGCCCCGCGCCTGCTAGCGGGAGATGCACCAAAGAAAAAGGGCGCCGGTGTTGCCACCGACGCCCCATATTCAAACTCGCGCCAGAACCGCTCAGGCGGCCTGGGGCAGAGCCGCCTTCGCTTGCGCGATGATGCCGCTAAATGCGCCGCCTTCGTGCATGGCGAGATCGGCGAGGACCTTCCGGTCGAGTTCGATGCCGGCGAGCTTCAGCCCGTGCATGAACTGCGAATAGGTGAGGCCTTCGGCGCGGACGCCGGCGTTGATGCGCTGGATCCAGAGCGCCCGGAACGAGCGCTTCTTAACCTTGCGGTCGCGATAGGCATATTGCCCGGCCTTTTCGACGGCCTGGCGAGCGATGCGGATCGTGTTCTTGCGACGGCCATAATAGCCCTTCGCCGATTCGAGGATCCGCTTGTGCTTGGCGCGGGTGGTTACACCCCGTTTGACGCGTGCCATTTATCTGTGCTCCCTCAGCTCAGGCCGTACGGCGCCCACGCCTTGACGGTCGCGGTGTCGGCCTTCGACAGCACCGAGGTGCGGCGATTCTGGCGAATATATTTGGCGTTGTGGCTGATCAGCCGGTGACGCTTGCCCGCGACACCATGCTTCAACTTGCCCGTCGCGGTCAGCGTGAAGCGCTTCTTCACACCGCTCTTGGTCTTGAGTTTGGGCATTTTCGTCTCCTTCGTTTGCGCGACGATCTATGAACGACCACGGCAGCCCATACCGGCCGGACCATTCCTCTTACTCGCGGAAAGGCGGGCGCATAGAGGAAGGTCTGGCAAAACGCAAGCGCGCTCAGTGGCCGCGACAGGCGAGCGCTTCGATGATGTCGTCCACCCGCGCAGGTTCGCCCGCGGCGATCACTTCGCCGATGCTGTCGCTGGTCAGCGGATCACCCGCCCAGTCGCACATCCGCCCGCCCGCGCCTTCAACCACCGGCACCAACGCGGCGAAGTCGTGAATCTTGAGCCCCGCCTCGACGACCACATCGATATGCCCGCTCGCGAGGCAGCCGTAATTATAGCAGTCGCCGCCGAGCACGGTTGAGCGCACCTGCGCATCGAGATGTTCGAACGCGTGCAATTGGTCATCGTCGAACAGCGCCGGTGAGGTCGTCGCGAGCAGTGCCTCGTCGAGCGCCTTCACCAGCCGCGTGCGTGCGTGCGCGCCGTTGAACAGCGTCGGCTGGCCGATCACGCCGCTCCAGCGCTCGCGCAGGATCGGCTGGTCGATCACCCCGAGCATCGGCCACCCTTCGACCATCAGCGCAATCAGCGTGCCGAAGATCGGGCGGCCCGAGATGAACGCGCGCGTGCCGTCGATCGGGTCGAGCACCCAGGTGCGACCGCTCTTGCCGGGTTTCGTCCCATATTCCTCGCCGATGATCGCATCATCGGGAAAGGTCCGCTCGATCAACTGGCGCATCGCGGCTTCGGCAGCGCGGTCGGCCAGCGTCACGGGGGAGGCATCAGCCTTGCTCTCGAGCCCGAATTCAGCCCGAAAATAGGGCCGGATCGCCGCACCCGCGACATCGGCAAGGGCGGTGGCAAGATCGATATCGGCTGGAGAGATGCGCATCGCCGCTGCCTAGCCGCGTCGCCCGCACAACGCCAGACTCGCATCCGTCACAAAGCCCTGACAAAAGGCGGTCATGCGCCATTTGATCCCATCGCTCGCCGCCCTTGCGCTCATCGCAAGCCCTGCCGCCGCGCAGCTTCGCCCGCTGGTCGCGCCGCCCGAAAGCGCGGCCAAGGCGAGCAGCGACGGCGTCGATGTCTTCGTGGTCAACGAAGGACCCGAAGCGGCGCCGGTGACCGCGCCCGAGACGATCGACACGATCGCCAAGGATGGCACCGCGCTGACGCTCGAACTCATCCGCTCGACGGCCGATACGGCGCCCGTGCCGCCGGGGGGCTTTGCCAAGCTGCGCTACCGGCTCGCGCCGATCCGGGTCGATATGCCGCAAGTCGCGACGGCAACCCCGCGCGCGCCGCGGCCCGAAGAACCCGGCGAGACCCAGGTCGCCGACTCACATGGCCTTGCGAGCGGCTTCCTCGGGCGCTTCCGCCCTTATGAACCGACCTATGTCGCGATCGGATCGGGGCAGGAAAATACCAAGGCGCAGTTCAGCTTCGCGATGCGGCCGTTCGGCGGCACCGGTGCGCTCTCCTACCTCAATGTCGCCTATACCCACACGTTCTTCTGGGCGTTCAACCGCGCCTCGGCGCCGATCACGACCACAATCTACAGCCCTGAAGTCTTCATCGACGTGCCCGTCGGCGAGCAGGTCAATGTCGCCTTTGGCTATCGCCACAGCTCGAACGGCGGCGGCCCGCGCGATTCGGTCGACGCCAATCGGCTCTATCTGCGGGTGAACAAGGCGTTTGATCTCGGGCGCGGCTGGCGGCTCGATGTCGCACCGCAGGGCTGGGTCTTTTTCGGCACGCGCGGCGTCGCCACCGACCTCGATCGTTTCTGGGGCAATGCCGGCATCACCGCGTCGATCGCCAAGCGCGACGGGTTGAAGCTGCAAGTCTATGGTCGGGGCGATCCGACCAGCGGGCGCGGGGCCGCCGAGCTGTTCCTGTCCTATCCGTTGCAGCGGATCGGCGGCGATGTCGGACTCTACCTCTTCGGCCAGGCCTTCACCGGCTATGGCGAGACGTTGCCGCGCTATAATCAGCAAGCCACCACCGCGCGGATCGGGATCGCGCTTACCCGCTAAGGGCCCGGTTGGCGCAGCCGCGCCGGTCGGCTAGTGGCGGTTCATCATCCCGTCGAGGAACCATTGCATGCGCGTTGCCCTTGCTGCCGTCGCTCTGCTCGCTGCCACCCCGGCGCTTGCCGAACTCAAGCCGGGCGCTGCCGCGCCGCTGTTCACCGCCGCGGGATCGGTGGCCGGCCAGCCCTTCACGGTCGACCTGAAGGCGGCGCTCAAGAAGGGGCCGGTCGTGCTCTATTTCTTCCCCGCCGCATTCACGCCTGGCTGCAACGCCGAAGCCCATGCCTTTGCCGAGGCGATTGCCGACTTCAAGGCAGCGGGCGCGACGGTGATCGGCATGACGGCGGGCAATACCGACCAGATCGCCAAATTCTCCAGCGCTTATTGCGCGGGCAAATTTCCGGTCGCGGCGGCGACCCCGGCAGTAGCGGCAAGCTATGACGTTGCCCTCAAGAAGCCCGACGGCAGCGCCAGCGGCTATACCAGCCGGACCAGCTATGTGATTGCGCCCGACGGCAAGGTTATCTTCGTGCATAGCGACATGAGCGCGGCCGAGCATGTCAACATGACGCTGGCTGCCGTGAAGCGCTATCAGGCAACCCGTCGCTGACCTTTGCGCAATCGACCGTAGCGCTCACCGAATATTAGGCCTTTTCGCGATAGAAACCACGTGTTCGACGCTCGCATCACTGCGGGCGACAGTGCGATGATGGGCTTGGCAGTCGATGAGCGGAAGCAGGGCAGTGCGGCAGGTAACGCAATTGGCGGATCGCCATTCGGCCGAACAGTCGATGTTCGACCGCGTGCGCGATTTTTTGACGCGCAATGCGCTCGGCCCCGATCCGGTCAATTATGAATTCGGCTATCGCGTCGCGAGCAATCCCGACAGCGACCTTGCGCGCACAGTCGATGAACTCACCGACGGGGGCATCCGCCTGACCCGTACCGATATCGAAATGTTGGGCGGCGCGGTTGGCATCGGCGCCACGCCCACCACCGAATCGCAGCGCGAGGCGATCGGTCAGGTGCTGGTCGCGCAGACCCAGATGCAGGTCGAAGGCTTTCAGGACCTCGTCGCCAATATTCGCAGCGAGGCGCGCGACTTTGGCCGCGACCTCGCCGCCAAGGCCGATGCGATACGCGACATTGGGCCATCGGTATCGGTCTCCGATATCGTTCGCCTGACAAGCGCGATGCTCGAACGCGTGCAGAGCACCGAAGAACAGCTTGAGGCCGCGACGCGCGAAGCCGATGAACTGCGCCAAAAGCTTGAGGAAGCGCGCGACAATGCCCAGCGCGATCCGCTGACCGGGCTCGCCAATCGTCGCGCCTTTGAAGAAGGCTTTGCCGAGCACGCCGCCCGGGGCGCCACTATCGGCGTGGCAGTGTGCGACATCGATCATTTCAAGCGCGTCAACGACGGGTTCGGGCACGCCGTCGGCGACCGGGTGCTCAAGGCGATTGCCAAGACCTTGTCCGAACGGTGCGAAGGCCACTTGGTCGCGCGCTATGGCGGTGAGGAATTCGTCGTGCTGTTCGCCGACCTGACGCTCGACGCGGCCCATCTGCTGCTCGAAACGGCGCGCGAGGAAGTGTCGCGCAAGCGCTATCGGCTGCGCGAAACCGATGTGCCGCTCGGCGAAGTCACTTTTTCGGCGGGTCTGACGATGGCGCGACCGAATGAACCGGCGAGCGACGTGTTCGTGCGCGCCGACGGTCTGCTCTATGCAGCCAAGGCGGATGGACGCAATTGCGTGAAGATCGGCTGATCGTTCCGGTAAAATTCGCCATAAATTGGCGTTGAATTCACAGCTCATTGGCGCAAGATGCCAAACGAACTGGGTTACCGCAGCGATAACCGCAGATTTCGACCATTTTCCTGACTTGGCACGGTCGATGCAAATCCCTTGAGCATCGCCGCCGAATGGTTCGGCAGGCGGTTCAAGAGGGAGAATTTCAATGGCTCGTTTCGAATCGGTTCAGCGCGTGGTGCTCTCGGTAGCAGCGTCGCTTTTCGTTGGTGTGCTGATGTTTTCGGCTGCCGTTCCCGTCATCCCGGTTGCCTGATCCAGGCACGATTACAGGAGTGAAAGCGATGACGAAGTTTCTGACCCCCGGCCTGCTCGCCTTTGCGATGACCGGCCTGCTCATCATCGGGCACAGCGCCCTGATCAATGTGGTAGCCGGCGCCTGATGCGCGCCGCACCACGCCAGGCGCGCGACCCGCGACGCGACGTGGTGCCGATTTCGCGCGCCACGTCGCGCCGAAAGGCCTAGGCTGCGCGCCGATCGCAGGCATCACGCCCGCGCGGGAGCCGCACATGGCCAAGGCCCAGAAAAAATCGAACAAGGAAATCCGCAAACCCAAGGCGGAAAAACCCAAGAAGCTCAACGCATCGAACCCGTCGACCAAGGGCGCGGTGACCCCGGCGGGCAAAGCTTGAGCCCGACAATGGGTGACGATGACAGCTATATCTATGACGAAGCCAGCGGCGAATGGATCAGCGCCGCCGCCGCAGCGGCAGCACCCGCCGACAGCGATCGCATCGAAGTGCGCGATTCGGTCGGCAATGTGCTCGCCGATGGCGATCAGGTAACGCTGATCAAGGATTTGACGGTCAAGGGCGCGGGGCAGACGCTCAAGCGAGGCACGCTGATCAAATCGATCCGGCTGACCGGCGATGCCCAGGAAGTTGATTGTAAATATGACGGGATCAAGGGCCTCGTCCTGCGCGCGGAATTCGTGCGCAAGCGCTGAGGCCCTTTACCCTTGGGGTCAGCCTTTGCGGCTGGCTTCGAACAGGAACCAGGCGCGCTGTTCGGCTTCGTCGGTCCAGGTGTCGAGAATGCCGCTGGTGGCATTGTCCTTGGCCTCATCGACGATGTACTTGGCTTCGCGCAGCGCCGCGATCAGCTTCAGATTATCGTCGCGCAGCTCGGCGAGCATATCATCGGGCGCGACATAGCTCTCGTCATTGTCCTTGATCGTCTGGTGCCGCGCGATGTCGCCGATCGAGCGCAATGTGGTGTTGCCGGTCTTGCGCACGCGCTCGGCAATCGCATCGGTGGTCGCGAAAATCTGCGCCGCCTGCTCGTCGAGCAGCAGGTGATAATCGCGGAAATGCGGCCCGGACACATGCCAGTGGAAATTCTTGGTCTTGAAATAGAGCGCAAAGCTGTCGGCGAGGATCGCGTTGAGCGCCTCGGCGGCGGTCTTGGTGGCGTTTGATTTCAGGTCGGTCGGGGTCTTGAGCGCTGCTTCGGTCGCCATCTGCGATCTCCTGTGCGGGTGAATCGACACGATAATGATTCGCCTGGCAAATTGTATCCATCGCGACCGGGAGAATCTTCGATCAGACTGGGCGAACGGCTAAATCAGCCGCAAGGCGCTGAGCGCTGCAACGATTGCCGCAAGAATCAGCAAACTACCGACGGGCAGGCGCGCCACGCGCTGGCGCAGCGGCGCGGCGCCTTTCTCCCCCAGTGCGAGCGCAGCGGCGATGACCACCGCGCCGCCGATTGTCGCGCCGACGGCGGCAAAGACGGGCTCGCCGACCCGCAGCGCAATCGCCATTGTCAGGAACTGCGCGCTGCCAAAGCCCAGCGTCAGCATGCCGATCAGCGGCGTAACGAGCGGTCCGGTCCGCCATCCGGTCATCGATTCGGGCGGCTTGAGCGTGCCGAAACAACCAAGTCCGGCTGCACCAAGCGCAATCGCAAGGAACAGCGCGCGGGCATTGGGGGTCAGGCGCGGTGCGATCAGCGCGCCGCCGTTTGCGGCCAGCGCATTGACGATTGCCAGCGCGGCCACTGCCCCGAGCAGCACAAGCGCGTGCTGGCGATAGCGCGCGCCAAGGCCTGCCATCAGCCACGGCGTGCGATCGGTCGCGTGTATCAACAAGGCCGCGACGAGCGCCGCCATCAATGCGTCCATGCCCGTCCCATTCGATCGAGGCATTTGCTATGGGGCGGGTTGCGTAAAGATGACGTTAGCCGGAAACGTCCACCCGCACAGGCTTGACTTTCGCGCGCGCCTCCGCCAATTGGCCCGCCTGTTCAAGCGGCGGGCACCCCTGCTCTTCGCTTGTTGCTTTTTCAACTTCGCAGGATTTCGGGTCATGGCAAAGCCGACCACCGTCAAGATCAAGCTCGTCAGCTCGGCCGACACCGGGTTCTTCTACGTGACCAAGAAGAATCCGCGCACCAAGACCGAAAAGCTGAGCTTCAGGAAGTATGACCCCGTCGTGCGCAAGCATGTCGACTTCAAGGAAGCCAAGATCAAGTAACGGCTTGGCTGCCCCAATCGTCCGGCGTGAGCCGGTTCAAAGAGCCGCAGGCCCCGGGCCGTGCGGCTCTTCGCTTGTCGGGAGCAGCGCGTTCACTTGGGCCACGAACGCTGCGAGCGCGATCGGCTTCGACACATAGGCATTGGCGCCCGCCGCGCGGATCCGTTCCTCATCAGCGCGACTCGCATAAGCCGTGACCGCGAGAATCGGCGTGGTCCGCAGCGTCAGATCGCCGCGGACCTGCGCGATCAGGTCGTAACCACTGACATGCGGCAGCTGGATATCGGTGATCAGCAGGTCAGGCTGGAACGCGCGCGCCCGCGCCACCGCCTCGCGTCCGTCGCGCACGCCCTCGGTTTCGAAGCCATGCGCACGCAGCAGATCGCAGAAAAGTTTGAGGTTGAGTTCGTTGTCCTCGACAACCAGCACCCTTTTTGCCACGTCCGCGCCACATCCTTTTTCAGATCAGGTCCCCGATTAGGCAATGCGCGCGCGCGATACAAATGAAGACGCGGCGGCACTGGCGTTGCAGGCGCTGGTGTGGGCGCTCGGCGAGCCTGCCCGGGCCGAACGGCTGCTCGCGCTGACCGGGCTGACGCCTGAAGGGCTAAGGGACGGCGCCGATTCACCGGCGGTACTGGCGGCGGTGCTGAGCTTCCTTGAAAGCCATGAACCCGATTTGATTGCCTGTGCCGACGCATTGGGCGTCACCCCGCCGACACTCGTCGCGGCGCGTGCACGGTTGGAGGATGCATGAAGCCATTGCTGATCTGCGATTGCGACGAAGTGCTGTTGCACATGGTCCGCCATTTCGGCGTGTGGCTGCGCGAACGCCATGATATCGAATTCAACATGTCGGGCGGCGATTTCCGCAACAGCATGAAGCGCCCTGACGGCGCGCTGGTCGAGTTCGAAGAAATGCGCGGGCTGATCGACGGCTTTTTCCCTGACGAGATGGAGCGTCAGACGCTTGTCGTGGGCGCGCGCGAGGCATTGTTGGCGTTGAGCGCGACCGCCGACATCGTCATCCTGACCAATCTCGGCGATCATTGCCGCGATGCGCGCATTGCCCAACTCGCCGCCTTCGGTATCGAGCACCGCGTCGAAACCAATCAGGGCGGCAAGGGCGATCCGGTCGCGCGGCTGGTCGCCGAGCATGGCCATCCCGTCACGGTGTTCGTCGATGATCTCGGCGTGCATCACGAATCAGTCGCCAAGCATGCGCCCGCCGTCCACCGGCTGCACATGGTGTCCGAGCCCGAACTGGCGCCGTACATCAAGCCCGCGCCGTTCGCGCATGCCCGCATCGACGATTGGCATGAAGCGCTGGCGTGGATTACCGAGCGTTTTGCGCAAAATCTTCCTGCCCCCGACCAAGGAGCCCCTGCATGACCGACCGCATCGCCACCAAGCTCGCCGAACTCGGCCTGACGTTGCCCGCAGCAGCAGCGCCCGTTGCGGCCTATGTGCCGGCGGTCGAAGTCGGTGGGCTGCTCCACATCTCGGGCCAGCTGCCGTTTGCTGCCGATGGCGCGCTGATGACGGGTCGGGTCGGCGAGGATCGCGATCTCGATTACGCCAAAGCGGCCGCAGAACGCTGCGCGCTGATGCTGGTCGCCCAGATGCACAAGGCTTTGGGCGTTCTGCACCGCGTTGAGCGCGTCGTGAAGCTCGGCGTGTTCGTCAATTCGGCGCCGGGCTTCACCGATCAGGCAAAGGTTGCGAACGGCGCGTCGGAACTGATGGTCGCGCTGTTTGGCGAGGCGGGCAAGCATGCGCGCAGTGCAGTTGGCGTTGCGGTGCTGCCCTTGGGCGCGGTGGTGGAGATCGATGCGATCGTGGAGGTTCAGGGGTAAGCGCGGCAACCGACTTGTCCGCCTATCCGCCCAACCACCGTTCGTCCCGAGCGTAGTCGAGGGGCGGGCCAGGGGCGGTTCGCGTGGCGCCCGTGTCTCGACTACGCTCGACACAAACGGGGTATTGAGAATGGGGAATGGTGCGGGGCCCGTCTCCCAACATCACCCCAGCGCCGCGAGCTTTTCCTCGGCCTGCCGATCCAGCTCGGCGCGCGTCTTCTTTTCCGACGCGGTCTTCAACTGCCCGCATGCCGCATCGATGTCGCGCCCGCGCGGGGTGCGCGTCGGGGCCGAAATGCCGGCCTCGAAGATGATGTTCGAAAACGCCTTGATCCGCTCCGGCAGTGACGTGTCATAGGGCGCGCCGGGCCAGGGATTGAACGGGATCAGGTTGACCTTGGCAGGCAGCTTGTACTTGCGGATCAGCCGGACAAGCTCGCGCGCATCGGCGTCGCTGTCGTTCTTGTCCTTCAGCATCACATATTCGAAGGTGATCCGCCGCGCGTTATTGGCGCCGGGATAGTCGGCGCAGGCCTGAAGCAGCTCCTCAATCCCGTATTTGCGGTTCAAGGGCACGATCTCGTCGCGGATTTCCTTGGTGACCGCGTGCAGCGAGACCGCGAGGTTGACGCCGATCTCGGCGCCCGCGCGCGCCATCATCGGCACCACGCCGCTGGTCGACAAGGTGATCCGCCGCTTCGACAGCGCCAGGCCATCGCCATCCATAACCAGCTTCAACGCATCGCGGACATTGTCGAAATTATAGAGCGGTTCGCCCATCCCCATCATCACGATGTTGGTGAGGAGGCGCCCCTCGGGCTGGCTCGGCCATTCGCCGAGCGCATCGCGCGCGAGCATCACCTGGCCGACGATCTCGCCCGCGCTCAGATTGCGTACCAGCCGCATCGTGCCGGTGTGGCAAAAGCGGCAATTGAGCGTGCAGCCGACCTGGCTCGACACGCACAAGGTCCCGCGATCGGCGTCGGGGATGAACACCATCTCATAATCCTGCGCATCGGGCGCGCGCAGCAGCCATTTGCGGGTGCCGTCGGTCGAGACTTGCGCTTCGATCACTTCGGGCCGCCCGATGACGAAGCGCTGTTCGAGCCACGGCTGCATTGTCTTCGCAATGTCGGTCATCACCGCGAATTCGGTGGCGCCGCGATTATACATCCAGTGCCACAACTGCTTGGCACGCAGCTTCGCCTGTTTGGGCTCAAGCTGCGCGGTTTCGAGCGCGAGGCGCAGCTCGTCTTTCGACAGCTCGATCAAGTCGATGCGGCCATCATCGCGGCGCGGCGCGGCGCGCGGCACCGCGACAGGATCGATATAGCCAGGGATTTGCATGTTATGGGTCCAGCGGATTCGGTTTAGGAAGAAAGCAATCTCGGATCGCATCAACGTGTTGGATCAAATCCTGCGCAGCGCGATGATCCCCCATTCGATCAAGAATCACGTCAATTCCTTCACGACGAGCTAGCTTTGCCGCTGGTACAAAGTCCGCGTCTGCTGCCACGATTACGATCTGATCAACCTGTCCTTTGAAAGCGAGCGATGCCACATCTAGCCCAAGGCGCATATCCACGCCTTTTTGTTTTGTATCAATTTCAAAATCTTGGTCGGTCGGGTGAAATGAGGCCGGGTCTTTGATAAGTCTGGCTGTTGCGTTTTCGCTGAGCCTCCAGCGCGAAGTGTCGTTCAGTCTGCCAAGCCGGAGGGCTACCTTTCGGAGCTTTTGTATTTCTTGATGGAGTTGAAGCCGAAACCTCGCGTCGCTCGTCTTCGAGAAATCGACTGACTTTCGCGAAAGCGGGGCGTGCATTCGCTTCGTGAGAGGAGGGCAATCATAGAAGAACAAGCGATAAAACTGGCGCGACTCTGCCAGTGGCAATTGCTGCGAAAGTTGCTCGCTTACGGTTGTTGGTCCGATGCGCTGGACGAGATGCCAATAGGCCAGCATGCCTAGACCATGGGCGACGCTTTTCGGATCGTGTCTGTCATGATCGGGGAGGCTATGCCTGAACCGGCGCAGAAAAAATGCGCCATCAACAAGGATTGCCGTCGCCATTTTGGTTGCTCAAAAAAATGTCCCCGGGAGCGGCCTTGAGCTGATGTCTGCTCTCGCGAGCGCCTCAAGACGACTGCCGGGGACGGGATATTTCCCTAATAGCTATTCTGTCGGAAAAGTCAATATTTGCTGACGCGCAGGCGCTGGATCAGGCAGGCGCTTTCACGGGCGTCGCATAGCTCGCAAAAGCGCCCAGCGCCCGCTGCGCCTGCTTATACGCCTTGGGCTCGCGGATGCCGAGCCGGGCGCGCGCCGCATCGATTGGCTCGTTCAGCAGCGTGGGATAATCCTCGCCCGCCAGCCACGCGGTGCGCTTGCCGCTGCGATAGCCTTCCCAGACGGCGCGCGCGAAGGCGAAGCTTTTCGTCACGAACACCGACTTGATCGACGCGCCCACCGCGATGAACGCCCAGCCGAGCCCGCCGACCTGCGCATAGCTGAACGCGACAAGGCAGGCCTCGCCCAGCGTTTCGTCGGCCTTATAGCCGGTCAACGTGTGCCAGATGTCGTGCGTGTCGCGGATGCGCCGCCCGAACCAGGCATAGGGGTGGCGCATCGGCACTTCGGCCTTGTCGAGGTTCGACACTTCGGCCAGCCCCATCGCGGTGTAACCCGTGGCGGCGAGGAAATCGCGATAGGCCGCGCCGACGGTGCCGGGCTTGAACGATGCGATATAGGCAGGGTCGGACAGCGTGTCGGCAAGCTCGATCTGGGCATAGGCCATTTCGCCGCCTTCGAAACTGCGCACCAGCCGCTGGAAATTGCGCTTGCCATTGCCCGCGTTGAGCGCGCGCATGATCACGAACACCTGCGTGGTGTCATCGCCGTTGCTCAGCAGCGTGCGCAGCGCGCGCCACGCGGTCTTCCAGTCACGACGATCGGGGATGAGCGTTTCGGCCATGAGCGAGTCCCTTGCTGACAGACGTGTCAATAGCATCCCCCCTAGCCGTTAAGCAACCGTTGCCAGCACCCCATTAGGACATGAACTCTGGACACAATGACAAGAGGAATTGACAGGCACGGCGAGTCGTGACAAGAGCTCTTGTCATATGGTCAATACCTCTTGTCTTCACTCGATTCTCGCAACGGGGCGCTGACCGTGGAAAATCGCTTGCGTGTGCTGCGCGCCGAAACCGGGATCAGTCAGGGCGAACTCGCGCTGAAGCTTGGCGTGTCGCGCCAGACGATCAATGCGGTCGAAACCGACAAATATGATCCCAGCCTGCCGCTCGCGCTGCGGCTCGCCAAAGTTTTTGGAGTGCCTGTCGATGCCATCTTCCTCGATGATTGGACCCCCGATGACCAGCGTTGATCCTTCGGCCCGGCGTCGCTTCGGCATACGCCAATTAGGCATCGCCGTGTTTGTTTTCGCGCCAATTGGCGGCGGTGTCGGCTATCTGGTGGGCCGCGCGCTCCGGAAAGCGACGCCCGCCGGCGTCCCGCTGAGCTGGACCGCAGTCGAAGGAATCAGCCTGCTGA
Organism: Sphingomonas sp.; assembly: GCF_019749955.1. Lineage (GTDB taxonomy): Bacteria > Pseudomonadota > Alphaproteobacteria > Sphingomonadales > Sphingomonadaceae > Sphingomonas. Next base: position 50,815 of record NZ_JAIEPC010000033.1, read on the forward strand.
TTGCCGCGTTGCTTATCGTGAGTGGCGCGGTGGTGGCTTTTGCTGCGACCAGCAACCGTCGCTGGAACAGCATCGTCGAGCGTCAGCCACGCGATGAGCCGGTCGATCCCGCCGCGCGCACCGGCGGGCTGTGGCAGGCGCTGGTCTGCATCCTCGCAGCCGGGATGATGATCCTGCCGCCGGTCGCGGCCCACGCAGGGTTGAGCGTCGAGACGCGGGTCGCGATTGCGGGCAGCATCGGCTTGCTGCTCGCGGTCCAGACCTGGCTCAACCTGAAGCTATGGCGCGACGGCGATGAGCTGACCCGTGCCGTGATCGCGCAGACCGGCGCGCTGTGCTTCTGGTCGCTCCAACTGGCGCTGTTCGGCTGGGCCGCGCTCGCCAAGCTTGACCTCGTTGCCGATATCGACAGCTGGACGATGTTCACCGTTCTAATGGGGGCCTATCTGGTGGCGTCGCTTGTGATTTCGCAGCGCCGGGGGCTGACGCCGGGCTAAAGCGCGGTGACCATAGGTCGTGAACCCATAAACGACCGCTTTCAGCAAGAGGGCTAGACGGCCAAAACCGGTGGATTGCGGAAGGGCGCTCAGTTTGGCGGAGATTTGGAATCGGGCAGGCGAAGGCTTTCTCGAAATGCCTGAACCTCGTCAGGAGAGCGCTCCAATGCTCGTCGGTAGAGGTGTTCGAGCGCCGCTTTGTAGCTAGGTCGGTCAGCCCAGATGCCTGACTCGGCCCTAATCAGGTTCGACAGCACGTCTCCCGGATAGTAGCCGCCTTCGAACAACGGGTCATGCTCTAGCTTCGGCCAGACCAGATCGAGCAGGTAAGGGTACCCATAGTGCTGGACTACAAGCCGACCAATTTCTTCGTCGGTTAGCTCTCGCAGTGGTTTTTTCCATGACCTCTGGATCGCCGCAATCATGGGCGTCGGAGCATCGTCCGGGTTCCCCTCGCTCCAACCACTTAGTTGCTCGAGGGAAAGCGAGAGATCGGTGAGTGCAGCGGCCATCCAGTAGTTAGGACACAACTACTGATTGTCCACAACTGGGGCGAAAGCCGACCGGCAACTTTTATGAGCCTATGGCGTAAGCTAATGCTCACTCCCGACCCGTTTGTGTCGAGCTAAGTCAAGACACCGTGCGCGCCGCTTGTGGCCTGTTTCTCCACTTCGCTCGAAACAAACGGATCAGTGTACAGCCGCCAAAATCAACCGTTCAAACCCGCATCGGCATGATGACGTAGAGCGCCGGTGATTTGTCGTTCTCGCGGATCAGCGTGGGGGCGGCGGCGTCGGCCAAGTGGACCTCGACCGTGTCGCCTTCGAGCTGCGCCAGAATATCGAGCAGATAGCGGCTGTTGAAGCCGATCTCGAACGGTTGCGCGGCATAGTCGCCGGGGACTTCTTCGGCTGCCGTGCCATTTTCGGGGCTGGTCACCGACAGGATGATCTTGTCGCGGTCGAGCGCCATCTTCACCGCGCGGGTCTTTTCGGTGGCGATCGTCGAGACGCGGTCGACGCCTTCCTGGAACGCGCGCGGGTCGATCTTGAGGATGCGGTCGTTACCGGTCGGGATCACCCGGCTGTAATCGGGGAAAGTGCCGTCGATCAGCTTCGACGTCAGCAGCGCCTGCCCCAGATCGAAGCGGATTTTGGTGTTCGACAGCGACACGCCGACCGAACCGTCAATCTCGTCGAGCAATTTGCGGAGTTCCGCTACACATTTACGCGGCACGATCACGTCGGGCATGCCCTCGGCGCCATCGGGGCGCACCACGGTGACGCGCGCGAGCCGGTGACCGTCGGTCGCCGCTGCCTTCAACACTGGCGTCGGATCGTCCGACACATGCAGGAAAATGCCGTTCAGATAATAGCGCGTTTCTTCGGTCGAAATCGCGAAGCGCGTCTTGTCGATGATCTGCTTGAGCGTTTCGGCGGGGAGTTCGAACTGCACCGGCAGTTCCCCTTCCGCGATCACCGGAAAATCGTCGCGCGGCAGCGTCGCGAGGCTGAACTTGGCGCGGCCCGCCATGATCGTCATCCGCCCTTCGGCCGCCGACAGCGCGACCTGGCTGCCTTCGGGCAGCTTGCGGACGATGTCGAACAAGGTGTGCGCCGACACCGTGATCGCGCCCGGCTGATCGACGGCGGCGGCGACATGTTCGTTGATCTGCAGGTCGAGATCGGTCGCCATCAGCTTGAGCGTGCCTTCAGCCGTCGCCTCGATCAAAACGTTCGACAGGATGGGGATGGTATTGCGCCGCTCGACCACCGACTGGACGTGGCTCAAGCCCTTCAACAAGGTTGCGCGTTCGATCGTCGCCTTCATTCTGCTCCCCCGGGGCCGCCACCCCTGAATATTTGTTGCCCGGATCGGTTCCACAGGCAAAGCGCCAGCCTTATTCCTTAAACATAAAAAGGGCCGGGGCAATGCCCCAGCCCGCTTCATTCGGCCCTTGGCGGGGCAGTCCGAGCAGAAGCGGTAACCAAGCCAAAGCACGGCGGCGCCGCATTGTTGCATCATCGCTGGATAAACGCCGTCAAGCGTTGCATCTGGGGCGGACTATCGGGAGGCGACATGCGGCAGGGCAGGGATTTCATCGCGCGGCACGGCGAGACGGTGTTCAACGCCGCGCGGCGGTTGCAGGGCGATGCACCGCATACGCCGCTGACGCGCGCGGGCTTTGCGCAGGCCGATGAAATGGGCGCCGCGCTCGCCGCCTATCTCGGCCAACGTCCACCGTTGACGCTCTGGTCTTCGAGCGCGGGCCGCGCACTGCAAACGCTGGCGATCATGGCCGAGCATATCGGGCTCGATTGGCACGCGGCGCATCCCGACGACCGGCTGGTCGAAATCGGCATGGGGCGCTGGGGCGGGCGCTATTACGCTCAGCTGATCGCCGAAGTCGGGTCGGTGATCGATCCGGCGAGCGGGTTGCTGACCCCGTCGCCCGATGGTGAGACTTATCCGCAGATTGTCGCGCGGGTCTCGGCGTGGCTGGCCGATACCAACGATCATCCGGGCGATCGGCTGGTTATCATGCACGGCGTGTCGAGCTGCGTGCTGCGCGGGGTGATGACCGGCCTGCCGGTGTGGCCCTCGCTCGGCGCCCCGGCCGCCAAGGGATTGCCGCAAGGATCGCTGGTGATGATCGAAGGCGGCGCTGAAACGGTGATCCACTTGGGTGGCGGGCACGCTCCCGCATGAAGCGATTGCTGCTCGCCGGGCTGTTGGTGGCGGGGTCGGCGCAGGCGCGCGACGCGCTTGGCGTTTATGATCGTTGGGCTGCCTTTCGCGATCCGTCGCCGCTGCATTGTTATGCGATTTCGAGCCCGGTCGGGGCGGCAAAAGCTGCTGCTTCACGCCCCTTCGTCAGCCTCAACAGCTGGCCGCGCCAAGGTACGCATGGTCAGCTCCATGTCCGGCTCAGCCGCGCGCGCGATCCCCGCGCGCGGGTGACGCTCAGCATTGGTGAACGGCGTTTTGAACTGGTCGCGGGCGATGCCGATGCCTGGGCGCCTGACGCGCGGACCGATGCCGCCATCGTTACCGCGATCCGCGAAGGGCGTTCGCTCAGCGTCGAGACATTGGCGAAGGGCGGACGCCCCTTTGCCGATGTCTATCCGTTGCGGGGTGCTGCAACCGCGATCGACGCCGCCGCGCTCGGCTGCCTGCCGCGCTGAGCGCGCTCGTTCAAATTATTCCGGCCTCACACGCGAGATTCCACCTTCATCACCCGAAAAATCGCTTTAAACATGCGGTGTTGCACGAAGTGGAGAAGGTGATGCGTCGCATGCTCAGGTGGCTGGCTTTAGCGCTGGCGTTCGCCGCGATAGCGGGGCCCGCGCAAGCCGAATGGCTGGAGGCCAGCAACAAGCATTTCATCGTCTACGGCAATATTTCGCGGCGTCAGCTCGCCACCTTCACCGATCGGCTCGAACGCTATGGCGCAGCGGTGCGCTATTTGTTCCGGTTGCCTGAGCCGCCCGGCGCTGGCGCCAATCGCGTCACGATCTATGTCGTCGGCGGCACCGGGGCGGTCCAGAAATATTATGGCGGGCGCGGTGGCGGCAATGTCGCAGGCTTTTATCGCACCAGCGTCGAAGGGTCGTTCATCGTCACCCCGCTCAACGTCGACAGCGACAGCGAAGACTTTAACGCCAATCTCGTCCTGTTCCACGAATATGCCCACCATCTGCTGCTCGGCAACAGCAGCGCCATTTACCCCGGCTGGGTGAGCGAAGGGCTCGCCGAACTGCTGTCGACCGCGATCATCAACGATCAGGGCGCGGTGACGTTCGGCGCGGCGAACAATGCGCGCGCGGAAAGCATCTTTGCCGACAGCCTGATGTCGGTGAAATCGCTGCTCGATTCCGATGCGCGCAAGCTTGACGATCAGGCGACCGACCAGAAATATGCGCGCGGCTGGCTGCTGGTGCATTATCTGATGTTCAGCCGCAAACGCGACGGCCAGATCGACCAGTTTCTGCGGCTGATCGCGCAAGGCACGCCGCCGGTAACAGCGGGGACGCAGGCCTTTGGCGACCTCAGCAAGCTCAATGCCGAGGTCAACGCGTATCGGACCCAGCGGCTCAACGGGCTGATCATCAAGCCCGACCGATTCACCACCGATCCGGTCACGGTGCGCGCGCTGTCGCCGGCCGAAGCCTCGATCATGCCGCTGCGCTTCGAATCGGCGACCGGTGTGACCACGGCGGAAGCGAAGAAGCTCATCCCCGGCGCGCGCAAGATCGCCGCTGCCAATCCGACCAATGGCTGGATTCAACGCATCGTGGCCGAGATGGAATATGACGCTGGCAACGACACCGAGGCCGAGGCAGCGTGCGACCGTGCGCTGGCGATCGACCCCAAAAATCTGATGGCGATGGTCTATAAGGCGCGCGTCCATCTGCGCCGCGCCGTAACGGCGAAGCCCGGCGATCCAGCGCTGTGGCGCGATGCGCGGCAATGGATCGTCAAGGCGAACCGCATCGATCCCGATTATGCGCTGCCGCTGGTACTCTTCTACACCAGCTATTTGCTGGCGAACGAAACCCCGCGGCCCAGCGCCATCGATGGACTGCTCCGCGCGGTCGAGCTGGCGCCGCAGGAAGACGAGGTGCGCGTGTTGGCGTTCCGTGAGCTGCTCGACAAGGGCGATTTGCCCGCCGCACGCCACGTGCTGGCGCCGGTCGCGTTCAATCCGCACGCAACCGGCGACAATCCCGTGCGCGCGATCGTTCAACTGATCGATTCGGGTGCCGATGTGGCGGCGGTCCGCGCGGCCGCTGCCAAGGCGAAGCTCGTGGGCGACGCCGAGGCCGCTGGCGAATGACTCAGGCCGCGAGTCGCAGCGCCATCCGGTCCCAGATTTCAACGAGTGCCTGCGTCAGCTCGTGCATCATCGCTGCATCATGCGCGGGGCCGGGCGTGAAGCGCAGCCGCTCGGTGCCGCGTGGCACGGTCGGGTAATTGATCGGCTGGACGTAAACGCCATATTCGGCGAGCAAAATGTCGCTGATCCGCTTGGCCTTGACCGGATCGCCGACCATCAGCGGCACGATATGCGTTTCGCCCAGCATCACCGGCAGCCCGGCGTCGGCGAACATCGCCTTGAGCTGCGCGGCGGCAGCTTGCTGGCCGTCACGCTCGACGCTTGATGCTTTCAGATGGCGCACGCTGGCGAGCGCGCCGGCCACCAGCACCGGCGACAGGCTGGTGGTGAAGATGAACCCCGGCGCATAGGACCGGATCACGTCGACGATCACCTGATCGGCAGCGATATAGCCGCCCATCACCCCGAAAGCCTTGCCGAGCGTGCCTTCGATGATCGTCAGCCGGTGCGCGAGCCCGTGCGCTTCGGAAATGCCGCCGCCGCGCGCGCCATACATGCCGACGGCATGGACTTCGTCGAGGTAGGTCAGCGCATTATAGTTGTCGGCGAGATCGCAGATCGCAGCAATCGGTGCGACATCGCCTTCCATCGAATAGACGCTCTCGAACGCGATCAGCTTCGGCGCCTGGGGGTCAGCGGCGGCGAGCAATTCTTCGAGATGCGCCACGTCGTTGTGCCGGAAGATACGCTTGTCGCAGCCCGAATTGCGGATGCCGGCGATCATCGACGCGTGGTTCAGTTCGTCCGAAAAGATGATCAGTCCGGGCAGGATCTTGCCCATGGTGCCCAAAGTCGCTTCGTTCGAGACATAGCCCGAGGTGAACAGCAGCGCCTGTTCCTTGGCGTGCAGATCGGCGAGTTCGGCTTCGAGGTCGACATGATAATGGGTGTTGCCGCCGATATTGCGCGTGCCGCCCGAGCCTGCGCCGACGTCGTGCAGCGCTGCCTCCATCGCCGCGATGACAGCGGGATGCTGGCCCATCGCGAGATAGTCGTTCGAGCACCACACCGTGATCGGCTTCGGGCCATTATGCCCGGCAAAGCAGCGCGCATTCGGGAAGGCACCCTTGTTGCGCAAAATGTCGATGAAGACGCGGTAGCGGCCCTCGGCATGCAGCCGATCGATCGCCTGAGTGAAGGCGCGGGCATAATCGACGCGCGGCGCGGGCACGGGGGAGTTCATGCCGCGCGCCTTAGCGACGAATGCGCGGCCGTGAAAGGGCACAGAATCGGTCACGTAGATCGCTTTTGCCGCGCTACAGCGCCTCGATCCGGGTGAGGCCGTGGCGAGCGAGCGCGGGCGCCAGCGCCGCTTCGGGCGCGCCGAGCCTAGTGAACACGGCAATTCCGTCAGGGCGCGCGTCGGGCCATGCCTGTCCTTGCGTCAAATGCGCGATCCGCTGCGCGATCCCCGCGCTGCCGTCGACAAAAGCCAGCGGGCGGGGCGCGGCGGCGGCAAGTTCGGCCTGCACCAGCGGAAAATGCGTGCAGGCCAGCACGACCGTATCGATCCGCGCCCCGCCCGGCTGGTCGAGCAGTCCGGCGAGCGCCGCGGCATAGCGCGCAGGATCGATCGGCTCGCCACGGAGTTTCGCCTCGGTCGCTGCCACCAGATCGGCCGAGCCGTGGCGGAGTACGAGGCAATCGGCAGCAAATTGCGCCGCCAGATTGTCGACATAGGCCTGCCGCACCGTCGCATCGGTGCCGAGCACGCCGATCGCCCGGGTAAGGCTAGCCTCCGCAGCGGGCTTGATCGCGGGGACAGTCCCGACAACGGGCAGATCGAGCGCGGCGCGCACGCCGGCCAGCGCGATCGTCGAGGCCGTGTTGCAGGCGATCACGATCAGTCGCGGGCGATAGCGTTCGGCCAGCCGCCCCAGCAATGCCGGCACGCGGACGGCAATCTCGGCTTCCGATTTGGTACCATAGGGAAAGCCCGCCGAATCGGCGGCATAGACGATCGGCATCAAGGGCAGGCGCGCGCGCGCCGCCGCCAGGACAGATAGTCCGCCGACACCGGAATCGAACAAAAGCACGGGGCGCGGATCGCTCATCCGCGTCAGATGGCGGCAATGCGCCATTTTGGCAATTGATGCAGCGCGATACCGATTATTGCGTGCTTGGCACGCTGACGGCTATTGAAGAGGTCAGATCGGGGGCACACGTGGCGCAGAACATGGACTGGATGACGCTGCTGCTACCCGCGCTGACCGGCTATTTGCTCGGGTCGATCGCGTTCGGGCTGCTCCTGACGCGGGCAGCGGGCGCGGGCGACCTGCGCCAGATCGGCTCGGGCAATATCGGCGCCACCAACGTGCTGCGCACCGGGCGCAAGGGGCTGGCCGCCGCGACTCTGCTGCTCGATGCGGCCAAGGGCTGGGCGGCCGTGGCGATTGCGGGGCATTTCTGGCCCGGCAGCGAACTGGTGGCAGCGGCGGCTGCCTTCATCGGCCATTGCTATCCCGTCTGGCTGCGGTTTCGCGGCGGCAAGGGCGTCGCGACGCTGATGGGGATCGTGCTCGCGCTCCACCCGCCGAGCGCGCTGGTTTATGCGCTGGTATGGCTCGGGCTGCTGGGGCTGGTGCGGATTTCGTCGGTGGCGGGGATGGCGGCGGCGGTCAGCGCGCCGGTCGCCGCCGCGTTCTTCGGTCGGATCGATCTCGTGCTGGTGCTGCTCGCACTGAGCGCCATCGTGCTCTGGAAGCACCGCGAGAATATCGACCGGTTGGTCAAGGGCATCGAACCCCGCATTGGCAGCAAGCAGGATGGCTGACGACGCCGCCGATCGGCTGCGGCTTATCCGCTCGGCCAATATTGGCCCGGTGACCTATGGCCAGTTGATCGCGCGTTTCGGCACGGCAGCCGCCGCGATCGAAGCAATCCCGATGCTTGCCGCACGGGCGGGGGGGCGAGCGCCAGTGGTGGCCGACGCCGCGATCATCGCGCGCGAGCAAGCAGCGGTTGCAAGGCTCGGCGCGCGCTACCTGTTTCTCGGCGACGACGACTATCCGCCGCTGCTGGCGGAGCTTGAGACGGCCCCGCCGGTGCTGATCGTGCGCGGCGACCCGGCGCTGGCGTTGCGACGGGTGGTGGCGATCGTCGGGGCGCGCAATGCATCGGCGGCGGCCTGCCGCTTCGCGCGTGACCTCGCCTTTGCGCTGGCGGGCGAGGGGCTTGTTGTCGTCTCGGGATTGGCGCGCGGGATCGACACCGCCGCGCATCAGGGATCGGTCGACGGCGGCACGATCGGCGTGATCGCGAGCGGCATCGACGTCGCTTTCCCGCCCGAAAATGCCGAGCTGCAGGAACGCGTCGCGCGCGAAGGGCTGCTCGTCACCGAACATCCACCGGGGACCGAACCGCTCTCGCGTCATTTTCCACAGCGCAACCGCATTATTGCCGGGATCGCGGTCGGCACCGTCGTGGTCGAGGCGGCGCCGCGGTCAGGCTCGCTGATCACCGCGCGGCTCGCTGGCGAAGCAGGACGCGATGTGATGGCCGTCCCTGGCTCGCCACTCGATCCGCGCGCGCAGGGCTGCAATCTGCTGATCCGCGAGGGCGCAACGCTGGTCCAATCCGCCGCCGATGTGATCGAAGCAATCGGCCCGATCGACGCACGCATGCTGCGCTCCCCCGCCAGCGGCTATGGCGCGCCACTGCCGACCGACGCGAGCGATGCCGAGCGGCGGCGCGTGATCGGGCTGCTTGGCCCGGTTGCGGTCACGGTCGATGAACTCATCCGCCAATCGGGGATGGCCCCTGCCGTGGTCCAGATGGTGCTGCTCGAACTCGAACTCGGCGGCAGGCTTGAGCGGCATTCGGGCGGGCGCGTGAGTTTGGCCTGAGGCCACAGGCGCCTGTGCCTTCCTCAATAATGATAGCGGCATTGCGCGATCTGGAGCGTCTGCTCGTCGCCGCTGCCGGATACGCGGTACACCAGCCGGTGCTCGTAGTTGATCCGACGCGACCACCAGCCCGACAGATTGCCGCTGAGGGCTTCGGGCTTGCCGGTGCCCTTGAAGGGATGGCGGCGGCATTCCTCGATCAGGCTGTTCAGCTTGGCCGACATCTTGTCGTCATGGTCCTGCCAATGGCGGAAATCCTCCCACGCCGTCGGCCAGAAGGCGACGTTCACGGGTAGGGCACGCCCTTCGGATCGCTCGCCTCGAGGCCGCGGACGGCTTCGATCAGCCGCTGGGCATTGGCGGGTGACGACAGCAGATAGAGCGTTTCCTGGATCGCCTCCCAATCGCTTTGTGACACCAGCACGGCGCCTTCGCCGCGCTGGCGCGTGATCGCGATGGGAGCGTGATCGGCGACGACCTGGTCGATCACCGACTTCAGATTTTCGCGGGCTTCGGAATAGCTGATGGCGTACATGTCAGTTCATTGGACAATTTTCTGTCCAATGTCAAGATCACCGCCGCTCCGCGCCGAGGCGCATGCCGCTTGACGAACACCGCAAAGGCTTCCCACCCTCGCGCGTACGCGTAAGGGAGCATCCATGCAGCTTGTGATCGTCGAATCGCCCGCCAAGGCGAAAACCATCGAAAAGTATCTGGGCAGCGATTACCGCGTGCTCGCGAGCTATGGCCATGTCCGCGACTTGCCCGCGAAGGATGGCTCGGTCGATCCCGACCATGGCTTTGCGATGGAATGGGAAAATTACGCCGACAAGGCCAAGCAGCTCAAAGCGATCACCGATCTGGCGAAAACCGCCGACCGCCTGATCCTCGCGACCGACCCTGACCGCGAGGGCGAGGCGATTAGCTGGCACGTGCAGGAAGTGCTGCGCGCCAAGAAAGCGCTGCCCAAGGATGTCCAGCGCGTTACCTTCAACGCGATCACCAAGGCGACGGTGACCGAGGCGATGAAGCACCCGCGCGCGCTCGATACCGATCTGATCGACGCTTATCGCGCGCGCCGCGCACTCGATTATCTGGTCGGTTTCACCTTGTCGCCGGTGCTGTGGCGCAAGTTGCCGGGCGCCAAGTCGGCGGGGCGGGTGCAGTCGGTCGCGTTGCGGCTGATCGTCGAGCGCGAGCGCGAGATCGAAGCGTTCGTCGCTCAAGAATATTGGTCGGTCACCGCCAACCTTGAGCATGACGGCACGCCCTTTACCGCGCGGCTGAGCAAATGGCGCGGGGCCAAGATCGACCGGCTGACGATCGGCAAGGAAGGCGATGCGCTTGCCGCCAAGGCCGATGTCGAGGCCGGACGCTTCAGCGTCGCCAGCGTCGAGACCAAGCCCGCCACGCGCAATCCGCCGCCGCCCTTCACCACCTCGACCTTGCAGCAGGAAGCATCGCGCAAGCTCGGATTCTCGGCCGATCACACGATGCGGATTGCGCAGGCGCTCTACGAGGATGGCGCGATTACCTATATGCGCACCGACGGCGTGCAGATGGATTCGAGCGCGATTTCGGCGGCACGGCTCGCGGTCGCCAACCGCTATGACGCGAGCTATGTCCCCGACAAGCCGCGCCAATATACGTCCAAGGCGAAGAACGCGCAGGAAGCGCATGAAGCGATCCGTCCGACCGATTTCGGCAAGGACCGCGCGGGTTCGGGCGATCACGCGCGGCTGTACGAGTTGATCTGGAAGCGCGCACTCGCGAGCCAAATGGCGTCGGCGCGGATGGAGCGCACCACGGTCGAGCTGACCGACGGCACCGGCCTGCACGCCCTGCGCGCGACGGGGCAGGTGGTGCTCTTCCCCGGCTATCTCGCGCTGTATGAGGAAGGCAGCGACGACGTTTTTGTTGGCGGCTCTGGCAAAAATGCCGACGCCGTGGCCGACGAGGAAGCCCGCCGCCTGCCGCGCCTGCGCGAAGGCGATGCGCCGGCCAAGAAAGCCGTCAACGCCGATCAGCATTTCACCCAGCCGCCGCCGCGCTTTTCCGAAGCATCGCTGGTCAAGCGGCTCGAGGAGCTCGGCATTGGGCGGCCTTCGACCTATGCGTCGATCATCAAGACATTGAAGGACCGGCTCTACGTCCGGGTCGAAAAGAACCGCTTTTTCGCCGAGGAAAGCGGGCGGCTCGTCACCGCGTTTCTCGAACGCTTTTTCGAAAAATATGTCGGCTATGATTTCACCGCCGGGCTGGAAGACGAACTCGACGAAGTCTCCGGCGGGCGCGCCGAATGGCAGGCCGTGCTCGAAGCCTTTTGGCGCGACTTCAAACCGCGCACTAGCGAAGTGATGGCGTTCCAGCCGAGCGAAGTAACGGCTGCTCTCGACGAATTTCTCGGCGCCTATCTCTTCCCCGACAAGGGCGACGGCAGCGATCCACGGTTATGCCCCAATTGCGGTGAGGGCAGGCTTTCGCTGCGCGGCGGGCGGTTCGGCGCCTTCGTTGCCTGCTCCAATTACCCCGCATGCAAATACACCCGCCGCTTCGCCCAAGGCGGGGCGGAAGCGACCGGCGATGCCGGGCCCGAAGTGCTCGGCACCGATCCCGAAACCGGGCTTGAGGTGTCGAAGCGGTCGGGGCGGTTCGGGCCGTATGTCCAGCTCGGCGACGGCAAGGAAGCCAAGCGCGCATCGATCCCGAAGGATCTGCCGGGCGAGCTTGACCTCGACTGGGCGTTGAAGCTGCTGAGCCTGCCGCGCACGATCGGGACGCACCCTGAAACGGGCGAGCCGATCACGGCGTCGATTGGGCGCTATGGGCCGTATCTCGCGCACAACGGCAAATATGGCCGACTGACCTCGACCGCCGAAGTCTTCGAAACCGGCATGAATGCTGCGGTGGTGAAGCTCGCCGAAGCAGCAGCAGGCGGCGGACGGCCGCAGCGGGGCGCTCAGGCGGCGCTCAAGGTGCTCGGGCTGCACCCGCGCACCGAGCTCGAAATCAAGCTGATGGAGGGCCGCTACGGCGCTTACGTCACCGACGGCACCACCAACGCGACCTTGCCCAAGACGATCGAGAAGGACGCGCTGACGCTGGAGGAAGCCGCGCAACTGATCGACGCGCGCGCGGCGGCAGCGCCGACGAAGGGCAAGAAGAAGGTCGCCAAAAAGGCCCCGGCGAAGAAGGCAGCGCCCAAGGCTGCGGCGAAGAAAGCGCCCGCGAAGAAAGTGGCCAAGCCCAAGGCGAAGGCGGCGGGCTGAGCTGGGCGTCCGCGCCAGTTTTGCGCCTTATGCCCCCCACCCGTTGGTCCCGAGCGACGTCGAGGGACCGGCCACAGGCGGTGCGCGAGGTGTCTCGACTTCGCTCGACACGAACGGCTGGGGATTGAGTTGGGTAGGGCGGCCGTCCTAATTCTGGATCAGCCGCACCAAGGCCCCATCGGGATCGACCAGATAGGCGATCGTGATGCCGCTTGCTTCTTTGCGTGGCGGATGGAGGCGCGGGAAGCCGACTGTCTGCTCGGGAATTCCCGCCGCGAGGCACGCCGCGTAGAGCCCCGCCAGATCGTCGACCCGGAGGCAGCAGCTGAACGAACTGCTCCACGGATCGAGATCGGGATAAGGGAAGAACTCGAGCATCAGCCCGCCGCGCTCGAGAATCATCCACCCGTTGTCGCGCCAGCCCTGCTCGAACCCAAGCCTGCGATAGAAATCCGCGCTCGTAGAAAAATCGCGCGACGGCAGATTGGGGGTGGCATGATCGACCATTGTCAGCCCCCCAGCCCGCGCTTCCTCATGCCCTTGCGCAAGCCACCGGGCATCCAGCGCGCGGCGAACATCAGCCGCTTCGCCGTCTTGCCGACGGGCGTGTGCAGCCGCTCACCGTGCACGGCGTCCCACGCCGCCTGCGCCACTTCCTCGACGGGGGTAATCTCCAACCCACCCTCGACCACCGTCTCACGCACGCTGCGGTTCGATCCCGCCATCCCGGCGGCGAGCAACGGCGTTTCGATGAAGCTCGGCATCAGCGCGCGCACCTTGATGCCGTCCGCCGCCCATTCGCCATCAAGGCTTTCGGTCAGCGCGCGAACGCCGAACTTGGTGACCGCATAGATGCCGATCCCCGGCCCGCCATAGATCCCCGCCGCCGATGACGTATTGAGCAGGCACGATCCCGGCGTCGCCTTGAGATAGGGATAGGCGAGCTTGGCACCGTTCACCACGCCCATGAGGTTGATGCCGACGACGCGGTCGATCTCCTCGAAGCTGTTGGCGGCGAGCGTCCCGCCGACCGCGATCCCGGCATTGTTGAACACCACGTCGAGCCGCCCGCCGCTCACCGCTGCAAACGCTGCGAGCGACGTCTCCCACGCATCACGGTCGCGGACGTCCATCTGATAGCTGGTCGCCATGCCAGCGGGCAGCATCGCCGCGGTTTCGGCCATCCCGGCTGCGTTCACATCGGCGAGCCCCACGCGCCAGCCGCGCGCGGCAAACAGCAGCGCCACCGCGCGCCCGATGCCCGATCCGCCGCCCGTGATAAAAATCGCCTTCGTCATGTCGCCGTCCCCGTTTGACCTTGCCGCTCTCATCCCGCATCACCGCGACCGATGCCACAGGAATCGACCCGCGGACCCTCGGTCGCTTTCGAGCGCGTGTCGAAACGCTATGCTGGCACCGCCGATGCCGTCGCCGATGTGTCGCTGACGATCGCGGCCGGGAGCTTTGTGGCCTTGGTCGGGTCCTCAGGGTCGGGCAAGTCGACTTTGCTCAAGACCATCAACCGCTTGGTCGAGCCGAGCGACGGTCGCGTGCTGGTGGGTGGTGCGCCCGTCGGCGATGAGGAGCCGCACGCCCTGCGCCGCCGGATCGGCTATATCTTCCAGAACATCGGGCTGTTTCCCCACTTCACGGTGGGCGAAAACATCGCCATCGGGCTGCGGTTGACCGGCACCAAGCATAATGCTGCCCGGATCGATGAACTGCTCGATCTGGTCGATCTACCCCGCGATTTTGCCAGCCGCTTTCCCGATGAACTTTCGGGCGGGCAGCGCCAGCGCGTCGGCGTCGCACGCGCGCTCGCGACCGAACCGGGGCTGCTGATCATGGACGAGCCGTTCGGTGCGCTCGATCCGGTGACGCGCGACCAGCTTGGCGAAGCGATTCGCGGCCTGCACGACCGTCTGGGGCTCACCACGATCATGGTCACGCACGACATGGCCGAGGCCCTGCTGCTCGCCGACCGCGTGCTGGTGATGGACGCCGGGCGGATCGTCGCCGATTGCACCCCGGCGCAATTGATTGCGGGCGAAGGCGGCCCCGAAGCCGCCGCGCTCGTCGCCGTGCCGCGCGAGCAGGCGCGACGGCTGCGCGCGCTGGAGGAGCGCGCATGAGTCCCTTCCTCGAAGCGATGCAGCGCGTGCCCGATCTGCTGGCGGCGCATCTGCTCTTGGCGGCGTCGGCGTTGGTGCTCGGCCTGGTGATCAGCCTGCCGCTGGCGATCTGGTCGGCGCGGCGGCCGCTGGTGGCGCGCGCCGCGCTCGGTTTTGCGAGCCTCGTCCAGACGATCCCGAGCCTTGCCTTGCTCGCACTCTTCTACCCGCTGCTGTTGTCGCTCTCGGCGTTGGTCGGCGGCGGGATTCCCGCGCTCGGCTTCCTGCCGTCGGTGCTGGCGCTGACGCTCTACGCAATCCTGCCGATCCTGCGCAACGGGGTGACGGGCCTCGCCAATCTCGACCCGGCGGTGATCGAAGCGGCGGATGGCGTCGGCATGACCGGTTGGCAGAAGCTGATCATGGTCGAAGCGCCGCTGGTCTCGCCGGTACTGATGGCGGGCATCCGCACGGCGGCCGTGTGGACGATCGGGGCCGCCACTCTTTCCACCACGGTCGGCCAGCCCAGCCTTGGCGACATGATCTTTGCGGGGCTCCAGACCCAGAATTGGGCGCTGGTGCTCGCCGGTTGCCTGAGCGCCGCGCTGCTCGCGCTCAGCGTCGATGCGCTGCTCGGCGTCGTCGAGCATGGCATTGCCGAGCGCAAGCGTGGCCGCGTCATCGTCGCGCTGGTCGTGCTCGCGATCGGGGTGCTCGCGGCGCTCGCCCCGGCAATGCCGACGGGCCAGAAAACCGTCACCGTCGGCGCCAAGGGCTTCGGCGAGCAATATATCCTCGCGCGGCTGATCGGCCACCGGCTCGAACGCGCAGGCTACCGCGTGCAGTACCGCGAGGGGCTGGGGTCGGCGGTCGTGTTCGGCGCGCTCGTGGGGGGCGATATCGATGTCTATGTCGATTATTCGGGCACGATCTGGACCAA
This sequence comes from Sphingomonas sp., assembly GCF_019749955.1. Classification (GTDB taxonomy): domain Bacteria; phylum Pseudomonadota; class Alphaproteobacteria; order Sphingomonadales; family Sphingomonadaceae; genus Sphingomonas. Next base: position 66,374 of record NZ_JAIEPC010000033.1, read on the forward strand.
CGAAATGAAGCGGCAGGACGTGCCGCCGCGCCCCGACATCGTGCGCGGGATCGGTGCCTGGGCCGCGAAGACGCACGGGATCAAGCTGCTCGGCCCGCTCGGGTTCGAAAATGCCTATGCCTTTGCGATGCGGGAGAGCGAGGCGACCAAGCGCGGGATCAAGTCGCTCGACGATCTGGTGGCCCAAGCGCCCGCGCTCAAACTCGGCTCGGATTTGGAGTTTCTCGAACGCCCCGAATGGGCCGCCGTGAAACGGTCCTATCCGCTAAAGTTCAAGGCGGCGCAGGCCTATAATCCCACCTTCATGTACCGCGCTATTGAGAGCGGGCAGGCCGATGTGATCTCGGCCTTCTCCTCCGACGGGCGGATCGCCGCGCAGAAGCTGACGGTGCTGAGCGACCCCAAGGGCGCGATTCCCGGCTATGACGCGATCCTGATGGTGACGCGGGGGCACGCCGACGACGCCGATTTCATCGGCGCGATCCAGCCGCTGGTCGGCGCGATCCCGGTCGATCTGATGCGCGAGGCCAATTACATGGTCGACCGCGACAAGGACAAGGTCAGCCCCGAGCAGGCGGCAAGGTGGCTGGAGGGGAAGTTGCGGCGTTAGTTGGTTGGGTGCGCAAACCCCCAACCGTTCGTGCTGAGCTTGTCGAAGCACCGTTCTTCTATCGCGAGCCGGCGGCGGAAGAAGGACAGCCCTTCGAAAAGCTCAGGGCGAACCGGGGAGTGGGTTAGCTCTGTCCGAAATCGGTCAACTCACGAACCCGATCCGCCGATGCGTCCCGTCGCAATAGGGCTTGGTTGCCGATCCGCCGCAGCGGCACAGCCGCGCCGAGGTTACCCGGTCAAAGGTGCGCCCCGTTCCCGAACAAAGCTCGAGATTGCCCGTCACCACCAATGGCCCGTTGCGCTCGGGGTCGATCGCGAGCGTCCCGCCGCGCGCGGCCAGGGGTTGCGACTCACGCGTCGCGGGTTCGCCGGTCGCTTCGAAGGGGATCGCGCTATGGCTGCCGTCGCAGAACGGCTTGTTCTTTGAGGCACCACAGCGACACAAAGTCGCTCTATAGCCGACGCGCTCGCCATCCAGCACCATATCGGCGCGCACGCCGATCGGGCCATTTTCGCGCAATTGGACGAGATTGACCGGCGGCGCTTCTTCTTCCGGCCCACCGTCATGGCGCTGATACTGGATCGCGCCCGAGGGGCACATGTGCGCAACCGTCACCAGCCCTTCGGTGGTGGTGGCGTCAGGGTCGATCCACGGGCCGACGACATTGGCCTTGAACACGCCGGGCTGGCTGAGCACGCAGTGGCGCGCGTGGATGCAGCGCGGCATGTTGAAAATCAGATCGACGTCCTCGCCGGGGATGCGCTCGACGCCATCGCCCTCGGCAATCGGGGCAGGCGGGCCGTCCGCGGCAGGGGGAGTGTCAGTCACCGGCGCCGCTTGCCCGGCATCGGCACGATCGGCAATCTGCGTCCGGCCGAGTTTCGTCGCGAGCGTTTCAAGCGCAGAGGCCGTGAGCTCGGTCAGTTCGGCCACGCTCGCGTCCCCCGCGCCAATCGAGGTCGCTCGGGCGGCAATATCGCGCAGCCGCTCGACCAGCACCGGAATCGCCCCCGGCTCGGGTGGCAGCGCCGACGCCGACCGCAGGGTCGCGAAGCTCAAGCCCGCGGTGCAGCCGGGCGCTTCGTCGTTTGCGGGCAGCGCCGTCAGCCGCTCGGCGACCGGCGTCAAAATCCGCATCAGCTCGATTGCGGCGTCGACGAGGCCGCGCTGCGCCTGCCGGTCGACCCCGGCATAGCCGAGCGCGAGGCAGCGCAGGCTGTGATTGTAGATCGCATTCCCCAGATCGAGCAGGCTCGCGGCCGGCTCGGCACCGATCCACAGCTTGCCCTCGGGCTTCGGCGGGCGCCGCATCACCGGGTTGTGCGCGGCGGCGCGGCCCGGCGCGAAATCGGCGCGGCTGCCCAACAGTGCCTGATACTCGTCGCGAATCTTCAGGAAGCGGCGATAGTGCGACCCTTCCTCATCGGGGTCCGATCCCTCGCCCTGGCGGACAATCGCGTCGATCGCCGCAATCGCGCTCTTCACGCAGCGGACCACGGCCAGATTAGGCAGCGACACCACTTCGGGGCTGATCTGATGGCAAGGATCGCCGACGAACAGCGCATCCTCACCCAGTTCCTGCGCGAGCCGCTGAATGCCTTCCTCGATTGACGCATAGAGCTGGCCGACGGTCGCATAATCGAACGTCCCCGACATCAGCCGGTCGGCGGCGAGCGTGCGGCTATAGACGTGGTCGGGTGCGAAGCCCGCGCCATCGGGCATCTCGATGCTTTCGGGGCGTTCGAGGAAGATGAAATGGTCGAGCGTTTCGGCATTGAACGGCGCGAGCTTCACGACGACACCGGCCGGGTGATAGCCGGGCGCCACCGGGAAATTTTGGCGCCAGAAATGCGCCGGGGCGCCGACCGCCGACAATATGTTCGACACGATCGCCAGATGCGCCATTTCCTCGATGGCCACATCAAGGATTTCGCCGCGCCAACGCCGGATCGCGACCAGCTCTTCGTCAGACACGCCCTCGTCAACCGCGCTCTTCAGGCTGAACATCGCATAGAGATAGCAGCACATCAGATTATGCTCGATCTCGGCCGCCTCAAACAGGATCGCCCACAATTGCTCGCGGGAGGCAGGGACGGGGCGCTGTTCGGTCATATCGGCTCCTATTGGGCGGCGGCGGGGGTGTCGCGGCGGATGGGGGCAGGCGCGTCCTGCCAGCCGCCGCCGAGCGCCTTGAACAGGCTGACCTGTGCATCGGCGACCGCTGCGTCGGATTGCGCGCGCGCGGCCCGCGCGCTGGCGCGGTCGCTCTCGGCCTGGATCAGCTGGAGGAAATTGTCGGCGCCCGCATCAAAGCGCAGCCGCGACAGCCGCGCTGCTTCGCCGCTCGACTTTTCGGCGCGCACAAGCGCGGCATTGCGATCGAGTGCCCCGGCGTAGCGCGCCAGCGCCTGTTCGGTTTCGTTAAGCGCGGTCAGCACTGCGCCGTCGAACCGCGCGAGGCTGGCATCGGCGGATGCGCGCGCTTGCCGGATGCGCGCGCGCGCGATCGTCTGGTTGGGGAAATTCCAGCTGATCAGCGGGCCGAACGAATAGCGGACGGCGGTCGGCTGAAAGAACTGGCTGCCGCGCGTCGCATTCTGGCCGATGCTGCCGAGCAGCTGGATCCGGGGATAGAGATCAGCAATCGCCACGCCGATGCGCGCGGTATCCGCGGCGAGGCTGCGCTCGGCGGCCCGGATGTCGGGACGGCGGGCAAGCAGCGCGGCGCCGTCGCCTGCGGGAATCACCGACTTGATCGTCGGGGGCGCCGTGCAGTTCGCCGCGTCGGCGTCTATTTCCGCAGCCGGTCTGCCGGTCAACGTCGCCAGCGCATAGAGCGCGGCACGCCGCTCGGCATCGAAGCCGGGAAGCTGCGCCTGTGTTTGCGCGAGCAGGACATCGGCGCGCTCGACGTCGCGCCGTGTCCCGCGCCCGGCATCGAATAGCGTCGTCGTCAGCTTGAGCGTCTGCTCCTGCAACTCGACCGTCTCGTGCGCGACCGCGAGCTGCGCGGCATTGGTGCAGACGGCGACATAAGCACGCGCGGTTTCCGCCGCGATCGAGACGCGCGCCGCATCGAGCTGCGCGGCGGATGCCGCAACATCGCCGCGTCCGGCCTCGATCGCGCGGGTCACGCCGCCGAACAGGTCGAGTTCGTAGCTGACGTCGAAGCCCGACTGGAACAGATCGAACTGGAAGGTGCGCACGCCGGCGCCCGTGCCGCCAAAAGCGGCGGCGGCGGCGCTATTGCCTTGCTGGCGCGAATATTGCGCGCTGAGATCGGTCGACGGCAGCCGCGCGCCGCGCTGCTCGGACAGGACGGCGCGGGCACGCTGCAGATTGGCGGCGGCTTCGCGGATGCTGGCGTTGTGCGCCAGCGCTTCGGTCACCAGCCGGTCGAGTGCCGGATCTTCGTACAACTGCCACCAATGATCGGGCAGCGGTTGCGCTGACACGGCAGCGGGCGTCTGCACCCCTTCGGCAAGCGTCCCGCTTGCGCGCGGCGCGGTGCCGGGCCGCTCGTAATTCGGGCCGACCGCGCAGCCCGACAGCAGCGCCGCAATGGCGACGGTCATCGATCGCTTCATGGCAATGCCTCCGGGGCGGGATCGGCGGGGGGTGTGGCGGGCTTGCGGCGCAGATAGCGGCTCGCGTGGTCGCCCAGCTTGCGGCTGATCACATAAAAGCTCGGCGTGAACAGCAGCCCGAAGGTCGTCACCCCAATCATCCCGAAGAACACCGCGACCCCCAGCGCGCGGCGCATCTCCGCGCCCGGCCCCGTGCCGATCACGAGCGGCAAGGTGCCGAGGATGAACGCGATCGAGGTCATGATGATCGGGCGCAGGCGCTGCGCGGCGGCATGGCGGGCGGCTTCGCGCAGCTCCATCCCGGCGTCCTCATTCGCTTTCGCAAATTCGACGATGAGGATGGCGTTCTTGGCTGCCAGGCCAATCAGCACCACCAACCCGATCTGTGTCAGAATGTTATTGTCCATCCCCATCAGATTGACGCCGACAATCGCTGCCAGCAGGCACATCGGCACGATCAGGATCACCGCGAACGGCAGCACGAGACTTTCGTAATTGGCCGCCAGCAACAGGAACACGAACAGCACAGCGAGGCCAAACACCAGCGCGCCGGTATTGCCCGCCTGCTGCTGTTCGAACGCGAGTTCGGTCCATTCGAACTTCATGCCCGCCGGCAGCGTTTCGTCGGCCAGCTTCGCCATCGTTTTGAGCGATTGCCCCGACGAGAAGCCGGGCGCGGTATCGCCCTGCAGCTCGGCCGACGGATAGAGGTTGTAGCGCACGACGCGGTACGGCCCGCTGTCGTTCTTGAGCGTCAGCACCGCGTCGAGCGGCACCATCGCGCCCGATGCCGACCGCGTCTTCAATTTGCCGATATCGGCGATGTCGTCGCGGTAGGGCGCATCGGCCTGCGCCGTCACGCGGTAGGTACGGCCGAGGAAATTGAAGTCGTTGATATAGCTCGAACCGAGATAGGTGCCGAGCGTGCGGAAGATATTCTGCACCGGCACGCCTAACTGTTCGGCGCGCGGCCGGTCGATATCGGCATAGAGCCGCGGCGTGCGCACGTTGAAAGTGGTGAAAGTGCTGGCGATGCCGGGGGTCTGGTTGGCCTTCATCATCATCGCAAAGGCAGCACCCTCGAGCGCGGCATAGCCCTGATTCTGCCGATCCTCGATCAGCATTTTCCATCCGCCCCCCGTGCCGATGCCGCGCACCGGCGGTGGCGGGATCACGAGCAGCACGCCATCGGTGATCGACCCCATCGCCTGCCGCAGTTCGTTCGCGACGGCATCAGCACCTTTGCGCTGATCATGCGGCTTGAGCGGGATGAACATCGCGGCGGCATTGGGCGCGTTGGAGAAGGTCGCGCCGTCGAGCCCGGCAAAGGCAACCGTGCCGATTGCTGCGGGGTTCTTGAGCGCGATCGCCTGCGCACGCTGGAGCACATCGGTGGTGCGCTGGAGCGACGATCCCGGCGGCAACTGCGCCGCGACGATCAGATAGCCCTGATCCTGCGCCGGGATGAAGCCCGTCGGTGTCGCGGTGAAGCGCCAGCCGGTCAGCCCGATCAGCACGGCATAGACGATGACGATCAGGCCAAGCGCCCGGATCGCGCGCGCGGTGAACTTGCCATAGCGATCGGCTAGTGCATCGAACGCGCGGTTGAAGCCGCGCGCAAACCGCGTGCCCCAGCCGCGAACGCCGGGTGCGGGCGGCGGGGCGGCGTCGCCGTGCGGCTTGGGTTTGAGCACCAGCGCGGCGAGTGCGGGCGACAGGGTGAGCGACACAAAGGCCGAAATCGCGGTCGCCGACACGATCGTCAGCGCGAACTGGCGGTAGAACTGCCCCGAAATGCCCGGAATGAAGCTCGTCGGGATGAACACCCCGCACAGCACCAGCGCAATCGCGATCAGCGCGCCCGACACTTCGTCCATCGTCTCATGCGCAGCGGCGAGCGGCGTCAGGCCCTTTTCGGCCATCAGCCGTTCGATATTTTCGACGACGACGATCGCGTCATCGACGACGATGCCGATCGCCAGCACCATGCCGAACAGCGACAGATTGTTGATCGAAAAGCCAAACGCCGCGAGCACCGCGAACGAACCGATGAGCGACACCGGAATGGCGATGATCGGGATCAGCGCCGCGCGCCAGCTTTGCAGGAACAGCAGCACGACCAGCGCGACCAGAATCAGCGCTTCGAACAATGTGCGCTGCACTTCCTCGATCGACGCCGAGATATATTCGGTCGGGTTATAGGGGATGGCATAGGTCATCCCCGGCGGGAAGCTCTTGGCCGAACTCGCAATCTCGTCGCGCACCGATTTGGCGGTGGTCAGCGCGTTCGATCCGGGCAGCTGGGTAATGCAGACCGTCGTCGTCGGCTGGTTCGAGAAAAAGGGATTAATCCCGTAATCCTGCGCGCCCAGTTCGATCCGCGCGACATCGCGCAGGCGCGTCAGCCGCCCTTGATCATCGCGCTTGATGATGATCTCGCCGAATTGTTCGGGGCTGGTGAGGCGCCCTTCGGTCTGGATGCCAAGCTGGAATGCGGTGCCGCCGCGATTGAACGGCGGCGCGCCGATCGATCCGACGGCGACTTGCGCATTCTGGTTGCGAACGGCGCCCGTGATTTCATCGACCGTCAGGTTGCGCGCGGCCGCCAGATCGGGATCGATCCAGACGCGCATGTTGTAATCGCGCGCGCCGAAAATGCGCGCCCCGCCGACGCCCTGGATGCGGGTGAGCCGGTCGATGATCTGGGTTGTGGCGTAGTTGGAAATATATTGCCGGCTAAGCGACTTGTCGGGCGAGAACAGCGTCGCGCACATCAGAATGTCGGGTGAATTCTTGCGTACTGTAACGCCGATCTGGCGTACTTCCTCCGGCAGGCGCGGTTCGGCGGAGGACACGCGGTTCTGCACCAGCACCTGCGCCTGATCGACATTGGTGCCTTGCTTGAAGGTCACCGTAATCGCGATCGCGCCGTCGCCGGTTGATGACGACGACATATAGATCATGTGTTCGACGCCGTTGATCGATTCCTCGAGCGGGGCGGCGACCGTTTCGGCGAGCGTTTCGGCGGTGGCACCCGGATAACTGGCGCTCACCACCACGGTCGGCGGCGCGATTTCGGGATATTGCGCAACGGGCAGGCCGGGATAGGCGACCAGCCCGAACACCACGATCAGGATCGACAACACAGCCGCGAAGATCGGCCGGTCGATGAAGAAATGCGGAAAGCGCATCCTACTTGGCTTGCGCTTCGGCGGCGGGCGGTGTCGAAAGGGGCGCCGAGACGGGCGCGGTATTGGCGGCGCGGGGCTTGAGCACCGTCATCGTCGCCTTCACCGGCATACCCGGCTGGAGTCGTGTCAGGCCATTGATGACGACATGGTCGGTCGGGGCAATCCCTTCCTTGACGACGCGCAGACCCTCGACCGGGGGGCCAGTGACGACGGGGCGGGGGCTGGCCTTCCCGTCCTTGCCAACGACATAGACGAGCTTGCGGGTCTGATCGGTGATGATCGCTTCATCCGGGACAAGCAGTGCGCGATAGGTGCCCGAGCCGAGGAGCCGCGCGCGACCGAACAGCCCCGGCGTCAGAAAGCCATCGGGATTGGCGACGACGGCATGCGCGCGGATCGTGCCCGAATTGGCGTCGATCGCATTGTCGACGAACTGCATCCGCCCATGCCAGCGATAGCCGCTTTCGTCGGCGAGCTGGATTTCGATCGGATTGGGCGTGTTGCGCGACGATCCGCGCGAGCCATCCTTATCCTGGCGCAGATATTTCAGATAAAAACTCTCGGCGCCCTCGAACGAGAACCAGATCGGATCGGTCGACACGACGCGCGTCAGCACCGTCGTCCCCTCGGCGACGAGATTGCCGCGGCTGACCTTGCGGTCCGAAATCCGCCCGGTGATTGGCGAATGCACCGTGGTGAAGCCCAGATTGAGCGCGGCGGTCGACGCCTGCGCTTGTCCGGCGGCGACATCGGCGCTGGCAGTGCGCACCACCGCCAGTTTCTGCTCATATTCCTCTTTGGAAATCGCCTGCGCGTCGAGCAATGTCTTGGCGCGCGCGAGTTCGGTCTGGGCATTGGCGAGCGTCGCACGCGCCTTTTCGGTCTGGGCGCGCGCTTGGGCAAGCACCGCGCGATAAGGGCGCGGATCGATCACGAACAGCGGCTGGCCCTGGCGCACGAGCTGCCCATCGGTGAACAGCACACGGTCGATCGCACCCGACACGCGCGGGCGCAGCTCGACATCCTGAATCGCTTCGAAGCGACCGATATACTCGTCCCAATCGACGATTTCGCGCTTCAGTGGCGTGGCGACGGTGACCTGCGTCGGTGGCGGCGGCGGCGGGGGCGTGCCGTTCGAGCAGGACGCCAGCGCGCTGCCCATCATGGCCGCCACGATACCACCGCGAATCATCCGAGTGCGCATTGCCTGATCCCCTGTCGCATTGGGCCGTGCCCCGGCCCGTGAACGCGTCGCAGAGATGCTGCACATGCTCACGTTGGTTAAAAGGTGCGGTTTCGTCTCTCGATTTGCAAGGGTCGCAATGAAAACATTCAGTTACACAAATATTTCGACTGACGGTCAGAGCGCGCGACCGAGCCGCAGGAACTTCTCGCGTCGCCCCGCAACCAAGGCGTCGCGTGATCGCAGCACCAGTGGGGCGAGTTCTTCGGCGATTGCCGTGGCGGTGCGGCGCATCGTGAGCGCGTGGTCGCGGTGCGCGCCGCCGGCGGGTTCATAGATGATCCGGTCGATCACGCCGAGCCGCAGCAAGTCGGCGGCGGTGATCCGCATCGCTTCGGCGGCCTCCCCCGCATGATCGGCACTGCGCCACAGGATCGACGCACAGCCTTCGGGCGAAATCACCGAATAGACCGAATGTTCGAACATCAGCACACGGTCGGCGGAGGAGATCGCCACCGCGCCGCCCGATCCGCCTTCGCCGGTGATAATCGCAATCATCGGCACGCCAAGCGACAGGCACCGCTCGGTCGAGCGCGCGATGGCCTCGGCCTGACCGCGCTCTTCGGCATCGAGCCCGGGGAAAGCACCGGGGGTGTCGACTAAGGTGATCACGGGCAGCCCGAAGCGGTCGGCCAAATCCATCAGCCGGATCGCCTTGCGGTATCCCTCGGGCCGCGCCATCCCGAAGTTATGCTTGAGGCGGCTGGTGGTGTCCTCGCCCTTGGCATGGCCGATCACCAGCACCGACCGGCCCTGAAACTTGGCGAGGCCACCGATCAGCGCCTGATCATCGGCAAAGGCACGGTCACCGGCGAGCGGCATGAAGTCGGTGAACAGCCCGCCCACGAAATGGCTGAAATGCGGGCGCGCCGGGTGGCGCGCGACTTGCGCGCGCTGCCACGGGGTCAACTGGCTATAGAGGTGCGCGAGCTGGCGCTGCGCGCGTTCCTCCATCTGCCGCGCTTCATTCTCATGCGCGCCGTCGCGCCGCAGTTGGACGGCGTTCTTGTCGAGCAGCTCGATCGCTTTTTCGAAGGGCAGATAGTGCATGCGCGCTTCCGTCAGACCGTCATCGCCATGCCGCGATAGATGCGCGCACGGTAGCGCGAATCCTCGGCATCGGGCAGCGGCGCCCCGAGCAACAGCACCGCACGGGCAAAGCGCTTCACTTCTTCGAGATGCTCGTCGAGATCGCGCGGCTCCTCCGACTGGACGCGGCGGGTGAGGTTGACCTGATTGACCGGCACGTCGTGCACCAGTCGCTCATTCTCGACCGCGAGCGTCGCGGTGAAGGCATGCAAGGTCGTCTTGATGAAATTGGCGAGTGCGAAGGCCGGACTCTTGTCGCCCATTGCGACATCGGGCGAGGCCAGCACGAGCTGGCAATCATCATAAAGCGAGGCCTTGCGCGCGACGCGGAAGTGGTTGGTCAGATTGTCGGCGACCAACTGCCGGAAAGCGTCGGGCGTCAGCGGCGCGTCGAGCTCGAACAGCCGCTGCGGCAACGGTTCGAACGGCGTCGACAGGATCGTCGTCGGGCGGCCCCAGTGCAGCAGCGCGGCATTCATCGCGCCTTCGATGCCGCTTTCGGCAACGATCGACGGCAGATCGGCATCGGGCAGATCGGCCAGCTCGGTCTTGAGCGCGGCATAGCCTTCCGCCGTCTTGGTGATCAGCACCACGCGCGCAACATGGCAGTCATTGACGAAGGCGCGCACCGTTTCGGCGATGTAATCGACCAGATGCTCGCCGATGATCCACACGGTCTTGCCGCGCATCGCCTCGAGCCGTTCGGCCTTCGGGCTGCCGAACAGCTCGCGCTCGGTGGTCGAACGTTCGACGCTCAGGCCACCCGAGGGCATGAAAGTTTCGCCCGAGACGGCGCGGTCGGCGAGGAAAAACACGGTCGCCTGCGCGACATCGGTTTCGGTCGGCATCTTGCCGAGGTGGAGCTTCGACAGCACCCCGCCGCCGACCTTCTTGGCTTCGATCGCGATCCTGTCGGCGGGCAGGAAGGGCTTGTCGGCGGGCGGCGAGCGCAGCAGCCAGTTGCTGTTGGCTTCCTCCGTGTCGGGCCGATCGGCCCAGCCCGGCGAATCGAGGAAATAGCCGCCCTTGCGCAACCGCGAGACGAGCGCGGCTGCAATCGGCGGGGTCAACAGATACTGGTCCCAGGTGCAAACGCCGTCGCCTTCGCGCGCGCAGGCAAGCGCCAGATCGCGGATTTCGCGCGGGTTGTTGGTGTCGTGCGACATCCGCACGGTGTCGTTGCGGGCAAGCCGGGTGAGCAAAGCCTCGACACGCACCCCGCGCCGCAAGGCCTTGACCGACGCCGCGTGGATGGCGTTCAGCCGCTTGTTTTCGAGGATCAGCTTGCCGCGCCGCTCGAACAGCCCGGGCTTGCCGCCCGTGCCCGCCAGCCGGTCGCCGTCGACCGGGCCGGGCGCAATCGCGTTGAACTGGACTTCGGGGCCAAGGTAGCGCGCCATGCTCTCGACCATCGCGCGTTGGCCCGATTTTGACACGGCATAATCGGCGCGATTGGGATAGGCGACCGCGAGATATTTCTCACCGCCGAAATAGGACGAGACGTTGAGGATATAGCCCGAACCCTGCGCCTTCATCAGCGGCACGACATGGTGCATCAGGAAATAATTCGACACCAGATTGGCATCGAGCGTGTAGTTCCATGCATCGACGCTCATGTCGACGACCATGTCCTCGGCGCCCGCGACACCGGCATTGTTGATCAGATAGTCGATCCGGCCAAAGGCTTTGAGCGTCGCGTCGACCGCCCCTTTGAGCGACTCGAAATTGCTGACATCGACATTGGCGAGTGTCTGCACCCGGCGTTCGACCCCGGCAAAGCCGATGTCTTCGAGCTCGGATACGATCCGCGCGCGGGCCACTGCGAGTTCGCTGTCGCGGCGTGCGACCATCATCACCTTGGCGCCTGCAAGCGCCAGCAACCGCGCGACTTGCCCGCCGATCCCGGCCGAGCCGCCGGTGATCAGTGCAACCTTGCCGAGGTGCAAGCCGGTGATGTTCTCGCTGAACCCCGGCATCGCCTTGCGCGATCCGGTCGCGTCGCCGATGCTGGCGGGCACATAGAGCGTGACTTCGCGGATCTTGCTTTCCTTGAGCAAAATGCGCGCGGCATGCCCGGCGGTGAAGCGCGTATTCTCGGCTTCGGCATTGGTGAAGCGCACGATCTGATTGCCCCATTCGGCCTGCCGACGGCGGCCGTGCGCGACATCGATCTCCGATTCGTCGCGCCAGATGCGGATGAGCTGTTCTACGCTCGCGCGCAGCATCTGCGCATAGACATCGCCCTTGCCGTCGCTCGGGTTGGTGAGGAAGACGAAGCGCGGCTCCTGCAGCAGATTGTCGTGCCGCTTCCAGTAACGGCTGAGCGTGCGGGCGAGCGCGATGCTGCCTGCGAGTTCGACGTCCATGAAGCTCACAACATCCTCGTCGCTGGCATCGACCAGATCGCCGACCAACTCGCCCGGCCCGAGCACCGGCATGAACACCGCCGCCGTGATTGGCGCGTTTTCCTGCGTGTACGCTTCGAGCGCGGCTTCCATCGCCGCCGGCTCGGTACGGTTGAAGCGGATGATGCTGAGTTTGTCGCCGACATCCTCGGCCTTGGCGCGCGCCTGCGCGATGGCGACATCGGCTTGCCGCGTCAGCCCGAGCAGCACTTGGGCGCCGCATGCGATCTGGATGCGCGCCATCTCCAGCGCTTCCTCCCAGCCATCGCCCGCCGCGATCAGCACCGCGAGCCCCGATCCATCCATCGACCGCATCGTCGGGCGCGACAAATAGGTCGATCGCTCTTCCTTGCGCACCGTCATGCCGTGCGTCACTTCGAAATCATGGCCGTTGAGCGCGGCCGATTCGTCGCTGCCCAGGAACACGCACGTGGTGGCGATGTCGGCAGGCGTCGGGAAGGTCTTGGCCTTGGCATTGCCGCCGGTTGCGCGTTCGAGCGACATCATGTCGAAGAATTGCGTCGCGGTGGTGCCCGCTTCGTCGCCGCGCATCTTGTCCATCGTTGCGAACACGCTGCGAATGCGCTCGCTTTCAATCGGGCCAGGGAAGACGAGATTGACGCGGATACCGCGTGGCCCGAGTTCCAGCGACAATTCGCGCGAAAAGGCATTCATCGCGGCCTTGGGCACGACATAGGCGGTGCGGGCATAATAAGGCGTGCGCGAGAAGATCGTCGACACGTTGATGATCGACCCGCCCTCACCCATCGCCGAGGCGGCGGCGCGCGACACATTCCACGCGACGCCGAAGATGTTGCGGATCGCATCGCCCACGGTCTCGCTATCGGTCGAGCCTGCTGTTTGGAGCGCGGCGAGTTCGTCCGCCGTGACGGGGAGCTGCTCAAGTGGTGCTTTCGGCCCCGCCGATCCGGCATTGTTGACCAGAATGTCGATGCGCCCGAAGCGCTTGACGATATCGGCAATGCCCGCGCGCACCGACTCCGGATCGCCGCCGTCGAGCGCCACCGTCGCCAGCCGTTCGGGCGCAACACCGGTTTCGGCGCGAATCGCTTCTGCCGCCGCATCGGTGCGGGCAGGCGTGCGCCCGGTCATCACCACCGTCGCGCCCTCGGCCAGATAATGGCGCACGATATGCCCGCCGAGGTTACCGGCAGCACCCGTTATGACGGCGATCTTGCCTGCCAGCCGACCGGTGGTCGCAGGGGTCGATGGGGTCGGTGCCTTGGCCATGTCACTCTCCAGTATAGCTTGAGGCGCTCAACGCCCGCTGCAACTTGATGTCTTTCCGAGCCTGGGGAGGGCTTGTCGTGTCTATCGCGGGTCGGGGCTGAACTGCAACGCTGCACAGCTCGCTCGCGTCGCATTACGGGTCAGGCGGCCCCGCTTCCGCCGCTGCCCATGCCTCGAGCAACGCATCGCGGCTGCGCAAGCCGAGTTCGGGCAGCGCATGGTTGACGACATAAGTCGCGCCCGCATGCCGGTTTTCCCACATCGACTGATGCGCCTCGGGCAGGCCTTCCCATGGCACCACGCTCGGCTCGGTCACTTCGAGCAGGCCGGCCGCGATCATGTCGTTCATCCGCGCGACTTCGTAAGCGTTGCACAAATGCGTGCCGAGGATCGACGCGGTCGGCATCAGGATCTTGCGCTGCCGCGTCCAGACCTGCGGCGCGTAGAAGGTGAAGCGCTGGCCGGTCAGGTCTTCGGCAAACACCACGCGGCCCGTGAACGGCTTCACCAGCGACGTCGAAACGCCCAGCGTATCCTGGCCTGCGCGCTCGAATATCAGATCGGGGCTGCCGCGCGGGTTGTCGGGCGAACGCAGGATCTTGCCGACGGCCGAGCCGAACGGCTTCATCACCCGGTCCTGATAATCGCGCACTGCCGCCTTGAAGACTTCGATGTCGAGCTTCGAATCAGGCAGGCGCGGCATCGTGTCGGGCCAGAGGAAATTCGCCCCCTCGCGCCGCCGGATTGCCTCCAGACTGACGATGCCTTCGATCGCGTCTTCGAGGCCCAGCGATTGCAGGAATTCGCGCTGGCCGTCGGTGGTGGTCGCCACCACGCTGCGCGCGTTGAAGCGTCGTGCCGCCTCGATGATCTCGAGCCCCTTCTCGTCGAGCAAGTCGGTCGAGCCCGGGCCGTAATAAATCAGCACCGCTTCGCCGCCGCGTAAGCCCGCCTTGCGCAGCATGTCCTCCGGCGACGCCGCCCCGGGCTTGCCCATGAAGCTGAAGTGATAGCCCGACGACGCGCCGTAGAAGGCGAGCGTCCCGCCTTGCGCCAACAACTGGAAACTGCGCGGGAACGCCGTCTCGCCGGCATGGCTGACGACATAATCGGCGAGATTGCCGCCGTTGAGCGCCTGATATTCGGCGACCAGCGGCGCGCCCGCCGCTTCCCACGCGCGGGCCTCATCGGCATCCTCGGGCACCACGCTGTAGAGCGCGGCGAAACGCGGGTCCTTGCGGTCGATCGCGCCGGTTGCCCCTTGCTGGCCGGTGATGAAGTCGGCGCGCTCGCGGCTCGACACCAGCCCCGTCACTTGCAGGCCCGTCCGCACCGATGAGCGCAGCGCATCGAGCCCGGTGCCGGTCGCGGCCCCTTCGACGAACAATGTCCGACCCGGCGCGATCTGCAGCGTGGTGAACAAACAGCGCGCGACGGTGCCGAGATTGAGGACATAGCTGCCCGCCTGTTCGAGCGTCAGATCGGGCGGGATCGCGTGCATCTGCGGCGCTTGCACCGTCAGGAACTGCGCATGGCTGCCGGTCTCGGTCTCATAGCCCTGAATCGAGAAATCGGCGTACATCGGGTCGTTGCCGACTTGCGGGGACAGCAGATCATTGGTGCCCGAATAGACGGTGACGAGATCGCCGACCTTCACCCGCCCCTCGGCCCGCGTCTCGCTGCCGAGTGCCGCGACCAGCGCAATGCCGCCCGATCCGGTGATCTGGACGTCTTCCTCATGGCTGTCGAACGGCGAGACCGGAATGCCGGTCAGCGCCCAGATGTCGTTGAAGTTGACCTCGCTGGTCAGCATGTAGAGCAGCGCCTCGTTCGGCGCCGGTTCGGGCACCTTGACGATAAGCTCGCGCTCATGGGTCGCGGGCGGGCCGAAGCGTGGGCTTCCGGTGTCGGGATCGCGCGCGATGCCGAAGGCGTATTGGAATTCCGGGATTGCGGTGACGCCGGGGTAGAAGGGCGCACCGACCGGGAGCAGCACGCCTGATGCTTCCAGCGCCTTGCCACGCGCTTCGTGTTCATCGTCCATCCACACGCCGTCGCGGCGCACGGGGAGCGGTGGGCTGACCTTGTCGATGAACTGGCGGATGCCGGTTTTGCCGCCCTCAGGGTCAACGATCGCATCGGCGAACAGGGCGGCTTCGCGCGCAAGGCCGGCAGCCATGCCTTCAGCAAGGCCCGTGTGCACGGCTTCGATCGCGCGCGCGCCCGCCGTGCCGCGACCTGCCCAGTCGAGTTGGCGCAGGATGCGCTGAAGGAAGTCGTCCTGCAGCACCGTGTCGAGGTCGATTGCGGCGCGGCTTTCCCAGCGCTCGGTCTGCGCCTGGCGTGCGGTAAAAGCAGCGCCGAGCGGACTGGCGGCACCGTGCTTCACATATGTCCGCACCGCGGCATGCGCCTGCGCCAGTGCATCGCACGCGCCGTCGACCAGTTCGTCGACCACGCCAATGCTCCGCGCTGCCGCTGCGTCGATGCTCCGCCCGCCGAGGATCAGGTCGAGCGCGTCGCGCACCCCTTCCGACCCGCGCTTGTCGAGCAGCAGCCGCGGCAGCCGCTGCGTCCCGCCATAGCCCGGCAGCAGCCGCAGACGGATTTCGGGCTGGCCAAAACGCGCGGTCGGCTCGGCAATGCGGTAATGGCAGGCGAGCGCAAACTCCATCCCGCCGCCGAGTGCCACGCCTTGGACGGCGGCGATGCACGGCTTGCCCATCGTCTCGATCTTGCGGAACGCGAGCTGGGCATTGTTGGGCAGCACCATCGCTTCGTCCCGGGTGTGGATTTCCTCGAGCATCTGGCGGATATCGGCGCCCGCCACGAACGAGGCGGTGCCCTGGCCGGTAAAGACCACCGCGACGACATCATCCTTGCGCGACAGATGCTCGACCACGATCACCAGCTCGTCGATCGCGCGTTCGTTGAGCGCGTTGACCGGCGGATTGGTGACGGTGACGGTTGCAACGCGCTTGCCGGGCGCCACGACATTGTACTGGATCAGGAAATAGCGATAGCGCTCGAACAGCGATTGCTCTTCGGACAGCTTCTGCTTGCGCTGCCAGATGTCGATCGCGGTCTTGAGTTCGGTGAGCGCTTCGGGATTGCGCAACGTCGTCACGTCGCCGACCCCAACGCCTTCTGGGCCGCCTTCGACCAAAGCGCGGACCATCCGGCGCATGTACTTGCCTGACCGCGTTTCGGGGAACTGGCTGACTTCGATGAAGTCGGCAGGCACCGCGACCGCGCCCTTTTCGCTGCGCACCAGCTCGAACAAGCGGCGCTTGTCGTCGATCGTCAGCTTGCGCCCGGCGACGGGCACCACGAACGCGAGCGGGGTCAGCCCCTTCTCGCGGTGCGGCGCACCGACAACGAGGACATTGCCGACGGGCGAATCGGGATCGAGCGCCTTGTCGCGCAGTACCGCGCCTTCGATTTCCTCGGTCCCCATGCGGTGGCCCGAGACGTTGATGACATCGTCGCTGCGCCCGTGCAGCGAGAAGGAGCCGTCCGCGTGGCGGATCGCGAAATCGCCCTGAGTATAGGCCCAGGCACCGCGCCAGCGGCGCCAGTAACCGTCGGTCCAGCGCGCCGCATCGCCGCGCCAGTCGGCCGAAACGCTGCCATTCTCGACGGTGAAGTTGCCAACATCGCCCCAGATCGTGCGCGCGAGATAGGGATAGGGTGCCGCGATGACGATCTCGCCCTTTTCGCCCATTTCGGCGGGGCGCCACGCGACGCCGTCGTCGCCGTCGCGCGCAAACGGCACGAAATCTATGGCTGCGTCGGGTTCTTCCACCCAGACGTCGCCCAAAATCCACGGCAGCGGATAGGCATGCGCATCGGGCCGCAGCGGGAAATCATCATTGCCGAAGAAATGCGTCCAGGCGATCCCGCCATGCTCGGTCGCCCAATAGCTGTTGATATATTGCGGTACGACATGCGCCATCCCGAATGCCTGCACGGAAGGGCTGGTCGGCTCGGCGCAGAAAGTCGCGACGCGCAAAGACGATCGGTCGTAGCGCTCGACGTCGGCGAGATTGGCCGGGTCTGACATCACCGATTTGAGGAAAGTAACGCCGGCCTTGAAGATGCTGACCTTGTGCTTCTCGATCATCGCCATGAAGCGCCCGGCGTGCGGGAACACCGGCGATCCTTCGGAGACGACCGTCGTCACCCGGGTAACGAGCGGCGCGCTGATCAGATAGCTCTGCCCCGTGATCCAGCCCGGATCGGCCACCACGTAAAGCGTGTCGCCGGGACGCGCGTCGAACGACACCTTCATCGTATGCGCGACACCGGCGGTATAGCCGTGCGCGTGGACGATCCCCTTGGGCTTGCCCGTCGATCCCGAGGTGTAGATGAAGAACATCGGATAATCGGCATCGACCGGCACCGGCCGCGACGACGCCCAGACGGCGCGGACGAAATCACTATCGGGCAGCGCGAGCAATTCGGCCTGCGTCGTCACCGCAAACCCCGCGTCGCGCGCCCTCGCCAGGATCGTCTCGAGCGCCGCGTCGGTCAGCGCGTGGCTCCAGCGATCGCGCTCCTCGCGCCAGATCACATCGGGTTGGGCAGTATGGCGCACGACGATCACCGCTTCGACGCGCGGCGGCAGGGTGACGAGGCTCGACGCAATCGCGATCCGCACGCGTGCGGCATCGCTGGTGCTGATCCGCCCGTCCTTGCCGAGCGCGATCAGTGCGCGGCCGACCCCGCGCATCACGTCCGAGCGTTCGACCGTGACTTCCCCGGCGAGCGTTTCCTTCACCGTATCGCGGATCGTCGCGGCATCCTCGTCGGGCAAGCCGAGATCGGTCTCTGCAAGGATCGCGAGCGCGGTCGACACGGGCACATAATTGTCGAGCGCGGGATCGGTATAGGCATTCTTGAAGGCGGCTACCTGCGCATTGCGATAGCTGCCGTCGGAGGTGACGATGACGCGCGCCCCCGCGTCGCAGATGCGATCCGACAGCGTCTTGTCGCTGAACCCGCCGAACACGGCGGTATAGACAATGCCCAGCCGCTTGGCCGCTTCGGTCCAGTAAATCTGCGGCACGATGCTCGGCATGTTGAGCGCGATGCGGTCGCCCGCCTTGAGCCCGAGCGCCTCAAGCGCGACGGCGCATTTGGCGGTTTCCAGCAGCAATCGCCTGCGCGACACGGTGAAACAGTCGACCGGCGCGCCGCGCCCGCCGTCGGCGGCCATGTCCCAGCGGTCGCCTTCGAAGATGACCGCGCTCTCGTCGCCGTGCCCGTTCAGGACGTGGCGGTCGACTTCGCTGAAGCAGGCGTTGGTGCGCCCGCCGACGAACCAGCGCCAGTGCGGCGGCTCGCTGGCATCGAACGCGGTGGTCCAGGGTGCAAAATCACCGGGCAGGTCGGGCGTGACGGGTGCGGCGGTTACGGCGTCCCAGCCGGTCCAACGGCCACCATCGCCCTTGGTGAGCCAAGCGCCGTTGGCACCCACCGAGCCGACGAACCAATGCAGCGTCGACGCCGCAATATCGCCGTGGAAAGCGCCCGGATCATTGAGGGCCGCCGCGCGCTGCGCTTCCCAGTCGGCGCGGGTCTTGACCGGATTGGTGCTGCTCACGCGGCGCGGCTCGGATCGCTGATCATCGGTCCCAGTCCCTGCACGCGCCACCCCCTTCGGCCTTGCCCGATCATTGCTGGCCCCGTCTCACGCCACTGCATGGCGGGGCCTTATGGAAGCCAAGCGACCACGAATCGCTCTATTTCGCAAGTGCAGTATTTTTTGTCGCGGTTAGAAGCCCAGATAGGGCCGCGCGATCAAGGCAAGCAGCCAGCCCGACATGGTGGCAAGCACCAGCAAGGTACCGATAATCCCCACCGAGCGCCCAAGCGTCAGCTTGTCGTGCGATCCGCGCAGGCCATAGGCATGCGCCAGCCGGACGAGCACGAACAGTGCCGCGACGATCGACAGCGCGAGCGGTTGCGCGCCGTTCGATTCGAGCAGACCGATCTGGGCAAGACCGATCGGCATATATTCGGTGAGATTGGCATGCGCGCGGATGGCCGCCATCAGCCCCTGGTCACCGCCGTCGCCAAAGGGGACGCGCAACACCATCCGGCGGTTGATGGCGTCGATCGACAGTGCGATCAGCAACAGGCCAAGCGCGGCGGCAGTGGCCGCGGTGATAATCAAGTGCATTGTCGCTCCAGCGGTTATTGGCTGGCACCAGTCTATCGGGCGGAAAGCGCCCGGCTGCAAACCGAATCAGGCGTCGAGCACCGCGTCGAGCATCGCCCGCGCCCAGGCGATTTCAGCGGGCGGGCGCGGCGTTATCCCGGCAATGATGATGACGGCTTTCCACAGCGCCCAGCCACGCCCGCGCGCGATCATCGCGCGATCGGCTCCAGCGGCGTCGAAAAACGCCGTACGTGCTGCACCTTTGAAATAGCTCCAGGCAATCATCAGGTCGCACGCCGGGTCGCCGACCGCCATCAGGCCGAAATCGATGACGCCGACCAGCCGATCGCGCGCCACGAGCAAATTGCCCGGCAACAAATCGCCATGCAGCCAGTGCGGCGCGGCCGAAGTGCCGGATGCCAGCGCCTGCGCGAGCACCGCTTCACCGCGCCGCCGCGCTATCGGGTCGCTCAAGTGCGTCAGCGCGGTTGCGGCTTCGTCGGCGTAATGGGTGAGCGGACCGCCGCGATGAAAATTGTCGTCGCCCGGGGTGATCCCGGCGTGCGGCGCGATCGCCTCGAGCCGGCGCAGAAACTGGCCAACGTCCGTCGCGAACGCGATCGATTCGCCCGATGGCTCTCCCGATGCGGGAACCCCGGCAAGCCAGGTGCGGATCGCCCAAGGCCAGGGGAAAATCGAACTCGGCGCGCCAAGCGCGACTGGTTTCGGAATAGGGATGTCGAGTTGCGGCGCGAGGAAGGGGAGCCAGCGATGCTCACGTTCAACCTGCGCGGCATAGGGCTCAGCGCTGGGGAGCCGCACGCTCAGGTCAGCGCCAAGGCGAAAGCTGCGGTGGTCCCAGCCGCCATCGATCGCCACGATAGGCAGCGGCGCAAATTGCGGAAATTGCTCGTGAATCAATGCCTCGACAAGCGCGGCATCGATTGTCGGCGTCGGGTCAGACATCGCACCAGCCTATGGCAAGCGCGGCGTCGCAACAAGGTCAGGCGGCGCGGCGTCCGGTCTGGACCAGCCACGAGCGCGCCTGACGTTGTGCCTCGGCAATTTCGCGCGCGGTCATGTCTTCGGCGATGTCGCTACGGCACGCCTGCGCGGCGTCGCTGCCCCAGACGGCAGCCAGATTGAACCATTTATGCGCTTCGATCAGATCGATTGCTGTCCCGCTCGCGCCGGTCGAATAAATAATGCCCAGATCATAACAGGCATTGCAGTCTCCGCGCGCTGCGTCCGCGATCCGACTTTCGATCAGGAACGTTGCGCTCTTCAGGCTATGCGCCATCTTCGCCACCCCTTTTGCACCCTAGTGATGCGGGTTGTGGCGCGGCGGGCGTCAATAAATGGTTAACGCGGTTAACCTTGTTCGATTAATTCGACGGCAATGTTGTCAATGAGACGCGTCCCGCCGATCCTTGCCGCCGCGAGCAGGCGCAGCGGTCGGCCAAGATCGGTCGTCGGCACAAGCGTTTCGGCATCGACCAGGGCGACATAATCGACGGCATCAAAGCCGCCGCCGAGGAGCGCAGCTTCAGCCGTCGCCAGCGCGGCGGCGGGATCATTGCCGCGCCCGATCGCCCGCGCGGCCACGCCCAAAGCGCGCGGGAGCGTCACGGCGCGCGCGCGGTCGTCGTCAGCGAGATAGACGTTGCGCGACGACAGCGCGAGGCCGTCATCCTCGCGCTGCGTCGGCACGCCGATGATGTCGATGCCGAAATCGAGATCGGCGACGAGGCGGCGGATGACCGCGAGCTGTTGAAAATCCTTCTCGCCGAACAGCGCGACATCGGGTCGCACCTGATTGAACAGCTTGGCGACAACGGTCGCGACGCCATCGAAATGGCCCGGCCGCGCCGCGCCGTCGAGCCCGTCGCTGACGCCCGACACCGAAACATTGGTGGCAAAGCCCGCCGGATACATGTCTTCGGCCGATGGCAGCCACAGGATCGCGCAGCCCGCATCGGCCAGCATCCGCGCGTCCTGCAACTCGCGCCGGGGATAGCGCGCGAGGTCTTCGGAGGGGCCGAATTGCTTGGGATTAACGAAGATCGAGGCGACGATCTTGTCCGCCACATGCTTGGCCGCTTCGATCAGCGCGATGTGGCCGGCGTGCAGCGCCCCCATGGTCGGCACCAGCGCCACCCGCAGATTTTGCGCGCGAAGGCCCGCGATTTCTTCCCGGAGCTGGTTGATCTGACGGATGGTTTGCACGCGCGATGAGCCTTCGATAAGGAGCCGAGCGCGGCCTTCTATGGAGGGACGGCGCGCGATTCAACAAGGGAAGCGGTTTGGCCAAGACGCACGTCATTGTGTTCGCGAACGAAAAGGGCGGGACCGGGAAATCGACCACCGCCGTGCACGTCGCGATTGCGCTGGCGACCAAGGGCGCGCGCGTCGCCGCTTATGATCTCGATCACCGCCAGCGCACGCTCGGGCGATATCTCGACAATCGCACGGCAACGATCAAGCGGCTGGGGCGCGAGCTGCCGATGCCGACCTATCTGACGCATGATGGCGACAGTCTGCCGCGCTTTACCGAACAGCTCGAGCAGCTTGGCGAAGGCGCCGATTTCCTGATTATCGACACGCCAGGCCGTGACGATCGCTTCGCGCGGATGGCGGCGCAGCGCGCCGATACTTTGGTCACGCCGATGAACGACAGCTTCGTCGACTTCGATCTGATCGGGCAGGTCGACCCGACCACGTACAAAGTCACGCGCCCAAGCTTTTATGCCGAGCTGATCTGGGACGCGCGCAAGGCCCGGGCCAAGGCCGATGGCGCGACGATCGACTGGGTGGTGTTGCGCAACCGGCTCCAGCATATCGAAGCGCGCAACATGCGCCGCGTGTCGGATGCGCTCGGCCAGCTCGCCAAGCGCGTCGGATTTCGGGTGATCCCGGGCTTGGGCGAGCGCGTGGTCTACCGCGAGCTTTTCCCCAATGGCCTGACGCTGATCGATTCGCGCGAATTTGGCGAAATGGGGCTGGGCCATGTCGCGGCCCGGCAGGAGCTGCGTGAGATGATGGCGGCGCTGGGCTTGCCTGAACCTGCTTTGCCGCTGTTCGCCTGATGGCCAAGCTGCTGTTCTTTGCAGCATTGGCGGCGGTCGCCTGGTGGTGGCTGCGCCCTTATCTCTCGCCACCGCGCGCCGACCGTGGGCCGCGCTTCGAACGCAGCCCCGACGAGGCGGAGGCGCGCGCGATTCTGGGTGTCGGCCCATCGGACGACGCCGACGCGATCCGCGCAGCGCACCGGCGCCTTGCCGCTGCCGTCCATCCCGACCGCGGCGGATCGACCGAACTGATGCGGCGGATCAATCTGGCGCGTGACGTGTTGCTCAAATCCGGGGCGTAACGACGCCCAAACCCCTAGCCAAAAGGCTCTCTTCGCTGATGACGCACCAATTCGATCGCACCTCGCTTCGCGAATATGACATTCGCGGGATTGTCGGCAAAACGCTGGGGACGGCGGATGCGACCGCCATTGGTCGCGGCTTTGCCACACGCGTGCGGCGCGCAGGCGGCACCCGGGTCGCGGTCGGCTATGACGGTCGCAATACCTCGGTCGAACTCGAAGCCGCGCTGGTCGCGGGGCTTACGGCGAGCGGCGTCGATGTCGTGCGGATCGGCATGGGGCCGACGCCGATGCTCTATTATGCGGAAAGCGTGCTAGAAGTGGATGGCGGCATCCAGATAACCGGCAGCCATAATCCCGCCGAGTATAATGGCTTCAAGATGGTGCTCCAGCATCGCCCGTTTTTCGGCGATGACATTCAGGATCTGGCGCGGCTGGCGGCGAGCGGCGATTGGGAGAGCGGCGCCGGATCGGTTGAAACCGCCGATGTCGTCGACAATTATGTCGACCGGTTGATGGCGGGCTATGCCGGTGGCGCCTATCGCATCGGTTGGGACGCCGGCAATGGTGCGTCCGGCCCGGTGATCGAGAAGCTGGTGAAGCTCCTGCCGGGTGAGCATCACCTGCTGTTCACCGATGTCGACGGCAATTTTCCCAATCATCATCCCGATCCGACCGAAGAAAAGAATCTCGCCGATCTGAAGGCGCTCGTCGCCGACAAGCAGCTCGATTTCGGAGTCGCTTTTGACGGCGATGGCGACCGAATCGGCGCGATCGACGGCCTGGGCCGCGTGATTTGGGGCGATCAAATCTTGTCCATTTTGGCGGAGCCTATTTTGCGCGAGCTGCCCGGCGCGACGATCATCGCCGATGTGAAGGCGTCACAAGCGCTGTTCGATCGCGTCACCGAACTCGGCGGCGTGCCGCTGATGTGGAAGACCGGGCACAGCCTGATCAAGACCAAGATGCGCGAAACCGGCGCGCCGCTGGCGGGCGAAATGAGCGGGCATATCTTTTTCGCGCATGACTATTATGGCTTTGACGACGCGCAATATGCGGCGGTTCGCTTGATCCGCGCGGTGCATATGATCGGCAAGTCGATGACCGAGATCCGGGGGGCGATGCCTGCGCTCGTCAACACGCCCGAAATGCGCTTTCAGGTCGACGAGAGCCGCAAATTCGCCGTGGTCGACGAAGTGCTCGCGCGGCTCGAGGCCGAAGGCGCCAAGGTCGACCGCACCGATGGCGCGCGCGTGACGACGCCCGATGGCTGGTGGTTGCTGCGCGCGTCGAACACGCAGGACGTGCTGGTCGCGCGTGCCGAGGCGCATTCGCAGGAAGCGCTCGATCGCCTGCTCGCGATGATCGACGCGCAACTGGCGGCCAGTGGGCTCGCGCGGGGGCCGCAGGCGGCGCATTGAGCGCCACCGGCGCATTTAGCTCGGGTCGCGGTCCTTGGTCTTGACCACCCAGTTGCGCTTGGCCAGCCGCACCATCGGGACACCGCAAAAGCTGCAGACGCTTTCATAGCGATCCGATCCTTCGGGTCGGAAAACGCGGCGCTCAGAGCGCTGGTGTTCGCCCGTCAGGCACCGTGCACGCCCCGTGATCCAGCCGATCATGGCCGACCCGTCCCTGCTTCTCGCATTACGCCCTCTCCCGAACTGTTGGCATTCTTTGTTCCAACATCGTCATGATAAACCGCAACAGCCACAACTGGAAAGGGGGTGGCATTCACGGCTTGAACACGTCACCTAGGATCATGGCCAGCGCCCCCCAGATCATCCGCGTCATCGATCTCGAAACCACGGGGCAGGCACCACCCGCGCATGGCGTGTGCGAAATCGGCTGGCAGGATGTGGCGCTGGGCGCTGATGGGCGCTGGGCGCTTTATGGCGACGGCGGCGCGCTGTACGTCAATCCGGGGCGCCCGATCCCGCCGATCACCCAGGCGATCCACCATATTCTCGACGAACAAGTCGCCGACGCGCCGTTCTGGCATGATGTCGCGCGGCCGGTGCTCGATCCGTGGCCGCGCCGCGTCGCGCTGGCCGCACACCGCGCCGATTTTGAGCAGAAATTCTGCACGGCGTCGCTCACCCACGGCGCCGACTGGATTTGCACCTGGAAATGCGCGCTGCGGCTGTGGCCCGATTCGCCATCCTTCTCCAACCAGGTGCTGCGTTATTGGCGGCGGCCCGACGGGCTGGAGCATGAGCGCGGCCTGCCGATGCACCGCGCTTTTCCTGATTCCTACGTCACCGCGCATCATCTGCGCGATATGTTGAACGCGGTCGGCGTCGCGCAGTTGATCGAGTGGTCAAAACTGCCCGGCTTGCTCCCGCGCGTGCGCAACGGCCCTGATCGCGGCAAGGAATGGCGCGAGCTCGAAGAAGAAGCGCTGGCGGTTTTCGCCGCCGATCGCGATCCCGATGTCCGCTTCACCGCCGAGACCGAGCAAGCACGGCGGCGCGGCGGCGGCTCGATTGGTCGCCAGACGGCGCAGGACAGCTTGCTCTAACCCGCTCGGCGCTTCGAAGTCCGTCGCCGACTAAACGTCGAGATTGGCGACGCTGAGCGCATTGTCCTGAATAAACTCGCGGCGCGGCTCGACGACATCGCCCATCAGCCGGGTGAAAATCTCGTCGGCGACGTCCGCCTGGTCGACTTCGACGCGCAGCATCGACCGGTTCTGCGGATCGAGCGTCGTTTCCCACAGCTGGTCAGCATTCATCTCGCCCAGCCCCTTGTAGCGCTGGATCGACAAGCCCTTGCGCCCGGCGGCGAGGATAGCGTCGAGCAACTGGCTGGGGCGCGCGACCATCGTTTCGCCCTTGCCAACAGCGACGGGGGCGTCGTCCTCCTCTTCGATTGCAGCATCGGCTTCGGCCTGCACCGCTGCCGCCGCTTTGGTCGAAACCAGCTTCGCCGTTTGCGCGAAGGCATCGCCTTGTTCAACCGCCAGCGCATGCAGCTTGCGGGCTTCCTGCGACATCAGGAACGCGGCTTCGATGATGTGATGATCGGTCACGCCGCGCCACACCCGCTTGAAATGGATGCTGCCTTCCTCGGTCAGGCTCGCCGACCAGCGCGCATCGGCATCCGCCGCGTCGAGCCCGGTCACTGCCGTTGCCAGCAACGCCGTGCGCGCGTCGCGGCTCAGCGCGGGGTCGAGCACCCCGCCCATTGCCAGCGCCTCGACAATCGTCGCGTCATAGCGGCGCGGGACATAGCGCATCAGCGTGCGCATCCGCCGAGCATGTTCGACCAGCGCGCGCAGATCGGCCCCTGATCGCGCGCCGCCGGCCCCTTCGAGCACCGACAAGGCAACGCCATTGTTGACCAGAAACTCGTCGAGCGCGGCGTCGTCCTTCAGATAGACTTCGGACCGCCCCTTCGCTGCTTTGTAGAGCGGCGGCTGGGCGATGTAGAGATACCCCTGTGTGATGATCTCGGGCATCTGCCGGTAGAAGAAGGTCAGCAACAGGGTGCGGATATGCGCGCCGTCGACATCGGCGTCGGTCATGATGACGATCTTGTGGTAGCGCAATTTCTCGATGTTGAAATCGTCGCGGCCAATGCCGGTGCCCATCGCCTGGATCAGCCCGATGATTTCCTTTGACGACAGCATCCGGTCGAAACGTGCGCGCTCGACGTTCAGGATTTTGCCGCGAAGGGGCAGGATCGCCTGATATTCGCTGTCGCGCCCCGATTTGGCCGAGCCGCCAGCCGAATCACCTTCGACGAGGAATAATTCGGCCTTGGACGCGTCGCGCTCGCGACAGTCGTGGAGCTTGCCGGGCAGGCCGCCGACATCCATCACGCCCTTGCGCCGGGTCAGCTCGCGCGCCTTTTTGGCGGCTTCGCGCGCGGCAGCGGCATCGATCACCTTGGCAATGATCGAGCGGCCATGCGCCGGATTTTCCTCAAGCCATTCGGCGAGCTTGTCCGCCATCAGGCTTTCGAGCGGCTGGCGGACTTCGGAGGAGACGAGCTTGTCCTTGGTCTGTGAAGAGAATTTCGGATCGGGCAGCTTCACGGAGACGATCGCGGTCAGCCCTTCGCGCATGTCGTCACCAGTGAGCGTCACCTTTTCCTTCTTCAGCATTCCCGATTTGTCGGCGTAATTGTTGAGCGTGCGTGTCAGCGCCGCGCGGAACGCGGCGAGGTGCGTGCCGCCGTCACGCTGCGGGATGTTGTTGGTGAAGCACAGGACGTTTTCGTAATAGGAATCATTCCATTCGAGCGCGACGTCGATTGTCACATCGTCACGCGTCCCGTTAATCGCGACCGGCTCGGGCATCAGCGGTATCTTGTTGCGATCGAGATACTTCACGAAGGCGGCAATCCCGCCTTCATAATAAAGCTCGACCGTCTTCACGTCCTCGTGCCGCGCGTCCGACAGGAACAGCCGCACGCCCGAATTGAGGAATGCCAGTTCGCGGTAGCGATGCTCGAGCTTGTCGAAATCAAATTCGGTGATCTTGAACGTGGCAGGCGAGGGGAAGAAGGTGACCTTGGTCCCCTTGCGCCCCGGTGCTTCGCCAACGACCTTGAGCGGCGCCACGGCATCGCCGAACGCGAAGCGCATGTAATGCTCCAGCCCGTCGCGCCAGATCGTCAGGTCGAGCCATTCGCTCAGCGCATTGACCACCGACACACCGACGCCGTGCAGCCCGCCCGAGACCTTATAGGCATTGTCGTCCGACGTATTTTCGAACTTCCCGCCCGCATGGAGCTGGGTCATGATCACTTCGGCGGCGGAGACGCCTTCCTCGGTGTGGATGCCGGTCGGAATGCCGCGACCATTATCCTCGACCGAGACCGAGCCATCGGCATTGAGCGTGATGTCGATCCGGTCGCAATGACCGGCGAGCGCCTCGTCAATGGCGTTATCCGACACCTCGAACACCATATGGTGGAGGCCCGATCCATCATCGGTATCGCCGATATACATGCCGGGGCGTTTGCGGACCGCGTCGAGGCCCTTGAGCACCTTGATCGAATCGGCGCCATAGTCGTTGGTATTGGGGTCTTCTGCCATAGCGAGCATATAGGGATTCACTCGGCGGAACGAAAGCAAAATGGACAGTCAGGATGCGCGCCGCCGTTCATCGCCGGTATTGCTTTTTGCCGGTACCATCGCCCGCGCAGAAATCGTGAACCGAGGGCAAGATGGCGATTGATCGACGACATTTCATGACCGGGGTGCTGGCAGCAGCGGCGCTCCCTGCCACTGCACTTCGCGCGGCAAGCAGTTCGCCGGAGCCCCGCCTCTATGCTGGAACGCCGCTGGCGAAAAACCCGCTCGCGCGCAGTTTTGCGGCGGTCGATCTTGTGCTGCCGTCGATCAAGGTTTCCGACGGCGCACGCAAGGTCAGCCTCGCGTCGTTGACCGGCAAAATTCGGATTGTAACGCTGTGGGCAGAGTGGTGCGCGCCATGTCTGGTCGAGGCGCGGGATTTTGCCGAGCTTCGAAAGCGGTTTGCCAACGCGGATTTCGATATTGTCGCCGTCCTGACCGGGAGCATTGCGAAGCTCGATCACGCCGACGCCGTGGCGCGCCTGCAAAAAGCGGGTGCCGGGGATCTGCCAGTGCTGGTGGAGGAGGGGGGCGGCAACCAAATCATGCGGCGCCTCGCGCTCGATCCGGCAGTGCCGCAAGCGAAGTTTGGCACGCTGCCCTGCACCTTGCTCGTCGATCGCGAGGGTCGCATTCGCGGGCGCGCGCATGGCGCGCCGATGCAGGCTGGCGTGCAAGGCATTGATCGGCCTTCGCTGGCAGGCGCGGAGCGGGTGCCCCGGGTGCTAACACAGGCTGAAAAGGCGGCATTGCTGGACGGCAAGGTGCACTCGGCCTGGGCTTCCCCGGCTGGCGATGCCTTCGTGATGGCGCTGCGCGACGGGCTGCCCCGCTAGCCCCGGCGGCCCCGACTCTCGCGGCCATCCGTTCGATTAATCAACCAATTTCGCATCTGATGCTTGATAGTGGTTCGATATCTTACTAGATAGTTAGATATCGAACATACGGAGGCAGTGATGCGGATTTCTCGGCGATCGATGATCCTGGGTGCGGGCACAGCATCGGTTGCGCTGGTGGGCGGTGGCGCGGTGTGGCGGGTGATGCGCCAGCCGACCACGGCCCTTGCGCCTTGGGCGATTGATCCCAAACCGCCCGCTGACATCCGGCTCGACGCGCTGCGCTACGCGATCCTGGCGCCAAACCCGCATAATCGCCAGCCTTGGTTGATCCGGTTGGTCGGCGCCGATCAAGTCGAGCTGACCTGCGATCTCGCCAAGCGGCTGCCTGAGACCGATCCCTTCGATCGGCAGATCATCATGGGGTTCGGCACCTTCATCGAATTGGCCCGGATCGCAGCAGCGGAACGGGGCTATGGCGTCGACGTGCTGCCCTTTCCCGATGGCGCGCCGCAGCCTCGGCTTGATGCCCGACCCGTGGCGCGGCTCGTCTTTCGCAAGGACGCGTCGGTCGCGCGCAGTCCCTTGTTTGCCGCCGTCACGCAGCGCCACACCAATCGCAACCTCTATGATCCGACCCCGCCGACGCCGGGCCAGCTCGCCATGGTCGGGCAGCAGGATGCAATGACGAGCGCTGATCCCAAGCTGATCGCGCAGGTCCGCACGCTCGCGGTGCGCGCGATGACGACCGAGACCGTCACCCACCGCACCTTCATGGAAAGCGTCAATGTGATGCGGATCGGCGCCGACGAAATGGACGCGACACCCGATGGCTTGCCGATCGGCGGGCCGCTGGTCGAGGGGTTGCACGCGCTCGGGATGCTCGATCAGGTGCAACTTGCCGATCCGTCGAGTTCGTCGTTCAAAATGGGGCTGAAGCAAGTGCAGGATAGCTGCGGATCGGTGCCTGCCGTGGTCTGGATCGCAACCCCGGGCAATAGCCGCGCCGAGCAGCTTGATGCTGGGCGCCGCTATGTCCGCGCGCAATTACGCGCGACGACGCTCGGGCTGTGGATGCATCCACTGAGCCAGGCATTGCAGGAATATCCCGAGATGGCTGAGGATTACGCGCGGGTGCACGCGATGTTCGGTTTGACCGGCAGTCAGCGGCTGCAGATGCTCGCGCGGATCGGCATGGCCGCGCCCACCGGCCCAGCGCCCCGCTGGCCGCTGGCAAAGCACCTGATATGATACTGGCATGAGCCAGACCCCGATCGCCTTCGAATTGTTCAACGAGATCGGCATTATCGATCAGCTCGCGGGGACGATCCTCGAACGGTCGCTGCCGAACGGCATGACGCGCGCGCAATTTGCCGTGCTCAACCATTTCGTCCGGCTGGGTCATCACGAGCAATCGCCCGCCCAACTCGCCAATGCCTTCCAGGTCACCCGCCCAACGATGACGAGCACTTTGTCGCGGCTCGCGCGCGACGGGCTGGTGGCGATCCGGGATGATCCGGCGGACGGGCGCGCCAAGCTGGTGTCGCTGACGCCGCAGGGGCGGGCGGCGCGCGAAGCGGCGATTGCCGCCGTAGCGACCGTGCTGCCCCTGCTCGACGGCATTCTCGATCCGGGCGAGGTTGAGACCATCCTGCCCATCCTCCGGCGCCTGCGCATCGCGCTCGACGCGGCGCGCGATTAGCAGGGCGCGCCTCGCGACAGTAGATTTACGTAGCGCTCACTACATAAATCATGTAGCGCCGTAGCAGCCACTACACAGGAGCCATCCGATGTCCGAAGCGTCCGCTACAGTCAGCCGATTGGGCATGAAGCCCATGACGATCCTGATCGCTTGGGGCGCCTTGCTCTGGGCGAGCGGCGTGCTGATTCTCCGCTGGCTGGTATCGATGGACGCGCTGCACGGGACGCCGCAGGTGCTCGCCTATGCGCTGACGATTGCGGGGACAGTTCCCCTGATACCGCTCACGCCGCGCCTTGCGGGACTGCCGCGCAGCGACATCGTCAGCGCGATTGCCGTTGTATCGATGACCGCGCTGCTGATCGACGGCATCGTGATTGGCTATTTCCCGGCGCTCTATTCGGCCGATCCGGCGCAGGCGCGGGCGTGCGCCGGGGCATTGCTCTGGGCGGTTGGCGTCGCCCTTGCGCTCGGCTTCGCGATGCAGCCGCGCACCCGCTGATCATCGATCGACGCGGGGTGCCGTCGCCACGGTGACGACATCGGCCAAGCCGACCGAGTTCAGCAGAATCGACCCCTCGATCAGTTGCAGCAGCAGCGCCGCCTGCTGATCGCGCCGCGCGGGGTCGCCCTCGATCCGCCCGGCAATCCACACCAGAAAGCCGCGCCCGATTGCTTCCCCCACCGATCGGCAAACTTCGTCGCCACCCGCCGCCATCGCCGCTGTCTGGAGCCAGAAGCGCATATAGGGCCAGAAATCATCGCCCATCGCCAGCGTCGTCAGCTCGCGCGCGAGCACCGGCGCGGGCTGCGGCGGGGCGGTTGCCAGCACGCCGAGCTGGAGCGTCAACCGAGCGGCGACATTGTGCATCAGCGCGGTCATCAGCGCGGCCTTGTCGGGGAAATAGTAAAGCAGCATGCGGTCGCTGGTGCCGATCGCCTTGCCGAGCGTGCGCAGGCCGGTGTCGCCCATGCCGTTTGCCAGCACATGGTCGGTCAGCCGATCGAGCAGATCCTCGCGCTTGTCTCGCTTCATGGCGTTGGGTTTCGAACCTGCGGTCGATTTGGTCAAGCCGCCGTGACCCCGCCGTCGCCCAAGTGGAGCCGGGTGGCGTCCGCGCCGACTTCGGCGAACAGCCCCGGCTCGGTCCCCGTCATCCAGACCTGACCCGTGCCGGACAGCCGATCAAACAGCGCGGCGCGGCGGCGCGGGTCGAGATGCGCTGCCACTTCGTCGAGCAGCAGCACCGGCGCGCGCCCGGTCCGCGCGGCGACCAGTTCGGCGTGCGCGAGGATCAACCCCAGCAGCAGCGCCTTCTGCTCGCCGGTCGAGCACAAGCCCGCAGGCTGGTTCTTGCCGAGATGGGTGACGATCAGGTCGCAGCGATGCGGCCCGGCAAGCGTGCGTCCTGCGGCAGCATCGCGGCGGCGCCCGGTCGCAAGCTCGTCGGCCAGCGCGGTGCCTGACCAGCCCTCAAGCGCCAGCCCTGCGCGCGCGAAAACGCCGTCGGGCTGGTCGGCCAGGCGCGCGGCAAGCAGCGCCACCAACTCCCGCCGCGCCGTGTCGATCGCCAGCCCATGCTCGGCCATTTGCATCTCGAGCGCGGATAGCCACGCCGGATCGGGCTGCCCGCCCTCGAGCATTTCGGCAAGCAGCCGGTTGCGCGCGCGCATCGCGGCTTCATAGCGGTTGGCATGCACCGCATGGCCGGGAAACAGCGCCAGCGTCAGCCGGTCGAGGAAGCGGCGCCGTTCGCTCGCGGGTTCGGCGAACAGCCGGTCCATCGCGGGGGTCAGCCAAAGGATCGTCACCCAGTCGGCCAGCGCCGTCGCCGCCGCACTCGCGCCTTGCACCCGCACCAGCCGCCGCTCGGGCGCGTCGGGCTGGGTGCCCGTGGCGATGTCGACATCACTCGCCAGCGTGGCGGCGACGCCAAAGCTGCCGTTCCCGCCCTGGCGCGCCATCTCACCGGGGGCAGCGCGCCGCAAGCCGCGACCGGGGGCGAGCAGCGATACCGCTTCAAGGACATTGGTCTTGCCCGCGCCATTTTCGCCGGTCAGCACGACGAAACCCGGCCCCGGCGCAATCGTCGCGGCCGCGTGGTTGCGGAAATCGGTGAGGATCAGGCGAGTCAGCACAGCGCTTAGCCTTAGCCCAACTCGCTTGTGTGTCGCGGGCTAAAGCGCCGCCATCGCGATCGACAGGGTGCCGAGCCCAAGCGACAGCGGCAACCGCAGCCGAAGCCACCAATCGGGCGCTAGGCCAAGCCGGTGGAGCTGCCAGTCGACGCCGAGCGCGGCGATCAGCGCGACGCCGATCACGATCAGCGACGGGCCTGGCCAAGGCTCACCGGTTGCCCAGGGCAGGAAACTCGCCAGCGCGATCAGCGAAGGGATGACCGCCGCCACCCACAGCCAGCCCGGCGCCCGCTCGGCACGCGCAGCGAAGCCCCACCAGATCCCGCCGAGAAAACTCAGGATCAGCGCGGCATAAGCATAGCCCATCGCCAGCGCGAAGAAGCGCAGTTCGTTGTTGCGCTCAAGCAGGACAAGCACGACCGCGATGTGCGGCAGCAACCCGGCAAAGCCGAGCAGGCGGGCAATCGTGGGCGGCATCAGGCGCTCAGCCGTCCCGACCAAGCATAGCCGCGATAGAGTGGCATGAATCGTGCGGTCAGGCCATTGGCGGCGGCAATCCGGTCGAGCGTGGCGGGTAGCTCGGCGCGCGGCGACACGTCGAACTGCGCGAGCCAGCCGAACAGCAGCGCGCGAAACGCCCCAGGCAACCGCTCCTGCTGGCCGAAATCGACGACATCGAGCCGCCCGCCCTGCGCCAGCTTGCCCGCCCCTTCGCGGAGTGCCCCCTGCCAGTCAGGGATCATCGACAGCGTGTAGCTTTGGAACACCCGGTCGAAGCGCGCGACGCCGAACAGCGCCATCGCGTCAAATGCCGTCGCATCGCCCTGCGCCAGCGTGATGCGGTCGCTCAAGCCCGCCTTGGCGACATTGGCACGCGCCGTTTCGAGCATCGCTTCGGAGATATCGATCCCGAAATAGCGCGCATTGGGGAAGCGCTTGGCGGCGGCGATCAGATTGCGCCCGGTGCCACAGCCGATCTCGATCACGGCGCCGCCCGCAGGCGGCGCGAGCTCGGCAATCAACCGATCACGCCCCAGCAGATAATATTTGCGCGTCAGGTCATAGAAATGGCGCTGGCTGCGATAGATCGCATCCATATGCCCGGCATGATCGCCGGTGGCGCTCGCCATGCGTCAGTCCTTCAGCACGTAGAGATGCACGCCGCCATAGATCGAGCTGCGGTCGCGCCGGGTATAGTCGAGTGAATCTTCGGCGCGGTAATCCCATTGGCCCAGAATTGGCTCGGGCACGCGGCCGGGCAGGATCGAGGGTGCGCCGGCGGTGCGGAACAGCACGCGCGCGGCGGGCTTGGCGGTGCGGGTAATCTCGGTCCACAACAAGGTCAGGATCTCGTCGGTCATCCAGTCCTGCGCGTCGAGCAGCACATAGCGGTCGAGCGATTGCGCGGGCATCGACTTCAGATAGTCGATAAAATTGGCGTGGCGCACTTCGACCCGGTCGGCGCGCGCGCGCACGGCTTCGTAGTTCGCCTGTTGCAGATAGGGCGGCAGCGACGCGTCGGGCGCATCTTCATAGCCGCGCCCAAAGGCCTGCCACGCGAAGTAATTTTCGCGCAGATCGAAATCGCAGGCGAGCTTTTCGAGCCGCTCGCGCAGCACGACCGCCATTTTGGAATCGCCCGCCAGTGCTTCATATTGCGCGGGCGGAATGCCCAAGCCAAACAGCGACGCGGGCTGGTCGGTCAGCCAGCGCACGAACGCTTTGTCGAAAAAGGGCGCGAAGTCGCGGTCGAAAATCTCGCGCTGCTCCTCCATTGAGGAGGCGCGCAGAATGATCTTCGGGTTCACGCCGTTGATGCGCGCCAGAAAATGCGCCGCGCCAATGAAATTGCCGAGCAGCCCGCGCTTGTACACGCCCTTGGCAAAGCCCGAAATGCGGCGGCGGCCAATGATGTCGCGGCCTTCCCAATAGCGGCGCGTCGTCTCGTCGAGATGCGGCCGCACATGTTTGCGATAGGCGGCGATATTCTCGCGCGTGTTGGCGCGGCCGAAAAAGCGGTGGAACGCGGCATAATCGGGCAATTCGCGCGCCGCGACGAGCTTCAATTTGTTGAGCGCGATATGTGCGGTGTTCAGATCGACGGCGGTGATCGCCTTGGGATCGGCCGTCAGATAGCTCAGCACATTGCACCCGCCCGAGGCGATCTGGACGATGTGGCAATCGGGCGTCACCGCCAGCGCTTCGAGGTCGACCGCCGGATCTTCCCAGATCTGCGCATAGACCAGCCCGCGAAAGGCAAAAGTGAAGGCGCGTTCGAGCAGGCCCTGTTTGCTCAAATGATCATGGCGGTGGACCGCACTGCGGACAGCGCGGTTGCGCGGGGGTTTCATGCCGAATATCTCCTTGGCGCCGCAATCGGGACAAGGCGCCACATTGCCCCGATAAGCCAATGGGGCGGCGGTGACAATCTTTGCCCGCAGAGTGGATGATCACCCGCAAACAAAATGGGGTCTGCCATCGGTTTGATGGCAGACCCCGATCTGGCGCCGACAAGGGGGAGGGACCGGCGCCACTGATGTCCGCTTGAAGGGGACATCAGTCATTACGGCGGCCCGACCCGAAAGGTTTCAGTCGCCGCATATTTTTTTTGAGCAGTTCAAGAAATTACGGCAGCAGCACGCCGTCGATCACGTGGATCACGCCGTTCGACTGGTTGACGTCGGCGATCGTGATGTTGGCCGCATTGCCCTTCGCGTCGGTGACGGTGTAGCCCTTGCCCGCCTTGGCAAAGGTCAGCGTGCCGCCCTGCACGGTCGTCAGCATCGCCTTGCCGCCGCCCATCTTGACCTTGGCGGCGAGCTGGGTTGCGCTGACCTTGCCGGCGACGACATGATAGGTCAGCACCGCCGTCAGCGTGCCCTTGTTTTCAGGCTTCAGCAGCGTTTCGACGGTGCCGGCGGGCAGCTTGGCGAAAGCGGCATTGGTCGGCGCGAACACCGTGAACGGGCCCTTGCTCGACAGCGTCTCAACCAGACCGGCGGCCTTGACGGCGGCGACCAGCGTGGTGTGATCCTTCGAATTGACGGCGTTCTGGACGATGTTCTTGGTGGGGAACATCGCGGCGCCGCCGACCATCGGGTTGGTGGCAGCAATCAGCGAACCGGCGCCGAGCGTGAAGGCGCTAGCAATGAGCGAAAAGCGAAGGGCAGTGTTCATGGGGAATATCTCCTGAAGGGGTGCGCCCGTTGTCGGGGTGCGGCGGAGATACGGGGGCGCTCCCCCAAAGGATGCACTGCCGGGATTTGGCTCGCGTCAGATGCGCGCGAGTGGCCCCGCCGCAACCAGCGGCCCCTGTGGCAGCCCGGTCGGCGAGCCGCCCGGCACTTCGATTGTGATCGCCAGCGTGGCGCCAGCGATCAGCCGCTGGCGATCGATATCACGCAGCGCGATTTGGGTTTCCGACGCCGCGCGCAGCACGCCGAGCGAGTGCGGCTTCTTGTCCTCAGCACCGATCACCCAAAGCTCGGCGCTATGGGCGCCGTCGGCCAGCGCGGCCGCGCCGATCCGCAGCGCGCCGCTGCGCGGATCATAAAGCGCGGCGACCGGCGCGCCCTTGGCGGTCGGCGTGATCGCCGCGATCAACACCGGGTTGGGCGCGGCATTGACCACCGGCGGCGTCACCGCCGTCGGAGTGAGGATCATGAAGCCGAGCAGCACCGCCGCCGCGGCCGTCGATAGCCCCGCGATCGCCTGCCACAGCCGCGCGCTGCCATTGTCGTTCGCGACCACGGGCTTCGGCGCCAGCGCCGCTTCGATCCGCGCTGCGCCACCGGTGGGAGCCGCCGCTTCGGGCCATGCATCGAACAGCAGGCCGAAATGGTCGCGCCAACGCTCAACCTCGGCCGCGAAGTCGGGCTCGGCGAGCATCCGGCGCATCGCCGCCGCACGCTCCTCGCCTTCGAGCAGGCCAAGCGCGAATTCGGCGGCCATCGTCATCGGCGCGTCGTCTTCAGGGGGGAGCGGCGTGTCGGTCATGCCTCGACACACTCCTTCAGCCGCATCAAGCCGCGCCGCACCCAGCTCTTCATCGTCCCGAGCGGCACGCCCAGTCGCTCGGCCAACTCGGCATAGGTCACGCCGTCGAAAAAGGCTGTGCGGATCGCCAGTCGTTGCTTGTCCTCAAGCTGATCGAGGCACAGGTGCAGCCGCCGATCGGATTCATCCGCGAGCATTGTTTCGGATACGAGCGGGCGATCATCGGCCACCGGCAGCGCATCGTCGATCGCCGCCATCTGACGTGATCCCTGCGCGCGGCGCCAATCGATCGCGCGGTTGCGCGCGATCGTCGCCAGCCAGGTGATTGGGCTCGCACGGCCAGGGTCATAGCCGCCCGCGCGCTTCCACACCGTCAGATATACTTCCTGCAACACGTCTTCCGCTGCCTGCCTTTCCCCACAGATACGAAGGCATATCCCAAAAAGTTTAGCACTGGTGAGGGTATATAGCGGCGCAATCGCGGCACGGTCTTCCTGGCCGACGCGCCAGAGCAGCTCGGCAAGCCGGGCACGCGCGGCATTGGCATCGGTCACAGGCTGGCTCACGCGCGCTTGACTAGCCGCCACGGGTGCAAGCGACAAATGTTTTTGCGGGCAAAATCCGTACCCATCGCCGTCATCGCCTGCCCGTTGGTGCAGGGGCAGACCAAAGCGGGTGTGGCAATGCGTGAACGCTTTCGCTAGAAGCGCCGCTCGCCTTTCGACCAGCCGGAGTACAGCGCCGACCATGCGCATCGCTATCGCATCCGATCACGCTGCCTTTGCCCTGAAGCAGGTGCTGGTGCCCTGGTTGCAGGACCAGGGTTATGCGGTCGACGATCTCGGCACGCATGGCACGGCGAGCGTCGATTATCCCGATTTCGGCCATGCGGTCGGCGCCGCCGTCGCCAGTGGCGCGGCAGAACGCGGCATCGCGCTGTGCGGCTCGGGGATCGGCATTTCGATTGCTGCCAATCGTATCCCCGGCTGCCGCTGCGCGCTGGTGAGCGAGCCGCTGTCGGCGACGCTCGCGCGCCAACACAATGATGCCAACACAATTGCGCTGGGCGCGCGCCTGATTGGCGAGGAAATGGCGCGCGCCTGCATCACTGCTTTCCTGAGCACCGATTTCGAAGGCGGTCGCCATGCCGCACGGGTCGCCAAACTCAGCCAGACCGAAGGATTTTTATCATGAGCACCAACCCCCGCGATCTCCACGACGTCCAGCCCGACGGCTTTTTCACCCGCGGCCTCGCCGATGCCGATCCCGCGATCTTCGCAGGCGTGCAGCATGAACTCACGCGCGAGCAAACGCAGATCGAATTGATCGCGAGCGAGAACATCGTCTCCAAGGCCGTGCTCGAAGCGCAGGGGTCGGTGTTCACCAACAAATATGCCGAAGGCTATCCGGGCAAGCGCTATTATCAGGGCTGCCATCCCTCGGACGAAGTCGAGCAGCTCGCGATCGATCGCGCCAAGCAATTGTTTGATTGCGCCTATGCCAATGTCCAGCCGCATTCGGGCGCGCAGGCGAATGGCGCGGTGATGCTCGCGCTGGTCAAGCCCGGTGAGACTATCCTGGGCATGAGCCTCGACGCGGGCGGCCACCTGACCCACGGCGCCAAGGCGGCGATGAGCGGCAAATGGTTCAACGCGGTGCAATATGGCGTCGATCCCGTCACCCATCTGATCAACTACGACGAAGTTGCCGCCCTCGCGCGCGAACACCAGCCAAAGCTGATCATCGCGGGCGGCTCGGCCTATCCCCGCCAGATCGACTTTGCGAAGTTCCGCGCGATTGCCGATGAAGTCGGCGCTTATTTCCTCGTCGACATGGCGCATTTCGCCGGCATCGTCGCGGCGGGCCTGCATCCCTCGCCACTCCCGCACGCGCATGTCGTGACGACGACGACGCACAAGACGCTGCGTGGGCCGCGCGGCGGCATGATCCTGTCGAACGACGAAGCGCTCGGCAAGAAGCTCAACTCGGCGGTGTTCCCCGGGCTTCAGGGCGGGCCGCTGATGCACGTCATCGCCGCCAAGGCGGTCGCGTTCGGTGAAGCGCTCCAGCCGGGCTACAAGAGCTATATCGCGGCCGTCGTTGAAAATGCGAAAGTGCTGGCGGCGACGCTCAATGAACGCGGCTGCAATCTTGTCGCGGGCGGCACCGACACGCATCTCGCGCTGGTCGACCTGACGCCGTTGGGCGTGAGCGGCAAGGATGCCGACGAAGCGCTCGAACGCGCGGGCATCACCTGCAACAAAAACGGCATCCCCAACGATCCGCTGCCGCCGACCAAGACCAGCGGCATCCGCGTCGGCTCGCCGGCGGGGACGACACGCGGCTTTGGCCCCGCCGAATTCCGCGAAATTGGCCATATGGTCGCTGATGTGCTTGATGGCCTTGCCAAAAACGGCGAACAGGGCGACGCACAGGTTGAAATGGCTGTACGTGAGCGTGTTATTGTACTATGTCACCGGTTCCCGATCTATCCGGAGGCATGACATGACCGAACAACCCATGGACGACAAACCCAAGGCGACAATCGAAGATACCCTTCGCGCGGTTGGCGAGGACGTGGTCGAGGTCCTCGACTCGGCAGTCGATCAGACGAGCAAGTTCATTGGTGGCGAGAATGGCAACAAGCTGATCGGCGGCGCTGCCGTCGGGGCGCTCGCGGCGATTGTGCTGCCGATCTCGATCGTCACCGGCGCGCTGCTCGGCGCGGGCTATGCTGTTTTGCGAAAGTCGAAC
This sequence comes from Sphingomonas sp., assembly GCF_019749955.1. Lineage (GTDB taxonomy): Bacteria > Pseudomonadota > Alphaproteobacteria > Sphingomonadales > Sphingomonadaceae > Sphingomonas. The sequence continues at coordinate 105,793 of NZ_JAIEPC010000033.1, forward strand.
CGCTAGGCGATGCGCTGTCCTTTCTGTGGTCATGAAGACAGTCAGGTAAAGGACAGCCGCCCGACCGAGGACGGCGCCGCGATTCGGCGCCGTCGCCAGTGCGAAGGCTGCGCCGCGCGGTTCACGACGTTCGAGCGGATCCAGCTCCGTGACCTCGTGGTCGTCAAGAATGAAGGCGCTGGGGGGCTCCGGCGCGAGCCGTTCGAACGCGACAAGCTGATGCGATCGGTGTCGATCGCCTGCCGCAAGCGGCCGATCGATGCGGTTCGGATCGAAAAGCTGGTCAGCGGTATCCAGCGCCAGCTCGAAACGCTTGGCGACAGCGAAATCGCGTCGAAGCTGATCGGCGAAATGGTGATGGACGGGCTCAAGGGCCTCGATTCGGTCGCCTATATTCGCTTTGCCAGCGTCTATAAGGATTTCCGCGAAGCCCGCGATTTCGAGGAATTCGCCGGCAACGTAAGCGAAGTCGGCAAGAGTTGAGCGCGCCACCACCCCCCGCGATCGTCCTCGTCCGCCCGCAGCTTGGCGAGAATATCGGCAAGGCCGCGCGCGCCATGCTCAATTTCGGGCTGACCGAGTTGCGGCTCGTTGCCCCGCGCGACGGCTGGCCCAATCCTTCGGCGGGGCCAGCCGCATCGGGCGCCGACATCGTCATCGAGCAGGCGCAAGTCTTCGATAGCGTGGCCGAGGCGGTTGCCGACAGCGCGCATGTTTACGCAACCACCGTGCGCAAGCGTGGCGTCACCAAACCCGTCGTCACGCCCGAACAAGCCGCGACACTCGTCCGCACGCAGCCCGGCAAAAGCGCGATCCTGTTCGGTCCCGAACGCGCGGGGCTCGAAACCGACGATGTCGCGCTGGCCCGCACCATCATTACCGCGCCGATTAACCCCGCCTTTGGCTCGCTCAATCTCGCGCAGGCGGTGATCCTCGTCGCTTATGAATGGTCGAAGGGCGAAAAGCTCGCGATGCCGCCCGAAACCGAGCTGCCATTGCCCGCACCGCAGGAGGAGCTCGACGGCATGATTGCCCAGCTCGATGTCATGCTCGACGCGGCCGGCTTCTTCCACCCGCCCGACCGCACGCCGGTAACGCGGCGAACCTTGCGGACGTTGCTGACCAAGCCGGGCTGGTCGAGCCAGGAAGTGCGAACCTTGCGCGGCGTGCTCTCAGCAATCGATCGTCCGCGCGACCGTGGCTAGCGGGCGGGGCGGTCAGCCGCGCCGGTCAAAGGCGTCGAATTCATAGGCGATCGACGCTTCGACGAGCGTCTCCCACAGGGCCGCGACGGCGGCCTCAGGCACGCCAGCGGCGCGGGCGTGCCCGCGCACATTGGCAATCACTTGCGCCTTGCGCGCTTCGTCGCGCACCGCCTCGCGCGTCGGCTTGATGCGGGCGGCGGCATCCATATAGGCGAAGCGGCGCTCCAGCAGCGCGACCAGCTCGCGGTCGACCTGGTCAACGCCGGCGCGAACCTCGGCCATCGTTGTGCAGGCGGAGCCGGGAAGAGTATCTGTCATGCGCGCCCTGATAGCCGCGCGCGCGGGCGTGTCCAGCCCGTGCCCTCCGCTCTTGACCCCGCTCTTGACGTTCGCGTTCCGCTCTGCGAAAGGCGCGCGCTCGCAATTGGCCCCGCACCCCGGTGAAGCGGTGGCCCTGCCGTCGTCCAAGACCCAGCAGCGCGATGACCGGGAAGCCCTGTGTCGCGGTGGCATGGGGCGTTGTTGGCAATTGAAGGAACTATCATGTCGAAGCGCCAGAGCGCCAAGTACAAGCTCGATCGCCGGATGGGCGAGAATATCTGGGGTCGCCCCAAGAGCCCCGTCAACAAGCGTGAATATGGCCCCGGCCAGCACGGCCAGCGCCGCAAGGGCAAGACCTCGGACTTCGGTCTTCAGCTGCGCGCCAAGCAGAAGCTGAAGGGCTATTACGGCGACGTGACCGAAAAGCAGTTCCGCGCCTGCTATCATGAAGCCAGCCGGATGAAGGGCGATACCAGCCAGAATCTGATCGGCCTGCTCGAACAGCGGCTCGACATGATCGTCTATCGCGCCAAGTTCGCGCCGACGGTGTTTGCCGCGCGCCAGCTCGTCAGTCACGGCCATGTCCGCGTCAACGGCGTCAAGTGCAACATCGCTTCGCGCCGCGTCTTCCCGGGTGAAGAAGTCACGCTGGGCAGCAAGGCGCAGGAAATGGCGCTGGTGATGGAAGCGCAAGCGCTCGCCGAGCGCGAAATCCCCGATTATGTCGCCCCCGATGGCGCGGCAAAGGTGACCTTCACGCGCGTCCCCACGCTCGATGAAGTGCCCTATCCGGTGAAGATGGAACCCAATCTGGTCGTCGAATTCTATTCGCGCTAAGGATTGCCCATGACGGGGCTGACGCACGACCAATTCGCCGACAAGCTGGGCACGACCTATCAGGTCGCGCTCGGCGACGGCGGCGCCGTGCCGCTGACGCTGCGGGCGTTTGAACCGCTCAACGATTCGGGACGGCCCGGTGGGTCGTTCCGGCTCGAATTCGTCGGACCCAGCGCACCTTATCTGCCGCAGGCGATTTATGCGTTTGCCGAAGCGGGCGCCGAGCCAGTTGACATCTTCATCGTGCCGATTGCGTCCGAGGCCGACGGCTTGATCTATGAGGCCGTGTTCTACTGATCGACCGGCGCTGGCGCGGGGTGGCGAATCAGCAAGTCATAGATATCGTTGGCGGTCTTTTCGAACACGAAGCCCAACCGCAGATACAGCCGTCGCGCCGGATTTTGCTGCTCGACATGGATCGACGCGGTTAGCCCGCGCGCCTGTGCGTAAGCGATCACATCGCTGAGCAGCGCCGCGCCGATGCCGCTGCCCCGCGCGTCGGGGAGCAGGGCAATATCGACAATGCGCAGGTCGCTCGCGCCTTCATACAGGTATAGCCGTCCAACATCGGCACCCGCGTGCTGGATCGCATAGCGAATGATGCCGGGGTAATGCGCGGTGTAATGCGCGTGCTGGGCATCATGCTGCTGCGTCAGAAAGGCGTGGATCATGGGCTGCGGCCAGCCCGTCTGGGCGACCTCCTCGAATCGGGTTGAAGCATAGACCCGGGCGGCAAAGGCAAGATCGGCGTCGGTCATCAGGCGCAGGGAAACGCCGATCCCGGCAGCAACCGGGACCGGCAGTTCGCCTGCGCTAATCGGCGTAACGATCCTCAACCCCGGGGCGGGAAGACGCCCTGCATCGCAATGTTAAAGTACAGCGTCAGATACGGCATCATATTATTGTGGGGCTGGCTGCCCCCGGTGACGGCAACCGTCTGGGGTGACATGGGTGTCGTGGCTGCCGCTGGTGCATAGCCGCGCCCCTTGGAACTCAACGAGAGAAAGACACTCGGCGATGGCGCCTGCACGTCGGCGGGGTCCTGACTGTTGGCGCGCATGGTGTGATTATGCTGAGGCATTTCGGTTTGCAGCAGCGTTACATTCTCGACACCGCCGACCTCACCCAGATCGTGCAGCGACAGGCCCGGCCCTTGACCCGGGTGCATCGGCGCCGATCCCTGCAGATTAGGGAGCGCGAAGTTAGATTGCCCATTGCCGCCATAAGTGGTGCCGAGCAGCGAGAAGAGCGCCGTGTTCTGGGAGATCGGCAACAACTGGCCATCGCACCAAGCCCAGCCCTTGGGAGCGAAATTGAACGGAAAGATGCGGATCTCCGCGACAAAAGGATCCATCGGACAGTCCTTCAATTTGGGCTGGGGAAAATCCCGAACAGCGAGATGATGAAGTTCACGCACAGATAGGGCTGGAAATTGGTATGCGGCTGATTGCCGCCCGTTTGCGCGATGGCTGCCGCGTTCAGGTTCACATCGGGCGAAATGCCGCCGAACATATCGACCGACGGGCTGGCCGCGATGAGATTGTTGGTGGCATTGTTCGATGTGCCTGCGGCAGCGACCGCGAGGAAGTTATGCGTGTGGTTCGGGATTTGGTTGACCGTCAGCGTCACCTGCTCGAGGCCGCCGGTCTCCGCTAGCTGATACGAACCCGCACCACCACTGCCAAAATGGATCGGCAATCGACCGCGCAAGTCGGGCAGCGCGAACACGTTCTGGCCGTCGCCGCCATAGGTCGTGCCGATCAGGTTGAAGAGCGTTTCATTATCCGCAATCGACAGAAGCTGGCCTGAGCAGAATTCCCAGCCAGCGGGGGCGAAGTTTCCGCCGAACATGCGAATTTCGCCAACATAGGGTTGTGCCATTGGTCTGCTCCCTCAGTTCCGCGACGGAAAAATGCCCTGCAGCGCAATGCAGAAGTTGATCGTCAGAAATGGCTGCCGGTTTTCGTGCGCTTGACTACCACCAATCGAACTGATGGAGCCCGGCGCGAGGACCGTCGGCGTGGCCAACGGGGCATAGCCGTTCAGATAGCTCGCCAACAGGTTGTTGTTGGGCGTGGCCACCGTGCCGCCCGTGGTGGTCGCCGTCGCGCTATGGACATGCTGCGGCAGGTTTGCGGTGGTCAGCGTGACCGTCGGCGTCCCGGCCACTTCGCCCAGCGTATGCGAGTTGCCGACGTGGATCGGGGTGCGCCCCTGAAGATTGGGCAGCGCGAAGTTTGTCTGTCCATTGCCGCCAAAGGTCGTGCCGAGCAGCGAGAACAATGCCTGGTTCTGGTTGATCGGCAGGAGCTGGCCATTGCACAGCGCCCAACCCTTGGGCGCGAAGTTGAACGACATCATCCGAATTTCGGCGATAAACGGTTCTGCCATGTGGTCGGCTCCCCCCTTTTGTTTAACCCAAGCTGGCCCATTTTTTGGCCGCTGTCCACTGCCGAAACAACCGCGCGATGGCATGTTTGCGGGGATCGTTATCGTTGCAGAACAGTGCCTTTTTCACTGTCTTTGGCCAGCGCGGCCGATTACTTGATCGCCAGCACGCGCCGCAGAAACGAATCGGCGCGGTCGAGCATTTCGGCGCGCACAGCACTATCCTCCAACTGGTGGTCGAGTCCCTTATACTCGACATAATCAACCTCGCGCCCCGCGCTTTTCAGCCGCGATGCCATCACGCGCGATTCGCGCACCCCCACATTCTGGTCCTGATCGCCGTGGAACAGCAGCACCGGTGCCGTAATCGCTGCCGCGTGGCGGGCGGGCGATCCTTCCTCGACATGCGGCCCCTTCCCGATGAATTTGTCGACAATCGAATAATTGAGATAATGTTCGCTTTCGCGCCGCAAAATGTCGAGGTCGGTCACCGGCGCGACGGCGACAATCGCCTTGAACAAATTGGGATCGAGCACGGGGCTTTGCAGCGCGGCATAGCCGCCATAGGACCAGCCGACGATCGCCAGCTTGCCGGGCGCCGCGATGCCCTGCTTTTCCAGCCAGCGCCCGCCGTCGTTGACATCGCCGATCGCGACGCGCCAGCTCTTGAAGCCATTCTTCTGGTACCAGCCGTCGCCATAGCCAGACGATCCGCGATAATTCGGCTGCAGCACGGCATAGCCGCGCGCGGCAAAAAATTGCGGCAGCCAGTCGAACGACCATTCGTCGCGCGCCGCCGGGCCACCGTGCGGCAGCACGATCGCGGGCAGATTCTTGCCATCGCTGCCCGGGGGCAAAGTGAGATATCCAGGAATCATCGTGCCGTCAGCGGCGGGGTAGCTGACCGGTTTGACCGAAGCGCGCTGGCGCGCCGCGAGTTCCGATCGCACGGGAAGCAATTCGGTGAGATGCTTGTCGGCGCGGGTGTACAGGTAGAAAACACCGGGGTCGGAATCGCTGCCGGCCCAAAGCAGCAGCGTTTGTTCGTCGGCGCTCGCGTCGACGATCGACACCAGCGGCTTGTCCGGCACTGCCTTCGCCATGCCGTTGGCGAAGCGTCGCAGCATTGGATCGAACATTTCATTTTGTCGTCGATCGGTGGCAAAGCTGGCGCCGACCACCCGATTCTGGCGGCCGATCTGGACGAGATCGTCGATATCGGTATCAGGACGGGCGAACACCAGCTCTTGCTTCATGCTGCCATCAAGCGCCATCTTGAACAGCGCAGTGTGACCTTTTTCCACATCATAGCCATAAGCGACATTCAGATCGCTATCGACCGCAACCGGGCGAAATCCGATGCCCAGCCCGTCTGGCGTGAAGGTCTCGGTCACGAGCGGCAGCCATTCCTTGGTGCCTTTCTTGCGGTACAGGTAATTGGTCTTGTTGCCGAAATAGCCAGCCGAGTCGCGCGGGCGTGCCGCCATGATGCGGACCTGGCCATGACCATCCGAGATATAGGCGACCGCGGTATCGCGCGGCACCTCAACCATGCGACGCGACAAGCTACGCGTATCGACCAGTTCGACGCCAAGGCCCGATCGATCCTGGCCGATCGTCGAGCCCGTCGTCACCTCGGGTATCCACTGCCGCGTCATCAGCACTTTGCCTTCATCGCCATCGACCTGCCAGTCGATCACCTCGCCGCCGCGATAATTGGCCTGGAGTGCGTTTTCTCCGGTCCGCGCGGTCAAGACTTTCAAGTCGCTACCGTCGCTGTTGACCGCGACCAGCCTCGAGAAGCTCGTGTTGCTGTCCCCGTCATAAGCGATGAAATACACGCCGCAGATCAGCCGGGTATTGGTCGTCCAGCGACAGAATTGCAGCCGATCGGGCGAGCCGCTCGATCGCATCACCGGTTTCAGGCCCGGATCGCCCTCCAGATTGACAACGTAGACATAGCTGCCGCGCGGCCCGGCGGGCGCGACGACGGCCACGTGCTTGCCGTCGGGCGAAAGGCTGACTTGTTCGACCGATTCGCGCGCGCCGAAGGCGATGGCTTCGGGGCTGGGCGCGGCAATGGCCGCCGTCGACACGAGCGCCAATGCGGCGAAGAGTAGCCTGATCATGAGTCTTTCCCCGCAGCGGACGGCGCGACGATGCCGAGCCAAATCCGACATATCAAGCGGTTGGCGCGAAATATCTCGGCAGGTGCGCTCGCTTGCGCCCTGCGTGCCGTCCTGCCAAAAAGCGCGCGTGATCCACCCCCTTTTCCGGAGAGCCGCGATGCGTGCGCCCATTGTTTGCCTGCTGCCGTTCGCGCTCGTCTCCGCCGCCGCCTCGAGCCCGCAAATCTCCGTCCAAACGCTGAAGTCCGTCGACAAGGAGCTTTCCTCCGACGCCTATGAAGGCCGCGCGCCGACGACCCCGGCCGAAGAGAAGACCGTCGCCTATATCATCGCGCAGATGAAGGCGGCGGGGCTGAAACCCGGCAACAAGGGCAGCTGGACGCAGGATGTGCCGATGGTCGAATCGACCTTCGCCAACATCAGCCCAATGGTGTTCGTCGGCGGCAGCGCGACCGTGAGCCTGGCGCCCAATACCGACATGGTTGTGCGCAGCTACCGCGTGCTGCCGCAGATCGCGGTCAAGGACAGCGAGGTCGTTTTCGTCGGCTATGGCATCAACGCGCCCGAACGCGGCTGGAACGATTATGCCGGGGTCGATGTGCGCGGCAAGACGGTGATCATTCTGGTCAACGACCCCGACTGGCAAACGCCGGGGCGCGATGGCCTGTTTGAAGGTCGCGCGATGACCTATTATGGCCGCTGGACCTACAAATATGAGGAAGCCGCGCGGCAGGGAGCGGCGGCGGCGATCATCGTCCACGATACCGAGCCCGCCGCTTACGGCTGGGGCGTGGTCGAATCGAGCAACACCCGGCCCTCGCTCGAACTCGATGTGCCGGGCGATCATCTCGATCAGAGCGCGGCGATTGGCTGGATGCAATTGGAAGCCGCCAAGCGCGTGTTTGCCAGCGTGGGCAAGGATTTCGCAAGCCTGAGCGAGGCCGCCAAGGTCAAGGGCTTCAAGGCCGTACCGCTCGGGCTGAAGGCATCGGTGTCGATGACCGCGACGATCAAGCGGCAGAAGTCGAAGAATGTGATCGGCGTGCTGCCGGGCAAGACCGCGCCAAAGGACTTTGTCCTCTACACCGCGCATTGGGATCATCTGGGCCGTTGCACGCCGGTCAAGGGCGACGGCATCTGCAATGGCGCGGTCGATAATGCGAGCGGCATCGCCGGACTGATCGCGCTTGCACAGGCGCATGCCAAGGCTGGCCCCGCCGCGCGCTCGGTCGCTTTCCTCGCGGTGACGGCGGAGGAATCGGGGCTGCTCGGCTCGCAATATTATGCCGAGCATCCGGTCTATCCGCTCGCGCGCACCGTTGGCGGGGTGAATATGGATTCACTCAATGTGCGCGGCGCGGTGAAGGACTTTGTGGTGACGGGCGCGGGCAAGTCCGAGCTCGAGGATCTGGTAAAGCCCTTCGTCGCGGCGCAGAACCGGGTGATCAAGCCCGAGCCCAATCCCGAGCGCGGCGGCTATTTCCGCTCGGACCATTTCAGCTTCGCCAAGCTCGGCGTGCCGATGCTCGATGCCGGATCGGGCGAAGACCTCGTCCAGGGCGGCGTCGCGGCGGGGCACAAAGCGGCCGAAGATTATGTCACCAACCGCTATCACAAGCCGCAGGACGAATATGATGCGTCATGGGATTGGTCGGGTGCGGTGCAGGATCTGACCGTCTATTACGGCTTGGGTCGGCAATTGGCGCAGGGCAAAAGCTGGCCGAACTGGTATAAGACGAGCGAATTCCGCAGCGTGCGCGACAAACAGCGCAGCGGCAAATAAGGGAGCGATCCGTGGCGAAGCTGATCCCGCCCGCCGAATGGGCGCACCACAAGGCCGTGTGGATCGGCTTTCCGAGCCACGCCGAACTGTGGCTCGACGATATCGAACCTGCGCGGGCCGAAGTGGTGGCCTTTGCCAGCGCCGTGCATGCTGACGGCGCGGGGGAGAAGGTCATCCTCGTCGCCGCCGATGCCGATGCGGCGGACGCGGCGTCGAAGCTGGCGCCTTTTGCCGACGTGCTGCTCGAGCCGTTCGGCGATATCTGGCTGCGCGATACCGGGCCGATCATGGTGTCGAAGACCGAAGCGCGGCTGTTCGGTTTCAATGGCTGGGGCGGCAAATATGATCTGCCCGGCGACGACACGATCGGCGAACGGCTCGCGAAATCGCGCCGGATCGAGGCCGAGGCGTGCGACTGGATCCTCGAAGGCGGCGCGATCGACGGCGATGGCACGGGTCTGGTCGTCACCACCGAGCAATGCCTGCTCAACTACAACCGCAATCCAGGCCTGGGCCGCGACGATATCGTCCAGCGGCTGAAGCAGGATTTGGGCTTTTCGCAGGTGATCTGGCTCGGCAACGGGCTGCTCAACGATCACACCGACGGCCATGTCGACAATATCGCGCGCTTCGTGGCGCCGGGCCGGCTGGCGATTCCCGAAGGGGCGGAGAATGACCCCAATTGGCGCGTCTATCAGCTCGCCGCCGAGCGCGTGCGCTTCTCGGGCGCCGATGTCGAGCTGGTGCGCGTGCCCTCGCCGGGGCGCATCCTGCGCGATGAGGAAATCGTGCCGGCGAGCTATATGAATTTCTACATCGGCAATGCGAGCGTCGTCGTGCCGATCTATGGCGCGCCCGATGACGAAGCGGCGGTCGCCGCGTTCGCGGAGATTTTCCCGACGCGCAACGTCGTCGGCCTGCGTGCCGACCATATCCTCACTGGCGGGGGCAGCTTCCACTGCATCAGCCAGCAGATTCCCGGCTGAAGGACCCGCATGACCGAGATCACTGTTGCCGCGCTCCAGCTCGGCTTCTCGAACGACATCGCCGACAACATCGCCAAGGTCAGCGCCGGGGTGCGCGAGGCAGCGGGCAGAGGGGCGCAAGTGATCCTGCCGCCCGAATTGTTCGAGGGCGAATATTTCTGCCGCGTCGAGGATGAGGGGCTGTTCGCGACCGCCAAGCCTGTCACCGAGCATGCCTCGGTACTGGCGATGCAGGCGCTCGCCGCCGAACTGAACGTCACGATCCCGACCAGTTTTTTCGAAGACGATGGCCCGCATTACTACAACAGCCTCGCGATGATCGGCCCTGATGGCGCCGTCCAAGGCGTCTATCGCAAGAGCCATATCCCCGACGGCCCCGGCTATGAGGAAAAATTCTATTTCCGCCCGGGCAACACCGGCTTCAAGGTCTGGTCAGGGGCAGGGACGACGCTTGGCGTTGGGGTGTGCTGGGACCAATGGTATCCCGAAACCGCGCGCGCGATGATGCTGATGGGCGCGCAGGTGCTGTTCTACCCCACCGCCATCGGCAGCGAGCCGCATGACGAGGGCCTCGACACCGCGCGGCTGTGGCGCCGGGCAATGGTGGGCCATGCGGTGTCGAACGTCGTGCCGGTGGTTGCCGCCAATCGCATCGGCAACGAACATGGCCAGATTTTCTACGGCACCAGCTTCATCACCGACGAGCGCGGGGACATTCTCGCAGAACTTGGCCGCGACGAGGAAGGGGTGATCATCGCGACGCTCGACCTCGACCGCGTCAAGCGCCACCGCGCCGCCTTCGGCTTCTTCCGCGATCGCCGCCCGGAGCTTTACGGGCGGTTGGTACAGGATATCTGATCCCGCTCCGTCCGGCGCACCGCGACCGCCGTTGTGCCTTATCGGCGAAGGGTGCGGTTGACCATGATCGGCTTGGAGCAGCCGCCCTCACGATAATCGACCGCGCGGAACAGTTTCGCATCGGGCAGTTGGTCGAGCCGTTGCGGCCCCGCGACGCGCGTACCATCAACCCGCTGCGCGCTGGCGGATCGGCAATCAGCTTTCCCGAGCTGCGGCTTCGGTGCGTTCTGCGCGCCAACGGGCGTGGCGACGAGGATGGCGAGGATCAACAAGTTGCGCATCGGTAATTCCCTTCGCTAACTTGGGCTTGCGTAGCAAATATTTGCAGCTGGGCCAATCCCGCAGGTGTTGAGATGCCAGTGATGAGCGTCGGCGGTCCCCTTACGATCACGCGGTTCAGCGTCAGCCCTTGAGCGCAAGCGCGCGGGCAAAAACGGCTTCGAACATCTCGGTCGTCAGCCGCCCGGTGTTCTGGTTGAGTTGGCTGCAATGATAGCTGTCGATCAGGGTCGGGGCGCTGGGGATGCGGTGTTCAGCCAGATGCGCGAACGGCGTCTTGGGCAGCTTGCCGCCGAGCGCCTTCACGCATGATTGGTGCGCGATCTCGCCGAGCGCGATGACGACCTGAAGCTTTGGCAAGGCCGCGAGCGTGTCTCCGAGGAAGGGGCGGCAAGCCCTGCGTTCCTCGGGTGTTGGGCGGTTACCCGGCGGCAGGCATTTGACCGCATTGTCGATCGCCACGCCGATGAGCTGCGCGTCGCCTTCGTCCGGCACGACAGCCAGCCCGAATTTGCCGAGCGTCGCGAACAGCAGCGCCCCCGCCGCATCACCCGTGAAGGGGCGGCCGGTGCGATTGGCGCCGTGCTTGCCGGGGGCCAGGCCGACAACCAACAGCCACGCATCGGGATCGCCGATCGCCGGGACGGGCGCGTTCCACCACTCGGGCTGGTCGACCCGCAAAACCTCCCGGAATTCGACGAGGCGCGGGCAGCGGGGGCAGTCGCGCGGCGGCGCTGCGGCGGTGAACGGGCTTGGCGCAGACATCCCCCGGCGATAGGCCGGGGCAATGGCGCCGACAAGCAATCCTCTGGCCCGCTACGCCATCGCGCTCGGCTCCAACCGGCGCGGTCGTCACGGGCGCCCCGAAGACGAACTGGCTGCCGCGCTTATCGCCATCGGCGGGGTGCGTGCGGTATCGCGCGTGATGATCACGGCGTCCGTCGGCCCCTCGTCCCGCCGCTTTGCCAACCAGGCCGCGATCATCGACAGCGACGAGCCCCCGCCCGAGCTGCTCGCGCGGCTGAAAGCGATCGAGCACGCCTTTGGTCGGCGACCCGGTCGCCGTTGGGGCGCGCGCGTGATCGATCTCGACATCATCCTGTGGTCCGGGGGTGCCTGGGCATCGCCGGGGCTGGTCATCCCGCATGCCGCGTTTCGAGGGCGCCGCTTCGTGCTCGCCCCGCTGGCCCAGATCGCCGCTGACTGGCGCGATCCGCTGACCGGGCGCACGATACGGCAGTTGTGCGCCATTGACCGCAAGCGGCGTCCATCCTAACGCGCAGCCCTTCGCGGCCAGAACCGCGCACGGTGCGGGCCCGTAGCTCAGTCGGTAGAGCAACGGACTTTTAATCTGTAGGTCTCGGGTTCGAATCCCGACGGGCCCACCATGCAAGCTATGT
>NZ_JAIEPC010000016.1 GCF_019749955.1 Sphingomonas sp.
AGCTGCGCGACCTGCCACGTCCATGTCGACCCGGAGTTTGCGGCCAAACTGCCGAAAATGAGCCCCGACGAGGACGATCTGCTCGATTCGACCTCCGACCGCGACCAATATTCGCGGCTGTCGTGCCAGATCCCGTTCACCGACGCGCTCGACGGGCTGAAGGTGCGGGTGGCGGCGGAGGATTGAGAGGGGCTTCCCAATCGGAATGCCGATGAGGTGACTCGAATCCCTTCCCGTTAGTGTCGAGCGAAGTCGAGACACGGTGCGAATCGCGAGACGCCTGTTTCTCGACTTCGCTCGAAACGAACGGGTCGTTACCAAATGACAAGATTTGGGAGCGGTTTGTGACTACACCCAATTCACCCCTCCCCTTCAGGGGAGGGGACAGGGGTGGGGCCTGTCCGCAAGCGCTGCGCGGGTGGAGATCCCCCACCCCAACCCCTCCCCTGAAGGGGAGGGGCTTAAGTGAGTTCGTTTGATCACAAGTTGCTTTAAGGCGCCAGCGCCGCCAACCTCAGCACCGCCGTCGGCGCCTGCTTCAGTGAAGGCGTCGCCTTCCACACGATCCGCTTGCGCGCGCCCGTGGTCTGCACGCCGCTTTCCTCATTCTGGCTGACGATCTCGGCATCGGTGTCGAGCGTGAAGACGCCGTCGAGGTTGCTCGCCATGTCGGGGGCACCGATGCCGCCGGCTTGCGACAGCCCGGGAACCGATTTCGACCCTTCATTGCCGAACGCCGGCGCCTTCACGCGGACCACGCCGCCCTGGCGCAGCTCGATCGACACGAAGGGGAAAATCACTTCGCCGTCGAGGTTGTACGGCCAGTTGAAGCCATAGGTCAGCACACCTTTGACCGCGTAATCGATCATGAACTTGCCCTCGCCCAGATAGACCACCTTGCGATAGCCCGCTTCCTTGGTGAGTGCGGCGGCAATCGCGCGGTTGCGCTTTTCGGCTTCGGCCTTGGCAGCGGCCTTTTTTGCGGCCTGCTTGGCTTCGGTGTCGGCGGATTTCTTGTCGCCGTCCTCGGTCGAGGGTTTCAGATCCTCCAGCCCCTTCAGCCCATCGCCCGCGTCGACCGCGATCACTTCGCCGACATAGCTGAACGCGAAGCTGCGGTCGGCGTTGATCGTCAGCATCGAGGTGAACTTGCCCGGCGTCAGCACGCAGCTCGCGAGCAGGAAGGGGAGCAGCAGAACGGCAATCAGGCGCGCACGCATTGGCAGGCTCCCCCTTCAGTCTCCCCGTGTCGCCACCGCATATAGCGCAATTGCTGCTGCATTCGAAACGTTCAGGCTTTCGACCTTGTTAGAGATGGGCAGCCGCGCGAGGACGTCGCAGTGGGCTTCGGTATTCTGGCGCATGCCTTCGCCCTCGGCCCCGAGCACGAGGCAGGTCTTGCCGCCGCCTTTGAGCGAGTCGGCAAGCGTGACCTTGGCTTCGCCGGTCAGCCCGATCCGCCAATATTGCGCCTCGGCAATCTCATCGAGCGCACGCGCGAGATTGACGACGCGCACCCACGGCACGACTTCGAGCGCGCCCGAGGCAGCGCGCGCGACCGTCCCCGATTCGGGCGGCGCATGCCGGTCCTGCGTGACGATACCAAGCGCATTGAAGGCCGCCGCTGATCGCAGCACCGCGCCGACATTATGCGGGTCGGTCACCTGATCGAGCACGATCAGCGGGCGGTCGTCGTCGCGGCCCTGTTCGATCAGGTCGCCGAGCCAGATGTCCTCGAGCGGATCGGCTTCGCACACGATCCCCTGATGCGGGGCGTCGCTCGGCACCAGCCGCGCGAGATCGGCGACCTCGGCGTAGACCGTCGGCACGTCCTTGGGCATCACGATCGCGGTGGCGGCTTCGTGCGTAATCCATAGCTTGCGGACGGTACGTTCGGGGTTGTCGAGTGCTGCATAAACGGCGTGCCGCCCCCAGAAGCGGGGGCGGTTACCAACGGCCTGCGAAGGGCGATGACCACGCTTAGCCACGGGCGCGCTCAGTCATCGTCATTGGTGATCGCATAGGGATCGGTGACGGCGGGCTTGGTCGGTAGCGGCGGCTTGGGCAGCGGCTTGTCAGCGTTCGCGGCGTTGACGAGGAAGCTCGCGAGGATCGTCGATGCCTGGCGCATGTCGTCACCCTTCAGGTGATCGAAGGTGTCGGCGCTGGTGTGGTGGATGCGCGGGAAATAATCGAGCGGATCCTGGATGAACTGGAAGCCCTGCAAGCCGATCGCCTGCAGGAAGACGTGGTCGGTGCCGCCGGTCTTCTGGATCGCGACATTGGTCGCGCCCATCGAGGCAAAGGGCGCGAGCCAGTCGCGGAAGATCGGCACCACCGCCGGGTTGTTTTCGGCATAAATGCCGCGCAGCTTGCCCGAGCCATTGTCGATGTTGAAATAGGCCGCAAGCTCGGCATAGCCGGGCTTGGGCGTGATCGGCCAGCGATCGTTCCAGCCGTAGAAGCGCTTCATCCCCGTCGTCTTGGCGTCGCTGGGGCTGCCGCGCGTCGCCAGATGCTGCTCGACATAAGCCAGGCTGCCGAGCAGGCCCTGTTCCTCGCCCGCCCAGAGCGCAAAGCGGATCGTGCGCTTGGGCTTGATACCGGTCGCGGCGATGATGCGCGCGGCTTCCATAATCATCGCGGTGCCCGCACCATTATCGGCGGCGCCATCGGCGGCGTGCCATGAATCGAGATGCGCGCCGGCCATGACGTACCCCGCCTTGGGGTCACTGCCGGGGATTTCGGCGATGATGTTATAGGCCTGCGTGTCGCCATCCTCGAAATGCACCTTGCTGTCGATTTCGAGCGTCGGCGCCATGCCGATCTTGGTCAGCCGCGCAAGGCGGCGGTAATCCTCTGCCGCAATCTCGACGCCGGGCAGCGCGGGGGTATCGCCCGCGCCAAACAAATAGCCTTCGCCGTGGATCAGCTTGCCGTCGAGCCGCGACTTCTGCACCCAGGCGACGGCGCCTTCGGCCTTCAGGAACGCGTCGAGCTTCTTCGCAAAGTCGAGCCGCTTCATGCGGCGGTCGGCGCCTTCAGGGTCGTAACGCGGCTGCTGGAACTGATCGAGCTTGGCAAGCTCCTCGCCGGTATAGCGCTGGAACGGCGCGGTGGTCGGCTCATTGCCGGTGCCGGGGAGCGTGAGCATCACGATCTTGCCGCTGAGCTTGCCCTTCCACTTGTCGAAATCGCTGAGCTTGGCGATCGGCGCGACGATGACGGGGGCGGTCAGCGGGCCATTGGTACCCGGCGTCCACGCGATCGGGATCGCGGTGAGCTGGAGCGGGCGGGGGCCGACCATCCGCACGCTCGACCGCTCGATCCACCAGCCGCGGCCGAAATCGAAGCCTTCCTTATGGACGTTGGTCAGGCCCCAGGCCTTGAACCGGCTCTGCGTCCACTCCTCGGCCTTGCGCATGCCGGGCGAATTGGTGACGCGCGCGCCGATCACGTCCGACAGATATTCGGCGGTCGGCATCACTTCGCTGTGGTTGATGCCCTGATCGATGATCTGGTTGACGACATTGCGGTCAACCGACTGGGCGAGCGCGGGCGCGGCAATCACAAAGGCCGCAGCGGCGAGCAGCAACGAACGCATCAAATCCCCTTTCGAGCAACAAAGTTGCGGCAGGGTTATGCGGGCATCGGATGAAGCGCAAGCGGCGTTGACAGGGCCATGCGAGATAGGCATTGAGCCGCCTCGCTTTTGGCGCCTCTGGACAGGTGGCCGAGTGGTTAAAGGCAGCAGACTGTAAATCTGCCGGAGTTTCTCCTACGTAGGTTCGAACCCTACCCTGTCCACCATTTCCGGGTCCCCAGTTGAGGTCAGCCGCCCCGATGAACCCTGTATACGCGCGGCTCGGCACCACGGTTTTCGAAGCGATGTCGGCGCGCGCGCGGGCGACGGGTGCGATCAATCTCGGGCAGGGCTTTCCCGACGGCAAAGGGCCTGCCGACGTGTTGCAGGAAGCCGCGCGCGCGCTGCTGGGTGAGTCGAACCAATATCCGCCGATGGCGGGCTTGCCGGTGCTGCGACAAGCGGTGGCGGATCATTATGCCGCGCATCAGGGGCTGGACCTCGACGCGAGTGAAGTGATCGTCACCTCGGGCGCGACCGAGGCGCTGGCGGCGGCGATCTTCGCGCTGGTCTCGCCCGGCGACGAAGTGATCCTGTTCCAGCCGATGTACGACGCCTATCTGCCGCTGGTCGAGCGGGCAGGGGGCGTCGCGCGCTTCGTGCGATTGGAGCCGCCCGAGTGGCGGATCACGCGCGAAGCGCTGGAGCGCGCGGCGTCGCCCCGGACCAAGCTGATCCTGTTCAACGACCCGCTCAACCCGACCGCAACGATGGCGAGCGCGGCTGAGCGCAAGCTGCTCGCCGACTTCTGCATCGAGCGCGACCTGATCGCGATCTGCGACGAAGTGTGGGAGCATGTCGTGTTCGACGGCCGCGCCCATAGCTCGCTGATGGCCGAGCAGGGGATGCGCGAGCGGTGCGTCAAGATCGGCTCGGCGGGCAAGATCTTCTCGCTCACCGGGTGGAAAGTCGGCTGGTTGTGCGCCGCGCCCGCGCTGTCGAGCGTGATCGCCAAGGCGCACCAGTTCCTGACCTTCACCACGCCGCCCAATCTGCAAGCGGCCGCGGCCTATGGGCTGGGCAAGGACGTGGGGTATTTCGAGGGGATGCGCGCCGGGTTCGCGCGATCGCGCGACCGGCTGGCGGCGGGGCTGACGGCGAGCGGCTACCGCGTGTTGCCGAGTGCGGCGACGTACTTCCTGTCGATCGACCTAGCGGTTAGCGGCATCGCGATGGGCGACGTGGCGTTTTGCGAGTGGCTGGTCGAGGAACGCGGTGTGGCGGCGATCCCGGTCAGCGCCTTCTACGCGCAGGACGCCGTGACGAACGTGGTGCGGCTATGCTTTGCGAAGGTGGATGAGACGATCGACGCGGCGCTGGAACGGATGGCGCGGCGACCTTAGCGCGGAACCGATCGCACGCTCGCGGTTTCTCCCCCACAGCCGGGCGGCTATGCCCCCCCTGCACCGGAGATTGCCCGATGGCCGAAATGACGCTTGCCGACCTGTCCGAAAAGATGCGCGACATCGACTTCGCGATGCTCTCCACCCGCACCGACAATGGCGCGATCGCCGCGCGGCCGATGAGCAACAACCGCGACGTCGATTATGGCGGCGATTCGTACTTCTTCTCCTATGATTCGGCGCTTACGATCAGCGACATCGCCGCCGATCCGCAGGTCGGGCTGACCCTCACCGGCGGCAAGGGACTGCTCGGCAAGCCGCCGCTGTTCATCGGCATCGCGGGCCGGGCGGAACTGATCCGCGACAAGGCGGTGTTCGCGCGGCATTGGCAGGAAGGGTTCGAACGCTGGTTCGAACAGGGCATCGATACGCCCGGGCTGATCCTGATCAAGGTCCACGCCGCGCGGGTGCATTACTGGGACGGCGAGGACGGCGGCGAGGTGAAGGTTTGACGGGCGGTGGGGAATCGCGAAATTCTGACGGCGGGACCTGCCGAGAGCAACCCACCTCCAACCCCTTCCTTCCAGGGGATGGGAGATTTTCAGTTGGCGCGGGCCTGATCATCCTGCGTCAGCGCTTGGTCGGTGATGCCACAATTGATAAATAGCGGGCGGTCTAAGCTACATTGTATAAACCACCATCCAAACACGTACCTGTCGTTTGGAAATATTTTCAATCGCTCCATCAATAAACGCATTCCCAACATCACATTCGAACTTGTCATCGATATTTTTACTTAGACTCCACCACCATAATTGGGCGCGGCCAGCGAGATATAAATACGATCTATTTTTGGGAACAGTCCTGCATTTCAACGATTTGCGCAGATTTATGAAATCGTCCGGAGTCTCTGTAAGTGTGATGAGCTCAGTAACATCAATACCCTTGTCATGATGAAACCAGACATTAGTAGCTCCCTCGACGTTAATGCGGTCACCTATCCGAGAATATTTTTGGATGCTCGACTTAGCAAAAATATGATCATAATATAACAAAAACAAAAGCACACATATCGCAGAAAGCGCCGCCGCAATTACCATTGCGCTTGTTCTTTTTGTCACTTTATATTTTCTCCTTTAATTCAAATCGTCGCGCTCACGCCCTTCTCGGTAATATACCCCGTCACCAGCCGCGCAGGCGTCACATCGAACGCCGGGTTCGCCGCGTCCGAGGCCGTCACCCGCATCGCGCCGCTTTCGCCCTGGACGTGCGTCACTTCCTCGCCCGAGCGTTCCTCGATCGGCACGTCGGCGCCGGTGGGGGTGGTCGCGTCGAAGGTCGTGCTCGGCAGGGCCACGTAGAAGGGGATGTCATTGTCCTTGGCCGCCAGCGCCTTCAGATAGGTGCCGATCTTGTTGCAGACGTCGCCGTTGGCCGCCACCCGGTCGGTGCCGACGATCACCATGTCGACCTGGCCGTTCATCATCAGATGGCCGCCCGCGTTATCGACGATCACCGTGTGCGGCACGCCGTGGCTCGCGAGTTCGAACGCGGTGAGCAGCGCGCCCTGGTTGCGCGGGCGCGTCTCGTCGACCCAGACATGCACCGGAATCCCCGCGTCATGCGCCATGTAGATCGGCGCGGTCGCGGTGCCGTAATCGACCGTCGCCAGCCAGCCCGCGTTGCAATGCGTGAGGATATTGAGCGGGCGGTCGGGGTGTTTCGCGTGGAGATCGCGCAGGATGTCGAGGCCGTGCCCGCCGATCGCTTCGCTCATCGCGGCGTCGTCATCGGCGATCGTGTCGGCGCGCGCGAAGGCGGCTTCGGCCCGCTCGGCGACGGGCAGGGGCCGGACGTGGGCGGCGACATCATCCAAAGCCCAGCGCAGGTTGACTGCCGTCGGGCGCGCTTCGAGCAGGAATTTGTGCGCCGCCTCCAGCCCCGCGTCCGACGCATCCTCGGCGAGCGCCAGCGCCAGCCCATACGCCGCCGTCGCCCCGATGAGCGGCGCCCCGCGCGTCCACATCTCGCGGATCGCGCGCTCGGCAGTGGCGGCGTCGCGCAGCTCGACCCAGGTGACTTTCCACGGCAAGTCGCGCTGGTCGAGAATCCGCGCGCCCTTGCCATCATCGGTGCGCATGATCGATCGGGTGTGGGTGCCGTTGAGTTTCATAGTCTAGCGTCTCACGTAAGTCCGCGTTCGTGCTGAGCTTGTCGAAGCACCGTTCTTCTTCTCGCAGCGGGGGGGGAAGAAAGACGGCCCTTCGACAAGCTCAGGGCGAACGGGGAAAGGCTGGTCCTAAAATTCGATCTCGTCGAAGCTTGCAATATCCGCCGCGCCACCCGCGCGATCGATCAGCAGCGCCCGCATCCCCGCTGCTTTCGCCGCATCGGTTTCCGCCGCCACGTCGGACAGGAACAGTATCTCGCCAACCGGCAACCCGATCGCCTCGGCAATCCGCGTGTAAGCGACCGCCTCACGCTTCGGCCCGGTCGTCGTATCGAAATAGCCCGAGAAGAGCGGGGTCAAATCGCCCGCCTCGCTGAAGCCGAAGATCAGCTTCTGCGCCGCCACCGACCCGCTTGAGAAAACATAAAGCTTCAGCCCCGCCGCATGCCAGCGCCGCAAGCCCGCCACCGCATCGGGATAGACATGCCCCTTGAACGCGCCCTCGCGAAAGCCCGCGTCCCAGATCAGCCCCTGCAAAGTCTTGAGCGGCGTGATCTTGCGATCCTCGTCGATCCAGCGCGTCATTGTCGCGATCGGATCGCCGGGTTCGATTGCCTGCACCTCGGTGAGGATCGGCGCGACTTCCTCATGATGCGCGGCGCAATAACTGCCTAGCCGCGCCCGCGCATAAGGAAACAGTATGTCGGCGACGAAGGAGATCGACGACGTCGTCCCCTCGATGTCAGTGACAATCGCTTTCGTCACGCGTCGGCGCGCTCGAGCCGGGGGAAGCGCGTCGCAATGTCGTCGCCGGTGAACTGCGCGATCCAGCCGTCGGGATTGAGGAACAGGCGGATCACGGTGAACTTCGGCGCCGCCCCCATGTCGAACCAGTGCCGCATGCCCGCAGGCACCGAAATCAGGTCGCCCTTGGTGCACAGCATGTTGAACACCCGGCCGCCTTCGTGGAGCGTGAACAGCCCTTCGCCATCGACGAAGAAGCGGATTTCGTCCTCGGCATGGGTGTGTTCGGACAGGAATTTGGTGCGGATCGTCGCGCGCTCGGGGTGGTCGGGCGTCACGCCCATCACGTCGATCGACTGATAGCCATCCGCCGCGACCAGCTTCTCGATCTCCGCTGCATAAGCCGTCAGCACCTCGTCGGCGCTCGCGACGGGCCGCGTCGGCCAGCGTTCGAACCGCACGCCAATGCCCGCGAGTTCGAGCGCGATCCGTTCGGGATCACCCGTTTCCATCAGCAAGGCATTCGCGTCGCTGTCGCCGAAAATCTGCAAATGGCTCATCGCATGCTCTCCCGGAAACGCGCCTCGGCGAGTTCGGCGGCGACCATCCATTCGACGCCTTCGATCACGCGCTCGGCCTCGGCCATGTCGCGGCCCCAGCCATAAAGGCCGTGCCCGCGAATAAGATAGGCGGGCGGCGGCGATTCCGCCAGCATCGCGGGCGCCAGCGCACCGATGATGTCGGCCATGTCCTGGCTGTTGTCGACGATCGGCAAGTCGAACGCGGCGTCATGCGTGGTGAAGCCGGGCAGCACCTTCAGCATCTCATGCCCCGCCAGCGTGTAGGCGGGCGCACCGGCATAAGCGCGACTCATGCCGACGGCCTCGGGCGAATGGCTGTGGAGCACGGCGTTGACGGCGGGGAAGCGCGCATAGAGCGCCATGTGCAGCGCGGTTTCAGCCGAGGGCTTCTTGCCGTCGAGCGAGCGCCCATCGGCATCGACGCGCATCACGCCGTCCTCGGTCAGCCGCCCCTTGTGCCAGCCCGACACGGTGATCGCGAAGCTGCCATCGGCCAGCCGCATCGAATAATTGCCAGCGGTGGCCGGCGCCCAGCCCTTGGTGTCGAGCCACCGCCCGGCGGCGATGATCTGCGCAGCTGCATCGGCGAGGCTTTTCGCAATCGTCATAGTTTGGCGTCGCGGGCGAGAGCAGGGAAGGCGGGCATGGAGTGGTCTAGGCTCTTTAGAAAACGGACTGAACTAAGGCGCGCGGATGCAGGCCGCGCGTCGCGGTTTAGCCTAGCCGACGTGCGTGCGCAGCGCCACCCATCCGCACGATTTCAGCGGAATGTCTGCACGCCGGGGCAGGGCGACCGCCCGCTTCTCGGCGGCGGCCGTCAAGGGGCGTAGGGACGAATTACGGTGACAGTGTACTTAATTGACAGTTGCTTGAGGGCAGCGTTTTCGCGGTTTGGGATTGCGTCCGAGAACGGCCTCGACCCGGTCGAGAAAGGCGCTGTTCCCCAATGGCCTGCCGACACTTTCGGCGCGTCGCAACGAGGATGACAGGCCCGCGTCCTCGCCCGTCTCAAGCAAGGCTGCAACGTCCGGCACCCGCTCCAGCACCGGGTCCGTTGCGGTAATGCCGTCGCCGCGCGCCGGATCGAGCAGCGCGTGAACGCTTGACCAGCGCCAGTCCTGCGCCCGCGCGGCCAGACGTGCGCGCACCGGATTCAACGCGGCATAGCGCAACGCCGCAAGCAGATGCGCTTCGTCCATCGCAACACATCCGAACCGCCCCTGCCAGAAATGACCCGTCCGCTGCTCGCGCGCGTGGATGCGCCCGGCATAGGCACGGTGCACCTTCGAGAGCGCGGCGCGCAGGGCATCAACATGATCGGGAACCAGCACCAGATGAACGTGATTTGGCATCAGCACCCAGCTCCACACGGCAACCCCATGCGCGGCACAATGCACCCCCAGCAGATCGCGATATGCCGCATAGTCCGCCTCCCCGAAGAAGGTTTGTTGCCGTCCGTTGCCCCGCTGCGTCACATGGTGCGGAACCCCGGGCAATACATATCGAGCAAGCCGGGCCATCTCTTTTGGCTAACGAATGCCCAAAATTTGTCAATTAAGTGCACTGTCACCGTAATCCACACCATCACCGTAGTTCGTCATGTATTTGCAACATTTGGAACCAATATTTCAAATGTTTCAGAAATTTGTTGGTTCGCGAGCTTGATTACTTTAAATTCGCCATGAACGTCACCCTCGTCGCTGTCGCGAGTGTAAATGACTCCGTACGTTGTCGGCGCCGAGGATGCCAAATGCTCCAGAAATTGCCGTTCAGTGCCGGTCGGCAACGCATGATTGCGTCCAAAACCCGCCGACACAGCTACGCCAGCATATGTATCCCGCAAGGTCAGAACATCAAAACTCAGTCCCGCATATGCACTTGCTAGACGCACCTTATCGCGCAATCGCTCAGGTTCAAAATCGAGTTCAACATCCATACGTTGTTCGTCTGCTTCAGAAAAGGACATCGGTTCCCAATGATGTTGTCGACGGTCGCTCACCATCAGCCAAATAAAAATTTCAAACATCTGAACTCCTTACTTCAGGGGCTTCAAATACAGTTTATATTCAACACCGTATTCTTGAGAGTATCGGAATTACGGTGACAAGTTCCGGGGACACAATACTCAATCCCTCGGCTTTGGCTTGGGGCCGGGTTTGGCCGGGGCGAGCTTGCGCTTGATCTTCTGTTCCATCTCGGTGATCCATTCAGGGTCCGCCAGCGGACGGCCGGTGCGTAGCCGGGCCTCGATCGTCTCCACTGTCTCACTGCTGTCCATCGCCTCGAGCCCCACCCGCAGCATCGCCCGCCAGTTGCCGACGTGGTGGCCCAGCGCCGCCACATCGGTCAACCGATCGCTGGGCGTGCGCTTGGCGGCCAGGTGCGCGCGCGCGCTCGACCAGCGCCAGTCGCCCGCCTCGCGTACCAACCCTGCGGCCACTGGGTTGTTCTCGACATAGCGCACCGCAGCCATCAGATGCGCGTCGTCCATCGGATAGCTGGCGAAGCGCCCCTGGAACAGATAGCCGCGCCAGCCTTCGCGAAAATTGATGCGGCGGGTGTAGCGCCGGTGCGCCTCTGCGATGGCGGCGCGCAGGCCATCGGCGGCATCGGGCACGAGGATCAGGTGAACGTGATTGTCCATCAGGCACCAGGCCAGACAGCGCACGCCCTGCGCCGCACACCCCGCTGCGATCAGCGCCAGATACGCGGCCCGGTCGTCGTCGCCGAAAAAGATCGGCAACCGTCGATTACCCCGCTGGGTCACATGATGCGCGACGCCGGGAATGACGATGCGGGCAAGGCGAGCCATAGGCTCGCCCGTAGCCGAGAAACAAGCGAGGGTCTATTCAGTATTGTGTCCCTGGAACTTCCTGGAACTGCTGAAGTATTGTGTCCCTGGAACTGCTGGAACTGGTGTCCCTGGAACTGTACGTAGGTGAATTTAATAACCCGTCCCCGCAATCACCAACCCCGCCCCCGCCGCGATCAAGCGAGCGCGGATGGCATCGTAACCCCTTCCCGATCCCGGCAATGAACCCGAACGGTCACGCCGCGCACAGCACGTCGCGGGTCTCGCGGGGCAGATGAGCGATCACGCTGAGATAGGCGCTGGCGGTAGCGTCGGGCTGACGGCGACCTTGTTCCCAGCCCTTGAGCGTTGCCAGCGGAATCCGGTAGGCGCTGGCGAAGCCCTGCTGCGACAGACCCAGCGCCTCACGGATCGCACGCACGTCAGGCACCTCGATGCTATGGACGCGTGCCACCTTACCCTTGCCTTGGGCATGGGTGGCGGCCTCTTCCATCGCCGCGATCAGGTCCTTGCCAAAGTCAGACATCGCCATACTCCTTGCGCTCAATCCACTCCAGGGTCTCTTGCGGCCTTGATCATTGCCGCAAAGGCGGCCACCGCCTTCTTCTCGTCCGCCGTCAGGTCCGTTGCCTGCGCCTTGGCATAGGCCAGCAGCAGGTAGAGCGGGCAGTCGGGCTGGTAGTAGAAATAGACCACCCGCGCGCCGCCGCGCTTACCGACGCCCGCCCGCGCCCAGCGCAGCTTCCTGACTCCGCCAGTGCCAGGGATGACAGTGCCCGCCTCAGGGTTATGGGCGAGATGATCGACCAGCTCGGCGCGGTCGTCCTCGCTCCAAATCTTTTCGGCCGATCGTGCGAAACTTTGCGTCTCGGCAACGGTAATCGGGCGGGTCTTCACCTTGACGACATACGTCAATGACGCCCAAAGTGCAAGTCGGTATTGATCTACCCCCCGCGCACGCCCCGCACTCTTCCAATGTCGGAAAACCTCTGCGACGCTCGCCGTGCGCTCTTTGACAATCGATCATGATTCGCGCCTTCTCCGGCGCAAATCCAACGCGGTGATGGCCACCCCCCCCCTGGGATGGTCGTGACTTTTGTAACCTTTCGCGCCTCGGTCGCCCGATGTCGCGGGCCGTGCGCGCCCTCCCGGCTCAACCGGCGGGCCGCTTTAACGTCAATCTGCAATGGCGGGGCGTGGAGCGGGTAACGGGAATCGAACCCGTGTATTCAGCTTGGAAGGCTGCTGTACTACCATTGTACTATACCCGCGCCGGAGCCGAGGCGATTACCGTCAAGCGCGCGCCTGTGCAAGCGGCGACGTCCTTCACGGCTTGCTTACCATTGCGACGCTATCAATCCGCTTGATGTTGCACGATCCTGCCCTTGCCCGCGCCGCCACGGCTGATCCGCGCCCGGTGTCTGCCGTCAGCACCGGGGTCGGCGTGGTCGGGCTGATCGGACTGCTGTGCTGGGTCGCGGTGGCGCGCTGGTTCAAGATGGACGGGCCGCTTTCCGCCATGACTAATGTGCTGGCGTGCGGCGTGCCTATGGTGCTGTGGTCGGTGTTCGTCGACAAGGTCCACCGGCGCCCCTCGACCGGGATCGATTGGGCGCAGACCAAGAGTTGGCGCGAGACGATCGACATCAGCCTGACCAAGCTCGCTGGCCTCTGGATCACCTGGGTAGGCATTGCGCTCATTTATTTCACCGGCCGCTTCTACTGGGCCGATCGCTTCGCCTTTTCGATGAGCGTTTTCGGGGCGGTCGCGCCGTTCGTGTTCATGCTGTCAATTCCCTATGTCATCTGGCTCGACCGCAAGCTGGTTGAGCCCAAGGACGGCGCCTGGGCGCTCGGCGCGTGGATGATGGGCACCGAAAAGGTCGAGCCCGAAGCAATCTACAGCCATTTGCGCAGCTGGGGCGTGAAGGCCTTCTTCCTTGCCTTCATGCTGGCGATTGTGCCGCCGGGCTTCGGCGAGTTCATCCGCGCCGACTGGAACGTCGTGCTCAGCAATCCGGTCGCGCTCGCCAATTGGCTGATCACTTTCATGTTTGTGATCGACGTGGCGTTTGCGACGGTCGGCTATGTGCTGACGATGCGTCCCCTCGACGCGCATATCAGGAGCGCGACACCCTATGCAGCGGGCTGGACGGCGGCGCTGATCTGTTACCCGCCGTTCGTGCTGATGGCGGGCGGCGGGCCGCTCGATTATTCTCCCGGCACGCGCGGGCCCGATGGCTGGACGATCTGGTTTGCCGGACAGCCGGTGCTGCTGGCGGTGATCGGCGCGACATTGGTGGGTCTGACCGCCGTTTATGCCTGGGCAACAGTCGCGTTCGGCTTCCGCTTCTCGAACCTCACGCACCGCGGCATTTTGACGCACGGGCCCTACGCCATCTCGCGCCACCCGGCTTACCTCTCGAAGAATCTGTTCTGGTGGCTGTCGATCTTGCCCTTTTTCACCACCGGCAGCTGGGTCGACGGCGCGCGCGCGACGATCCTGCTCGCGGTCGTGAGCGGCATTTATTACTGGCGCGCCAAGACCGAGGAATGGCACCTCGGCGCCGATCCCGACTACCAAGCCTATTGGCACTGGATGGAGCGCAATGGGCCGGTGCCGCGCTTCTTCGGCTGGGTAATGGGTCGACGCGTACCGGCCATGCCGGTCGCGCCTGAGCAGGCCTAAAACCGCATCTCGTCATAGATCGGCGCGACGCTTTCGCCCCACGCGCCGTGGTAGCGATCGAGCAATGCCTGCGCGGGGACTTTCCCCGAGCGGACGATCTCGCGCAGCGGATCGAGGAAGCCGGTTTCGTTCGAGCCGCCCGCGTCGAGCCGCGCCCGCGCCGCAAGGCCCGCATGCGCGATGTCGAGGACTTCGCCCGCAATATCGCGCAATGTGCCGCCCCCCGGCAGCGGCGCATCGAGCGCGAGCCGGGGGACCGATGACCGCAGCGTCTCGCGCCCGTCCATGTCCCAGCCCTTGACCAGGTCCCACGCCGCATCGAGCGCACCCTGATCGTACAGCAGCCCGACCCAGAAGGCGGGCAGCGCGCAGATGCGATTCCACGGCCCGCCATCGGCGCCGCGCATTTCGAGGAAGCTCTTCAACCGCACTTCGGGGAAAGCGGTCGAGAGGTGATCGTTCCAGTCGTCGATCGTCGGCAGTTCGCCGGGCAGGACCGACAACTCGCCCCGCAGGAAATCGCGGAAGCTGAGGCCCGCTGCGTCGATGTACTTACCGTCGCGATAGACGAAGTACATCGGCACATCGAGCGCATAGTCGGCGTACCGCTCATAGCCAAAGCCCTCTTCGAACACGAAGGGCAGCATGCCGGTGCGCGCCGGATCGGTGTCCGACCAGATATGGCTGCGATAGCTCAGCATGCCGTTGGGCTTGCCTTCGGTGAAGGGCGAATTGGCGAACAGCGCGGTCGCGAGCGGCTGAAGTGCCAAGCCGACGCGGAACTTCTTTACCATATCGGCTTCTGAACTATAGTCCAGATTGACCTGAATGGTACAAGTGCGCAGCATCATGTCGAGGCCCATGCTGCCGACGCGCGGCATATGGCGCAGCATGATCGCATAGCGGCCCTTGGGCATGATCGGCAGCTCGGCCCGCGTCTTGTCGGGCCACATGCCAAGGCCCAGGAAACCGATGCCGAGCTTCTCGCCGACCTTCAGCACTTGTTCCAGATGCCGCCCCGTTTCCGCGCAGGTCTGGTGGAGATTGTCGAGCGGCGCGCCCGACAACTCGAACTGGCCGGCCGGCTCAAGGCTGATCGATCCGTCGCTGCCCGACATTGCGATGACGTTTCCGCCCTCGATCACCGGCGACCAGCCAAATTCGGTGAGCGCCATCAGCAGGTCGCGGATGCCGCCGGGTTCGTCATAGCTTGGCGCACGGTGATCGTCGGTCTTGTAGACGAATTTCTCGTGCTCGGTGCCGATCCGCCAGCGATCCTTGGGCTTTTCGCCCTTGGCGAAGCTCGCGATCAACTGGTCGCGGTGTTCGATGACCGCCGACTTCTGCTCAGTAACGGTCTTCGTGCTCATGGGCAGCGCCTTTAGCGGGCGTTGCGATCCCGCGCTAGAGGCGCACGCTTCGGATTGGCGCCGCACCTAGATCGTTCGTGCCGTTCGTGCTGAGCTCGTCGAAGCGCCGTTTTTAGCTGCGCCCATCTGGGGAGCCCAGCTTGAGCCAACGTATGTGGCTGAGAATTTTTCGATCTTTAATAATAAGCCTGTGTTGCCATCAACATAGTCGCTGATGGTCATAGGCATCATATCTTCCCGGATAGATGTGTTTATGAGTTAAGCGTTTCTATTTCTTCGAAAATGCCTGCCTATAAAGAAACAGGTCCAAGAAATAAATGGATAGACAAAAAGTCCCAAAATTAGGAATTTGTCACTGCCTGGAACGCCACCAACGGCGGCCAGGATTGCGAAGGCGATATAGCCGACCGTTATCAAAGATGATGCGAACATTCCCAATTTCGGCGACGCGAAAGAAGAAGTGAAGGAAACAAGAGAAATCGCTATTATTACTGGTAAAATCTCCCGTACGAAATAAAACATGCATTTCTCCTTTCGAGACTCTTGGGCAGAAGAAGGGCGGCCGCCTTCGACTGCCTGCCAATGTGGGCGCTCAGGAATTGCTGCGACAAGCTGAGGGCGAACGGAACGGAACCTCTGAACTTGAAATCTTCACAAGCCCCAATCGCCCGCGCTTGCCATCCATAGCGTGACCGCGGCGGCGGCTGCGGTATCTGCACGCAGGATGCGGGGGCCAAGGCCAATGCCAATCGCTTGCGGGATAGCGCGAATCGCGTCGCGCTCCTCAGGCGTGAAACCGCCTTCGGGGCCGATCAGGATCGCGGCGGGCCCGGGGTGTGCGGCCATCGCCGCCGCAGCGGGCGCCCCGCCGGTTTCGTCAGCGAAAAACAGCGCGCGCTCGACCGGCCACTCGCGCAGCAATGCGGCCAGCTTCACCGGCTCGGCCAGTTCGGGCACGGCGGTGCGCCCGCATTGCTCGGCCGCTTCGACCATATGCGCGTGTAGCCGCTCGCCATTCAGCCGGTCGACGATCGTGCGGGCGGTGATCACCGGCACCAGCCGCGCGACGCCCAGCTCGCACGCTTTTTCCGCCACCCAGTCGATTCGCCCCTTCTTCAGCGGCGCGGCACAGAGCCACAGATCTGGAACGACTTCGACGGGGCGCAATTGCTCGGTCAGCTCGACCGTCAGTGCTTTCCGCCCCACATCGCGGGTGATTGCGAGCCATTCGCCGCTCACCCCGTCGAACAGCTTGACCGGATCCCCGGGCTTTAGCCGCATCACGCCGCCCAGATAATGCGCCTGTGGCCCGTCGATCACGCGCATCCCGGCGACCAGCGGCGGGGTCACGAACAAGCGCGGTGTCGATTGCGGGGGCCAGGCAGGCGTAGCGGGCATGACGCAGCGATAGCGGAGCGCGCGCGCGGCGTCATCCTGCCGCTATTCTGCAACATGTTCACCTTTGTGTTTTGATCGGCTAAAGCGGCCTTTCGAACATAGGAATCCTGCATGTCCACCGAACCCAAGACGCCGCTTCTCGATCAGGTCCGCTATCCCGCCGACCTCCGGAAGCTGGCCCCAGAGCAGCTTACCCAATTCGCCGACGAACTGCGTCAGGAAGTGATTTCAGCCGTTGGCGTCACCGGCGGCCACCTTGGCTCGGGGCTCGGCGTGGTCGAGCTGACGACGGCGATCCATTATGTGTTCAACACGCCCGACGACCGGCTCGTGTGGGACGTCGGCCATCAATGCTATCCGCACAAGATTCTGACCGGGCGGCGCGACCGCATCCGCACGCTGCGCACCGGCGGCGGGCTGAGTGGCTTTACCAAGCGCAGCGAAAGCGAATATGATCCGTTCGGCGCGGCGCATTCGTCGACCTCGATTTCCGCCGCGCTCGGCTTTGCGGTGGCGAACAAGCTCGCGGGGACACCGGGCAAGGGCATTGCCGTGATCGGCGACGGCGCGATGAGCGCCGGCATGGCCTATGAAGCGATGAACAATGCCGAACAGGCGGGCAATCGGCTGGTCGTGATCCTGAACGACAATGACATGTCGATCGCGCCACCCGTTGGCGGTCTGTCGGCCTATCTGTCGCGAATCGTGTCGAGCCGCGAATTCCTCGGCCTGCGCGATCTGGCGAAGAAGCTCGCCAAGCGGCTGCCGCGCCCGATCGCCGAAGGGCTGAAAAAGACCGACGAATTCGCGCGCGGCATGGCGATGGGCGGCACCTTGTTCGAAGAGCTCGGCTTTTACTATGTCGGGCCGATCGACGGGCATAACCTCGACCAGCTTATCCCGGTGCTCGAAAATGTCCGCGATGCCGAGGAAGGGCCGATTCTGGTCCATGTCGTGACGGTCAAGGGCAAGGGCTATGCGCCTGCCGAAGCCGCTGCCGACAAATATCACGGCGTCCAGAAGTTCGATGTGATCACCGGCACGCAGGTCAAAGCCCCGCCGGGACCGCCCGCGTACCAGAACGTCTTTGGCGACGCGCTGATCAAGGAAGCCCAGCGCGACCCGACGATCTGCGCGATCACCGCCGCCATGCCGTCGGGCACTGGGGTCGATCGCTTTGCCAAGGCCTTCCCCGATCGCAGCTTCGACGTGGGCATCGCCGAACAACATGCGGTGACGTTTGCAGCTGGCCTCGCGGCGCAGGGGATGCGCCCGTTCTGCGCCATCTATTCGACCTTCCTCCAGCGCGCCTATGATCAGGTCGTCCACGACGTGTGCATCCAGAATCTGCCGGTGCGTTTCGCGATCGACCGCGCCGGGCTGGTCGGTGCCGATGGCTCGACGCATGCCGGGTCGTTCGACGTGACTTATCTCGCGACGCTCCCCAACATGGTGGTGATGGCGGCGGCCGATGAGGCCGAGCTGGTCCACATGACGCACACAGCGGCGCTGCACGACACCGGCCCGATCGCGGTGCGCTATCCGCGTGGCAACGGCACTGGCGTCGCGCTTCCAGACGTGCCGCAGCGGCTCGAAATCGGCAAGGGCCGGATCGTCCGTCAGGGTCACAAGGTCGCAATCCTGTCGCTCGGCACGCGGCTGGCCGAAGCGCTCAAGGCCGCCGACGCGCTCGATGCCAAGGGGCTGTCGACGACGGTCGCCGATCTGCGCTTTGCCAAGCCGCTCGACGAGGAAATGATCCGCAAGCTGCTGACCAGCCACGAAGTCGCGATCACGATTGAGGAAGGCTCGATCGGTGGGCTTGGCGCGCATGTGCTGACCTTCGCCAGCGACACTGGCTTGATCGATGCGGGCCTCAAGCTGCGCACGTTGCGCCTGCCCGATCGCTTCCAGGATCAGGACAAGCCCGAAAAGCAATATGCCGAAGCCGGGCTCGACGCCGATGCGATCATCGAGTCGGTCCTGAAGGCGCTGCGCTGGAACGAAGGCGCGGTCGCGGGAGAAGCGCGCGCGTGACCAAGCTATCATGGCTGGCGGCGGCCGCGGCGATCCTCGTCGCGTCGGCCGCCTCTGCGGGCGCGCGTCAAGGTCAGACCGGCGCGGTGCTCACGATCGCCATCACCAACATCCGCGCGACGACGGGCAAGGTTCATATCGACCTGTGTCGCCAGAGTGAGTTTCTGAAAACATGCGCCGTCGTCGCCGATGTCAAACCGGAGCGCGGCACGACGACAATCACCGTGCCCAATGTCGCGCCCGGCGATTATGCCGTGCAGGCGACCTATGACCAGAATGGCAATGGCAAGGTCGATCGCGGCCTGTTCGGCATTCCCAAGGAAGGTGTTGGCTTTTCGAACGACGCGCCGATTCGCCTCGGCCCGCCGAGCTGGAAAGACGCCGTCTTCAATGTGAACGGCGACAAGGCGATTACGCTGCGCATGCGTTATTTCATGGGCGGGGATAACAAGCCCTGACCGAGGCGGCAGCCACGGCCATCCACAGCATCGTCGCGTTCAGCGCGCGGCGGGCGTGGCTGTTGCTGCTCGCGCTGATGCTGGCGACGGTCGGCGCCGGTTGGTTTGCGGCGACGCATTTCGCGATGACCACCGATACACAGGCGCTGATTTCGCCCAAGGTCGCGTGGCGCGTGAACGAGGCGGCAGTCAATCAGGCCTTCCCGCAACAGGCGCTGACGATCCTGGTTGTGGTCGACGGCAAGACGCCCGAACTGGCCGAGCTGGCGACCGCGCGGCTGGCTGAACGGCTGGCCAGCGACAAGGCGCAGTTCCAGAATGTGAAGCGCCCCGACGGCGGCACGTGGCTTTCGCAGCACGGGCTGTTGTTCGGCTCGGTCGCCGAAGTGCGATCGACCACCCAGTCGCTGATTTCCGCCCAGCCGCTGCTCGGGCCGCTCGCCGCCGATCCGTCGCTGCGCGGGATCGCGGGTGCATTCGGGACGATCCTCACCGGGGTCGAGAATGGATCGGCCAAGCTTGCCGATATCGACAAGCCGATGGTCGCGCTCAACAGCGCGCTGGCGAAGGTTGAAGCGGGGAGGCCGGCCTATTTCTCGTGGCAGGCGTTGTTCGCTGCCAAGGGCGGGCAGGCGCCGCCGACGCGGCGGCTGATCCTCGCCAAGCCGGTGCTCGATTTTACCTCGCTCAAGCCGGGCGAAAAGGCGGTCGCGGCGATCAACGCCGCCGCGCAAGCGATGAAGTTCGACGTCGCGCATGGCGTGCGGGTGCAAGTGACCGGCGACGTGCCGCTCAACGATGAGGAATTTTCCTCACTTGAGGAAAACATCGGCATCGTCGGGCTGATCATGGCGCTGGCGATGCTGGTCACGCTCTGGTTCGCGACCAAATCGGCCAAGATCGTGGTCGCCATCGTCGTCACGATCGTCGCCGGGTTGGTGATCGCGACGGCGGTCGGGCTGGCGGCGGTGGGCACGCTCAACCTGATTTCGGTCGCCTTCATTCCGCTGTTCGTCGGGCTCGGCGTTGATTTCGGCATCCAGATCAGCGTGCGCTTCAACCATGAACGCTGCGAAGGGGCGAGCATTCCTCAGGCGCTCGAAAACGCCGCCGCCGCGCTCGGCGCGCCGCTGACGCTCGCGGCGGGCGCGGTGTTCTTGGGTTTCGGGGCGTTCCTGCCGACCGATTATGTCGGCATTTCGGAACTCGGCATCATCGCTGGTCTTGGCATGGTGATCGCGCTCGTTCTGTCGGTCACGCTGCTGCCCGCGCTGATCATGCTGCTCAAACCGGGCAAGCCAACGCGCGACGTGGGCTTTGCCGGAGCAGCGCCGCTCGATCACTGGCTCGCGCGCCACCGAAAGGCCGTGCTGTGGGCATTCGCTGGGTCGATGGCGGGGACGATTGCGCTGCTGCCGCTGGTCAATTTCGACTTCAATCCGCTCCACCTGCGCAATCCGAACGGCCCGGCGATGAAGTCGCTCGCCGATCTGATGCGCGATCCGCTGCGCACGCCCAACACCATTTATGTGCTCGCTGACACGCCCGACGCGGCGAAAGCAATCGCGGCGCGCGCCGCCAAGCTTCCGCAAGTCGCGCAAGCCGTGTCGATCGACAGCTATATCCCCAACCAACAGCCCGAAAAGCTCGCACTGGTGCAGGATGCGTCGCTACTGCTCGATCTGACGCTTAATCCGTTCGATGTCGCGGCCCCTCCGGGCGATGCCGAAACTGTGGCCGCGCTCGCCACCACGCGCGATCAGCTCGCGCGCGTCGCCGCGACGCAGAACGGCCCGGCTGCGGGGCACGCCAAGACGCTGGCGGCAACGCTTGGCCGATTGGCCGCTGCATCCCCAGCCGTCCGCACCCGCGCGACCGAAGCACTCGTACCGCCGCTGACCGTGATGCTCGATCAGGCCCGCGCCGTGCTGCAAGCAAGCGACGTGACCCGCGAGACGCTGCCGCCCGAAATCGCCGAGGACTGGATCGCCAAAGACGGGCGCGCGCGGGTTCAAATATTCCCGAAGGGCGACAGCAACGACAATCGCGTGCTGACGCGCTTCACGGCGGCGGTGTCCAAGATCGCCCCGACCGCCACTGGCTTGCCCGTCGCGACACAGGAAGCCGCCAAGACTGTCGCCTGGGCATTCGTGCAGGCGGGCATTATCGCGCTCGCGCTGGTCAGCTTGCTGCTGTGGATCGTGCTACGCGACATCCGCGAAGTCGCCTTCACGCTCGCGCCCGTGGTGCTGTCGGGGTTCCTGACGCTGGGGAGTTGCGTGTTGATCGGTCAGCCGATCAACTTCGCCAATATCATCGCCTTCCCGCTGTTGTTCGGGGTGGGCGTCGCCTTCCACATTTATTTCGTGATGGCATGGCGCGACGGCGCGACTGACCTGCTCCAGTCGAGCCTCGCGCGCGCCGTGCTGTTCTCGGCCCTGGCGACGGGCAGCGCGTTTGGCGCGCTATGGCTATCCTATCATCCCGGCACGGCGAGCATGGGCAAGATCCTGATGATCTCGCTCGCCTGGACTCTGGTCTGCGCGCTAATCTTCGAACCCGCGCTGCTCGGCCCGCCGCGTCAGATCCGCCAGTCGGAATAGGCAACGAAGGCCAGCGTCGCGTCCTGCGGGACAGGCTGGGCTGACGGGGTCGCAGCAGGTGCCGGCTCGGCGGGCGCGGTGTCGGTTGGCGGGGTCGGCTCGGTCGCAGGCGGCGTAGCGTCGCCGGGTTTGGCTTCGGGATCGGCGAGCGGGTCGTCGAGCGGGTCGTCGAGCGGCGACGGTGCGGCTTCCCCGCGCACTTCGGCAACCTCCAGCGCGCGGTTCTGTAAATAGACCGACCGCAACGTCGCATAGGGATCAGCGGCGCCGTTGAGCAGCGCCTTCAGTTCGGTATCCGATTCGACGCGCAGGTCGAGCCCCGTGATCAGGCCGTGCGGGATCTGATATTCGATGCGGTCAAACGGCTCGCCGATGTTGAGCGGCAGGATGAATCCATCGGCTTGGCTTGCGACAAGATCGCGCAAGGTTGATGGGCCAAAAAAGGGCAGGAACACATATGGACCCGGCTTCACGCCATAGCGCGCAAGCGTGTTGCCAAAGCCGTTCTCGCGGTGCGGCAGCCCGTCATCCTTGGCAAGATCGAGCAGCCCGCCGACCCCGGCGGTTGAATTGATCAGGAAGCGCGCGAAGGTCTTGATCGCACGCTTGGGCTTCAACTGGAGCAAGTCGTTCAGGAAAACGATCGGCTCGTGGATGTTCGCGAAAAAATGTCGCAACCCGCCACGGACCGGTTTGGGCACCACCGCCTTATAGGCGAAGGCAAGCGGGCGGAAAATCGCGCGGTCAAAGGTCTGGTTGAGCCGGTACATCGCCCGGTTGAAGCCCTCCAACGGATCGCCCTTGGCGCGGGTGCGCCGCGCAACCGGCGGCGTGACGGATGCGGGCGCAGCGACCGGTGCGGCCGCTGCCTCGACGGGCGCAGTCTCGACGGGTGCGCTCTGGTCGACCGTTGCCGATTT
Source organism: Sphingomonas sp. (assembly GCF_019749955.1). Taxonomy (GTDB): domain Bacteria; phylum Pseudomonadota; class Alphaproteobacteria; order Sphingomonadales; family Sphingomonadaceae; genus Sphingomonas. Next base: position 22,769 of record NZ_JAIEPC010000016.1, read on the forward strand.
ATCGGCGGTTGGTGTCGGCACCGCCTGCTGGCCGGGCACGCCGCCCGACGCCAGCATGAACGCAATGACAAGCTCGCTCCCGGTGCCGGTCAGTCCCCCCATGCCGCTCAGCGCTTGTCCGCGAGCGTGTTGATGTGGCTTACCAGTGCCGTCGGGCCGCCCTTCGCCAGAATCGCTTCGAAATCGGCGCGCCGCGTGGTGAGCTGGCTGATCGCATTTTTGAAATAGACGTCGCTGATCTTCCAGTCGGCGCCGACCTGATGGACGCGGTAGGCAATGCTCACCGGGGCTTCGCGCGGTGTGGTCAGCGTGGTCTTGACCAGCCGGTCGCCGCCGCGCGCATCGACCTTGGGGTCGATCGCGAAGGCCTGACCCGACCAGTCGTCGAAATTGCGGGCATATTCGTTGATCGTCAGCTTGCGGAACGCGGCCTGCAACGCGGTGCGTTCAGCGGGCGTCGCCTTCACCCACGGCAGGCCGACCGCGAGGCGAGTCATCAACGGCAGATCGAATGCGCGGTCGACGACCGGCGCAATTTGTGCGGCGCGGCCACTGAAGCCCAGCTTCTGGCCGCCCTTCATGATTGCAATCAGCCCGTCGTCCAGCGTCTGCACCGGCGCGCGGGCAGGGTCTGGTGCTTGCGCCGGGGCTGCCGTCGCGATCGTCAACGCAAGCGCCACCGGCGCGAGTGCCGCGAGCGAAGCAGAATTGGGCAGGGAAAAGCGGGGCATGGTCGAACTCCTGCGGTGGTAAAGGCGATAAAGCGGTGCGTCTTTGGCGTCCACCCCCTGAACCTAAGCTGGCAAAAACGGCACCAACGCGGCTCTTTCGCGTGCGATCAGGGCCGACGCGGCGGCATGGCGAGTGAGCCGGACAGAATTTTGCTTTTTTTCTTGCCGCACTGCACTATTATGACATTTGCCTTTTGAAGGCCGGGGTTGCGATCAAGGATGGTCACGATGCTGCCCGAATCTTCGCGGAAAGAGGCGACGCGGCGGCTCTTGGGGGTAGGGAAAGGGACTATTCCTTGGAAGTAATATTGGCACAGCCGCGCGGCTTCTGCGCGGGCGTCGTGCGGGCAATCGAAATCGTCGAACGCGCCATCGACCTCTATGGCGCGCCCGTCTATGTGCGCCACGAAATTGTGCATAACCGCCACGTCGTCAATAAGTTGCAGCGCAAGGGCGCGATTTTTGTCGAGGAACTCGATGAAATCCCCGATGGCGCGCGCACCGTCTTCAGCGCGCACGGCGTGTCGCGTGCGATCGAGGATGAGGCGGCCCGGCGCGGCCTGCCGGTGCTTGATGCGACCTGCCCGCTCGTCACCAAAGTTCACATTCAGGGGCGCCGCTATGCCGGGCAGGGCCGCACGATCGTGCTGATCGGCCATGCCGGCCATGCTGAGGTCGAGGGCACGATCGGCCAGGTCGGCACGCCGGTGCATCTGGTGTCGACCGAAGCCGATGTCGCGGCGCTCCCGCTCGCCGACGATGCGCCGGTCGCCTATATCACCCAGACGACGCTGTCGGTCGACGACACCCGCAGTGTGATTGCGGCGCTCGAAGCGCGCTTCACCGATCTGGTCGGCCCGGATGTGACCGAGATTTGCTACGCGACGCAGAATCGCCAGACTGCGGTGCGCGACCTTTGTCGCGTGGTAGACTTGTTGCTGGTGGTGGGCGCCGAGAACAGCTCCAATTCGAATCGCCTGCGTGAAATCGGCGTCGATGAAGGCCTGCCGAGCTTTCTGGTCGCCGATGGCAGCGCGATCGACCCGGCATGGTTCGATGGCGTGGAGGTTGTCGGGCTGACGGCGGGCGCTTCCGCCCCCGACGAACTCGTCGATAGCGTCATTGCCACCTTGCGCAATTTGGGTCCGGTCAAAGTCTCCCAACTCGACGGCATCGAAGAAAGGGTGGAATTCAGCCTCCCTTCCGAGCTAAGGCACGCCACTTCCGCGCTTCACCCCGCCCGCGTCACGGCGGCATAGGAACCGATCGTATGACTCTTCCGCTCTCACTGCTCGCCCGGATCGGCAGCTACACCGTTCGCAAGGAATTCAGCGGGAAGAAATATCCGCTCGTCCTGATGCTCGAGCCGCTGCTGCGCTGCAACCTCGCCTGCCCCGGCTGCGGCAAGATCGACTACCCGGATGCGATCCTCAACCAGCGGTTGAGTGTGCAGCAATGCATGGACGCGATCGACGAATGCGGCGCGCCCGCCGTCTCGATCGCGGGTGGCGAGCCATTGCTCCACCGTGACATGCCCAAGATCGTCGAGGGCTATATCGCGAAGAAGAAGTTCGTGATCCTGTGCACCAACGCGCTGCTGCTCAAGAAGAAGATCGACGATTACAAGCCGTCGACCTTCTTCACCTGGTCGATCCACCTCGATGGCGACAAGGGCATGCACGACCACGCCGTCGATCAGGAAGGCACGTATGAAGTCGCGATCGAAGCAATCGAAATGGCCAAGGCACGCGGTTTCCGCGTGCAGGTCAACTGCACCGTGTTCGACGGCGCCGATGCCGACCGCCTCGCGGCCTTCTTCGACGAAATGGAAAAGCGCGGCGTCGAAATCACCATCTCGCCCGGCTATTCCTATGAGCGCGCCGCCGATCAGGAGCATTTCCTGACGCGCGAACGCACCAAGAATTTCTTCCGCGACGTGTTCCGTAAAGGTGACGGCGGCAAGAAGTGGACCTTCACCAATTCGCCGCTGTTCCTCGATTTCCTCGCGGGCAACCAGACCTATGAATGCACGCCTTGGTCGATGCCGCTGCGCACCGTCTTCGGCTGGCAGAAGCCCTGCTATCTGGTCGGCGAAGGCTATGTCGACACCTTCGCCGAGCTGATGGAAGGCACCGATTGGGACCAGTATGGCGTCGGCAAGTACGAGAAATGCTCGAACTGCATGGTCCATTGCGGGTTCGAAGGCACGGCGGCGAGCGATTCGATCCGCAATCCGCTCAAGATGTTCGCGATCGGCCGCAACGGCGTTCGGACGGAGGGGCCGATGGCGGCGGACATCGACTTGTCGAACGCGCGGAAAGCAGCCGACGTTCACTCGCTGCACGTCGAGCGCGAGCTGGAGCGGATCAAGGCGGCCGATCCCGAGGGTTACAAGCGGACGCAGCGCGCGGCTTAGGCCTTGTTCAGGGCCGCGATTGCGTCGGCGACGCGGCCCAGTGCCCGAAATGCCGCTTCGGCGCTGCGCCCGGTGCGGATCAGCGCGGGGAGTTGCGCGGGGTCGCGCGCGAGGCTCAGCAGCACTTTGCCCAGCGCCATCGATCCGTCGGGGTTCATCCCGACGAGCGCGGCGGGGGGCAAGGTTTCGCTGGCCGTATCCGATATCGTCCTGATCGCGGCGAAGGGCAGGCCGTGGCGCGCGGCGACGCGGGCGGCGATGTGCGATTCCATGTCGACCGCGAGCGCACCGGTGGCGGCATGGAGCGCGGCCTTTTCGGCGACGGTGGCCGCGATGTGATCCTGACCGATGATCGGGCCGAGGTGGGCGTGGGGGAGGGCAGCCGTCAGGCGCTCCACAAATTCCCCCCGCCCGTTCGTGTCGAGCGCAGTCGAGACACCGATCACATCGCTTTTGGCCCGTCCCTCGACTACGCTCGGGACGAACGGGGGGAGGTGGAGGACTAGGTCGCCCGCCTTCAGCGCTGGGTCGAGCGCGCCGCCGATGCCGCAGGACAGAATCATCGTCGCGTCGTATGTCGCCGCTTCAAGCGCCGCCTCCAACCGCGCAGCGTCGCCGCCGCCGGGGATCGCCAGCACGCCGTCGCGCGAGAGGATGGCGGCTTCGCGTTGCAGACCGCAGGCGATGAGGATCACGCGGTCGGACCCCGCTCAGCCCTATCGTCACCCCGGCCCTGTGCCGGGGCCCACCGCGCCACAATCCATGGCGTCGCGGTTGGAGGGGTGGGCCCCGGAACAAGTCCGGGGTGACGGTGAATGATGTTGCGAAGGCAGCCTAAGAGCGCAGCGGCCCTCACATCCCCCACGCGACATCCCGCGCGTTCGACCGCTTCAAATTCCGGTACCGCGCGACAGCCCACAACGGGAAATACTTCGGATAGCCGTGATAGCGGAGGTAAAACACGCGCGGGAAGCCGCCGCCGGTATAGTGTTCCTGCCCCCACAGCCCGTCGGCATCCTGATGCTCGACCAGCCACGCGATCCCGCGATCGACAGCGTCGCCATCGACGCGCCCCGCCGCCATCAGCGCGAGCAGTGCCCAGGCGGTCTGCGATGCGGTCGAGGGGGCAGGGGTGTATCCCGCATAATCGAGCGCATAGCTGTCGCAATCCTCGCCCCAGCCGCCGTCGGGATTCTGGATCGCTTCCAGCCAGTCCGCCGCACGCGCGATCGAGGGGTGACCGGCGCCAAGCCCCGCCGCGTTGAGCGCGCAGAGCACCGACCAGGTGCCATAGATGTAATTGACGCCCCAGCGCCCGAACCACGACCCGTCCGGCATCTGCTCATCGGCGAGATAGGCGAGCGCCGCCTTCATCCGGTCGCTGTCGGTCTCGCCCAATTGCGCCATCATCGACACGCAGCGCGCCGTGACATCGGCGGTGGGCGGGTCGAGCAGCGCGCCGTGATCGGCGAACGGAATGTTGTTCAGATAATCATAGGTGTTGTCGGCATCGAACGCGCCGAAGCCACCATTCTTCGATTGCAGCCCGACGGTCCATTCATTGCCGCGCGCAATCGCTTCGTCATAGCCGCCGGCGCCAAAACCTGCTGGCGCGAGCTTGTCCTTGGCGCGGTCGAACGCGAGCACGACGACGGCCGTATCGTCGAGATCGGGATAGTGCGCGTTGTTATACTGAAACGCCCATCCGCCGGGGCGGACATCGGGCTTTTCCTCGGCCCAGTCACCCTTCACATCGAGCACTTGCAGCGGCTTGAGCCACTCGAGCCCCGCGCGGGCGCGTGCTTCATTCTCCTCGCCGCCCGCCTCCAGCATCGCATGCGCGGCGAGCGCGGTATCCCACACGGGCGAGACGCAGGGCTGGCAATAGGCTTCGTCGTCCTTGATCACGAGCAGCTTTTCGACCGACTGGCGGGCAATGGCGCGGTGCGGGTGATCGGGCGCGTAGCCAAGGCAATCGAACATCATCACGCTGTTCGCCATCGCCGGATAGATCGCGCCGAGCCCATCCTCGCCGTTCAGCCGCTCGACCACGAAATCGACGCAGGCGCGGATCGCGCGGTCGCTGCTGCGCTTCGGCCAGACCGGTTCGAGCGTCTTCAGCACGCGGTCGATGGCGCCGAAGAATAGCTGCCAGTGCCGCTTGGCCCCCGCGACATTGCTTTTGAGCGGCGCGGCTTTGACAGTGTAAAGTTCCTCGACCTTGATGCCGCGCGGGTTCTTCGCGAGCGGCTTCTTCACGCCGAGCACGAGCAGCGGCACGATCACCGTGCGCGCCCAGTAGGACATTTTCGACAGATGCACCGGGAACCAGCGCGGCAGGAGGATCAGCTCGGCCGGCATCGTCGGGATGACCGACCACGGCCCCGCCCCGAACAATGCGAGCTGGATGCGGGTGAAAACATTGACCGCCGCCGCCCCGCCATGCGCGTGGATCGCCGCGCGGGCACGCGCCATGTGTGGCACGTCGATATCGTCGCCGATCATCTTGAGCGCGTAATAGGCTTTGACCGTCGCCGAAATGTCGAAGTCCCCGGCGTGGAACAGCGACCAGCCGTGGTGCTTGGCGGACTGGATGCGGCGCAGATAACGGCCGATCTTGGCTTCGAGCGTGGCGTCGACCGGCTCGCCGAGATAATGGCGCAGCAGCACATATTCGGCCGGGATCGTGCAATCGGCTTCGAGCTCGAACACCCAGTGGCCGTCGTCGCGCTGGACGTCGCGCAGGGCGGCGGCGGCGCGCGTGGTGGCGGCGTCGGCAGCGGCGATCAGGTCGGGTCGGGTTTCGGTTAGGGTCGACATTGCAGCGAAACTCATTCCCCCAAATCATCCCCAACCGTTCGTGTCGAGCGAAGTCGAGACACCTTGCGACTCGCGCGCGGCCCGTCCCTCGACTTCGCTCGGGACGAACGGTTAGCTGGTCTTTAGTCTAGGTCAGCCGATTTGCCAATTTCGCCGCCGTCACGCCGGAACGGATCGCGCCTTCGATCGTCGCGGGCAACCCCGTTTGCGTCCAATCGCCCGCGAGGAACAGGTTCCGGTACTGCGTCGCGGCACCGGGGCGCAGCGCATCCTGCTCCGGAGTGGCCGCGAAAGTGGCGCGCTTCTCCTTGACGATCTGCCACGGCGGCAGCTCGGTCGGCAGCTTGTGGATCGCCGCAATCTCGCCCCAGAAAGTGCGCGCCAGCGTCTCGCGGTCGGTGTCGACGAGGCGATCGGCGCCGCTCACCGTCACCGAAATCCGGTCTTCGAAGGCGAAGATCCATTCGGCCGTCCCGCCAATCACGCCGATCATCGCGGGGGTGCCCGGAGGCGGGGCAAAAGCGAAATGCGCGTTGACGATCGCGCGGAATTCGGTCGGCGCGCTCAGCCCCGGCAGCAGGCTCTGCGCGACCCACGGCGGCACCGCGAGAATCACCGGGCCATGCACCGGCTCGATGCCATCGCCGAAATCGAGTCCCGTTACGCGGTCGCCCTCGGTCACCAGCGCGCGCAGCCGGGTGCCGGTCGCGAGCCTGCCACCGCGCAAGGCGAGCCATGCGAGCGCAGGCTCGACGAACGCCGCCGCCAGAGTCGGCTCGGCAATGCGGGGCGCGCTCGCCTTGCCGCCGCGCGCAAGCGATCCCTTGATCACGGCGGCGGCGAGCCGCGCCGATCCCTCGCGCGGATCTGTGTTGAGTGCCGATAGCAGCACAGGGTCGATTAGAAGCCGCGCTAGCTGTCCTGATAAGTCGATGCGGTCTGATACCCGGTCAGAATTCCGGCCTACGAGCAGGCGCCCCAAGGCGGCGTATGAGGCGATTCCCGTGCCGGGGACGCGCCGCCCGGCGAACAACAGCCACCACGGGATCGGTCCGTCATTGGGGCGAATCGTCCAGCGCGCGCCGTCCTTCAAATCGACGAAATCGAAGCTGGCGCTCGCCGGGCCGACGACCCGATCGCTCGCGCCGATCGTCGCCAGATAGGTCGCGACCGCCTGGTTGCCCGCGAGCACCAGGTGATTGCCATTGTCGATCACGCGGCCCAACTGCGGGTCGTGATAGCTGCGGCAGCGACCGCCAGCCTGCGCCGCGCTGTCGGACAGCTCGACCTTCCAGCCATCGCGCGCGAGTTCGACCGCCGCCGACAGCCCCGCCATGCCCGCACCAATGATCGTCGCGCGTCGGATCAACGCATCAACCACAGCCGGGCGACGGTGAACAGCAAGGCGGCCTTGTTGACCTTGATCCGTGTGCGCGGCGGTCCCCAGCCGACTTCTTCCATCCGCGACAGGATTTTCTCATACACCGCGCCCATCAGGCGCGGCGCGATCAGATGCCCCTTGGGGCGGCGTTTGAGAATGGCATCGGCGGCGGCATAATGTTCGTGCGCCAGCTTGGCGAGATCGCGCGCGGGCTGGTCGAGGTGCGGGTCGGCGGCGACCGCCTGCGGCGACGACAAGTCGACGCCGGCCTGAACCAGGTGTTCGCGCGCGAGGTAGACGCGGCCGATCTCGGCATCCTCGTCGATGTCGCGCAGGATGTTGGTGAATTGCAGCGCGCGGCCAAGGTGATGCGCGAGCTTGATGCCCTCGTCATGCTCCATGCCGAAAATCTTGACCGACAGCCGCCCGACGGCCGAGGCGACGCGGTCGCAGTAAAGATCGAGCGTCGCGAAATCGGGCGCGCGGACATCGTCGACCACGTCCATCGCCATGCCGTCGATCACCGCGTGGAAATCGGCCTTTTCGAGATGGAAGTGATGCACGGCTTCGGCCACCAGTTCGGCGCGGCCCGGTTGCTTGCCATCGTAAAGCGCGTCGATATCGTGGCGCCAAGCGTCGAGCGCTTCGGCGCGGCTCGCGCGGTCGCCTTGCTGGTCGTCGGCGATATCGTCGACCGCGCGGCAAAAGGCATAGACGGCGTACATCGCCTCGCGCTCGGCCTTGGGCAGCACGCGCATCCCGGCGTAAAAACTGCTGCCCGATACCTGCGCCTGCAGCGCGGCGGGAGTGTTCTTCGGATTCATGCGACCAGCCGCCGGATCGCGGCCCAGGCGGCAAGCCCCGCCATTTCGGCCTTGCCGTGATGGACGCGCTCGCTGAGCGGATCATGCGTGATCAGCCGCCGCGTCAGGCTTTCGGCGAGGCGCTGGATAATGGCGACTTCGACCGCGAGGCGCTTGTCGCGAATCATGCCGGAAAAGGCCGCCGATTGCGCGAGCAGGCCTTGAGTCTTTTCCGCCAAGGCGACGATCACCGATCGCAGCGCCGGACTCGCCTTGTCGGCGCCCAGTTCCTCGACGCGGGCGCCCGCGTCGGTGAGCATCTCGGTCGGGATATAAACGCGGTCGATCGCGCGATAATCCTTGCCGCAATCCTGCAAGTGATTGATCACTTGGAGCGCGGCGCACAGCGCGTCGGACGCGGGCCAGGTCGCGGGGTCCTCGCCATGCACGTCGAGCACATAGCGTCCGACGGGGGCCGCCGAATAGCGGCAATAGTCCATCAGATCGGCCCAGCTTGCGTAGCGATCGACGGTGCAGTCGCGTTCGAAGGCGGTCAGCAGGTCCAGTCCGTGCTGCGGGGTGAGGGCGTGCTGATCGAGCACGGCGCGGAGCGCGCGCGATTCGGGGTTGGTGTCGCTCGTTCCCGCCAGCGTCGCGCGCATCGCGGCCAACAAGGCCAATTTTTCGTCAGTGCTCGCGGCGGCATTGTCGGCAACATCATCGGCAGCGCGCGCGAAATGGTAGAAGGCCATCACCGGCGCGCGGTGTTCGGGCTTCAGCAGGAACGACGCGACGGGAAAATTCTCGTCCTTATGCCCCTTGCCCGAGGCGAGCGTTGCGGCTTCGGCGGTGATCGCGGTCATGCGCCGATCGCCGCTTGAGCGCGGCCCTTCCACATGCCGCCATGCCCGCGCCAATGCGCCCACGCCGAGGCGAAGGTTTGGGCCGCATAAAACAGCGCAATGGCGGGCAGCGCCACCCCCCACAGCGGCGAGCGACGATAGAAACGCAACATCGGTTGGAAGGCGATCGTCATCAGCACCCACGCGGCAAGCCCAAGCCCGCGCGCATAGCCTTCGGCGAACAGGGTGAGCAAGACCGGGATGAGGTATATTAGCGCAAGCCCCACCAAAGTGCCCGCCAGCAGCACCGGCGAATAGCGCAGCTGCGCATAGGCCGAGCGCGAAATCATCGCCCCGACCGACGCCCATGTGTCGTACCGCCGGATGCTGACCGAGCGGTCGGTGAGGCCCAGCCACACGCGGCCCTGCCGCTTCATCAGCGCGCCGAACGCGCAATCGTCGATCAGGGCGCTGCGCACCGCCGCGATTCCTCCGGCGGCTTCGAGCGCGTCGCGGCGCGCGAGCATGCAACCGCCCGCCGCGCCGCCGATGCCGCCCGCGCGGTTCACGGCGGCGAAGGGATAGAGCATCGCGAAGAACCAGACGAAGGCGGGGATCAGCGCACGCTCGGCGAGGCTTTCGCAGCGCAGCCGCGCCATCAACGTCACCAGCACGCGGTCATCGCCGACCGCGCGGGTGATGAGGCTGGTGAGCGTGTCGGGGGCGTGGGCAATATCGGCATCGGTCAGCCAGAGGTAATCGGGCGCCCCCGCCGCCGCGATGCCTTGATGCACGGCCCACAGCTTGCCGGTCCAGCCGGGCGCGAGCGGCGCACCGGTGAGGATGGTGAGTCTATCAGCCCGTCCAAGCCCCTCCCCTGAAGGGGAGGGGCTTGATTTTGTAGCAGCTTCCCCGGCTGCCCGCGCGATCGCCGCCGTGCCATCGCTCGAATTATCGTCGACCAGCACCACCCGGAAATCGCCCGGATAATTCTGCGCAATCAGGCTGCCAATCGATCGCGCGATCACTTCGGCTTCGTCGCGCGCGGGCACCACGGCCACCACCGATGGCCAAACGGTGGGCGCTGGCGGCAGGCCCAGCGAGTCACGCTCGCGGGTCAGCCAGAAGCCGTCGCGTGCCAACACGAGCACCAGCCACACCGCCAGCGCAACGCCGCCGACCCAGATCATGCGATTCGGCCCGCCGCGCGGAACCAGTCGACCGCATCGCGCAACGCCTCGGCATAAGGCCGCGCGCGATAGCCCAGCTCAGCCTCCGCTTTGGCCGAGGAGAAATACATGTTGTGCGCCGCCATCTTGAGCGAATCGACCGTCAGAAACGGGTCGGTCTTGCCGGTCAGGCGGCACCAAGCTTCATTGGCATAGGCGAGCGGGAACAGCGGCGCGCGCGGGATGACGACCGACGGCGGCTTGCGCCCGACGATCCGCGCAATCTCGCCGAGCATACCGCCAAGCGACACATCCTGCCCGCCCAGAATATAGCGCTCGCCAATCCGCCCCTTCGCCAGCGCGAGCAGATGCCCGGCCGCGACATCATCGACATGGACGAGGTTGAGCCCGCTTTCGACATAGGCGGGCATTTTGCCATTGGCGGCCTCTACAACGATTCGCCCCGTCGGCGTCGGCTTCACATCGCGCGGGCCAATCGGGGTCGAGGGATTGACGATCGCCACCGGCAGGCCGTCCGCCGCCATCGCCTCGACCAGTCTTTCGGCCACAACCTTCGAGCGCTTATACGCGCCGACCGCTTGCTCAGGCGTAGCGGGGCGCGTCTCGTCGGCGGCGTCACCGTCGAGCGGCTTCAGCGTTGCGACGCTCGACGTATAGACGATGCGTTCGACCCCCGCGTCGCGCGCGGCATTCATGACCGCGAGCGTGCCCGTGCGATTGTTGCGGACGATTTCCTCGGGGTCGGGCGCCCAGATCCGGTAATCGGCGGCGACATGGAACAGATAGCGCACGCCTTCGGCTGCCCGCCGCACCGATCCTTCGTCGCGCAGATCCCCTTCGACCAGCTCAGCGCCGAGTCCGGCGACGTTGGTGCGGTCGCTGGTCGCGCGCACCAGCAGCCGCAGCCGCGCGCCTTGCGCCGCCAGCGCGCGGGCGACCGCCGCCCCGACAAAGCCGCTCGCCCCCGTCACCAGAACTTTTTCGTCATTAAATATCATTCCGGCTCCAAATTAAGTTATGTTCACACTAGGCACGCGCCGCACTTCGTGGGAAGTTACCATCGGGGAGGGGCTTGGAGACAGGCCCGTGATGTCTTTCGTATCGATCTTGCTGCTGGGGATGGCAGCCATCGGCACGCTGTTCAACCTTGCTGCTGCGGCGCTGGTGCGTCCGGCGCGGGCGATGCGCCCCCGCGACCAATGGCCCTCGGTCACGGTGCTCAAGCCGCTGCACGGGATGGAGCCTGCGCTCGAAGAGAATCTCGAGACGCTTTTCGCACAGCACTATCCAGGGCCGGTCCAGATCATCTTCGGTACGTCGAGCGTTGCCGATCCCGCGCTCGGCGTCGTCCAGCGGCTGACCGAGCGGCACCCCGATGCCAATGTCGTGCGGGTCAGCAACGCCGCGCTGATCGGTGCGAATAAAAAGCTTTGTAATCTCAGCAATATGGTCGGCGAACTGGCGCACGACATCGTGGTGATCGCCGATAGCGACGTCGCCTGGGCGCCCGACACGCTGGCCCGCGTGGTCAAAGCGCTCGATCGGCCAGGCGTCGGCCTCGTCAGCTGCCGCCATGTCGGGCGCGGCGATGCCGGCTTCTGGTCGCGCGTCGCGGCGATGGACATAGCCTATCGCTTCATGCCGAGCGTCATTCTGGGCCGTGCGATTGGCTTGGCCCAGCCGGTGCTGGGGCCGACAATGGCGCTGCGGGCCGAAACGCTGGCGCGAATCGGCGGCTTTCCGGCGTTCGTCGATTTGCTCGCTGATGATTATGAAATCGGGCGGGCGGTACGTGGGCTGGGGTTGACGACCGAATTGTCGAACTTCTTCATCATTCAGGGGTGCAGCGAGCCGGGCCTCGGCGCGCTCGCCAGCCATGAACTGCGCTGGTCGCTCACCGTGTACCGAATCGATCCCATTGGCTTTGTCGGCAGCCTGCTGACCCATGCCTTGCCGCTCGCACTTCTCGCGGCGGTCGTGTCGGGCGGATCGGCGACCGCGCTCTCGATTCTGGGCCTTGCGATCCTGTCGCGGCTGATCGTCAAGGCGCGGATGGACCGCGCCACCGGCTTCGCCAGCGGACCCGCCACGCTGCTGCCCTTGCGCGATCTGCTGTCGTGCGCGATATTCGTTGCCACTTTCTTCATCGACAAAGTCGATTGGCGCGGCAGTCAATTCCGGGTAACGCGCGACGGAAAGTTACAGTTGCGATAAGGTTTCACGCTCCATGGTCATGCGCACGCTCTTCCTCCAGGCGCCCTCGTTCGACGGTTATGATGGCGGCGCAGGCTCGCGCTATCAGGCCAAGCGCGAGATCAAATCCTTCTGGTATCCGACCTGGCTCGCGCAGCCGGCCGCGCTCGTCGAAGGATCAAAGCTGATCGACGCGCCCGCGCATGATCTGTCGTTCGACGACATCAAGCACGAAGCGGCGCAGCGCGATCTGGTCGTCATCCACACCTCGACCCCCGGCTTCAAGCAGGACGTGCGCGTGGCGGGGATGCTCAAGGAGCTGAACCCGAACCTGAAGGTTGGCTTCATCGGCGCGACCGTCGCGGTCGATGCCGCCTGGGCAATGGCCAATGCGCCAACGGTCGATTTCGTCGCACGCAACGAATTTGATTTCACCATCCTCGACGTCGCGAAGGACATTCCGCTCGCTGACATCAAGGGCATCAGCTTCCGCAATTCGGAAGGCGTCGTGATTCATAATGAGGACCGCGAAGTCCTGATGGACATGGATTCGCTGCCCTTCGTCTCGCCGATCTACAAGCGCGATCTGGTGATGGAGAATTACTTCATCGGCTATCTCAAGCACCCCTATGTCAGCTTCTACACCGGGCGCGGCTGCAAGAGCCGCTGCACCTTCTGCCTCTGGCCGCAGACGGTCGGCGGGCATAACTACCGCACGCGCTCGGTCGGGCATGTGATCGAGGAAGTGAAATACGTCCTGAAGGCATTCCCGCAGATGCAGGAGCTGTTCTTCGACGACGACACGCTGACCGACAACCGCCCGCGCGTTGAAGAACTCGCGCGCGAACTCGGCAAATTGGGCGTCACATGGTCGTGCAATGCCAAGGCCAATGTGCCGTACGAAACGCTCAAGATCATGCGCGACAATGGCCTGCGGCTACTGCTTGTCGGTTATGAAAGCGGCAACCAGCAGATCCTGCACAACATCAAAAAGGGCCTGCTGATCGAAACCGCCAAGCAGTTCGCCAAGGATTGCCGCGCGCTCGGCATCAAGATCCACGGCACCTTCATCATGGGCCTGCCGGGCGAGACCAAGGACACGATCCAGGAAACGATTGCCTACGCCAAGGAAGTCAATCCGCACACGATTCAGGTGTCGCTCGCGGCGCCCTATCCGGGGACGTTCCTGTACAAGCAGGCGATTGAAAATGGCTGGTTCGACGGCACCGACCATCTGGTGGCGGATGGCGGCGGGCAGATCGCCCAGCTGACCTATCCGCATCTTGCGTCGGACGAGATTTTCGAGGCGGTCGCCGAATTCTACAAGAAATTTTACTTCCGCCCCTCGAAGGTCGGCGCGATCGTCGCCGAAATGGCCACCAGCCCGACGATGATGAAGCGTCGGCTCCGCGAAGGCGTGGAGTTCTTCGACTTCCTCAAGAATCGGAATACCGAAGCGGCGTAAGGCGGGGTTAGCGCGCGGCGACCTTCGCGCTCAAGTCGATCTGCAACGCCGCTAACACGGTCATCAGCGTTTCAAGCGTTGGATTGCCGTCATCGGCGATTGCCTTGTAAAGCGTTCCGCGCGCAATGCCGGTATCGCGCGCAAGCGATGTCATGCCACGCGCACGTGCAATCGTGCCGATCGCGTGGACGATCACGCGGGGGTTGCCGGTCGCGAGCGCTTCGCCGAGCAGTTCGGCTTGGATCTCGGCGTCGTCGAGATGTTCACTCGGGTCAAAACGGGTCATGCCATCCATGCTAGTCGGCCCTCCTTTGGCCGCTCATGCCAGTGCCGCAATCATCTCGCGGGCTCGGGCGATGTCGCGTTCCTGCGAACTTTTGTCCCCGCCGCAGAGCAGCAGGATGATCGTGTCACCGCGCTGCGTCAGATAAACCCGATAACCGGGGCCGTGATCGACTCGCAGCTCAGTCACCGCGCCGAAGCGCTTCAGATTGCCGACATGGCCGCCCTCCAGCAGCGCGATTGCCTTGGCAATTCGTTGTTGCGCGCGGCGGTCACGCAATCTGCCGAACCAATTGGCGAAAGTCGGCGTCTGCTGGACTTCGAACACATGTCCCGTTTAAGGGACGAATACTCCATTGTCAACTATAGGGAACGCGCGGGGGCTGATTTGTTGCCCCCCTCAAACCGATACCAGAACCAGAACCCCGGCAGGCCGATCGCGACATCGGCGATGCGCTTGATCAGCGACAGCGCGAGCGCTGCTTCCGCCGGAATGCCGAAGCCGCCGCACAGCAGGACGAACGCGCCTTCCTGCACCCCAATTGCGCCCGGGACTGCGAAGGCCGCCCCGCGCACTGCCTGGCCGATGCTCTCGATCACCAGCGCCTCGGCCCAAGTCACCGGGTGGCCCATGAAGCCGAAGATGACATAGACCTCGGCGCACCCGACGATCCACGCCGCGAGATGCGTCGCCGCACTCACCAGCATTGCCTGCCTGCGCTCGCGGATGCGGGCCAGCGCCGCGTAAAACGCATCGGTCGCGGCAAAGGCCGTCCATTCCTTGCCGCCCGCGAGCTTCTTGAGCGCGGTCACCAGCAGCGCACCGAACCCCATCCGCTGGATGAAATAGAATGCCACCAGCAACGGCACCGCGATCAGCAGGCCGGTCACCACGGTGCGGATGATCGACGGATCGGCGCCAAGCTGGAGCAGCAGCAGGGTCCCGCCGAGCGTGAAAATGAATTGCGTCACGACTTGCAGGAACAGGTCGACCACCACCCCCGCCGCCGCCATTGGCGCGGTCAGGTCGCAAAAGGTCATCAGCCGCGCCGCGACGATATCGCCGCCGATCTGCGTCGTCGGCAGCAGCGTGTTGACGGTGTCGCGGACAATGCGGATCGCCGCGCTCTGATGGAATTTCGGCCGCTGGTCGCGCGGCATGATCACCCATGACGAATAGGCGAGCATCAGCGTGAGCGCATAGCGCACCAATATGGCGAGCAATATGCCCCAACCGACCAGCGCGACCGCCCGCGCAATGTCCCCCAAGCGAATGCCCGACCAGACCAATCCGGCAATTGCCAGGATCAGTACCGTGCCGACAATGAGGAAGCGCTTCATATTACTCGACAAAATGTCTCGACCAGCTGTGGCGGAACCGATTGGTTGCGAATGGCGATCCCCTTGGGCTACGAGAGCGGCGGGGTCAATCGGATCGATCTACAGGCAAGAATACCGGGACATGAGAGCATGACGAACGAACTTGGCGCGATCGAGCGGACCGCGATCGACGGCGACCCCATCACCAGCGACGCAGCAACGCCCGTGGCCGCCGCGACCGGGCCGGTCATGTCCTACAATGAGTGGGATCCGCTCGAGGAAGTGATCGTCGGTCGCCTCGAGGGATCGGTGGTGCCGTCAGTGCATGTCACCGTGACGTACAATCTGCCGCCGCTGATCTCGCGGCTGTACCGGCTCGCGGCGGGGATGAAATATCCCAAATGGCTGGTCAACAAGGCGCAAGGCGAGCTCGACGGCTTTATCGCGATTCTGGAAGGTGAGGGGATCAAGGTCCGGCGCCCCGACATCATCAACCACCGCAAGAAATTCCGCACCCCCGAATTCACCTCGCGCGGCTTCTGCGTCGCCTGCCCGCGCGATGGGTTCATGGTGGTCGGCGACGAGATCATCGAAACGCCGATGTGCTGGCCGACGCGCTATTTCGAGGGCAATGCGTACCGGTCGCTGTTCAAGGAGTATTTCAACGGCGGCGCGCGCTGGACCTCGGCCCCGCGCCCGCAGCTTTCGGACGAGCTGTTCGATTTCAACTATCAACTCCCGACCGGGCCGGGCACGCCCGAGAAGTACGTGATCAACGAATTCGAGCCGGTGTTCGACGCCGCCGATTTCGTGCGCTGTGGACGCGACATTTTCGTCACGCGCTCGAACGTCACCAATCTGGCCGGCATCAACTGGCTGCGGCGGCATTTGGGCAGTGAGTATACGATCCACGAGCTGCCGAGCATCTGCAAACAGCCGATGCACATCGATTCGACCTTCATGCCGCTCGCACCGGGCAAGGTGCTGGTCAATCCCGACTATCTCGATCTCGACCGGCTGCCGCCGATCCTGAAGAAATGGGATGTGCTGGTGGCGCCCCGGCCCGATCCGATCGACAATGTCATCGCCAAAATGTCGATGTGCAGCCCATGGACGAGCATCAACGTGCTGTCGCTGACCGAAAAGAAGGTGGTGGTCGAACGTCAGCAGCCGACGCTCATCAAGGCGCTCAAGGATTGGGGCTTCGAGCCGATCCCGTGCGATTTCTTCAGCTACGGCCCGTTCGGCGGCGCCTTCCACTGCGCGACGCTTGATGTGCGGCGGCGGGGGACGTTGCAGTCGTATTTTTGAGGGAAGTGCTTGGCGTTGAGCCTGTAAATGTGACGCGACCGCTGTTGGGTGGAGACCGGTCGCGCAGCTTTAACGCGCCTTTGTGCCTGACTCATTACTTTCCTTTTGGTCCGTCGCCCCGTGCTTGACACGGGGCCAAGCTTTTCTTCTGCGCCGCCGCTTGCGATAACACGACATGGCGAAGGGCGGTTGGGTCTACAGTACCGCGAACCGGTATCGCGGGGGCATGTACGTCGGCGTGTCAGCCGACGTCATCAGCCGCGTTTATCAGCACCGCGAAGGAACCGGGTCGGCGCATGTGCGCGACTTCGGCAAGACGCGGGTCGTCTATGTCGAGGACCACGCCGACATCGGGGCGGACAATCCGGCGTGGCTCGACCTGCGGGACCAATGGTTCACGGGTGGCATCGACGAAAAAAAAGCCCTGCCCCGTGTCAAGCACGGGGCGACGGTGGGCTTTGAGGGTTGTTCCGTACCCAATGAACGACCGTAACCGGGGCGTTAGTCGTCCGAGCCCTTACCGTCGCCCTACCTCCACGACACGATCTGACCCGGCTATTTCTCCTCCACCGGCGGCAGCTCCAGGTGATCGGCGACTGCGGCGGCGGCCGGCGCGGCGGGCGCGCGGCAACCCTTGCTGAGGCCCAGGCCTTTCAGATAGGCGCGGCGCACCGAACCGGCATAGGCGGCGGCTTCGGCGCGGCGTTGGGCTTTGTCGGCGCCGGTGACGACGCGGACGAGGCCGAGGCCCGGGATCAAGGTGTTGACCGCCGCCTTGGTCGCAGCGGAAGCGATATAGGCGCCTTCGCCCTTCTTCTTGCCCTCAACATCGACATCATCGCCAAGGGCAGCGGTGAGCGTGGCGATTTGATCGGCGATTTGCGCGCAGGTGCGCGTCCCGTCCGCACTATAGGGGGCCGATGCCGCGAGCAGCAGCGCTTCGGGAATTTTGTCCTTCTGGAGCCGTGCGTCGCGCAACGGCTGCGTTGCCGCGCGGCGAATGCTCTCGTCTTGTTGTTGCGCGGGGGCTGCCCCGACCAAAAGTCCGATCAGCACGGTTGCGCTGGCGATTGCCTTGAACTGCATCATCATTCTCCCTTGGCCGAAGCGCCGCCATCCTATGCCGGTACCGGAACGATGTCGAAGCGCTTGAACGCGCGAACTGGTTCCGAATTGCGCTTGTTTACGCGAAATGCAGCGCTGCGCGTATAACAGGCCATGATGCGGCGTTTGCTGACCCTGATTGTGTTGATCGCCACGGCGGGCGCGCTGTTCGCGGCGTGGATGCATCCGCGCGTGATCGATCCGCGCAATATCGGCTGGCTGCTCGACGGGCATGACCGCGGGCAAAGCGCGATTGGCCTCGCGGCCTATCTGGCGGGCGGCGGCTGGCCATCGCTGCACAATGCTTTGCTGTCGGCGCCCGAGGGAACGAGCCTGTTGCTGACCGACAGCATCCCGCTGCTCGGGCTGCTGCTCGGGCCGTTTGCGGGGTCGCTGGCGGGGATGCAGTTCGTCGGGGCCTGGCTGTTCGCGTGCGTGGTGCTGCAATTGCTGTTCGCCTGGGCGCTCGTCCGCCCGCATGCGCCCGATCTGCCGAGCGCGTGGTTCGGCGCGGTCCTGCTCGCGGCGATGCCGATGCTGTTCAACCGCTTTGGCCATGCGAGCCTGTGCGCGCAGTGGCTGATCCTGTGGGCGCTGTGGATCTATGTCGAGCCGCGCCGGGCCGAGCGGCCCCTGTGGTGGGTGGCGGTGCTGGGGGTGGCGGCGCTGGTGCACAGCTATTTGCTGTTGATGGTCGCGAGCATTTGGGCGGGGTGGCTGCTGCGACAAATGGGGGCGCCCGGACGGGTACGCACGCTGGGTGAGGCGGCGGTGACGATTGGCTTCGTGGCGTTGCTGCTCGCGGGGCAGGGGGTGTTTGGCGGTGGTTTTCTGTCGACGGGCACTTATGGCGCGTTTCCGATGGCGCTTGATGCGTGGTGGAACCCGGCGAACCCGGGCTATGCGGCGCTGATGCCCTCCTCGCCCGAGGATCATGGCCGGGGGTTTGAAGGGCTGAATTATCTCGGCGCGGGGGTGATCTTCGCGGTGGTCGTCGCGGTCGCGACGCGGCGGGCGGCGCTGCGGCATTTGCTGTGGCTGGTGCCGGCATTTGTGGTGCTGGGGGTGATTGCGATCGGGCCGCAGCCGTTGCTGGGGGGCAAGCCGGTGGCGATCCTGCACCTGCCGCCATGGGTGATCGACGCGCTTGATCCGGTGCGCGCGGGCGGGCGGCTGTTCTGGCCCGCGACCTATGTGCTGACTTATGCAGGCGTTGTCGGCGTGCTGGCGCTGCGACGCGCGACCTTGGTGCTGGCGGCGGCGGTGGCGATCCAGGCGGTTGATCTGGCGCCGATGCTCGCGGCGATTCGGACGACGAGCGCGCGTGCCGATGATCCGACCGTGTTCACCCGCACGCGCGATCCGCGCTGGCCGGGGCTGATCGCGCGCGCGACGCGGGTCGATTTTACACCCGCCGATCCCTTTGTGGACTTGCAGGTGATGGAGGAAGTGACGTGGCGCGCGGTGTGCGCGAAGCGCCCGGTCGGCTTTACCTATACCGCGCGGGTGTCAGCGAAATCGCGCGCGCGGCTGGCGGCAGAGCGCGCGGCGTTCGAGCGGGGTGAGCTGGCGCCGGGGCATTTGGTGATTGTGCAAGATGGCAAGCTGCCTGCGGCGCTCCGGGCGCGGGCAGTGCGGATCGATGGCGTGGTGGTGGTGGGGCGGTAAGCCCCCCAACGCCGTTTGTGTCGAGCGAAGTCGAGACACCTCTCCCGTCGCTTGCGGCCTGTTTCTCGACTTTGCTCGAAACAAACGGGTGAAAGGGATTAAATCCAATGCCCGTCATTCGGGCACGTACCGCATCGCCACGTCGCATCTCGCATAGCGCGCGCCGTAATCGCGCATGATCTCGGCATCATGCTTGAAGCCGAGCTTTTCGTAGAGGTGGATGGCGGCGGCGCAGCGGTGGCTGGTGAGCAGGTAGAGTTTTTCGACGCCCATCGCCTCGGCGCGGGCGATCGTTGCGGCGAGGAGGAATTCGCCCGCTTTGCGCCCGCGCGCGCTTTCGCGCACGCCCATTTTGGTGAGCTCAAACGCGCGCTCGCCGGTCTTTTGCAGCGCGCAGGTGCCGACGATGCCGAGTCCGGCTGCTTCGACGAACAGGATCGTGCCGCCCGTATCGACGATGCGCCCGCGCGGATCGCGCAGGACCTCGCGGTCGGTGTCCTCCAGCCGGAACATCGCCTCGATCCACTCGGCGTTGATGTCGTGGAAATCGCGCGCGAGATCGTCGGCGAATTCGTGGATCCTCAGGCCCGGTGTCGCGTGGAGCGGCTTGGCGGCGAGGCGCGTTTCGATCGCGCCGATCTGGTCGAGCAGCGGGCCGCTGAGTCCTGCGAGCAGGTCAATCACTGCCGCCTCGACACGCGGCCACACCTCGATCCGCGCGCGGGCAAGCGCAGCGGTGCCGACCGGGGTAAGTGAGACATGCTTCTGGCGCTGGTCACCGGGTGCGCGCGCGCTATCGACCAGCCCGAGCGTCACCAGATTGGCGAGTGTGCGCGTGATCGCGGGCTGGCTGAGCCCCAGCGTTTCGGCCAGCGCCGACACCGTCATCGCGCCCGCACGGTCGAGCGTGGCGAGCAGCGGGTATTGGCTTGGCTGGATCGGCAACCCCGCCTCGGCGCTGATCCGGCTGACATCGGCCTGCATCCGTTCGGCGAGGCGCTTGAGGCGGCTGCCGAGGAAAAGTTCGCCGTGTTGGGTGATGATGTCTGGCATGGGTTCCCCGCGATTCGTATAGCGTGTTATATAGCATGCTATGGGAATTCAAGCGGGGGATGCCGGGGAGGTGGCGACCGTTACTGAGCGACTCCCCACCCGTTCGTTTCGAGCGAAGTCGAGAAACAAGCCCCGGGCGACGTCGCTTGTGGCCTGTTTCTCGACTGCGCTCGAAACGAACGGTGGAAGGTGGAAGGTGGAAGGAGTTAGGTTACTTCTTCATCGCCTCCAGCAGCCGCTTCACCTCTTGCGATCGCCCCCTCGGCAGGATCAGCACGTCGTTGCCGCTCGCGACCACAATCAGGTCCGATACGCCGACCATCGCGATGCGGATGCCGTCTGACCGGACGAGGCAATCGACGGTGTCGAGCGTCACGACATCGCCCTTGCAGCTGTTGCCGTGGCCATCGCAGTCGCTGAGCGCGTGCAGCGCGTCCCAACAACCGACGTCGCTCCACCCCATGTCGACCGGCACGCAGGCGACGCGGTCGGCCTTTTCCATCACCGCATAATCGATCGAATCGGCAGGGCTGGCGGCGAAGGCATCGGCGTCGGGATAAAGGCGCGTGCCGTCACGTCGCGCGCGGCTCATCGCCTGCTGCGTCGCGATCAGCATTTCGGGGGCGTGCTGGCCGAGCGCGGCGAGGTACATGTCGGCGCGGAACAGGAAGATGCCGCCGTTCCAATAATGCCCGCCCGCCGCGAGCATCGCCTGCGCGCGGTCGAGCGGCGGCTTTTCAACGAAGCTTTGGACGCGGTGGACGCCGGGCGCGATCGCGTCACCGACATGGATATAGCCATAGCCGGTCTCGGGCGCGGTCGGCTGGATGCCGAAAGTGACCAGCCAGCCTTCGCGCACCATTGGCAGCGCGCGTTCGATCGCGGCGTGGAAGGCGGGCACATCGTCGATGACATGGTCGGAGGGCATGACGAGGATGGGGTCGGCGCCGCCCCCCGCCGCAATCGCCGCGAGCGCAATCGCCGGGGCGGTGTTGCGCCCCATCGGCTCAAGGATCAGCGCCTGCGCGCCAGCTTCGATGCTCGCAAGCTGTGCCTCGACCAGATCGGCGTGAAAGGCATTGGCGACGACGATGGGTGCCGCGAACCGCGGATGCGCGGCGGTGCGCTGTGCGGTCAGTTGCAGCATCGTCTCGTCGGCGGTCAGCGGCAGCATCTGCTTGGGCATTTCGGGCCGCGACATCGGCCATAGCCGCGTGCCCGATCCGCCCGACAGGATGATGGGGATGATCGGTGCGGGCGTCGTCATGAATGTTCTCCTAGGCCCGGACCCCTTAGCGGCATCGGCGCCAAAGGAAAACGCGCCACGCCCCAAAGCGCCGCGCCGATGCACCGCAATTTTTTCGCGACGCGGTGGGCAACGTGTCGGATTTGTTTACACCTGTCGCGCTAGACCCGGAGCTGCGATGATCAGGCTCTTCAAACATTATGTGCCGAATGCCGTGCTGCTGCTCGGCCTGTTCGATCTGATTGTGCTGGGTGTTGCCGCCGAGCTCGGTTGGGTGCTGCGCGCGGGGCAGATCGGCATGATGGTCGATCCGATCGTGACGCGCTTGCCGCAGCTCGGCATTTTTATCATCTCGCTTGAAACCGCGATGATCGCGGTCGGCGTCTATGGCCCCGGCGCGCTTCAGTCGATTCGCTTTGCCACCGCGCGGCTGATCGTCGCGGTGTCGCTCGGTGTGATCGTGCAAGCGACGATTTTCTTCCTGGTCCCCGACCTGACCTTCTGGCGATCGAACCTGCTTTACGCGATGGGTTTTTCGATCCTCGGGCTGATTGGCTTGCGCATCCTGCTCGGCAAGACGCTCGGCAGCCAGGCGTTCAAGCGGCGGATTGTGGTGCTGGGTGCGGGCACGCGCGCGCAGCGGTTGAAGACGCTCGCCCAACGCCCGGGATCGGCATTCGTCGTCGTCGGCTATGTGTCGATGTCGGAAGCCAATCGGGTGATCCCCGAAGCGATTGCGCGCGACGCGATCTATAACCTCGCCGACCATGTCGTGCTGTTGAACGCCAGCGAAGTGGTGCTCGCGCTCGAAGAACGCCGCAACGCGTTGCCGCTCAAGGACCTGCTGCGGATCAAGACGACGGGCGTGCACGTCAACGAAATCTCGACCTTCCTCGAACGCGAAACCGGCCGCGTCGATCTCGACAGCGTCAATCCGAGCTGGCTGATTTTCTCCGATGGCTTTTCGAGCGGGCGGATGTTGTCGAGCGCGTTCAAGCGGCTGTTCGACATTGCCGCGAGCCTGGTGCTGCTCGCGCTGACCTTGCCGCTCATCATCGTCACCGCGATGATCGTGAAGGCCGAGAGCAAGGGGCCGGCCTTTTACCGCCAGCGCCGCGTCGGACTCTACGGCGTCGGGTTTGACATCATCAAGCTGCGATCGATGCGGCAGGACGCCGAAGTCGCGGGCAAGGCCGTGTGGGCCGAAAAGGATGATCCGCGCATCACCCGTGTTGGCCGCTTCATCCGCAAAGTCCGCATCGACGAACTGCCGCAGGCGTGGAGCGTGCTGAAAGGCGAAATGAGCTTCGTCGGCCCGCGCCCCGAGCGCCCGCAATTCGTCGACGATCTCGAACAAAAGCTGCCCTATTATGCCGAGCGGCATATGGTGAAGCCGGGGATCACCGGCTGGGCGCAGATCAACTATCCCTATGGCGCGTCGATCGAGGACAGCCGCCAGAAGCTCGAATATGACCTGTACTATGCGAAGAACTACTCGCCCTTCCTCGATATCCTGATCCTGCTCCAGACGATCCGGGTCGTGCTCTGGCCGGAGGGTGCGCGGTGATCCTGTGGGGGCATGCGCTGGCGGCGTTGCTGTTCGGGCTGCTCGCATTGTCGCAGATCAGGCATGCGGCTGCGGCTTTGCCACGGCTCACTTTCGTGCTCGCGCTCGGCGCGACCGCGCTGTGGGCGCTGGCGGTGGCGGGGATCGGCAGCGTTGATCTGACCGCGAACCTGCTTGAGGCTTTGCGCGATCTTGGCTGGCTGGGCTTCATGTTCGCGCTGGTGCGCCGTGACGGGCGCGCGCCCGAACGTGCGGCGATCCAGATCATCTACGGCGTCGTCGCGACGATCGTTTTGGCGAGCGGGATGCTGGCGATTGCCACTGCCGCGCTGCCGCCCGCCGACGCGCCCGTGCTGATGGCCGCGCGCGTGGTGTTGCAGATGATGGTGGCGGTCAGCGCGCTGGTGCTGATCAATCACCTTTACGCCGCCGTCGCTCCGGGCGCGCGGGGTGGCATCCGGCTGGTGGTGGTCGCGCTCGCGGCGATGTGGTCGGTCGATCTGGTGCTGTTCGCGACGGCTTATGCCAGCGCGGGCTGGCCGGTCGGGCTGGTGGCGATGCGCGGGCTCGCACTCGCGCTGCTGGCCCCGGTGTTTGCGCTGGCGGTGCATCGCAACGGCGACTGGACGCTGCAATTGTCGCGCACCGTGGCCTATCAGTCGCTGTCGCTGGCGGCGATTGCGCTTTACGTGATCGCGATGGGCATGGCGACGAGCTTGCTCGCGACGATCGGCGGGCCATCGGCGCGGATTGTGCAGACGGCGTTTGTGTTCGGCACCACTGCGGCGCTGTTCGCGATCCTGTCGACGCCGTGGCTGCGCGCGTGGACGCGGGTGAAGCTCGCCAAGCATTTGTTCGCGCACCGTTACGATTATCGCCAGGAATGGCTGCGCTTCACTGATACGCTCGGCAAGCCGGGTGAGGATGCCGCCCCGCTCGAGACGCGCATCGTCAAGGCGGTCGCCGACCTGACCGATTCGACCGCCGGGCTGTTGCTGGTGCGCGATGGCGTCGGGCTGGGGCAGGGTGCGTCGTGGCACTGGGACGGCGACAGTTTCGCCACCGATGGCGAGCTGCCGCGCTATCTGGAAGCGACTGGGCGGATCATCGCGCTCGACGCCGTCCGCAACGATGCCGCGAGCCTTGAGGAAGCGCGCGCGGTGCCGAGCTGGATGGTCGACCGTGCCGATGCCTGGGTGCTGCTGCCATTGCTCCATTTCGGCAAGCTGACCGGCGCCATCCTGCTCGCACGCCCGCCGATCGACCGCGCCCCCGACTGGGAGGATTTCGACTTGCTGCATCTCGCGGGGCGGCAGGTCGCGAGCTATCTCGCTGAAGCGCGCGCGCAACAGGCGCTGGCGGAGGCGCAGCGCTTCGACGAATTCAACCGCCGCTTCGCCTTCATCATGCACGACATCAAGAATCTGGTGAGCCAGTTGAGCCTGGTCGCGCGCAATGCCGAGCGTCACGCCGACAATCCCGATTTCCGCGCCGACATGATCGCGACGCTGCAGGATTCGGCGGCGCGGATGAACGATCTGCTCGCACGCCTCTCGCAGCATCACCAGACGCGCTCCGAAGCGATCGAGAATATTGATCTGGCGGCGCTGGTTGCGCGGGTGGCGGGGCGGCGCAGCGCGCAGCATCCGATCGTCACGGGCGGGGCGCGCGATGCGGTGGCCGCCGCCGATCCGGCGCGGCTCGAACAGATTCTCGACCATCTGCTGCAAAATGCCATCGAGGCGAGCCCGCCTGCCGATCCGGTTGCGCTGGTGGTCGGTGCCGATGGCGACAGCGTGCATGTCGATGTGGTCGATCACGGCGCGGGCATGAGTCCGGCGTTCGTGCGCGACCGGCTGTTCAAGCCATTTGTGTCGTCGAAAGTCGGCGGCTTTGGGCTGGGCGCGTTCGAAGCGCGCCAATTGGCCGAGGCGATGGGCGGTAGCGTCGAGGTGGCGAGTCGCGAGGGCGAGGGGACGCGCTTTCGCGTGAGCCTGCCCGCCGTTGTCGTCCCCGTGCTGGGAGCGGCGGCATGACGATGAAGAAACTGCTGATCGTCGAGGATGACCTGGGTCTCCAGCGCCAATTGCGCTGGGCCTATGAAGGCTATGAAGTGCTTGCCGCTGCCGACCGCACGACGGCAATCGACTTGCTGCGTGCCGAAGAGCCCGATGTGGTGACGCTTGATCTTGGCCTGCCGCCCGATCCCGACGGGGTGAGCGAAGGCTTTGCGACGCTCGCCGAAATCCTCCGACTGAAGCCCGACACCAAGGTGATCGTCGCCTCGGGCCACGGCGCGCGCGAGAGCGCGCTGCGGGCGATCGGCGAAGGCGCGTGGGATTTCTATCAAAAGCCGATCGATATCGACGCGCTCGGCATGATCGTGTCGCGGGCTTTTCATGTTCATGCGCTCGAGGCCGAGAATCGGCGGCTGGCGGCACAAGCTGGCGGGGCGGTCGGGCTGGGCGGGATTATTTCGGCGAGTGCCGAGATGCTGAAGGTGACGCGCACGATCGAGCGCGTTGCCGCAGCGGACGTGTCGGTGATGCTGCTCGGTGCGAGCGGCACCGGCAAGGAATTGCTTGCGCGCGGGCTGCATGAGGCGTCGCCCCGGCGCAAAGGCGCGTTCGTCGCGATCAATTGCGCGGCGATCCCTGAGACGCTGCTCGAAAGCGAGCTGTTCGGGCATGAGAAAGGCGCGTTCACCGGCGCGATCAAGACCACCGAAGGCAAGATCGAACAGGCGCAAGGGGGGACTTTGTTCCTCGACGAGGTCGGCGACATTCCGCTGCCGCTTCAGGTCAAGCTGCTGCGCTTTCTGCAGGAGCGGGTGATCGAGCGGATCGGCGGGCGCAAGACGATCCCCGTCGACACGCGCATCGTCTGCGCGACGCATCAGGATGTCGATACGATGATCGCCGACGGGCGGTTCCGCGATGATCTTTACTATCGGCTGGCCGAGATTGTCGTGCGCATCCCCTCGCTTGCCGAACGACCGGGCGACGCGGTGCTGCTCGCGCGGCATTTTGTCGCGAAACACGCCAAGGCGATGCATTCCGCCGTGACCGGCCTGTCGCCCGATGCTTGTGCCGCGATCGACGGGTGGAGCTGGCCGGGCAATGTCCGCGAGCTGGAAAACCGCGTGAAGCGCGCGGTGATCATGGCCGAGGGCAAGCTGGTCGCCGCTGCCGATCTCGACCTGCCGGGAGCGGCGGGCGCGCAGCCGATCAATTTGAAAGCGATCCGCGAAGCCGCCGATCGCGCCGCGATCAGCAATGCGCTGGCGCGCGCCGATGGCAATATCAGCAACACCGCAAAGCTGCTCGGGATCAGCCGTCCGACGCTTTACGACCTCTTGAAGAGCTATGACCTCCATGCTTAAGATATTTGGGCGTAAGTTCTTGGTTCTGGGCGGCGTGGGTGGCCTTGTCGCAACGCTCGGTGCGGGGGCGCTGTGGATGGCGCGTGCGCCCGCCGCCGATGCCGCGCAGGCGAAGCATCAGCTCGCCGTCAGCCTGACGTTGCTCGAGCGCGGCAATGCGACGGCGGCGCGGAGCTGGGCGCTGAAGGCGACGCGGAACGACCCCAAATGGGGGCTGGCGCAGGCCGTGCTTGCGCGGACTTATCTTGCGCTGGGCGAGGGGCTGGCGGCGCAGGCCGCACTCGGGCGCGCCAAGGATGCGGGCTTCGACACGGCCCGCACGCATCAATTACAGGCCGAAGCGCTGCTGCTGCAGGGCTTGCCCGAACGCGCGCTGAAGGAAGCCCGCAAAGCCCCGCCGCGCTATGGCCGCTATGCACTGCGCATCGCCGCGCGCGCGCTGGCGGCGCAGGGCGATTTGCCGAGCGCGCAATTGCTGCTCGGCGCGGTGCTCGCCGATCAGGATGGCAGGGATGCCAATGCCTGGGTCGATCTCGGCCGCGTGCGCCAGCAGACCGGCGATGTCGGCGGCGCGATTGATGCCGCCACGCGCGCGCTCTCGCTCGACCGCCGCAATGTCGATGCGCTGACCTTGCGCGGGGAACTGGTGCGCGGGCAATATGGGCTGGTCGCAGCGCTGCCGTGGTTTGAGGATGCGCTGAAGATCGATCCGTGGCGCTATGGCACGTTGATCGATTATGCCGCGACCCTGGGCGATGCCGGGCGCTATGGCGACATGCTGCGCGCCAGCCGCCGCGCGCTCGCCGTGCGGCCGGGCAGCGCCGATGCGCTCTATCTGCAAGCGGTGATGGCCGCGCGCGCGGGCAACGACGATCTCGCGCGCGCGCTGCTCCAGCGCACGGGCGGCGCGCTCGACGGGCGCCCGGGGCCGCTGCTGCTCGCGGGCATGATCGATTACGCCAATGGCGGCTATCAGCAAGCGGTCGAGAAATGGCGCGCGGTGGTGCGTGCAGCACCGATGAACCTCGTCGCGCGCCGATTGCTCGGCGCGGCGCTGCTCGACGGCGGCGATCCCAAAGGCGCGATCGAGGCACTGCGCCCGGTGGCTTTGCGCAGCGATGCCGACAGCTACACGCTGCAACTCGTCGGGCGCGCGTTCGAAGCGACCGGCGAGCGCGACTGGGCGGTGCGCTTCCTCGATCGCTCTGCGATTCCGGTGCAGGCGGCGGCGCTGCAATTCGGCACCGATGATGATCTGGGGATGCTGGCGCAAGCCGTCGACGATGCGCCGGGATCGCCGGTCGCGCGCGTCAATCTGGTGCGGGCTTTGCTGTACAAGGGGATGACGGGCGAGGCGCTCGATCAGGCCAAGACGATCGTGCGGGCTTATCCGGGTGTGCCGCAGGCGCATCTGGTGCTCGGCGATACGCTGATGACCTTGAAGCGCTTCGACGAGGCCGCGAGCGCCTATGCCCGCGCCGCCAATCTGCGCTTTGATGAAGCAACGATGCTGCGCTCGGTCGAGGCGCTTGAGGCGAGCGGCAAGCGCGACAAGGCGGCAGTGGTGGTGGCGCTGTTCCTCGCGCAGAACCCGGGCAATGTCGCCGCGCGACGGCTGAGCGCGCACTGGCAAATCGCCAGCGCGCAATGGGACGCGGCGATCGACACGCTCGAAGGCCTGCGCGCCGACATCGGCAACCGCGATGCCGCGCTGCTGGCGGAGCTGGCGCTGGCTTATGCCGGCGCGGGCGAGGAGAAAGCGGCGGAACTTTACGCGGCGGCGGCCTATGATCTCGCGCCGCTCAACCCTGCGGTGGTCGATGCTTACGGCTGGGTCGCCTATCAGGCGGGCGGGACCGATCAGGCGGTCGAACTGCTGCGCAAAGCAGTGGCGATTGCGCCGGGGCATGGCGGCTTGCGCTGGCATCTGGCGCAGGCGCTGGCCGAGGCAGGCGATGCGGGCGCGGCGAAAGCGAACATCGCCGCAGCGCTCGCCGATCCGGGGTTTGCGGATCGGGTGCCGGCGAAGGCACTGGCGGTCGCGCTCGCGAAGGGGTGAAGGTCCCGAACGAAAGACCGCGCCCTACCCCCATTTGCGAAGGTTTGCGGCCGCAAACTCAGGCGGATCTGCCTCAAATCGTGCGCCAGCCAGGCTTGGCTTTGCTGGCGCGCCGTAACGGGATCGAGGGATAGGGTACCAGACAGCGGGAGTTGGTATTGGCCCTTAAATCGTTACGTTAGCCGTCATGAAGATGGACGCGATAGACGAGAGCATGCGGGCAGCGATCCTGCGCCTGACGACAGCCGAACGGGAATGCCTCCAGCGCTGTCTGAACCATCAGACTGCCAAGCAAATGGCCATCGATCTCGGTATCTCTCCTCACGCTGTCGAGAAGCGGTTGAAAATGGCCCGCGCCAAGCTGGGCCTGTCCTCATCGCTTGAAGCGGCGAAGCTCGTGGAGTCGTTGGAGCGGTGCGGTCGGCTGGGACCCGGCTCGTCGGACCTTCCGCCGGATCATGCAAGGGTCGAAGCGGGCGGCTCCGAAGCCGCCCCGCGCAAGGAGACCACGTGGATCACGCAGCGGCACCCTTATCTGGTCTCGGGAGCAATGCTCATGAGCATACTTGCAGCAATAGCCTTGACGATTTTGGTTCAATCATCCGGCGCCAGTGAGGGGCAGGCAAGCCCGTTGGCAGGAGCCCCGTCTGCATCGTCACCGGCGCCCAGCGCGGTGCCGACTGCCGGCACCGAGGCAGCCTTGCGGCGCCTTGTCGCTGGTTTGGCGAGCGGTTCGCCCGACTATGACAAGCTGTCTCCGCGGTTCGCCGAAGTCGTCCGTGGGGATTTGCCCATGACTCACGCCCTGTTCAAATCGCTCGGCGCGCTGAAGTCGATGACGTTTCGCGGGCGGGGCGCCATGGGCGACGACGCCTATAATCTGGTGTTCGCCAACGGCGAGGTGTTGATGTCGGCCGCGCTCGACGCTGAAGGCAGGATGCTGGGCGGCATTCTCCAGCCGGGGTTCAAAGCCGCTGCCGGCGTGGTGCCGACTGCCGGCACCGAGGCTGCCTTGCGGCA
The DNA here is from genome assembly GCF_019749955.1 of Sphingomonas sp. GTDB lineage: Bacteria > Pseudomonadota > Alphaproteobacteria > Sphingomonadales > Sphingomonadaceae > Sphingomonas. The sequence goes on from NZ_JAIEPC010000016.1 coordinate 52,622, forward strand.
CCTTGTCGCGGGGCTCGCGAGCGGCGCGCCCGACTATGGCAAGCTGTCTCCGGGGTTCGCCGAAGTCGTGCGTGGGGATTTGCCCATGACCCATCCCCTGTTCAAATCGCTGGGCGCGCTGAAGTCGGTGACGTTTCGCGGGCGTGGCCCGAGGGGCGACGACGCTTATAATCTGGTGTTCGCCAAGGGCGAGGTGTTGATGTCGGCGGCGCTCGACGCTGAAGGCAGGATGCTCGGCGGCATTCTCCAGCCGGGGAGGCCGCCGGAGCGGTGACGGCGGGGGGCGGCGGTTCTGGCGAAGGGATGCGCGCCGGGCGCGCCTTGCTCCCCCAACCGTCACCCCGGCCTTGTGCCAGGGCCCACGTCCCCACCAGCGACACCGCCTGCGGCTCGGTAGGCCCCGGCACAAGGCCGGGGTGACGATGGGGGTGTGATGGTGCGGTAGGCTGGCGTCCGGAAAACGATCGTGTTTCGCGAAGGTGAGCCAGCGGGCCGCGAGCAGCTAAACCGACTGCGAAGATGCGGGCGAACGGAGGCGAGGCCAAGCGAGCCACGTCCCGACTGCATAGGTCGCCCCGTAGCCCAAGACGATCAGCGAGCTGACGATCTCGAAGCTATCGACCAGCTGCGGCTTGAGCGCGAGCAACGGGACGAGCGCCAGTCCGCGAACCAGGTACACGGCGGTGATGAGAACCAGCGCCGTCCGTACCAGCGGCAGGCGTCGGACAAAGCCTGCGGCCGAGAATGCATACAATGCCCATATGGCGAGGATCGCGGCAATTGCGGCGGTCACCAAGCCGGGTATGGATGAGCCGCGCTCGGCCGCGCGTGCCATCTCTTCTCCGGCGCCGAAAAACCGGTACCAATCGGGGCCGCCGATGATGGTTGCGACGTGCAACAATGATGCAGCGACGCTCAAAAACCCTGCTGCGATCAGCCAGTTATTTCTCATGGGTTCAACGCACGTGCGCTTGGTGATTGAAGATTTTCGACGCGCAGCATGAAGATGCCGCCAATCAGCAGGGCAGCCCAGATAACAACCCCTTCGATAGCGAGAGTCTCGTAAAGTCGAGCATTGGCCGATGCGCTGACCATGCCGATCTTGGGCGACACAAAGGCATATGCGATAATGTAGACGGGGATTATCGAGCTAGCGGCTTGGATCAACGCCATCGGTCCCCGCAAGTAGCTCCAAACTGCCGCTGCGGCGAAAAGCGCGGAGATCAGGCCGAAGACCAACGCCGTGGACGCATATGCGTCGATCATCCGTCCCGTGATCAAGGCAGACTGAAGCGAGAGCGCGAGCATTCCGGAGATCGTGGCAAACCGCACCGACTGCGCGGCAAAGGCCATGGTCAATGTCCTCGCCTTGATTGAGCCCCAAATGCATCCAACGGCGAACGCGAGCGCGGCATGCCCGTCCTCCATTGCGTCCACTTCGGCTTTCATCGCGGCAGCCCAGGCTGCGCGATCGGCGGGAAGCAGCGCATGGCACCAGCCGATCAGCGTGAGCGCCAGGGAGTGCCTATGGCCGTTCACGCGGTCGCCCCCACCAAACCATGCTTGTTCGTATTCGGGTGGGCTAGCATCGCTCGGGCAAAAGCACGACCCGAAGGGGTGAGCCGATACGCATGACGTGGCGCACGCGCCGGAGGAACCGGCGCACGCCACTCGGCTTCGAGCAGTCCGTCATCGGCCAAGCGCATCAACAGCGGGTAAAGCGTACCCGATTTGAGTTGGGTTTCCTGGAGCAGGTCATAGCCGTGCCGCCACATTTCTGGTCGCGCGATCAGCGCTTCCATGAGGGAAAGAGCTTGTCGGGACGAGTGAGGACGGCGTGCCATGCTCAATATCTACCTATGTAGATATTGATAGTCAATCGTCTCAGTGACGAAGGGTGATGCAGTCACACCTTGCCACTGTTTTACCCCTGCAATCGCTCATGGTGGCGGATCACTTCGTCGATGACGAAGCGCAGGATTTTCTCGCTGAATTCGGGGTCGAGCGCGGGCGCCTTTCGCCGGCGCGCGCAGGCGGGCGATTTGCGCTGCCTCGCGCGCCGGGTCGGCAGCGCACGGCACTCTAACATGATGTTCAGGCAGGCCGCATTCGACCCGTTAACCTTCCCCAGTCGCGCTTCGTCAAGTGATTGGCGCTACTCGGCAAAATATGAGAGTCGCCCTCCCGCTCGCCCTGTTGCTCGCTGCCGCCCCGGCCGCCGCGACCGATCCGATGCCGCTGTCGCCCTATGCGTGGATGGGCGGCTTTGCGCCGTACAAGCCGGCGCCGGTCGCGGCGAGCCATCCGTTGTTCGGCAAGGTCGCGCTCGCGCCGATTGTGGCGATGCCCAACCGGGTCGGCGGGACCTTCATCCTCGTCACGCGCCCCAAGGAGCTGACCGAGGCGCTGCGCGAGACGCTCGCCAAGTCGAACATGCTCGCCGCCGACGGCGTCGCGCCCAAGGCGACTCTCGAGGTGAGCTGGGTCGATTTCGACCTGCCGTTCAAGATCGGCCTGTCGAGCAAGGCCAACGTCACGATCCATTATGAGCTGAAACGGGTCGACAATGGCCAGGTGATCTTCAACCGCGACGTGACGACATCGGCCGAACTGCAGGGCGGTGGCGATGCCAGCGTCCGCGCGCGCGCGGCGGGCCGGGCGGCGATCCTTGGCAATGTCGCGGGCGCATTGTGGTGCCTCGACCAGGCCGCCTATGGCCGCGCGCCGATGAATTGCGCGTCGCAGCCGCGGGGCAGCTTCACGATTCAGACGACGCGCTTCTTTCCGATCTTCGTGCCGCGCTGAGGCGCCAAGGGAGGTTACCCTGCAACCGCTCATGGTGGCGGATCACTTCTGCTACGGCCCGTCCGGCGGCGGGGGACGTTGCCGTCGTGGTTTTAGGGACGGTGCTCAGATGTCCGAGGGGGTGTTCTTACAGTGCGCCATTATCTGTGGGTCGCGCAACGGCTATACAATTGACAAATATAAAATATGATGAGTCAATGCTAGGCGCGTCATTAGCCTGATTTTGAGCCGAACTCGCGTTATTCTAGGGGAGTAAAATAAACGCTACGCCTTCAAGCACACCGTCAAGTCAGCCGATACCCATTGATGCTGATACGTCAGAATGTCCGTTTTGTGCTGAACGCGTTTCCATACGCGCAAAGAAATGTAAGCATTGCGGAGAAACTATTGATGTCGCGATGCGGAAGGCGGAGGAAGCGCTCCGGGCTAGCGAGCGATCGAGTGGCCCTGTATATATGAATGCAGCGGTTTCCCATAATTCCGGATACGCGGCGCCATCAGCCAATAAAAGCCGTATTGCGGCCATCATATTGGCGCTTTTTTTGGGCGGTCTTGGAGCGCATAAGTTTTATCTTGGCCGAACAGGCTGGGGTGTCTTGTATCTACTCTTCTGCTGGACATTTATTCCGAGTGCTATCGCCTTCATCGAAGCAATAGTTTATTTGTTTACCAGCGATGCGAGCTTCAATCGTAAATATGGCTGACCCAAGCTAAACCTCACCCCTGCAATCGCTCATGATGGCGGATCACTTCGTCGATGATGAAGCGCAGGAACTTTTCGCTGAATTCGGGGTCGAGCTCGGCGTCTTTCGCCAGCGCGCGCAGGCGGGCGATTTGCGCTGCCTCGCGCGCGGGGTCGGCGGGGGGGAGGTCGTGGGTGGCCTTGTAACGCCCGACGGCCTGCGTCACCTTGAAGCGTTCGGCGAGCAGGTGGATCAGCGCGGCATCGATATTGTCGATGCTCTTGCGATAGCCGCTCAGCGTGTCGTCGGTCATCGCGCGTCCCATTCTCTTGTCCATCCGCCGCCTTTTTGCGTGCCCGCATCGCAGCGCGCAAGCCCGCCCCTTGCCTTTGCGCAGCCAAGGCGCCAGATGCGCCGCACCATGACCGCCACCGTCCATCGCTTCCCCCAGCGCCAGGCGTCGCTCGATCCGATGATCGCGCTCGTCGCGGGCGATTTGAACCTCGTCAATGCGGTGATCCTTGATCGCATGCAGTCGCAGATTCCGCTGATTCCCGAACTCGCCGGGCATCTGATCGCGGGCGGTGGCAAGCGCATGCGGCCGATGCTCACGCTCGCAAGCGCGCGGCTGATCGGCTATGAAGGCACGCGCCACCACCGGCTCGCCGCTGCGGTCGAATTCATCCACACCGCGACCTTGCTCCACGACGATGTCGTTGACGGCAGCGATCTGCGGCGCGGGCGGCGCACCGCCAACACGATCTGGGGCAATCCGGCGACGGTGCTGGTCGGCGATTTCCTGTTCAGCCGCTCGTTCGAGCTGATGGTCGAGGATGGCAGCCAGAAAGTCCTGAAAATCCTGAGCTCGGCCAGCGCCGTGATTGCGGAAGGCGAAGTCAATCAGCTCACCGCCGCGCGCAAGGTCGATCTGGGCGAGGAACGCTATCTCGACATCATCGGCGCCAAGACGGCGGCGCTGTTCGCTGCTGCCTGCCGGATTTCGGCGGTCGTCGCCGAACGCAACGATGCCGAGGAACGCGCGCTCGATGCCTATGGCCGCAATCTGGGGATCGCGTTCCAGCTCGTCGACGACGCGATCGACTATGTTTCCGACGCGGGCACGATGGGCAAGGATGCGGGCGACGACTTCCGCGAAGGCAAGGTCACGCTGCCGGTGATCCTCGCTTATGCGCGCGGTGGCCCTGACGAGCGCAAATTCTGGAAGGACGCGGTTGAGGGGCGGCGCGACAGCGACGAAGATCTCGCGCGCGCGATCGAACTGATCCGCGCAACCCGCGCAATCGACGACACGCTCGCCCGCGCGCGCCATTATGGCCAGCGCGCGATCGACGCGCTCGGCCCGTTCGGCGCGAGCGACGCCAAGGCAGCGATGGTCGAAGCGGTCGAATTCGCCATCTCGCGCGCTTTCTGATCCTGATTGAGGTCTGATATCTGTCCATCGACCCGTTCGTTTCGAGCGAAGTCGAGAAACAGGCCACAAGCGACGCACTCCGGTTTCTCGATGTCTCGACGTCGCTCGACACTAACGGGCAGGGGGTGGCACGACCTTCTGCCATCCCGCTCAGCGCGTTCTCGCCAAAGCCGATTGTTGGCCGTCGCTAACCGTTGTAACGCGCCGCTGTCCCGGTAACGTCGGCGGCAGGGTCGTCGCCGCCGAGCGACGTCGGATGGTGGTTCGCGCTCGGGGGATTGATGCTCAAATATTTCCGCGAATCGATCGTGTTCACGGCTGTCTGCCTCGGGATCGCCGCGTGGCTCGGCTGGTCGATGACGCACACGGTGATGGGCACGACCGGCGTGCTGTGGATCGTGCTGGTGCTCGGCGTGCTCGAATTGTCGCTGTCGTTCGACAATGCCGTCGTCAACGCGACGGTGCTGCGCGACATGGACCCGGTGTGGCAGCGCCGCTTTCTGACCTGGGGCATCATTATCGCGGTGTTCGGCATGCGGATCGTCTTCCCGCTCGCGATTGTGGCGATTGCCGCCAGGATGGGCCCGGTTGACGCGATGATGCTCGCGATGTCCGATCCGGTCTCGTACGAACGGATCATCACCGAAGCGCATGCCGCGATTTCGGGCTTTGGCGGCGCGTTTCTGGCGATGGTCGGGCTGTCGTTCTTCTTCGACGAAGCCAAGGACGTGCATTGGATCGGTGTCGTCGAACGGCCGATCGCACAGCTATCGAGCATTTCGGGGCTGGCGATCAGCCTGGTGCTGATTGCGCTGTACGGCATCGCCCAATTGATCGCGCCCGCCGAAGCGATGACCTTCCTCGGTGCCGGGATCATCGGGCTGGTCACCTATATCGCGGTCGACGCGATGGGCGAGCTGCTCGAACGTGGCGGGGCGGAGCACGGCAGTGGCGCGGCGGCGACGCAGGCGGTCGCGAAATCGGGGCTGGCGGCGTTTCTCTATCTCGAAGTGCTCGACGCGTCCTTCTCGCTCGACGGGGTGATCGGCGCCTTTGCGCTGTCGACCAATTTGTTCGTGATTGCTTTGGGGCTCGGCATCGGTGCGATGTTCGTGCGCTCGCTGACGGTGATGCTGGTCGATCGCGGCACGCTGACCGACTATCGCTTCCTCGAACACGGCGCCTTCTACGCGATCGTCGCGCTGGCCGTGATCATGCTGATTTCGGTGCGGGTCGAGGTGCCCGAAGCGGTGACCGGGCTGATCGGCGCGGGGCTGATCGCGCTCGCCTTTTACGCGTCGCTGCGCGCCAACCGCGCCGAGGATGACAGCGACGCCGTGGGGGCGTGACCCTGCTCCCGATCCACGCCGTGCTGCCGAAGTTGCTGGGCGTCCTGCGCGCCGCCTCCAGCGCGGTGCTGGTCGCGCCGCCGGGGGCGGGCAAGACCACCGCCGTCGCGCCCGCACTGCTGAACGAAGATTGGTGCTCGGGCGAAATCCTGCTGCTCTCGCCGCGTCGCATCGCCGCGCGTGCGGCTGCCGAGCGGATGGCGGCGGTGGCGGGTGAGGCGGTCGGGCGCACCTATGGCTATGCGACGCGGATGGACAGCAAGCGCTCGGCCGTCACGCGCGTAACCGTCATGACCGAAGGCATTTTCGTCAATCGCATCCAGACTGACCCGGAGCTGGCGGGCGTCTCGGCAGTGCTGTTCGATGAAGTGCATGAACGCAGCCTCGACAGCGATTTCGGGCTCGCACTCGCGCTCGATGTCGCAGGCGCGCTGCGGCCCGATCTGCGGCTGGTGGCGATGTCGGCGACGCTCGACGGCGCGCGGTTCGCCGCCCTCATGGGGAACGCGCCGGTGATCGAAAGCGAAGGCCGCAGCTACCCGCTGGCGCTGCGCTATCTCGGTCGCGCGGCCGAAGCGCGGATCGAGGATGAAATGGCGCGCGCGATCCGGCTGGCGCTGGGCGAGGCTGAGGGCGGGGTGCTCGCCTTCCTCCCCGGCGTCGCCGAGATCGAGCGCGTGGCCGAACGGCTCGGCGATCTGCCCGGGGTTGCGCTCCACAAGCTCCACGGCACCCTGCCGCCCGCCGAACAGCGCGCGGCGATTGCACCGTCCGATACGCGCAAACTCGTGCTCGCGACCTCGATTGCCGAGACCAGCCTGACGCTCGACGGCATCCGTATCGTTATCGATTCGGGGCTGGCGCGCCGCCCGCGCTATGATCGAGCGGCGGGGATGACGCGGCTCGTCACCGAGCGCGCGAGCCAGGCCGCCGTCACCCAGCGCGCGGGCCGCGCGGCGCGGCAGGGGCCGGGCGTCGCCTACCGGTTGTGGGAGGAAGCCGCGACCGCCGGGCTGCCGCGCTTCGACCCGCCCGAGATATTGGAAGCCGATTTGTCCGCGCTGACGCTCGATTGCGCGCGCTGGGGGGTGAGCGACCCGCGTCGGTTGAACTGGATCGATCCACCGCCCGACGCAGCGGTGGCGGAGGCGCGCACCCGGCTATTGGCGCTCGGCGCGATTGATGCCGGTGGGCGCGTGACGCTGCACGGCGAGGCGGTGGCGAAACTGCCGCTGCCGCCGCGGCTCGGCCACATGCTGATCAAAGGCGCGCGGCTGGGGCTGGGCGAGACGGCGGCGGAAGTCGCGGTGCTGCTCGGCGAGCGCGGGCTGGGCGGGAATGACCCTGACCTCGACGCGCGGCTGAGCCGCTGGCGCCGCGAGCGCGGGGGAAGGGCGGAGAGTGCGCGGAAGCTGGCGGCGAGGTGGGCGCAATCACTCCCGCTCGCCATGGGCGGTGAGGGCCGGGGAGGGGGCTTCGACGTCGCCACCTGCATCGCGCTTGCGTTCCCCGATCGCGTCGCGCGCCGTCGCGACGCATCCGGCGAACACTGGGCCTCGGTCGGGGGCAGAGGCTTCAGGCTCGATCCCACCGCCAGCCTCGCGCGCGCCGAATGGCTTGCCGTCGCCGAGACGCAAGGGATGGCGGCGGGCGCGCGCATCCTCGCCGCCGCGCCAATCGACCTCGTCACGGTCGAGGCCTTGTTCGGCGATCGCATCGAAACGCGCCGGAGCGTCACCTTCGATCCCGCGACCGGCGGGGTGCAGGCGATGCGCAAGCGGCGGCTCGGCGCGATTCGGCTGAGTGGCGGTCCCGATCCGAGCGCCGATGCCGCCGACATCGCGGCGGCGCTGCTGACGGGCCTGCGCACCCAGGGTCTCGACCTGCTCCCCTGGCCCGAATCAGCCACGGCGCTGCGCCAGCGCGCCGCCTTCGCCGCCGGGCACGGCGCGCCCGAACTCGGGCTCGACGACGCCGCGCTGCTCGACTGCGCCGAGGAATGGCTCACACCGATCCTCGACGGCAAACGCCGCCTCGACCAGATCGACCCCGCCGCGCTGGGCGACGCGCTGCGCAACCTCATCGGCTGGGACGCGCTGCAGGCGATCGACCGGCTCGCCCCGCCGCGCTTCGACTCGCCTGCGGGCAGCAGCCACGCGATCGATTACACTGCTGAGGCCGGGCCAACCGTCGAACTCCGCCCCCAAGCGCTATTCGGGCTCGCGACGCATCCGATGGTTGCGGGTGGCCGCGTGCCGCTGGTGCTGAGCCTCACCTCGCCGGCCGGGCGCCCGATCCAGACCACCCGCGACTTGCCGGGCTTCTGGGCCGGAAGCTGGGCGGCGGTGGCGAAAGAAATGCGCGGCCGCTACCCGCGCCACCCCTGGCCCGACGACCCAGCGAACGCCAATGCGACGCTCAGGACCAAAAATGCGGATGCACGCGCGCAAGGCTTGCGATAAGGCGGGGTCATGACGACCGCACGCATTTATCAGCAGCCCAAGAACGCGATGCAATCGGGCCGCGCCCGCACGCAGGATTGGGTGCTCGAATTCGAACCCGCCGAGGCGAAGCAGCCCGATCCGCTGACCGGCTGGGCGGGATCGGGCGACACCCGTCAACAATTGCGGCTCTCGTTCCCCAGCGCCGAGGCGGCGATTGCCTATGCGACGCGCGAGGGGATCGACTACCACGTGATCCCCGCGCCCGAACGCACGCTTAAGTTGCAGGCTTACGCGGATAATTTTCGGTAGGGCCATTCCGACCGGGTTGAGCCTCGCTTGACCGTCTGTGTCGAGCAAAGGCCCCGCACATGGGGCGTGGCGTGTGGCCTGTTTCTCGACTTCGCTCGAAACGAACGGGTCGATGTAGCGCGATCATTTTCCGACTCCGTAACATCCGTTTGTGTCGAGCGTAGTCGAGACACCGCGCGATTCGCTCGTGGTCCGTCCCTCGACTGCGCTCGGGACGAACTGGCGGTTATACCAAGACTCCATGGCTCAGACCCATCTGCTTAAGCCCCTCCCCTTGAGGGGAGGGGTCGGGGGTGGGGCGTCTCAGTCTCACCGAGGGTGCGCCTGGCGGATAAGCCCCACCCCAACCCCACCCCTGAAGGGGAGGGGCTATAAGTCATGCTCGATGAGACTTGGTATTAGGGGATTTGACGTCATCGACCCAAGCCCCTTGGCCACAAGCCGTGGTTGCCCTTCGTCGCGAGCAGCTTACCTAAGGAGGCGTGACCAGCGCCATGACTGCCCGACTCGCCGATGGCGTCCGAAGGATTGACCCTGTGCACTGGGATGCCTGCGCCGGGGCGGGCAATCCGTTCCTGAGCCACGCTTTCCTCTCGATCCTCGAAGAATCGGGCAGCGTGTCGCCGCGTGGCGGGTGGCAAGCGATCCCGATCATCGTCGACGGGGCCGACGGCGCGCCCGCCGCGATTGCGCCTGCTTATGCCAAAAGCCACAGCCAGGGCGAATATGTGTTCGACCACGCCTGGGCCGATGCGTGGGAGCGGGCAGGGGGGCGCTATTACCCCAAGCTTCAGGTGGCGGTGCCGTTCACGCCGGTGCCCGGCCCGCGGCTGTTGCTGCGCGACCCCGCCGCCGCGCCCGCGCTGATTGCCGCAATCGAAGCCGTGACCGACCAGCACGACATGTCGAGTGCGCATGCGACCTTCGCCTCGCCCGACCAGATCCCGTTGTTCGAAGCGGCGGGCTGGCTGATCCGCGCGGGCACGCAGTTCCACTGGGCGAATGACGGCTATACGTGCTTCGACGATTTCCTCGCCGCGCTCGCCAGCCGCAAGCGCAAGGCAATCCGCAAGGAACGCAGCAGCGCTGTTGAAGGCCTGACGATCCGCCACGTCACCGGCAGCGACCTGACCGAGGCGCATTGGGACGCCTTCTGGGTGTTTTATCAGGACACCGGCAGCCGCAAATGGGGCTCCCCCTATCTGACGCGGCGCTTCTTCTCGCTGCTCGGTGAACGGATGGGCGACCGCGTGCTGCTGATGCTCGCCGAGCGCGACGGGCGGCCGATTGCGGGGGCGCTCAACCTGATCGGCGCCGACACGCTCTATGGCCGCTATTGGGGCTGCACCGAGGACGTGCCCTTCCTCCATTTCGAGCTCTGCTATTATCAGGCGATTGATGCCGCGATTGCGCGGGGGCTGAAATTCGTCGAAGCGGGCGCGCAGGGCGAGCACAAGTTGGCGCGCGGCTATGCGCCGGTCGCGACCTGGTCGGCGCATTATTTGCCCGATCGCAATTTCCGCCGTGCCGTGGCCGATTTCCTGGTCCGCGAGCGCGAAGCCGTCGCTGCCGACCGCGACTATCTCGGCGCTATGACTCCGTTTCGGAAGGCGGCGGCGGGGTAATCAGGTCGCGGGTCAGCTCCGGCCCCGGCTTGCCGTGGTCGATCTTGAACAGCGCGCTGGTGCCGTCGCGCCACACCGGGATCAGTCCTTGTTCAAGCCGTTTGTCATAAGGCGGCGGGATGATCAGCCAGACATAGTCGAACGCCTCGCGCGGGAAGCGGGCCAGACTGCGCCCGATCGGTCGCCACCATTCGCGCGGGCATTGCTGATAGGTCACGAGCTGCGACGGATCGTGCGAATAGCGGGCGGCGGGGCGATATTTGGTGGTCAGCAACTGCGCGCCGGCCATCGACCATTGATCGTTCGAATAGGCCATCTTGCGTTCGAGCGCGAGCGCGGGGACGTGCTGCAACCGGCTCATGAACCACTCGCTATGGCAGGTCTCGCCGACGAAGCTCACCAGCCGCGCGCCTTCGGGCAAATGCTCGAGCGCTTTCAGCTCGCGGTCATAGCTGTTGCTGTAGAGCGCGAAGCTCGCGGTATTGCCCGCGATGCGCACCAGGAAGAACGCCAGGCCGAGCGCGGCCACCGTCATCGTGCCCCTGATCGACAGGCCGGGCTTGGGCCGGAGGCCAATCATCGCAATCGCCAGCATGAACGGCGCGAGTCGCATATCGGCATAGGCCGATCCGAACACGATGCGCGGCAGCAGAATGAACACCGCGAGCAGGAACAGCGCCGACAGCAGCAGGTTGCGCGAATATTCGATATTGGGGTCGCGCACGCCCTTGAACAGGATCAGGTAGAGCACGGCGGTCGAGGCGATGTCGAATGCCTGCCAGCGGTCGCGGATCGGCATCGTCAGCCAGCTGATCTTGGCGCGCAGGTTGAACCAGTCGCCGGTCTGGCCCGTCACATCGGCGCCGCTGCGCCACGCGACCATCAACCCGATCGGCAGCGCGAGCGGCAGGCAGCCGATCCCGGCGCGCACCCACGCGCCCGCCCAATGCGCTGCACGCTCGGACCAGCTATCGGCGGTTTCGGGCAAGCGATCATGCTGGCGGATCATCTCCGCTGAAAAGGCCATCACGCCGAGGAAACCCCAGCCAAAGGTGTGGCACACCCACAGCGCACAGCTCAGCGGCAGGAAGATCACCGCGCGCAACGCGAAGCGGTTGTGCCGCGCGAGCCACAGCCACAGCCCGAACATGTTGAGCGCCAGCGCCATCGACAGCGCGAAATTGACGAAGCCGAAATGCAGCGGAAAGCTATACGCCAGCGGCAGCGCGAACAGCGCGGTGGCGGGCACCCGCCCATGCACTTCGCGCGCGATCCACAGCAGCCCGGTGACGGTCAGCACTGGAATCGCGATCACGAGCAGCTTGACGCTCAGCTCCAGCCCGAAAATCGGCGCGAGCGGCACGATCAGCAGATCAAAGCCCAGATTGCCGATCAGCGACCATTTGAAATCATACCAGTCGAGCAGCCACGGCGCCTGTTCGCCCGACAATTGCACGCGGTACCGGCCCATATGCCCCGGCAAATCGACCAACGGCGGAATCGTCGGCCACAGCAACGGGATGGCCGCTATCGCCGCCATTGCGACGATAAACCAACGCGTCTGCCACCAGTGGATTTTGCCCGCCATCCGCGCGCTCTAGTCTGCGCGGGGGGCTTCCCGCAAGCGGGGTGCGACACGCCATAGTTTCGCCCCCGATGCGGTGGCGATCGGGGTGAGCCAGTCGGGCGCTTTGTCGGCGCGAAGTTGGCTGAGCAAGCGGTGCGGGTCGCGGGTCGTTGTACGGTCGACTTCGCCAAAATCGCTCGGGCAGAGCAGCACATAATCGACCTGCCAGCGCGCGGCGATGGCCTGCGCGGCATCGGGCGTGCCGAGGAAAAAGCGGTACATCGCCGCGTTCCCGGCATTGTTGCGGTGATAGGGCGCGGCGATCATCCGGTGCGGCCCGGCAGCAATCGCATAGGCGCCGACATCGATTGGCGCCATCACTGTCCCGGTCGGCAGCGCGGCGAGCGCTGCTTGCGGGCTGCACGCGGCGCTCGGTGTGCCGGTCGGCGCAAAGGCCTGCGCGGCAATCGGATAGAGCATCCCGGCCGAGCCAAGCCATGCCCCCGCCAGCCACAGCGCGCCGCGCGCCCGCGCTTCGCCAATCGCAACGGCCAGCGCAGGCGTTCCGAGGATCACCCCGGCGTAAACGCCGCGCAGTTCGAAACAGGCGACGGCGAAGGCGGTGAGTTGCAGCGCGAGCAGCATCGCCCAGCCGCTCTGCGGTCCCCGGCGCAATTGCCACAAGGTCGCGGCAATTCCCGCGATCAGCAGTCCGGCATAAGCGACGGCGGTCGCGAAGGGTGCTGCGAACAGCGACTGCGCTTCACCGACATGATCGAGCCACAGTCGCGCCACCAGCGGGTCGACCGCGCCATAGGGGTTCGCACAGCCATGCGCGATCGGCAGCAGCGGCAGCGCGACGATTCCGCCGATCATCAGGCTCGCCGCCGCGCGCAGCGATCTGGTGCCGAGCAGCGGCGTCGCAAGGCCCAGCACTGGCGGGGCCACCGCACCGATTTGCGCCGCCATCCAGACGGTGCGAGTGAAGCTGTCGCAGGCGGGATAGCCCCAGTCGGTGGTCGCGAAGATTGCGGCACCGAGCGCGATGGTACCGCTCAGGCCCGTTCCGAGCCCGGCTAGCTGTCCGGATGTGCCGCTGCGGCCCCACCACCAGCCGACCCAGACGGACAGCGAGACGAGGCTCAGAACCGGCGCCATCTCCATGCCCGTGATCAGGCTCGCGCCCGTCGCGACGCCAGCGACGATCCCGCTCACCCAACCGGGCGCGGCGAGCAACGCGCGCACCGCGACCAGCACGAGCACAATCTGCAACCCGTGGTGATCGATCCGCCCCGGCGCGAATAGCGTGGTGACGGGATAGGCAACCCCCGCAACGATGATCGCGGTGCGCGCCGCCTCGGGCGCGAGTTTGCGCGTGATCGCCGCGACCAGCGCCAGCGCCGCGCCGAACAAGGCCAGCGGCCAGATCACGACAGCGGCTACTTCAGCGGCATGCACGCCGATCAGCGGTCTCAGCAAGGTGATGATCGCGGCAGGGACGAGATCGGGCAGCCGTGACCAATGCATCTCAAGGCCGCCCGCGAGCCGGTGCTGCCGCACATCTTCAAACGCCTGCCCGCCCAGCCAGTCGCGAATCTGCTGCAACCGCATCGCATCATCGGTGTCGGGCAAATGGAGCGCCGATAGACTCCCCCAATCGCGCGCCGCCCAGGCAAGCCCGAGCAGCAACGAGAAAACAAACGCGAGCAGCACATCGCCGCGATTTGCCCGGTGGTGCTGCGAAATCCCCATGGCACCGGGGTAGCGGCGCCGTGGTTAAGGCGGGGTTTCGGGGGCTGGGGTTGTGGATAACGCTCGACCCGTTCGTGCTGAGCTTGTCGAAGCACCGTACTTCTTCTTCCGACCGCCGGAAAAGAAAGAACGGCCCTTCGACAAGCTCAGGGCGAACGGTGAGAGTTGGTTGTGCTCGTCTCCGGCCAAGGTGCAGATTTCGGCCCGCTACGCTAGCGATAACGAAGTGTTACCCCTGATCCCGGCGCCCCAGCAGCCGCAGCCGCAGCGCGTTCAGCTTGATGAACCCCGCCGCGTCGCGCTGGTCGTACGCGCCCTGATCGTCCTCGAAGGTCACGACCTTCTCGCTATACAACGAATAGGGCGACTTGCGGCCAATCACATAGACGCCGCCCTTGTACAGCTTGAGCCGCACCGTGCCCGTCACCTTCGCCTGCGATTGGTCGATCGCCGCCTGCAACATCTCGCGTTCGGGGCTGAACCAGAAGCCGTTGTAGAGCAGCTCGGCATAGCGCGGCGCGAACTCGTCCTTCAGATGCGCCGCGCCGCGATCGAGCGTCAGCTGTTCGATCCCGCGATGCGCGAGGTGATAGATCGTCCCGCCCGGCGTTTCGTACATGCCGCGCGATTTCATCCCGACGAAGCGATTCTCGACCAGATCGAGCCGCCCGATGCCGTGGCGGCGGCCCAGCTCGTTGAGTGCGGTCAGCAGGCTCGCGGGCGACATCCCCTCGCCATCGAGCGCCACGCCATCGCCGCGCTCGAAATCGATCGTGATCACTTCGGGCGTGTCGGGCGCGTCCTCGGGATTGACCGTGCGCGAATAGACGTAATCGGGCACTTCCTCCCACGGATCTTCGAGCACCTTGCCCTCGGACGAGGTGTGGAGCAAATTGGCGTCGGTCGAAAACGGCGCTTCGCCGCGCTTGTCCTTGCTGACCGGAATCTGGTGGGCCTCGGCGAATTCGATCAGCTTGGTGCGGCTGGTCAAATCCCATTCGCGCCACGGCGCAATCACCTTGATATCGGGCGCGAGCGCATAATAGCCAAGCTCGAAGCGGACCTGATCATTGCCCTTGCCGGTCGCGCCGTGGCTGACGGCATCGGCGCCGACCATCTTGGCGATCTCGATCGTACGCTTGGCAATCAACGGCCGCGCGATCGAGGTACCGAGCAGGTACAGCCCTTCATACAGCGCGTTCGCCCGCATCATCGGGAAGACATAATCCTTGACGAAGGTCTCGCGCAGATCGTCGATGAAGACATGCTCAGGTCTTACCCCGGCCATCTCGGCCTTGCGCCGGACGGGTTCGAGTTCTTCGCCCTGGCCGAGATCGGCGGTGAAGGTCACCACCTCGCAGCCATAGGTCTGCTGGAGCCATTTCAGGATCACGCTGGTGTCGAGCCCGCCTGAATAGGACAGTACGACTCGATTGATCTGGTCGGTCATGGCAAGCTCCTGAAGGCGGGAAAGCGGCGCGCTTTACGAAGGCGCGGGGACAGGTGCAAGCGACTAGGGGGAAGGAATGGCCAAGGCAAACAAGACCGTCGAAACTGAGGTGAGCGTCGAGGATTTTCTGGCCCGCGTCGAGCCGCCGCAACGCGTGGCAGATGCGCGGGTGTTGATCGACTTGATGGCGCACATTTCCGGCGAGCCGCCCAAGCTGTGGGGGCCGTCGATCATCGGCTTCGGCAGTATCCACTACCGCTACGAAAGCGGGCGCGAGGGCGACACGCCCGCCATCGCCTTTTCCCCACGCAAGGCCGAATCCGTCCTCTATGTCGGCGCGAGCACCCCCAACATCGCCGCGCTGCTGCCGGGCTTAGGCAAGCACAAGACCGGGAAGGGGTGTCTCTATGTGAAGAAGCTCGCCGATGTGGATGCGGAGGTGCTCGAGGCGGTGGTGCAAACGGCGTGGGAGAACCGGCTGGCGGGGCATGGAGCTTAGCGGCGCGTTGATTTCAAAGGAATGCCCAAATCCGTTCGTGCTGAGCTTGTCGAAGCACTGCCTTTCTTCTTCGAACCGCAGGAAAAAGAAGGACGGCCCTTCGACAAGCTCAGGGCAAACGGGAATGCGAGGCGCGGCCCAGCCCGAAAAGACCCTACAACGCCTCCACCCGCCACACAGGCGACCCCGACCAAGTCAGCCGGTACATCGCGCCCTGCACCACCGATTGCACCGCATTGGGCCATAGCGCCGCGATGCAGGTGCCGCCGGGATGGCGTACCGAGGGGTAAATGATCCCCACATGCCCCCCGGCAATCGCCGCTGCCGCCACCGCATTGCCCGCCGGATAGCCGGTCGCCGGGTCGGGATCGAGGCTGGCATGCGCAGGCACCGCGCGCAGATCGGCGAACAGCCCCGCGATGCTCGCCAGCATCTCGCCATAATCAACCACCGCGTTGAAATCGCCCGCGTCGGCGAGCGCCAGCGTCAGATGATGGCCGACTTCGGCCAGGCAAGTCTCGACCGCGCGTGCGGCATACCAGGCACCGCGCTCCGCCGAGCTGAAGCGCATCGGCTGGCGCGGCTTGGCATAGGCAAAGCTCGCGTTGATGAAGCGGGCGTGCGGCACACCGTGGACCAGCTCGGCCGCCGACAACCCGCTGCGTCCGCGCGCTTCGGCGTTCAGCCGCGCGCTGGTCGCGCCTTCGATTTCCGCCAGCAGGGCGAGATCGTCGGCGCTGTCGGCGAGCGGGGCGAGCACTGCCTCGCGCAGCCGCGCGGTCGCGACCAGCCGCACGGTGCGGGCAAAGGCGTCGCGGACAAGCGGGATGCCGTCGATCGCGAAGCCGTCAGAGCCCGCCACGCAGCGCGTCGATATATTGCCGCACCTCGAGCATGCGGGGGATGCCGCCTTCGATCATCGCCTGAATGGGCGTCAACCGGTCGAACACCGGGCCGCGATTGGCGAGCGCGGGCCAGCGATCGGCCATGCTGTCGGCGAACAACAGGTGCAGCCCCTTGAACACGCCGATCAGCGCCGAGGCGCGGGTCAATTGGTCCTGGCTGAGTGCGCCGTCCCATTTCCCTGCCTTCATCCGGTCCCACGTGCTTTCGGACACGCCGAGCAGGGCGGCGCCGTCGGCATTGCTGCCGCGCCACGCATCGATCACGCGGATGACCGCTTTGACCGCGACCGGGCTTAGGCGACGACGGTCATCGTCCGCCGCAAAGCTCTGCAAGCCCTCAACCGGGCGCTCCACTAGGCTAACCGAGGCCATTTCGCATCTCCTGACGCCAGCTTACGCGTCATATGGTGCGGAGGTAAATGAATTGCAAGCGCGTCATACCAAGTCTTACGGAGCAAAACCTATAGCCCCTCCCCTTCAGGGGAGGGGTTGGGGTGGGGCCTGTCCGCTAGGCGCTGCCTCGGTGAGACTGCGACGCCCCACCCCCAAACCCCTCCCCTGAAGGGGAGGGGCTTAAGAAGATGAGTCGGAGCCATTGAGACCTGGTATCAGCCGCGCATCACCCGCTCGGCCTCACCCATATAGTCGCGGGTGATCGGCAGCGCGTGGCGGTTGCGGGCGTATTGGAGCTGGAAATTGACCAGCCCGCCATATTTGAACGCACACAAAGCGCCCGCCAGATAAAATTGCCACATGCGGAAGAAGGGCTCGTCGTACAGCGCGACAATCGCGTCCTTGGCGGCGGTGGTCCGGTCGTACCAATGTTGCAGCGTATAGGCGTAATGCAGCCGCAGCACTTCGACATCGGTCAGGAACATCCGCTGATGCTCGCTCGCCGCGACGATCTCCGACAGCGCGGGGTTATAGCCGCCGGGGAAGATATATTTGACCGTCCATTTATCGGTCACACCGGGCGGGCCCATGCGGCCGATCGTGTGGATCAGCATCACGCCATCGGGCGTCAGCAGATCGCGGCACTGGCGGAAAAAGGTGCGGTAATTGGGCGGGCCGACATGTTCGAACATGCCGACCGAGACGATGCGGTCGAACTGACCGGTGACATGACGATAATCGATCAGCTCGAACTTGACCTTGTCGGCGACGCCCGCCGCTTCGGCCCGCGCGCGCGCAACCTTGATCTGCTCTTCGGATAGCGTCACGCCGAGCACGTCGGCACCAGTTTTCTCGTAGAGATAGAGCGCCAGCCCGCCCCAGCCGCAGCCGATGTCGAGCACGCGCATGCCGGGCTTCAGTGCGAGCTTGGCGGCGATATGTGCCTTCTTGTCGGCCTGCGCCTGTTCGAGGCCATTGGCGGCGTCGGTGAAATAGGCGCAGCTATACTGCCGGTCGGCATCGAGGAAGAGATCGTAGAGCCGGTCGCTCAGATCATAATGATGCGCGACATTGCGCTTCGACGCGCGCGCCATGTTCACCCGGCCGACGCGGTGAGTGACGCTTTCGAGGGCGCGCGTGAAGAAAGTGGGTTGCAGCGTGTTGGTGCCACCTTCCCACAGATCGTTCATCGTCATCAGCGTGACGAGATCGAGCACCCCGCCTTCGTCGAGCACGAGCCGCCCGTGCATATAGGCCTCGCCCGCGCCGAGCGCGGGGTCGCGGATGATCGATCCCGCCGCACCTTTGTCGGTGAAGCGGATCGTCACATTGGGATAGCCCGCCTCGGGCGTGCCGAAGCGCTTTTCGCTGCCATCGAAATGACGAACGGTGAGCTGCCCGCGCTTCACCGCGCGGGCGAGGAAGAGATCAATCAATGCCATAAGGTCGCCCGTTAGTGATCAGATACCGGCGAACCAGTCATAATCTACATTGTCCTGCCAATAGCCGCCATGGCCACCCTGAATGTGCGAAAAATCTTCGACCAATTCCATGCCGATGACATATTTCGCCTGTTTGTAGCCAAGGTGCCGCTCGGCGCGCAGCCGCAGCGGCGCCCCGTGCGGCACCGATACCGGCGACCCGTTCATTGCCCAGGCGAGAATGGTCTGCGGGTGAAACGCATCGAACATGTCGAGCGATTCATAATAGGGCAGCGCCGCGCCGTGATAATGATCGGCGCAGTGGAAAACGACATATTTGGCCTTCGACTGGACGTCGGCCAGCTTGAGCAGCGACCCCACCGTCGGCCCATGCCATTGGCCCACCGCCGTCCAGCCTTCGACGCAATCATGCTTGGTGATCTGGGTGCGCGCGGGCATTGATCGGATCTGCGCCATCGACAGTTCGAGCGGCTTGTTGACCAGCCCGTAGATTTTCAGCCGATAGCTGGTGAATTTGTCGGCAACCCAAGCGCTATATTCGGGCGTTCCCGGATTGAGCGACCCATTGGCGCGGAACACCGGCGACATCTGGTCGGGGCGATATTCGGGCGCCAGCGACGCATAGCTCGAAAGCCCGCGTTGCAGGAAATAATGCGCCTCATTTTCCTTGTAGATGTATTTAAGGACATCGGGATTGTGGATGACACTGTCGCAGCCCGACAGCAGCAGCCCGGCGCCAGCGCTCGCCCCGGCAAGCAGCGAGCGGCGCGTGATGATCTCAGACATTAATGACCCTCCTCAGGGACTTTCCAGTAACCCGTGATCATCGAACCGACCTCACGGATCGGGCCTGCCAGAATCACCAGCGCAAGATGGACGACGATGAAGCCGACGATGCCGCACATCGCCAGAAAATGGAGCGACCGCGCGGAGGCGCGCCCGCCGAACAGGTCGAGAATCCATGGCCACGCCGCATTGATGCCCGGCGACATGCCGAGCCCGGTAAAGATCACCAGCGGCAGCAGGATGAAGATCAGCGTCGCATACGCAATCTTCTGCAGCACGTTGAAGGCGCCGGGGTTTTTCGGATCATGGAAGCGCAGCGCCAGATGCTCCTTGATGTCATACCAAAGGTGCGACGGCGTGATTTCCGACGGTTTGATCACGAGCTGCTTCTGGAAGTGGCGGTTGATCAGGCTGGTGATCATGAAGCCCAGCAGCCCGAACGCCAGCACCAGCGCGAAAAACAAATGCCAGCGCCGCGACAGCGACAGATTATAGCTTGCCGGAATCGTAACCCAGCTCGGCCAGTGCGGCAGCTCTAGCCAAGGCACGTCAGGCTGCGCGCCATGCGGACCCCAATAGAGGTGCGGGTGCGCGTTCAGGATGCCGAGTCCTGAGCCGATCATGATGAAAATCGTGACGACATTCACCCAGTGCCAGATCCGCGTCGCCAGCAAATGCTTGTAAATGTGGCGCGGCGGCGCCGGCGCGGGCGCGACCGGCGCCGGTTCCGGCATCGGCTGCGCCATCGGATCGATCACTGCGTCCATTCCATTCCCCGTCTATTGTGCGCCTGTCGCGCCAATGCCTATGCTAGCGAAAGATACGATACCACTCGACAAAAAGTGACAGCACAAAAAGGCACCGATTTGGGCGTTTTTCGCTACTACGAGCCGCGCGACGGACATGACCTTGCGCATGATCCGCTCAACGCGATCGTGGCGCCGCGGCCGATTGGTTGGATCAGTTCGCTGTCTTCAGGCGGCGTGCGCAATCTCGCGCCCTATAGCTTCTTCAATTTGTTCAATTATGTGCCGCCGATCATCGGTTTCTGCTCGATCGGGCCGAAGGACAGCATCGCCAATATCGAAGCGACCGGCGAATTTGTGTGGAACCTGGTGAGCCGCGATCTCGCCGAGGCCATGAATGCGTCGTCGGCAAGCGTCGCGCCCGAAGTCGACGAATTCGATCTCGCCGGATTGGCGGCAGCACCCTCGCGCCTCGTCGCTGCCCCGCGCGTCGCGGCGAGCCCGGTGCAGTTCGAATGCCGCCACAGCCAGACGCTCCAGCTGACGAGCGCGGCGGGCGATCCGGTCGAGGCCTGGGTGGTGTTTGGCGAAGTGGTGGGGGTGCATATCGCCGAGGAGGCGATCGTCGACGAGGCCTTCAGCACGCTCGCCGCGCGCGGCGTGATGCGCGGCGGCGGCTGGGGCGATTATTTCGAAGTGACGGCGGACGCACTGTTCCGGATGAAGCGGCCGGGGTAGGGGGCGGGCTGGTAAAGCGGCCCCTCGGCTTACGACTGCTTTTCGGACCTTGGCACCCAGCATTAGAAGCGTTGAAAGCTGACTTTGCGTCGGAAGCGCACGCATAAAGGTTTATGCTTCTTGCGTTTCTACGAGAAAACGGAGAAGTCCCGCGAATGGTCAGTGAATGCAGAGGTTAAACTTCCGCTGGTTAGCGCGGTTCGCCCTTGGAATGCTTCTGGTGCTGGGCTTGTTATCAGCTTGGCAATGGTCGACCAGTCTGGTTCGCACGATCGAATCCGTGGCCCTGCAAGAGACTCGAACCTACCGCGTCTTCAATCCGCATTCCGAAGGTCGGATAGTCTACTCACTCGACGGCTCCACTCTCAGGAATAGTCTTGCACCGGCTGTAGTGTTTTCTGTCGCAGCCGTCTTGCAAGGTGATGAACCTCCTAAAATTATTGCCGTATTCTCCAATGTTAATCGCGATCGCGATTTTCGACCTGCCACAAGTGCACCCACATATTGGCGACCTCGGATAGTCGGACGCTCAAGCGCATTCGACACATTCTTGATGCGCGAATTGGTGCCGTTGATTGAAGGGCACCGGGTGAGCGATAAGCGGCGCTATATTCTTGGGCACTCCCTGTCCGGCCTATATGCCCTCGATCTAGCAACGAGGTTTCCGGGGCAATTTGCGGGCGTCTTCGCTTTTGCGCCGACATTTAGTCAAGACACCACGATTGACGGGCGACTTCCGATTGCCTGCAATGCAGATACTGTTTTGTATGCGAATTGGGGATTGGAAAGTGCCCGCGACACCGAAGTTTTTGCTGCAACCGCAACACGATGGAAAGCTGATCGTCGCTGCCAGCAACGTCCTCCATTAACGCCGCGCCACTACGGTTCGCTGCACCAGATCGTAATGTTGACCGGGCAACTGCATGCAGCATTTCTGCTATTCAATTGAACGGCAACGACAGCTGAACGAACGGCGACATATCGACCGACGCGTTCAAATCCGGACATTCAACTTCCCACCCACTGCCGGACTGTCGCGCTTCTGCGGTAACGCTCCAGTCTGCACATCAGGTTGGTCGACGCGCTCGCGGTTGCTTCGCTGCGGGCGCACTGCCGATTGACTGCGATTGCCCATAACCCCCGGCACATCGCGCCAATCTGCCCGCTACCCCAGTAAACCCGGCCCGAGCAGCATCAGCAGCTTCACATCGATGGCCACCCCCTCGGCGCGCTTGGCGGCGACGAAATCGGCAATCCCGCTGAGCGCCACGCGGTGGACGGTAATGTCTTCGCCCGCATCCCCACCGCCGTCGCTGACCCGGACCAGATCAAGCGCGCGCACCAGCGTGAAGCCTTCGGACACCATGCCGGGGGACGAGTAGAAGGACCCAACCGTCTCGACCCGCATGGGGCGATAGCCGGTTTCCTCCTCCAGCTCGCGCGCCGCCGCGACCTCAACGGCTTCGCCCTCGGTCTCGTCGCCGACCAGCCCGGCGGGGAGTTCGAGACAGCGCTGGCCGATTGGCACGCGGTGTTGCTCGACCAGAATGACGTCGCCGTTATCGATCGCGAGGATCACTGCCGCGCCGATCCCCCGCGCGCGCGACGCATATTCCCATTGGCCGTCGACCTGCATCGTCATGAAGCGGCCCTGCCAGACGGTCTGCGCGCTCACAGTTCGATCAGTCGATCGGGCAGTTCGTTCACATCGGCGTCGGTCTTGGGGAAATGCTCGGCGATGATCGCGCCGATTGCCGCCACCGCAGCGACCATCCCGGCGCCGGTCCGTCCCGCGCGGACTTCGGCGACAAGCGCGGCCATCGCATCGCCCCAGCGTTCGGGCGGGACTTTGCCGTGGATCGCTTCGTCGGCGACGATTTCGGCCATATGCTCAGCCGTCGACAGATAGAGCAGCACGCCGACGCGCTTGGCGGTGCGCTGTTCGGCGGCGACCTTGAACAGCTCAATGGCACGCGCGCGCACCCGGCGGCGCTTGGTCGCCTTGGGCGTCAGCGCGAGCCGCCAGTCCATCCGCACCAGCGCATAGCGGACGATCAGGAACGCGACGACTTGCAGGATCATCACGCCGAGCAGCACCAGCCGCTCATCGGGCGCGGCCCAGCCATCGCTGGTGAACGGCAGCCACGCCGGGTCAATCGCGACAACGGCGGGGACCAGCAGCGCGGCCAGCAAACCATATTGCGGCGGCACATCGCGGTAAGCGTCAGAAACCGGCGCGATCATCGTCACGATTTCACCGTCGGTGCCCGCCTCCGCCGCAGCCACGGCGGCACTCACCGCATCGCGTTCTTCGGGACTAAGCCGCATCACCAATCCCCCGAGGCGCCGCCGCCCCCGAACGAGCCGCCGCCACCGCCGCTGAAGCCGCCGCCGCCCCAGCTACCGTCGCTGCCGCCGCCGCTGCTACCGCCGCCCCAGCCTGACCCGCCGCCCCAGCCCGAGCTGCGATTGTTATTCTCGGCCGCCGCGCGCGCGACTTCGAGCGCGGTCCACAGTGCGACCGACCCCCAATCGCTGTTGCCGCTGCGGTACGCCCGACCCGTCCGGCGCCGCGTCGCGGCAAGCACGATGGAGCCGACGACGAGCAGCCAGAAGACAACGCCTGCGCCGATCCCGAACGCCGCAGTGCCCGATGATTTCTTTTTGCGAGCCTTGTCGAATTCCTTGATTGCGGCATCGGTGCGCGCCTTGGCTTCATCCGGGTTGGCGCGCAGTTGGGCAATCAACGCGTCGGTGCCCGCCGTCATCGCGCCCGGCACATCGCCTGCCTTGAGGCGCGGCACCATCAGTGTCGAAATCACCTGCGACGAAAAGGCATCGGTCAGATAGGGCTCAAGCCCATAGCCGACTTCGATCCGGGGGCCGCGCTTGCCCTTGGGTTCGTTGGGCGCAATGAACAGGATCGCGCCGTTGTTGACGTCCTTCAGCCCCACGCCCCAGGCGCGCCCGAGCCGATAGCCATAATCCTCGATCGGATAGCCCTGCAGGTCGGGGATCGTCGCGACGACGAGCTGACGCCCGGTTTCCTTCTGCAACGCCTCTAGCTTCGCGGTCAGATCGGCCTTGGTTTCCGGCGGCAGTACATTGGCGGCGTCGACGACCAGCCCCGTGAATTTGGGGAAGGTCTGCGCCGTAGCCGCGCTGCCAAACAGCAGCAGCGCGGCGAGGAAGGCGAGGAAGCGGATCAACTGCCGAAGTCGACCTTCGGTGCAGCCTCGGCGCCCGGCGTCGTGGCCGCGAACGGCGCCTTCGGCTTGGCGCCATAAACGATGCTGGCAGTGATCGCAGTCGGGAAAGTGCGGATCGTGGTGTTATACTTTTGCACCGCCGCATTATAATCGCGCCGCGCGATCGTGATGCGGTTCTCGGTGCCTTCGAGCTGGCTCAATAGCGTGGTGTAATTGGCTTGGCTCTTCAGCTCTGGATAGGCTTCCTGCATCCGCTGGAGCGACAGGCCGAGCGAGCTTTGCGCGCGGTCGAACTGCGCGAGCTTGGCCGGATCGGTCAGATCCTCGGACGACACCCGGATCGTGTTGGCGGCGGCGCGTGCCTGCGTCACTTCCACCAGGATGCTCTTTTCCTGCAAGCCCGCGCCCTTCACCGTCGCAACGAGATTGGGGATCAGATCGGCGCGGCGCTGATAGTCGTTCTGCACATCGGCCCAGCGCGCCTTCACGTCTTCGTCTGCCGTCGGAATGCTGTTGAGGCCGCAGCCGGACAGCAGCAGCACCGACGCGGCCAACCCATATCGAGTACGAGACTTCATGACCTATTCCCTCCAAACCCTTGCCAGCGCCCTTTACGCGAGGCAGCATCCGCCCCCAAGCCAAATCGGCGTGTACCGGGGGAGTGACGATGCTGAAGGAATTTAGGGATTTCATTGCGCGGGGCAATGTCCTCGATCTCGCCGTCGCGGTGATTATCGGCGCGGCCTTCGGCAAGATCATCACCGCGCTGACCGACGACATCATCATGCCGGTGATCGGCAAAATCTTCGGCGGACTCGATTTTTCGAGCCATTTCCTGATCTTGGGCGACGTGCCCGAAAAGCTGCAAGGCTCGACCGATTATGCTGCGCTGAAGGCGGCGGGGGTGCCGCTGCTCGGCTGGGGGTCGTTCGTGACGGCCGCGATCAATTTCATCATCGTCGCCTTCATCATCTTCCTGATCGTGCGATCGGTAAACAAGATGACCGCCAAGCCCGCCGAGGCGGCGCCCGAGCCAGCGGCTGAACCCGCCGACGTCGTGCTGCTGCGCGAGATCAGGGACGCGCTGGTGAAGCGGGATTAAGGTTAGGGCGAGCCGGGGCGATTGGCCCCGCGCTCACCCCGTTTGCCCTGAGCTTGTCGAAGGGCCGCCCTTCTTTTTCCGGCAGCTCGCAGAAGAAGGACAGTGCTTCGACAAGCTCAGCACGAACGGGGTGGTTGCAGAATGCTCTCGCTCAGGCCGCAACCAGATCCTCGGCAATCGCATCCGCCAAGCTGGTGCCATCGAGAATCCGCGCGGTCTCGTCGCGCACCCGCGCCATCGCCTGACGGATCGCGCAAGCGGCTTCGCTCTTGCAATCGGCGCAGCGGCGGTAGGCCGTCCGGCTGACGCACGGCACCAGTGCTAGCGGCCCTTCGATCACGCGGATGATCTCGCCGAGTGAAATCAGGTGATTGGGGCGCGATAGCACATAGCCACCCATCTTGCCGCGGTGGCTGTGCAGTAGCCCTGCTTCGCGCAGATCAGCGAGGATCAGCTCAAGGAATTTGCGCGGGACATTGGCGGCCTCGGCAATCCGGTTCATCGGGATCGGCGGACCACCTGCGGGAGCCTCGGCCAGATAGAGCATCGCGCGGAGCGCGTAGCGGGAACGCTGCGTCAACATAATGGCGGCTCTATGAACCGACTTTGCGGCGAGTGGAAGGCAGTCTTTTCATTAATTGCGCAGCGCCTATATGTGCTTTTGTCGGGTTCGCCCGACTATGGCGATAAACGATGGCGTGGACTAGGCGCAGCGGACCCGGGGGCAGTACCCGGCGGCTCCACCAAAACCCCTTGGGCTTGCCAAGGGGCTCTGACGGGGCCGAACCAGGATCGACGTGTGTTGAATGGCGCTGTCTTTTGCTCGGAATGGGACCACCGTGACGGCCCATAACCAAGTGCCAACGATAACGAGGCGCTCGCAATTGCGGCCTAACCCAAGACTTAACGGTCTAGGTTAGTACGACGAAAGCGCGGTTGGGCTGCACCGGGCAACAGAAGCAGTTACGGCGGTACGGGGAGCACCGAGCAACAGAAGCTCCCCACTTTTTTCCAGGCTTGATTGGCGCCGCCAAACGGCAATCGCCCGGTTGCGGTTCGGTAACTGGAAGCGGATTGACCGGATGCACCCCACGCCCCATCAAATCGCTGCCTGCTGGATTCGATATGCGCGTTACGACCCTCGCGCGGTTCCGGACAGGGTGTTCCAGCGCGGGTGGCTACTGATTGAACTGGCAAGGCTACACCCGGCTCTCGCTTGGGAAGCGATCAAGTGCATCGTCGGGTACTACACGGAAGAAGAGCTCTTCACCGAGGCCGCTACTGAGGCGCGACGTATCGTCGCAAACACTGCTGCGGGCCCGCTGGAAACCCTCCTCGCCGCTCATGGCGTTGCTTTCATTGAGGCCGTGGAAGCGGACGCTCGACGGGATCGCCGGATGCTATGGGCGCTCGGCTGTGTTTGGCAAAACTCGATCTCAGATGATGTGTGGATGCGGGTGCAGCGCGCAGCGGGTCATGTTTCGCGGTGACATTATGTTTGACTTCCACCACAGGCAGCACTGACCGGGCCAGCAGCGACCCTCGCTGCCGCCGAGCCGACCGCACGGGTTGCATACCCCACAAAACTTGACGCTGCGGCCCAAAGGGCGCATGGCCGCGCCCTTGCTCGTTTGGCGCCCTGCCCGGACTAAAGGGGCCCGAACTGACCGCCGCCGGTTCGCGGCCTGCCAATCTGGAAGACGATGACCCTTTCCGAACTCCCCCCGCTTTTGTCGGATGCGCTCGCCGCGCGTGGCTATGAAGCGCTCACCCCCGTCCAGACCGCCGTCGCTGCGACCGATGCGGTTGGGCGCGATCTCCTCGTCTCGGCCCAGACCGGGTCGGGCAAGACCGTCGCTTTTGGCCTTGCGATTGGCAATCAGCTGCTCGGCGAGCATGGCCTCACGCACGGCATCGCTCCGCAAGCGCTGGTGATCGCGCCGACGCGCGAACTCGCGCTGCAGGTCAGCCGCGAGCTGATGTGGCTCTATGCCAAGGCGGGCGCGCGCATCGCGACCTGCGTTGGCGGGATGGACGCCTCGAAGGAGCGGCGCTCATTGAGCCACGGCGCGCATATCGTCGTCGGCACGCCGGGGCGGCTGCGTGATCACCTCGAGCGCGGCGCGCTCGACTTGTCGGCACTCAAGGTCGCGGTGCTCGATGAAGCCGATGAAATGCTCGACATGGGCTTTCGCGAAGACCTTGAGGAAATCCTCGACGCGACGCCGAACGAACGCCGCACCCTGCTATTCTCGGCGACGATCCCGAAGCCGATCGTCGCGCTCGCCAAGCGCTATCAGCGTGACGCCTTGCGCATCTCGACGGTGGGTGAGGATCGCGGGCATGGCGACATCGCCTATCAATGCGTCACCATCGCGCCGTCGGACACCGAAAATGTCGTCGTCAACATGCTGCGGCTGCACGAGGCCGAGACTGCGATCCTGTTCTGCGCGACCCGCGACAATGTCCGACATCTGCACGCCAGCCTGATCGATCGCGGCTTTTCTGCGGTCGCCTTGTCGGGCGAGCATAGCCAGAACGAACGCAACGCCGCCTTGCAGGCACTGCGCGATGGCCGTGCGCGTGTGTGCGTTGCGACCGATGTTGCCGCGCGCGGCATCGATCTGCCCAATCTGACGCTCGTCGTCCATGTCGAGCTGCCGCGCGATGCCGAGGCGCTTCAGCACCGTTCGGGCCGCACGGGTCGGGCAGGGCGCAAGGGCACTGCCGTGCTGATCGTCCCCTATCAGCGCCGCCGCATGGTCGAGCGGATGCTCGCGGGCGCGAAAATCGCCGCCGAATGGACCGATCCGCCGACCGCCGACGATATTCGCGCGAAGGACCGTGAGCGGCTGCTCGCCACCTTGCTCGCGCCGGTCGAGATCGACGACGACGACCGCGCTCTCGGTGCCAAGCTGCTCGAAACCAAGAGCGCGGAGGATATTGCCGCGCTGCTCGTGCGCGCGCACCGCGCGGCGATGCCGCAGCCTGAGGAATTGATCGAGCGCGGCGCGACGCCGCCGGCCGGCAAGGCTGGCCCCGGCGGCACCGCCAATCACCGCGCCGGTTTCGACGATGTGCTGTGGTTCAAGATCGATATCGGCCGCCGCCAAAATGCCGATCCGCGCTGGATCCTGCCGCTGCTGTGCCGTCGCGGGCATATCACCAAGCAGGAAATCGGCGCGATCCGGATCGGGCCGAACGAAACCTTCTTCCAGATTCCGCGTGGCGTTGCGGGCAAGTTCCAGGACGCGCTCAAGCGCACCGTGTCCGAAGACGGCGGCGAGATCGTCCCCGCGCCGCAGGGACCAAGCGACACCGGCCCGCGCCGTGGTGCCCAACCGCCCGCGCATCGCGGCGCGGTGCGTCCGACCAAGCCCCATCGCGGCCCGCCGCGCGGACGCTGAACGCTCTACCCGAACCGCTTGCGAGCCAAAAAAAGCCGGTCGCGTCGCTTGCAAACACAAAGCGGGAATTACCGGGATTGGGTGGAAAACGGACAGGCAGCTTTCAGGAGTTACGTGGCGATAGCTGCCATCCGCAATCACAGCATGCCAAGATTGTGAAGCCACTGCTTGACCTGTCCCGGCCATTCGCGGGAGATCGGATCGGACGTTGGCCGCATCCCGAAAGCGTGGCCGCCTTTGGAATAGATGCGCAAATCGACCGGTACGCCTGCATCGCTCAGAGCCAGCGCATAGGCCAATGGCTGCCGGACCTTGTCCATAGGATCGTTCATTGCATGAAGGATCAGCGTCGGCGGTGCTTTGGGGCTGATAGTGACCCAAGGCTTTAGTTCGAGGCTGTTCTTACCCTTGCTGTCATCTAGCATACGGGCTGTATAGGCGACGATCGCGAAGTCGGGGCGTGGCGATTGGTGATCGGCCGCGTCCGTAAGCGGATAGGTCCGCTCTTCAGTGTTGCTCATGTTCGCTGCGAGATAGGCGCCTGCTGAAAAGCCGATTACGCCGATTTTGTGGGGTTCGATTCCATATGACGCTGCCTGCTGCCGCAGTAGCCCCATCGCGCGCTGCGCATCTTCCAGCCCCAAAAGCACCCTCGGCCGCACTTGCTTGCCGTTCTCCCTCGGCCATACTTGCGGCACTCGGTACTTCAAGACGGCGCATGTCATTCCCTGCTGCACCACCCAATCGCAAATTTCAGTGCCTTCCAGATCGAGCGCCAGGACTTCAAATCCACCACCCGGCAGGACAAGCATCGCCGCGCCGTTGTTGCGCCCCTTCGGCCGGTAAACGGTCATTGTCGGTCGAGTGACGTAGCTCGCCCAGTGCCATTTACGCCCGCCAACAAGACCTGTGCCGTTTCCAAGTCCCTCGGGACGATCGCCAGAATCAGGTTTGGCGAGAGGCGTACTTGCAGGCCATAGCGGTATCTGCTCCCCGCCGTTAGTTGGCTGCCAGACGCCGGGCCGTTCGTTCTTCGGCAGGACTTCCTTGGCTTGTGATGCATCGGGTTTGCTGATCTGCCCGCAGGCTGCCCCGGCAATGCCGAGTGCGAGAACAGACGGCACGACAAACTTGGACCACGACAAACCCGTTCTCCTGCAATGAAGAAGCCATTTCCAAAACACGGCTCACTCTGGCGTGAAGTTTACCGCCCGATGCTTGACTCGCAACTGGTGCCTTGCCGATTGGGAACCTCTGGCGGGGTTGCCGACACGCTTTAGGACCGAGCGTCCGCGCTCGACATCACTGAACAAACGACCGCTTCTGAGAGGTCAGAGCAATCATCGAAACTACCGGGTTTGGGGCGAAAGCCGCCACCGGCCTGCCTTGTATTCGCAAGCGACATCAGCGCCAAAAAAGGCGCGACCGGCAAATGCCTGTCGCGCCTTTCAGGTTGGTCCTGCGCGCCCGAAAAAGGGGGAAACGGACGCGCAGGTAGGCGGGAGCGGGGTTAGATCTTCGCCGCCGACAGGATCGGGCCGCCCTTGCCGTTCTGGACAAGGATCGCGGTCTTCAGCCCAGCAGGCGCAGCGGGGAGCGCGAAGCTCGCGGCCTTGCCCGACCAGCTGCCGACATTGACGAGCTGCTTGACGACATTGCGGTGCGGAAGGGTGACGCCGCCATTCTCACCCGCCTGGATCGCGACGTTGATCGTGCGCGGATCATAGCGGACGACCCAGACAGTCGCATTGGCCGCCTTGCCGTCGCCGATCGTGACCTTGCCGTTCGCGGCAGCAATCGCCGGGCCGGTCTTGACGACATTGCGCGCAATCGCCGCATTGAGTTCGCCTTCGCGGCTGCCGAGCACGGCGTCACGCCCGTTGACGATCACCTGCGGCGTCGCAACTTGGCTGCGGCCGGCGGTGTGGGCATAGTCCCACTGGCGCGCGGTATAGGCGGGGGTCGCAAAGCTGTCCTTCCAGCCGAGGCTATCCCAATAGGTGACCGCGAAGGTCAGCGGGATCACGTCGCCACGATCGGCGAGGCGGTTGATCACCTTGATCGCGGGCGGGCAGCTCGAGCAGCCCTGGCTCTGGTAGAGTTCGACGACAACAGGATGCGCCGGATCGCCAGCGAGCGTGGTCGGCGTCGCGCCAGCGCCTTCACCCGACGGTGCTGGCGAAGCGGTTGCGCCTGAGCAGGCTGCAAGGAAAAGGGCAGTCGAAACAGCAAGAAGCGTACGCATGGTCATCACTCCGTAAATGTTCAGGTGGCCACCGGGCGACCCTATGCCCTGCTATTCGTGAGGGTGTGGCCGCTGGTTACAACCAATTACCAGCGCAGCAATTGCGGGCCGAAAAGCGCGCCGATCGCGGTCGGAATCGCGATGCCGAGCGTGTACCAGGTCACCACAAAGCTCGCCGAAACCTCGGGGCAATGCAGGCCATAGAGCGCCGCGCCGAACGCGCCCGCCGCCAGCCCCGCCGCCGCCCCCGCCGCGCGCAAATTGGTCGGCGCGAGCTGGCGGAACGACCACAGCAGCCCCGCGAAGATCGGCAGCGACAGCACGCCGACGCGCATCGAACATTGCCGCCAGCTACTCCCCAGCCACATCGGCAGCCAATGCTCGCTCGGTGTCGCCGCGAGTTCGACCCCCGCCAGCGCCGCCAGCAGCGCCAGCGGCACCGCGATCCGCCACAGCCCGCCGCTACCCGCCGCATCGGGGCGCGCCACATGATGCACCGCCAGCACCGCGACCACGCCCAGCGCAATCGTATAGGCCGCCTTCATCAGGAAGCGCGCGTTCATCATCGCGCCGGGCAGATCGGGCCGCAGCCCCATTGTCTGCACCACCAGCGCCAGCGTCACCGCGCCGCCCGCGACCAGCCCGATCGCCAGCCGTTGTTCGACGGCGCTCTGAGATACCGGCCGCGTCTGCGCGGACAGCGATTGGATCAATTCTTCGGTACGCATTACTTACCCTTCAGTCGTGCAGCGAGCGCCTTCAGCCCGCGGTGGACGGAAACCTTCACATCGGCTTCGCTGATGCCATCGGCCTCGGCGGCTTCGGCGACGCTGAGGCCATCAATCTTGGTGCGACGGATCGCGCTGGCCTGTTTGGCCGAAATCTCGCTGAGCAGCCCGTCGACATCCATCTTTGCCGACGCTGCCTCCTGAAAGCCTTCGGCGACCAGGATTTCCTCCAGCCCTTCGAACGACACATGCTGGCGCTGCCGCCGGAAATGATCGATCATCTTGTAGCGCGCGACCGCATAGGCCCATGCGGTGAAGGGCCGGTCGCGGTCATAGCTTGCGCGCCGCGTGTGGATGGCAATCAGCGTTTCCTGCACCAGATCCTCGACATCATCACCCGCCCCGCGCAGCCGCCGCGCGAAGAAACCGCGCATCAGCGGCGCGAGCGCGGTCAGCAACCGGTTCTGGGCAGCGCCGTCGCCATCAAGGCCCCGCACCATCCAGCCCTTCAGCTGCTCTTCGCTCGCTCTGCCTTGCGCTCCTGATAGAGCCATTCGGTTGATCCAGTGACTTGGTTACACGTCGTGCGATCGGCGTGCTTAGCGCGACTGCGCGACGCTTGTAACCAATGCCGTGGTGCGCGCGAACCCCGGATGTGACCTGCCCTTTCAGGCCTCCCGGGTCACCGGACGGCGGTGCGTATCTGTATGCCGCCGTCCGTAAGGGGCCTGACAAGCCCGACCCGCTCGGCTAGCCTCTCCGCCAAAAGCACAACAGGAGAGAGCCCCCATGCGCGAAGCCGCGATCGTCGCCACTGCCCGCACCCCGATTGGCAAGGCCATGCGCGGGGTGTTCAACGTCACCGAAGCGCCGGTGCTCGCGGGCCACGTCATGAACGCCGCGGTCGAGCGCGCCGGGATCGACCCCGCCCGCATCGACGAGATCTTATGGGGCGTCGGCAACCAATGGGGCAGCCAGGGCGGCAATGCCGGGCGCATGGCGGTGTTCGCAGCAGGCCTGCCGCAAAGCGTCCCCGCTTTCTCGCTCGATCGCAAATGCGGCTCCGGCCTCACCGCCGTCGCCCTCGCCGCGCGCTCGATCATCTGCAACGAGATCGACGTGGCGCTCGCAGGCGGCATGGAAAGCGTGAGCATGACCGCGCAGAATGCCCCGCGCTACATCAACCAGTCGGTGATCGCCAACGAACCCGCCGCGTACATCCCGATGATCGAAACCGCCGAGATCGTCGCCGAACGCTATGGCATCACCCGCGAGGCGCAGGACCGCTACGGCGCGATGAGCCAGCAACGCGCCGCGCGCGGGCTGGAGGCAGGCGCCTTCATCGAGGAAATCGCCCCGATCACCGTCGAGCGCGCGCTGCTCGACAAGGAAGGCAAGGAAACCGGCCGCGAGCAAGTGACGGTCAGCCAGGACGAAGGCATCCGCCCCGGCACGACGTACGAGGGCCTCAGCGGCCTGCGCACCGTCTGGCCCGGCGGCGAATTCACCGGCCCCGGCAGCAACATCACCGCAGGCAACGCCAGCCAGCTCTCCGACGGCGCGAGCGCGCAGATCGTGATGGACCGCGCGACCGCCGAGGCCGAGGGCAAGGAAATCCTCGGTATCTATCGCGGTTTCCAGGCGGCAGGCTGCGCGCCCGACGAAATGGGCATCGGCCCGGTCTTCGCCATCCCCAAACTCCTCGCGCGCGCGGGGTTGACGGTGGCGGACATTGGCCTGTGGGAGCTCAACGAAGCCTTCGCCTCGCAATGCCTCTACTGCCGCGACACGCTCGGCATCGATCCGGAGAAGTACAACGTCAACGGCGGCGCGATCGCGATCGGCCACCCGTTCGGGATGACGGGGTCACGGCTGGTGGGGCATGCGCTGATCGAGGGGCGGAAGCGGGGGGTTAGGTGGGTGGTGGTGTCGATGTGTACTGCGGGGGGTATGGGGGCTGCGGGGTTGTTTGAGGTTTGACGGGGAGGGTTTGCGGGCGTCAGTTCGCAGCCGGGCCACAGCGATCATTCGGCGTCCACGCCACTGGGCCGAGATCCTTGACGATTTGACGAGAAGCAACCCCCATCGCGCCGGGGACGGCCCCAAGCCGACGAAGGCCGGAGACGATCTTTGCTTCGCAGCTGCCCGATGCCACCGCCCAGCCTAAGGCGCGAAGCGCAGTGCCGGATTGCCCCGGCGAGGGGATCGACGCGAAACGAGCCCTTGGGAGATGTAGCCCAGGATCCCTGCTCGCGCTGCGTTCCTGGTTTTTTGCCGCATTCACGGCAATCAAACCGATCACACTGGTTACGACTTTCGTTGTCTCGCTTGGTCCTGCAGGCGGCGGTGCGTGCGTAACCGCGTCTGACAGGGCCAACAGCATCAGAAAGTCGAGCGTCTCCCGATCTGGTGCTGCCGCAACCCAATCCTGGGGCAGCCGGATTATCCCATCGCGACGTTGCTGGAGCAAGGATTGATCGGCATTGACGAGTTGCAGCTCGAACGCCAAATCGTCTGGTCGCACAAGCTGTTGCAACCTGGCGAAGCGGGCCTGCAAATCCGTAATTTGGCCCTGCTGGATGGTCACCCTTGTCGAGTCAGTCGCAGTCATCTGCGCAATTGCAGGAGAAGCGAAAACTGCAATTGGCAACAGGCAGTAAGATGATATTTTCAGCATGGTTCGTCTCCATCGTTTATTCGGCATCAGAATCCGCCTGAAACTCAAGAATATCGCCGGGCTGACAATCGAGCGCCGCGCATATTGCGGCCAGGGTCTTGAATCGCATCCCTTGGATCTTGCCAGATTTAAGAAGGGACAGATTTTGCTCGGATATACCAATTAGCGCAGCCAACTCTTTCGAGCGCATCTTGCGGCGCGCTAGCATAACATCGAGTCTAACGATGATTTCCATGTTTAAAGAAAAGTCTTGTTTTCGGCGTCGACGCGGTGAAGCTCACGCACGATCATCACGAAGAGGAACAAGAAGATCGTTCCGATTGCCTTTAGAAGCGTATCCTGCTGCAAGTTGAACCACCATTTGTATGGTGCCGGAACGTCGGTCAGCATAGCGGCGAGCGCGTAGAGCGGCGCGGCAAAGACGGTGAATAATGTTCCCAGAAAGGCCGCCAGGCCGAGCCGGACCAGTCTGCGCTCCACCCCGGTCGTCATCGTCTCACCGCGCCCCAATGCGCCGAACAAGCCGAACATTTCCAGAAAAACCCAGACTGACAGGAAAAGATCGAGCGAAAGCACGATGCCGAAACCAATCCAGGTCTCGATGCTGATAAGCTCAGGTAAATTTGGCGCCAGCCAACGATTATAACTTCCCATCGCGGCGCGGTCGAATCCAAGCGGAATGGCGAACACTGTCCTCAAGGCAGCGCCAGCGAGACAGATCGCCTGGGCGATGCGGACAAGCAGCAGTGAGCGGGGGCTGGTTCGCGACGTCTCGCCTGTCACAATATAATCACCTTGAAAACGATAAAATTCATGTATGACATGAATTATCTACTGTCAAAGGTGATTCGGTATGCGACCTTTCGGGCTCCTGTTTGTCTCAATCCTGGTTTTTGCCAGTTCCTCGGCGCGTGCATCCGAGCATGATGCGCCGGCACGTGAACCAGCGAAAGATCCGCCGGCACGCGCACTACAGAATGATCTGCAAACTCAGTCCGGCAGCGAATTGTCGCTTTCGGCGAGCCATTATGCCTACGTAGAGCCTAATGTGAACCGAGTGGGCGGAAATGTGCGGTTTGAAGGCCCGAAAATCGGTGTAGATTATTCCCGCACCTTCAAATTTGATGAAAGAAGACACCTATTCTTTATTGCCAATTTGCGCGGTTTAGTAGGAGACGTTATTTACACGTCTCCGACTCAAACCGCCTTGGTTATGTCCGACCCTGCCGATCCATCGCGTTCCGTTGTGACAAGGTCCGTCGGCCCGGATGTTCAACAGTTCGGCGTAAGCGACTGGTATGTCGAAGGTCGGGCCCTGATTGGGAAGGACTTTGTCAAACGCGGGTGGGTGCTCTCGCCCTATGTCGGGGTTGGCTTCCGGCACCTCTCGAATCTCAAAGGCCAACGTCAGCAGGACTATCTCTACCTACCATTTGGCATTTCCGTACAGACATCGGCGCTGCTGAAGCGAAAAATTGAATTCAAACTCGAAGCGGACGTTCTGCTGCAAGGCTGGCAGCAAACGCGCTTCTCACAGCTGCCGCCGTCGGGCACCTTTTTGAGCGCCACCGACGTGAAGTTCAATCAGCGGCTGGGAGGAGCGCTGCGGACAAGTGCCAAAGTCCATCTGGATCGGCGCTGGTCACTCGAACCCTATTTCATACATTGGGTCATCGACAGATCGTCGGTCGACACCTCCATCATACAGTTTACGAATACTGCGGGCCAGCCAGCCCAATTGAGTGCCGTTCTGGTCGAGCCGTTCAATTTTACCAATGAGTTTGGGGTTAAGCTTGGCCTTCGGTTTTGATGGCGGCTTGCAAGCCGGGCGCGTTACGCCATTTAATTGATGGGGCAGATTGACCTGTCCTTTCCCCGGCAGAATCGTAAATTAGGTCAAATAATCTGAAAGCAGCCGGGACGCTAATGACCTGCTCCCCCTTCCAAAGTAGGAAAACCTCTGCGACTCTCTCCCCGACTCGCTCTTTCGCATTGCTATCACCCCCGTCGCACCACTCGCGCGCGCAACCTCCAACCGGGGCACCCCCCCTAGGATGGTCGTAACCTTTGACACCTTTCGCCCCTCACACCAGCCGCGTCTTGATTACCGGCGCGCTTTCCAGCGTGCGGTGGACCGGGCATTTGTCGGCGATGACGAGCATCCGCGTGCGCTGGGCTTCGGTCAGCGCACCCGCCAGCGTGATGTCGCGGCTCAGCACTTCGATTTTCGGGCGGCCCTCGCCGGTGCTCGCGCAATCCTCCGAATGGCAGCGGTCGTGGCGCAGCAGCACCGATACGCCCTCGAGCGGAATGCCCTCGCGTTCGGCGACGAGCTTGATTGTCATCGCGGTGCAGGTGCCGAGCGCCGACAGCAGCAAGTCATAAGGCGTCGGCCCCAGATCATTGCCGCCGACGCGCAGCGGCTCGTCGGCGAGGAAGCTGTGGCCTGATGAATCGACGATCGCCGTGAATTTGGCGTCGGTGGTGGTGACGCGGACATGGCCTTCGGGCGGCGCATCGACGGCCTGCGCGGGCGCGAGGAAGGGCTCGACCCAGGCGGCGATGATCGCGGCGGCATAGGCGGCAGGCGCGGGCTGGGTGAGCAAATGGTCGGCGGTGCCGAGCGAGACGAAGCTCTTCGGATGCTTGGCCGCGTCGAAGATCTTGCCGGCATTCTCGATGCCGACGGTCGCGTCGGTCGCCGAATGGAGCACGAGCAGCGCGCGCTTGAGCTTCGCCAGCCGCCCGGCCTGGTCATGCCCCTCAACCGCGTCGAGGAAAGCGCTGGAGACTTCGAACGGCCGCCCGCCGATCGTCACTTCGGCCTGGCCCTGGCTGCGGACTTTCGCGACCTGATCGCCGAGCTGGTGGAGAACATGCGCGGGGTCGAACGGCGCGCCGATCGTGACGACGGCGGTGCATTCGGGAATCTCGCCAGCGGCGGCGATGACGGCCGCGCCGCCGAGCGAATGGCCAACGAGGATCGCGGGCGCGCCGACGGTACCGCGCAGATACGCGGCGGCGGCGACCAAGTCGGTGACGTTCGCCGCGAAATGGCTGTCGGCGAAGCGCCCTTCGGACTTGCCGAGCCCGGTGAAGTCGAAGGCGAGCGTGGCGATGCCATGTTCGGCCAGCGCCATGCTGATCCGCCGCGCGCCGTGGCTGTTGGCGGTGCAGGTGAAGCAATGCGCGAACAGCGCGACGGCGCGCACGCGGCCCGGCGGCATCTCGAGCCGCCCGACAAGGCGGTGACCATTGGCGTTGGTGAAATCGACGTCGCGGCGCATGGGGCCTGCCTCCTGCTGTTATCGTGCTTGGCTTAGCAGGTGGCAGCGGCGAGGCATATGGCGCCGCGCATCCGATCCGTCAGGCGGCGACGCGCAGCCACAGCGCGCTCGCGTCGTCGGATCGCTTGAAGCGCGGGAAGCGCGTGCAGGCGGCGTCGCCCGCCTCGATCGCGCGCAGCTCGAAGGCGAGCTCGACGAGGCCCCGTGTGGCGAGGCTCGCCATCAGCTCCTCGGCATCGAGCGCGGCATAACTGTCGACCAGCGCGGCGAATCCGTCGCTCATCAGCAGCACGTCGTCGCCGGGCGCTGCGGGCACCACCGCGAGGCCGAGGTCCTCACGCGCCAGCGGCTCGACGCCGAGCACATGGCGTGGCAGCCGCGCCCGCGATTGGCGCAGCATCGCGGTGATCTCGGCGGGACGCTGTTTGGCGCCGAGCCCATGGCCAGCGAAGCGGGCGGCGCTCGCAGCTTCGGGGTCGCGGTCGACGCGCGGGCCGATGCGGGCCACCTCTTCGCCGCGCCGGATCAGCGCGGTGCAATCGGCGGCCCAGGCGAGCTCGATGCCATGCGGCCCTGCGCGCGCAGCGAGGAAGGCGGCGGAAGGCAGCTCCCACCGCCCCAGCGCGTCACGCTGCTGCGCGGCGGCATAGCGGCGCTGAACCTGTGCGAAGACGTGTGCGCAGATCGCGTCGATCGATCCGTCGTCGACCTGCGCGAAGGCGGTGTTCGCAGCATCGGCGATCCACGCCGCGCCCCCTTGTGTGCCGACCAGCCCGGGCGGGCCAAGATCGGTCGCACCGTCGATCACCCAGGCGAGCCGCCCGGTGCCGCCGATGCGGTCATCATTGGGGGTGTGGGCATCGCCCGCAATGCTGAGCGACTGGAGGAGATCGAAGCGCATCTCCAATGTTTAGCGCATCCGTGTGACGGATTGGGGATGCGCGCGCCGCAATCCGTCAATCCGCGAACAGCAGCACCGGCGTTTCGAGCAGCTTCTTGAGCGCCTGGACAAAGCTTGCCGCGTCCCAGCCGTCGACGACGCGGTGGTCGCAGCTGATCGACAGATTCATCAGCTTGGCGCGGACAATGTCGTCGCCCACAAAGACGGGACGTTCGACGATCTTGTTGGGGCCG
This sequence comes from Sphingomonas sp., assembly GCF_019749955.1. Lineage (GTDB taxonomy): Bacteria > Pseudomonadota > Alphaproteobacteria > Sphingomonadales > Sphingomonadaceae > Sphingomonas. The sequence continues at coordinate 91,336 of NZ_JAIEPC010000016.1, forward strand.
ATAATCGCGACTTCGGGGCGGTTGATGACCGGCGTCGTCGCAATGCCGCCGAGCGGCCCGAGCGAGGTGACGGTGAGCGTCGAGCCGCTCAGTTCGGCTGACGTCGCCTTGCCGCTCCGCGCAGCTTCGGCAAGGCGCCCGATTTCGCTCGCGAGCTGCCAGACGTTGCGATCCTGCGCATCGCGGATGACGGGGACCATCAACCCGGCTTCGGTCTGCGTCGCCATGCCGAGATGGACCGCGCCGTGGCGGGTCACCACGCCCGCTTCATCGTCATAGCGCGCGTTGATCATCGGGAAGTCGGGGATCGCGCGGCAGATGGCGACGATCATCAGCGGCAGCATCGTGAGCTTGGGGCGGCCACCGCGATTATTGTTGAGATCGGCGCGCACGCGCTCGAGCTCGGTCACATCGATTTCGTCGACATAAGTGAAGTGCGGGATCGCGCGTTTTGACGCGGCCATGTTTTCGGCAATGCGGCGGCGCATGCCGATGACTTTCACCGGCTGATCGGCGCGCGCGCGGCTCGCGTGCGGCGGGTGGTAGCCTTCGCCACTGCCGTAGCGGAGGTACGCATCGAGATCGGCGTGACGGACGCGGTCGCCGTCGGTCTTCACCTGACCCAAGTCGATGCCGAGATCGGCGGCGCGGGCACGCACGGCGGGGGAGGCGAGGACGGCGTTCCCCTTCTCGCTTGGGGAAGAGTGCAGGGGTGGTGACTCGGGTTCCTCCACCTCCGGAGTCTCGGCTTCATCTTGCGCGGTGACTTCTTCTTGCGCCGCGCTTGCCGGCACCATCTTCAGCTCGGTCTCGACGGGCCCAATAGCTGCCGCTTCCTCGGCAGAGAAATCGCCGTCGGTCTCGATCACTACCAGCATCGCGCCGATTGCGATCTGATCGCCGACTTCGCCCGCGAGCTCGATCACTTTGCCCGAAACCGGCGATTCCATTTCGACGGTCGCCTTGTCGGTCATCATGTCGGCAATCTGCTGATCCTCAGCGACATGGTCGCCGACGGCAACGTGCCACGTCACGATCTCGGCTTCCGAAATGCCTTCGCCGATGTCGGGGAGCTTGAAGGTAAAGCGGGCCATTATGCGTCCTTCATGATCTTCTTGAGCGCTTCGCCGATGCGGACGGGTCCTGGGAAATAGGCCCATTCAAGGCTGTGCGGATAGGGTGTGTCAAAGCCGGTGACGCGTTCGATCGGTGCCTCGAGGTGGTAGAAGCAGCGTTCCTGCACCAGTGCCGACAATTCCGCGCCGAAGCCGCCGGTGCGGGTGGCTTCGTGGACGATCATGCAGCGGCCGGTTTTCTTCACCGATACCTCGATCGCGTCGATATCGAGCGGCACGAGCGTGCGCAGATCGATGATTTCCGCGTCGACCCCGGCCTCTGCCACCACTGCCTCGCACACATGAACCATCGTGCCGTAAGCGAGGATCGTCAGCGCCTCGCCCGCGCGCGCGATCCGCGCCTTGCCCAGATCGATCCGGTAGTAACCGGTCGGCACATCGCCCGCCGGATGCTGCGACCAATTCTGCGCGGGGCGATCCCAATAGCCGTTGAACGGGCCGTTATAGAGCCGCTTGGGCTCGAAAAAGAGCACGGGGTCATTGTCTTCGATCGCCGCGATCAGCAGCCCCTTGGCGTCATAGGGCGTCGCGGGAATGACGGTCTTGACGCCGCAGACATGGGTGAAGATGCCCTCGGGGCTCTGGCTATGCGTCTGCCCGCCGAAGATGCCGCCGCCGAAGGGCGAGCGCACCGTGATCGGCGCGGTAAACTCGCCCCCCGAACGGTAGCGCAACCGCGCGGCTTCGGACACCAATTGGTCGAGCGCGGGATAAATGTAATCGGCGAACTGGATCTCGGGCACCGGGCGCAAGCCGTAAGCGCCCATGCCGATTGCGACCCCGATGATGCCGCATTCGGTGATCGGCGTGTCGAACGCGCGGGTCTTGCCGTATTTCGCCTGCAAGCCTGCGGTCGCGCGGAACACGCCGCCGAAATAGCCGACGTCTTCGCCCATCACGATGACGTTTGGGTCGCGGCCCATCATCACGTCCATCGCGCTGTTGATCGCCTGGATCATGTTCATGCGGGTGGTGTCGCCGGAGGGCGCGAGGGTGTCGCTCATTTCTGCGCCCATGGCCGGCCGCTCGCGGTTTCTTCGGCGATCATTTGCGCCTGTTGTTCCTTCAAATGCCAGGGCAGTTCCTCGAACACGCCCTCGAACAAGGTGTCGAACGGCTGGTGGAGGCCGTGGCCGAGGATGCCGTTCTTCTCGGCTTCCTTCTGCGCGGCTTTCACCGCTTCGGCGAGTTCGAGGTCCTGCGCGGCGTGGCGTTCCTCGTCCCATTCGCGCAAGCCGATGAGGTGATCCTTGAGCCGCTTGATCGGGTCGCCGAGCGGCCATGCGGTCGGCTCGCCCGCCGAGCGATAGGCGCCGGGATCGTCCGACGTCGAATGGCCTTCGGCGCGATAAGTGAACAGCTCGATCAAGGTCGGTCCGGCATTGGTGCGCGCGCGCTCGGCGGCCCAGGCCGTCGCCGCATAGACCGCGAGCGCATCATTACCGTCGACCCGCAGCCCCGCGATCCCATAGCCGACCGCACGCGCCGCGAAAGTCGTCGATTCGGCGCCGGCAAAGCCCGAGAAGCTCGAAATCGCCCATTGGTTGTTGACGATGTTCAGGATCACCGGCGCGCGGTAAACGCTCGCAAAGGTGCAGGCCGAGTGGAAATCGCCTTCCGCCGTCGATCCTTCGCCGCACCAGGTCGCGGCGATCCGCGTGTCACCCTTCGCCGCGCTCGCCATCGCCCAGCCGACGGCTTGCGGATATTGCGTCGTCAGATTGCCCGAGATCGAAAAGAAGCCACACTCTTTCACCGAGTACATGATCGGCAATTGCTTGCCTTGCAGCCGGTCGCCCTTGTTCGAATAAATCTGGTTCATCATGTCGACCAGCGACCAGTCGCGCGCGATCAACAGCCCCTGCTGGCGGTAGGAAGGGAAACACATGTCGTCACGGTCGAGCGCATAGGCGGCGGCAACCGCGACGGCTTCTTCGCCAGTACACTTCATGTAGAAGCTGGTCTTGCCCTGCCGCTGGGCGCGGAACATGCGCTCGTCGAACGCGCGGACCAGCGCCATGCTGCGCAGCATACGGCGCAGCATATCGGGCGAAAGCTTGGGGTCCCAAGGACCAACCGCGCGGTCCTCTTCATCGAGAACGCGGACCAGCGAATAGGCGAGATCGGTGAAGCTCGATGGGTGCGCATCGGTTTCTGGGCGCGCCGCAGCGCCCGCCGAGGGCACCGCGACTTCGGCGAAATCGACCGCGTCGCCGGGGCGGAAACGCGGCTCGGGGACATGCAGGGTCAGCGGCGGCAAATTGGCGCGCAAGTGATCGCCGGCCATATCTTCTCCCGAGTGAGTCGCTCAGGCTTCGCGAGCCCTGATCAGGCTTTGCGCACTTTGTTATAAAATTTCAACGGCAATGTTGAAGCGTCAGCGCCCGCCGAACGCTTCAAGCGCCGCGCGCGCAATCGGCTCGCCCCATTCCTGCACGAAATGGCCGCCGCCCGCGATCATCATCGGCTCGGGGCAGCCTTTGATTTGCTTGCGCAAGACAGCCATCTGCGGCGGGCCAAGCACCGGATCGGCATCGCCGACGGCCATGAAGCTCGCGCCGTTCCATTCGGTCGACCACCACGCGCTGGCGGCGCGGCCATAATCGGCACCGGCCATATCGGGTTCGATCGGGACCAGCGCCGGGAAGATCTGCGCGCCGGCCTTGTAGCTTGCGTCGGGATAGGGCGCGTCATAGGCGGCGATCTCCTCGGGCGTCAGATGCGGGGTGCCGCGCGCGATCAGCGCGCCGATCGGCAGATCGGGCGTCGACAGCGCATAATTCTTCCACGCCATGAAGCCGGGGCCTGCTGGCTGGCCGGTGCCGATGGCGGTATTCATCACGATCAGCCGATCGAGCCGCGCGGCAAATTCAGCCGCGATCGGCAGGGTCAGGCCAATCAGCCCGCCCCAATCCTGCACCACGAGCGTGATGTGCTGAAGGTCAAGCCGCTCGACCAGCGCGAGCAGATAATTGCGGTGAAAGTCGAAGCTGTAATCGCTCTGATTGACGGGCTTGTCCGAGCGCCCGAACCCGAAGAAATCGGGGGCGACCACGCGCGCGCCGCTTCCGAGGAACACCGGGATCATCCGGCGGTAGAGATAGCTCCAGCTCGGCTCGCCGTGCAGGCAGAGGAATGTCCGATCGGCATCCTGCGGGCCTTCATCGATATAGGCGGCGCGCAGCCCCTCATAGCCGGGCAGGTCGTCGACATAATGCGGCGCCCAGGGAAAGCCGGGGAGGTTGGCAAAACGGTCATCGGGCGTGCGCTTGGCGTCGAGCATGGGGGGTCCTCGATTCGGCTCTAATGGCACGCCTTATGTCACAATGCGCGAAGGGCGCGCAATCGCGTTCAGGCCGCCTCGATCGTCTGTTCGATCACACCGAAGATCGGGTGGTGCTTGTCGTCCTCGGCCCAGATGCGGACGGTGTCGCCCGCCTTGAGGAACGGCGTCACCGCCGCACCGGCGCGGATCGTCTCGACCGTGCGCACTTCGGCCAGACAGGCATAGCCGACGCCGCCCTCGGCAATCGGTTTGCCCGGCCCGCCGTCGGCATCGCGGTTCGATACGGTGCCCGAGCCGACGATCGTGCCAGCGCCCAGCGCGCGCGTCTTGGCAGCATGCGCGATCAGCGTGCCGAAATCGAAGGTCATGTCGACACCCGCCTCGACTCGGCCAAGTGGCTTGCCGTTCAAGTCGATCATCAACTTGCGGTGAAGCTTGCCGTCGGCCCACCAGGTGCCGAGTGCATCAGGTGTCACGAACACGGGCGAGAAGGCGCTCGCCGGTTTGGACTGGAAGAAGCCGAACCCCTTGGCGAGTTCGCCGGGGATGAGGTTGCGCAAGCTCACATCGTTGGTCAGCCCGACCAGCCGCACCGCCGCCAGTGCCTCGTCGCGGGTCGCGCCCATCGGGACGTCGCCCGTGACGGCCACGACTTCGGCCTCGAGATCGCAGCCCCAAGCTTCATCCTTGAGCGGGATCGCATCCCGCGGGCCGAGGAAACCGTCCGACCCGCCCTGATACATCAAGGGATCATGCCAGAAGGTTTCCGGCATTTCGGCGCCGCGTGCCTGCCGCACCAGCGCGACATGGTTCACATAGGCCGAGCCATCGGCCCATTGGTACGCGCGGGGCAGCGGGGCGGCGGCATCATGTTCGTGGAACCGCCGCATCGGGATCATCTCGTGCTGCAAATCGGTATGCAGATTGCGCAGATCGGGCAGCAGCCTGTCCCAATCGTCGAGCGCGGCTTGCAACGTCGGCGCGATATGCGTCGCGTCGGCGCACCAGGCGAGATCGTTCGACACGACGACGAGCTTTCCATCACGCCCGTGCTTGAGGCTGGCCAATTTCATCGAAAAATCCTCTCGCCGTTTTGCCCTGAGCTGGTCGAAGGGCTGTTCTATCTTGCCCCGGCTTAGAAGGAAGAGCGGTGCTTCGACAAGCTCAGCACGAACGGAAATATGATCGACGATCGAAGGGGGCCGCAAGCAGGGATTGACCCGGTGGGTTTCGACACGCAACCTGTCGGCAAAAGAACCACGAGAGGACTGACATGCTCGATACGCTCCCCGGCCGCTTCGCCTATAACGAGGATCATGAGGCGTTCCGCCAGACGGTGCGCAGCTTCCTACAAAAGGAAGGCGTGCCCAAGGTCAATGAATGGGAGGAAAACCGCCTGGTCCCCAAGGAATTCTGGCGCAAGGCGGGCGAAATCGGCATGCTCTGCCCGACGGTGCCCGAGGCTTACGGCGGGTTGGGGCTCGATTTCGGCTATAACGCGATCGTCGACGAGGAAATGAGCTATCTCGGTGTGCCGGCCGGTTTCTCGCTCCAGTCGGACATCGTGTGCGATTACATCGTCCAGTACGGCAGCGAAGAGCAGAAGAAGCAGTGGCTGCCCAAGCTCGTCTCCGGCGAGACGATCACCGCCATCGCGATGACCGAGCCCGGCACTGGCTCTGATCTTCAGGCAATCCGCACCAGCGCCAAGAAGGACGGCAATCACTATGTCGTCAACGGCAGCAAGACGTACATCACCAATGGCCAGAACGCCGATCTAATCCTCGTCGTCGCCAAGACCGACCCCGACGCCAAGCCCGCCTACAAGGGCATGTCGATCATTCTGGTCGAAGCCGACCGCGAAGGCTTCAAGCGCGGCCGCAAGCTCGACAAGATCGGGCAGGACGCCGCCGACACATCGGAGTTGTTCTTCGAGGACGTCCGCGTGCCGATGACCAATTGCCTCGGCGAGGAAGGCAAGGGCTTCATCTATCTGATGAGCCAGTTGCCGCAGGAACGCCTGTCGATCGCGGTCGGCACGCAGGCAAGCGCGCAAAAGGCGTTCGACGAAACGGTCGAGTTCACCAAGACGCGCAAGGCCTTTGCCGGGATGGTCTTCGATTTCCAGAACACCCGCTTCGTGCTCGCGGATCTGAAGGCCAAGCTGCAGGTCGGCTGGGCGCATCTCGACTGGGCGATCAAGCGGCATCTGGCGGGCGAGCTGACCCCGACCGAGGGGGCGGCCGCCAAGCTGTGGCACACCGAGCTGCAATGGGAAGTGATGGACAAGTGTCTCCAGCTCCACGGCGGTGCTGGCTATATGAACGAATATCCGATCGCCCGCATGTGGCGCGCGGCGCGCGTCAGCCGGATTTACGGCGGCACCAACGAAATTATGAAGGAACTGATCGGGCGGTCGCTCTGACGAGCGATTGACAGCGGGCGGCGTTGGCGGAATGTTGCCCGCGACAAACGCCGTCCGGGCAAAGGGGAATCCATTACATGGCACTGAAATTGCCGAGCGGTTATGCTCTTCTCGGGGCGCTTGCCGCATCGTTGGCGCTCGCGAGCTGCGCGACCGATGGGGCCGCGCGGCCCAAGGCCGAAGCGGCGACCCCAACCCCCAAGCCAACTCCCGGCAAATCGTACAACCACGATCCCTTTCCCTCGACCTACAAGCCTTATCCGGGCGTACCGACGCTGATCACCAATGTGACGATCTTTGACGGCGAAGGCGGCAAGATCGAGCGCGGGCAGGCGCTGTTCGCCGATGGCAAGATCGTCGCGATTGGGCAAACGGTGCAGGCGCCCGCCGGAGCAACCGTGATCGACGGTACGAAGAAATATCTCACCCCCGGCATCATCGATATCCACAGCCATTTGGGCGACTATCCCTCGCCGGGCGTCCAGGCCAATTCGGACGGCAATGAAGCGACCGGCCCGGTCACGGCTGACGTCTGGGCTGAACATAGCGTCTGGCCGCAGGACCCCGGTTTCAGCCGCGCGCTCGCCAATGGCGGCGTGACGACGCTCCAGATCCTGCCCGGCTCGGCCAATTTGTTCGGCGGGCGATCAGTGGTGCTCAAGAATGTCTATGCGCGCACCGAACAGGGGATGAAATTCCCCGGTGCGCCCTATGGCCTCAAGATGGCGTGCGGCGAAAATCCCAAGCGCGTCTATGGCAGCAAGGGCCGTCAGCCCTCGACCCGGATGGGCAATGTCGCGGTTGATCGCCAGACTTGGGCGCGCGCGGTCGAATACAAGCGCAAATGGGACAAGTATGAGAAGGACGGCGGCGATATCCCCACGCGCGACATCGCGATGGATACGCTGCGTGGCGTGCTTGCAGGCGAAATTCTTGTCCAGAACCACTGCTACCGCGCCGACGAAATGGCCATCGTGATGGATATGGCCAAGGAGTTCGGCTACAAGGTCAGTGCGTTCCATCACGCGGTCGAGGCTTACAAAATCGGCGATCTGCTCAAGGCGAACGGCACTTGCGCCGCTGTTTGGGCCGATTGGTGGGGATTCAAGATGGAATCCTATGACGCCATTTCCGAAAATCTGCCGCTGCTCGAAAATGCGGGCGCCTGCGCGATGATCCACTCGGACGACGCCAACGGCATCCAGCGGCTCAATCAGGAAGTCGCCAAGGCGCTGGCGGCGGGCCGGCGCGCGGGCATGCAGATCAGCGACGCGCAGGCCTGGACGTGGCTGACCTATAACCCGGCCAAGGCGCTGGGCATTGCCGACAAGACCGGCAGCCTGAAGCCCGGCAAGATGGCCGATGTCGTGCTGTGGAACAACGACCCGTTCAGCGTCTATGCGCGGCCCGAAAAGGTGTGGATCGATGGCGCGCTGCTCTACGATGCCAATGATCCCAAACGGCGACCGGTATCCGATTTCGAACTTGGCCAGCCCGGCTCGGGAGATGTGAAGTGAAGCGCTTGCTGCTCCTCACCGCGGCGTTTCTCGCCAGCCCCGCCGCCGCACAGTCGGTCGCGATCACCAACGCGCGTCTCGTCATCGGTGACGGCTCCGCCCCGATCGAAGGCGGTACCGTTGTCGTGCGCGACGGCAAGGTCGTTGCGGCGGGCAAGAATGTCGCCGTCCCGCAAGGGATTGAGACAGTCGATGCTGGCGGGCGTTTTGTCACCCCGGGCATCGTCGCGGGCTTCACCCGCATGGGGATCATCGAAGTCGACGGCGTTGATGAAACCAACGACGCAGGCGCAAGCAATTCGCCGTTCCACGCTGGGATCGATGTCGCCCCGGCGGTCAATCCGCGCACCAGCTCGATCGCGCTGAACCGCGCCGAGGGGATTACGCGTGCCGTGGTCGCGCCGACGACGCGCGGCTCGATTTTCGCGGGGCAGGGGGCGATCATCGATCTCGGCGCCGACAACAATAGCGTGTCAACGCCGCGCGCTTTCCAGTTCATGGAATATGGTGAGTCGGGCGCCAGTGCCGCCGGTGGCAGCCGTCCAGCGGCGATGACGGCGTTTCGCGATGCGCTGAAATCGGCGCAAGCCTATGCCCGCGCGCCCGGTGCCTATCTCGATCAAGGGCGCGATGTACTCGTCAATCGCGTTGATGCCGCTGCGCTCGGCGCAGTGGTGACGGGGAAAATGCCGCTGCTGATCCATGTCGAGCGCGCGTCGGACATGCGCGCGCTGATAGCGCTTCGGAAGGATTTTCCGGCGCTGCGCATGGTGTTCGTCGGTGCTTCCGAAGGCTGGATGGTTGCGAGCGAACTTGCCGCCGCCAAGGTTCCGGTGATCGCGTCGGCGCTCAACGATTTGCCCGAATCCTTTGAATCGCTTGCCGCGACGCAGTCCAATGTCGGGCGGATGAAGGCGGCCGGTGTGCTCGTCGGCATCGGCACGATCAACGACAATGAAGCGCGTCAGGCACGGCTGGAAAAGCAATATGCCGGCAATCTGGTCGCGTTGCATCATGTGCCGGGTGCGACGGGGCTGAGCTGGGACAGCGCCTTTGCCGCGATCACCTCGGCACCGGCAGAAGCGGTTGGGCTGGGCGGCGAAATCGGCTCGCTTCGTCCCGGTCGACGCGGCGATGTCGTGATCTGGGACGGCGATCCGCTCGAGCTCAGCAGCGCGGCGGTCGGCGTCTATGTCGATGGCGTCAAACAGCCCTTGGGTACGCGACAGGGCGAATTGCTCAAACGCTATCGCCAGCCGCAGGAAGGTGCGCTACCAAAGGCGTATGAGCGCTGAGGCGTGCGGCTCGCGCTATTGATGCGCGTGTGGAGTAAGGCGTGATGGCAATCCGGAAGCAGCGGCTGGCAACGGCACTGAGCGTGATCGCGCTCTTGGCGGGGTGCAGCTCCGGCGGCGGGCCCACCGCGACGAGCGGGGGATCGACCAGCAGCACCGCATCGGCGCCAGCGCCTTCGCCTTCACAAAGCCCCACCAGCGGCACCTGCACATTGCGCGCGCGGCAGGATTGGGCGCTCGCGCAATTGCGCGAATGGTATCTCTTCCCCGAAACGCTGCCCCCAAGCCTTGATCCGGCACCCTTTACGACCGTCAGTGACTATATCGACGCGCTGACGGCGACCGCGCGGTCGCAGAATCGTGATCGCTTTTTCACCTTCATCACCTCGATCTCGGGCGAGAATGCGTTTTTCAGCTCGGGGTCGAGTGCCGGGTTCGGCGTTCGCCTTGCGTTTGATTCGGCCTCGCGCCTCTTTGTCGCAGAAAGTTTCGAGGGAGCACCTGCGCTCGCCGCCGGGATCGATCGCGGCGCGCAGATCGTCGCGATCGGCAGCAGCGCAACCACGCTCCAGACGGTCGCGTCGCTGATCGCAAGCGGCGGCAATAGTGCCGTTACCAACGCGCTCGGCCCGAACACCGCCGGGACGGTGCGCGCGCTGCAAATTGCCGACGCAGCGGGTACGCGCACCGTGACGGTCACGAAGGCCGACTTCTCGCTGACGCCGGTGTCGTCGCGTTACGGCGCGCAGATCATCAATGACGGCGGTCGGCGGGTTGGTTATCTCAATCTGCGCACGTTCATATCGACTGCCGACCAACAGTTGCGCGATGCCTTCGCCAATTTTCGCGCGCAGGGCATCACCGACATCATCATCGATTTCCGCTATAATGGCGGCGGGCTGGTGTCGACCGCAGAGCTGATGGGCGATCTGCTTGGCGGCAACCGTTCGACGTCGCAGGTGTTCAACATCACTGCATTCCGCCCGGATAAAGCGAGCAACAACTCGACCCGCAATTTCCGGCCACTGGCCCAGTCAATCTCGCCGATGCGGATCGCGTTCATCGGTACGAGTGCGAGCGCGTCGGCAAGCGAACTGGTCGCCAATTCGATGCTGCCCTATCTGCGCACCAATACCGCGTTGATCGGCGCGAACACCTTTGGCAAGCCGGTCGGCCAGATCGGCCTTGACCTTGCCGCTTGTGACGACCGGCTGCGCGTGGTGGCCTTTGCGGACCAGAATGCCGATCGACAGGGCGATTATTTTACCGGGCTGGCCAGCGTGTTTCCGGTCACTTGCCGGGCGTCGGATGATTTTTCGCGGCCACTGGGCGATCCACAGGAAGCATCGACTCGAGCGGCGCTGAACTTCCTGAGCGGGCAAAGCTGCACGCCGATTTCAAGCGCGCCGGGCGGCACCACCGGCTCGCAAAATGCCACCGATACGATCAGCCCCGAACAGCAATTACTGTCGGTGGATCATCCCACGCCTGCCCAGCGCGAGGTGCCGGGGTTGTTCTGACTCGCGCGATCAGCCAGTTGCGGCGATCTGGTAGAAGAAATCAACAAAGCCCATCGCGGCGTCGTCCATCCCGAGCACTTTGGGATTGGCGCTGTCGATCACGAGATATTCGTCGGGGGCATGCGCGCCGCTGCCATGGCCAAAGCCGAACTGGCCCGCCGGCAGCGACACCGGCGCCGAGGTGAAGACGAACCCCGGCCATGATCCGGAAAGGCGGGGATAAACCGATGTCTTGAGCCCGGCACGGGTATAGGCTGCCAGCTCGGCCTTGATCAGCGAAGAATTTTCATCGGTTTGCGTGGGATCATAACCGCCGCTCACCTTGACCTCGATATCGCTGTAGCCGCGCTTGGCGAGGTGCGCTTTCAGCTTGGCGACGCAATCGTCGAACGTCTGATCAGGCACCAGCCGCATGTCGAGCTTGGCGACCGCGCGCGACGGCAGGATCGTCTTGCCGCCGGGGCCGGTATAGCCCGCAATCAGCCCTTCAATGTTCACCGTCGGCATGGCGGCTTCGCGTTCGAGCACCTGGGGCCAGGGCAGGTCGTCGATAAAGTGCTGGATGCCCATGGCCTTTTTCGCCTGCACTGGGTCACGCTTGCTCGCTGAATCCGCGATCAATGCTTTTTCGCGGGGCGTGAGCGCGCGCACCTTTTCGAACCAGCCATCGATTGCGGGCGTGTTGCCGCCATCGCTGACCAGGGTCTGCATCGCCTCGATCAAGTGCCAGGCGGGGCTGTCGACGATCGCCTTGTTGCTTGAATGCAGATCCTTCGCCGGGCCGCGCCCCCATTTTTCGCCGGATGAGATAAGTTCGCATTCGATGATACCCTTTGCGCCCAGATTGACGACCACGCCACCGTCGGAGGGATTCTGCCAGGCCGAAGGAATGACCGCGCCGACGCATTTGCGGAGCGCCGCCAAAATGTCCGGTCGGCGCACGATCTGGGTGAAATGTGGCGACCCGATTTCCTCTTCGCCCTCACACACGAGCACCAGATTGACCGGCGGCTTGCGCCCCGCCGCCTTCATCGCGTGCAGCGCCTGGAGCACGATCGCCTCCGGCCCCTTTTGGTTGATCGCGCCGCGGGCGATCATCACCTTGCCCATTCCCGCTCGATCGACGATCCGCCCTTCGAGCGGCGGCGAACTCCACTCGGCCGGGTCGAACTGCTTGACGTCGTACATGAAATACAAGGCCAGCGTCTTCTTGGCGCCATTGTCCATGGTCGCGAAGACACCCGGGACACCGTCGGTTGGCACGCGCTCCACTTTCTGGAAGCCCGCGTCGCGCGCGAGCTGCATCATATAGGCGCAGCCTGCTTCGGTATTGCGCCCCTCGGCCGCGATCGTCGGCAAGGCGATCCAGTCGCGCAGCCGTTTGATCGCGGCATCATGGCCTGCAGCGATGGCGGCGCGAATGGGCGCCATATCATCCTTGGCCATCGCCATGCCGGGCAGGGCCGCCGCCGCGCCCAACGCGGCACCCTTCAACACGGTTCGCCGATCGGGTGCGATGTCGTTCCCCATTGCCATGCCTTCCACTCGTTGGTGCTGGCCGACAGGATCAGCATATGATCGCAACTTGCAAGTAGTTCGCGCGGGATTGACTTTGTGCAGCGCACAACCTATCTGAACGGTGATCGAGGCATCATGCAGCGTGATCGGGCATCTTGCCCCGGCTCTGCTTCGGTCCAAGCCCAAAGCTTCCCAAATCACGCGGGGGGTTAAACCCCGCCGCCGCGCCCGGACTCCGTTCGGGCTCGCTGGCATATTGAAAGTATACCCATGTCCTTCGACAATCTCGGCCTTGCCGAGCCGTTGGTGCGCGCACTCGCCGCCAAAAACTATACCGACGCCACCCCGATCCAGCGCCAGTCGATCCCGCCGTTGCTTGAAGGCAACGACCTGCTCGGCATCGCGCAGACCGGCACTGGCAAGACCGCGGCCTTCATGCTGCCGTCGATCCAGCGGCTGCGCGCCGCCAATGAGCATGTCCGCCCGCGCGCGTGCCGAATGCTGGTGCTCGCGCCGACGCGCGAACTCGCCAGCCAGATCGCGGTGAGCGCACGCGAATACGGCCGCTTCACCAAGCTTTCGGTTGCAACCGTGTTCGGCGGTACCTCGGTCGGCAAGGATCGCGCGACGCTCGTCAACGGCATCGACATTCTCGTCGCGACGCCGGGCCGTCTGCTCGACCTGATCGAGCAGCGCTACCTGACGCTTGGCGATATCGAGATCCTCGTACTCGACGAAGCTGACCAGATGCTCGACCTCGGCTTCATCCACGCGCTGCGGAAAATCGTGAAACTGGTGCCGAAGAGCCGCCAGACCCTGTTCTTCTCGGCCACAATGCCCAAGGCGATCCGCGAGCTGGCCGACCAGTTCCTGACCGATCCGGTGACGGTGTCGGTGACGCCGGTCGCGACCACGGCCGAGCGCGTCGATCAGTTCGTCACTTTCGTCCAGCAGGCCGAGAAGCAGGCGCTGCTGACGCTGACGCTGCAGGATCCAGCAGTCGAGCGCGTGCTCGTCTTCACCCGCACCAAGCATGGCGCCGACCGCGTCGTGAAGCTGCTCGCGGCGAACGGCATCGCGTCGAACGCGATCCACGGCAACAAGAGCCAGGGCCAGCGTGAGCGCGCGCTGAGCGAATTCAAGTCGGGCCGGGCGAAGATCCTCGTCGCGACCGACATCGCCGCGCGCGGCATCGACGTGTCGGGTGTCAGCCATGTCGTCAATTTCGAGCTGCCCAATGTACCCGAGCAGTACGTCCACCGCATCGGCCGCACCGCGCGTGCGGGTGCCAGCGGCGTCGCGATTAGCTTCTGTGCCGAGGATGAACGGCCCTATCTGCGCGATATCGAGAAGCTGACGCGCCAAAAGATCACGATCCAGCCGCTGCCCGAGAATTTCCTGACGCAGGCCAATACGCTGAAGGCGCAGCGTGCCAAGGTGATCGGGGCCGATCCGGCACCGCGTGAAGAGCGCCAGCAGCGCGGGCCTGCGCGCCCGCGTGCAACGCATCATGCGCGCCCGACGGGCGGTCGCCCCGAAGGTGCCGGCCGTTCGGCTGGTCCGCGTCCTGAGGGCGCGGCACGTCCGTCTGGTCCGCGTCCGGAAGGTGCCGCGCGGCCGCAGGGCGCTCGCCCAGAAGGTGGGCGGCCCGCTGGTCCGCGTCCTGAAGGTACGCGTCCCGAGGGTGCGCGTCCCGGCAGCAATAACCGTCGCGGCGGTCGTGGTCGCGGTGGTCGTCCCGGCGGTCCGCGCGCGGCTGCCGTCTAAACTCTAGTCGAGCCGCCGCAGCCACTCGCCCCCATCCGCCCGGATGGTACGTAGCGAGTTGGCAGCGGCGGTCTCGTCCTCATACCCCACAGCCATCCCGCAAAAGAGCATCCGCTCGGGCGGGGTGCCGAGAAAGGCGTCGACCGTCTCCGGATAGATCGCCCAGCATTCCTGCGCGCAGGTGGCGAGCCCCGCTTCGACTGCGAGCAGCATGAAGCTTTGCAGATACATGCCGAGGTCGCTCCACTGCGGCGGCCCCATCATCCGGTCGACAGTGCAGAAAAGAGCGGCGGGCGCGCCGAAGAAGTCGAAATTGCGGCGAAACTCGCGCTGCCGCGCGTCGGTGTCGCCGCGCTCGATCTGCATTGCGCCGTAGAGCGCCATGCCGACCTGAAAGCGCCGGTCCTTGTACGCGCCCGACAGCGCGCGCGGGTAGATGTCGTATTGCGCGGCCTCGAGCGACCCCGACGCGAGCTTGTCCGCCATCAGTGCCTTCAGCCGCGCCATCGCGTCGCCCGTCACGATATCGACATGCCAGGGCTGAAGATTGCCGCCCGACGGCGCCCGTGCTGCCGCCACCGCGAGTCGTTCGATCAGCTCGGGCGGCACCGGACGGGACAAGAACCCGCGCACTGACCGTCTTGCCGCTACGGCATCCGAAACGTCCATTGAACAGCACCTTTCGATGATCGGGTATGTCGCCTGAGCCTTGCCCAGCCGCGCCGATTAGGCAATGGTGCCGCCAAATCCAAGCATGGGAGAGGATCAATGGCAGAAGCCTATATCGTCGACGCGGTCCGCACCGCGGGCGGCAAGCGCGGCGGCAAATTGGCCGGCGTTCACCCGGTCGACATGGCCGCGAGCGTGCTCGACGCGATCATTGCGCGCACCGGCATCGATGGCGCTGCCGTCGACGACGTGATCATGGGCTGCGTGATGCAGGGCGGGCAGCAGGCGGGCCAGGTCGGCCGCAATGCCGTGCTCGCCGCTAAGAACCTGCCCGATAGCGTCCCCGCCGTCTCGATTGACCGCCAGTGCGGATCGTCGCAGCAATCGATGCAGTTTGCAGCACAAGCCGTGATGTCGGGCACGCAGGACATCGTGATCGCCTCGGGCGTCGAGAGTATGACGCGCGTGCCGATGGGCTCGACGATGATGCTCCACATGAAAGAGGGCATGGGCAACTACAAGTCGCCGCGCCTCGAAGAGAAATATCCCGGCATCATGTTCAGCCAGTTCATGGGCGCCGAGATGATCGTCAAGAAGCACGGCTTCGACCGCGCGATGCTCGACGCATTCGCGCTCGAAAGCCACCGCCGCGCGATTGCTGCGACCCAGAGCGGCGCGTTCGACAACGAGATCATCACGATCGAGATCGAAGGCCCCGAGGGTACCGAACAGCACCGCAGCGACGAAGGCATCCGCTACGACGCGACGCTCGAATCGATCGGCTCGGTCAAGCTGCTGCAGGAAGGCGGCAGCATTTCCGCCGCCAACGCCAGCCAGATCTGCGACGGCGCGTCTGCCGTGATGATCGTCAGCGAAGCCGCGCTGAAAGAGCATGGCCTCACCCCGCTCGCGCGCATCGTCAACCTGACGGTGACCGGCGGCGATCCGGTGATCATGCTCGAAGAACCGCTGTTCGCGACCGACAAGGCGCTGAAGCGCGCCGGGCTCAGCATCGACGACATCGGCCTCTATGAAGTCAACGAGGCGTTTGCGCCGGTGCCGCTGGCGTGGCTGAAGCATGTCGGCGGCGATCATGCCAAGCTGAACGTCAATGGCGGCGCGATTGCGCTGGGCCATCCGCTCGGCGCGAGCGGCACCAAGCTGATGGCGACGCTGGTGAATGCGCTCAAGGCACGCGGCGGGCGTTACGGCTTGCAGACGATGTGCGAAGGCGGCGGCATCGCCAATGTAACGATCATCGAGCGGCTGTAAGCCAAGGGAAACCAACAAGCCGTTCGTGTCGAGCGCAGTCGAGACACGGGCCACTGGCACACCGCTTGTGGCCGGTCCCTCGACTTCGCTCGGGACCAACGGCGATAAATTGAGGGGATAAACACATGAAACTCGACTCAACCGTTGCCGCCGTCGTCACCGGCGGCGCTTCCGGCCTTGGCGAAGCGACCGCGCGCGCGCTCGCGGCGAAGGGCGTCAAGGTCGCGATCTTCGACTTGCAGGCCGAAAAGGGCGAGGCCGTTGCGGCCGAGATCGGCGGCGTGTTCTGCGAAGTGAACGTCACCAGCGACGAGAGCGTCGACGCCGGCTTTGCCAAGGCGCGCGCGGCGCATGGGCAGGAACGCGTGCTGATCTGCTGCGCCGGCACTGGCAATGCGGTGAAGACCGCGAGCCGATCGAAGGAAGATGGCAGCATCAAGCACTTCCCGCTCGCCGCCTTCGACTGGCTGATCCAGATCAACCTGATCGGCACCTTCCGCTGCGTCGCCAAATCGGCGGCGGGGATGCTGACGCTCGAACCGATGGAAGACGGCGAGCGCGGCGCGATGGTGATGACCGCATCGGTCGCCGCCGAAGATGGCCAGATCGGCCAGGCGGCTTACTCGGCGTCGAAGGGCGGCGTTGTCGGCATGACGCTGCCGATCGCGCGCGACTTGATGGGCGAGGGCATTCGCATCAACACGATCCTGCCGGGCATTTTCGAAACGCCGCTGATGCGCGGCGCGCCGCAGCCGGTGAAGGATGCGCTGGCGGCGTCGGTGCCCTTCCCCAAGCGGCTCGGCAATCCGCCCGAGTACGCGCATCTCGCGCTGACGATGGTCGAGAACAGCTATTTCAACGGCGAGGATGTGCGGTTGGACGGCGCGATCCGGATGGCGCCACGCTGACGCGCCGAGTGGCCGGGCGCACGCCGCGCCCGGACTCACCCCAGCGCGGCCAGCGGCGCGCCCGCGCCGTCTGACGACCCGGCATTTACTGCCGGGTCGCGTGCCCCCTCCCACCAGGACCGCCCCCCATGACCGTTTCACTCTTCACGTTTGTCGACCTCTACCGCCGTCATCTCGTCACCGCCGGGCATCTGCTCACCAAGGGGAGCGCCTTTGCCGCCGAGCAGGGCATCAGCGAGGCCGAGATGCTCGGCTGGCGGCTGGCCGATGACATGCACCCACTGGCGTTCCAGCTAATGGTCGTCGCCAATTTCAGCCGCAGCTGGCCCGCGCGCGTCGCCGATCTGCCGATCCCCGAGGCAATCACCGCTGATCTGGACGCGGCAGGCTTCCACGCCGCTTTTGCCGATGCGCAGGCGTATCTCGCGACGCTGACCCCTGAGCAATTCGCGGGTCGTGATGATGTGGCGCTCACCGTTCAGCTCGGGCCAAACACGACGATGGCGCCGACGCTCCCCGCCGGCCAGTGGCTGAGCGTATTCGCGACGACCAACATCGTGTTCCACCTGTCAACCGCCTATGGCATTTTGCGGATGAAGGGCGTGCCGCTCGGCAAGTTCGACTTGTTCGCCGCCGGTATCTGAGCCGGATGGCGCGCCCCGAACCCTGGCGGCTGTCGCCCAACGCCTATCCGCATCATGAGACGATCCAGACGCGGTTTCAGGACCTCGACGTGCTGGGGCATATCAACAATGTCGGCATGGCCGCGATCCTGGAGAGCGGGCGCGTCAAGTTCAACAAGGCGTCGGGACTCGATGCGTGGCGCGAGCAGCAGCGCTGGCTGGTCGCGCAAGTGATCATCAACTATCTGGGCGAAGGGCATTTTCCTGCCGATGTCGTCGTGTCGAGCGGGATCGGGCCGATTGGCGGGCGCAGTTGGACAATCCTTTCGACCGCGTTCCAGCACGGGCACCCCATTGCCACTTGCGACACGGTGGTGGTGATGGACCGCGAGGCGGGCCTGACCGCGCTGCCCGACGCCTATCGCGCGGCGCTGGAGGCGTGGCAGGTCCGCAGCGGCTGAAGGCGCGCGGCGCGAAAGGTGTCAAAAGTTACGACCATCCCGGGGGTGGGGTGGGGCGGAATTCATTGCGAGCTGCGCCGTTCTCGCGGACGACGGGGAGCAGGCGATTCGGTTGTCAAAGAGCGGGCTTTGACCGGAGAATCGCAGAGGTTTTCCGACATTGAAAGGGGCAGGCGGGGGGCTAGAGCGGTTTGTGATCACACCAACTCACCCCTCTCCTTCAGGAGCATCGGGCGAAGCGCGCCCCGCGCGCTTCAGGTCCGGCTGGGAGCCGGACCGGCCCGATGCTGGGACTGGGGTAGGAACGGCCGCAAGAGGTGCGCTGGTCGAGATACCCCACCCCAACCCCTCCCCTAAAGGGGAGGGGCTCAAGTGATTCCGTCAGATCACAAACCGCTCTAATCCGCTATCCGATCGCGCCCAACGCCCAGAGCAGCAGCATGCCGAAGCCGATCGTCGCGACCGACGCATGCACGGCGATCGAACCGCCGATGATGCCGGGGCGCGATGTGGCGATGATCGGCACGAACAGCCCGGTCAAAAGGGCGCCGGCGATGAGCAACGCGACGGTCGACCCCGTGGCATGGCCCGCCACCTTCTCGCCGCTCGGCGCGCCGCGCAACAGCATGACCAGCAGTTCAAGGCCTCCGGCGCCAAACAGCAAATGCACCCCCGCCAGCGTCTGCGAATTGCGCTCCCCGCGCAGATAGCGATAGCCCATCACGGCGCCGATCGCGACGCCAATGCCCAGCAACAGCACGACTGGTTCCACGGTCATCGCGCGCCTCCCTTGCGCCCTTGATCACGACCGTTGGTTTTGCAGGAAACCAACGGGTTGATGCACGCAGTAACCCGACGTTGCCCCATGTCGACCCGATTGTCGAACGGTCGCCATTTGCGCAGACGACCGGCCGGCCCAGCCTCAATCCGCGAACACCGCCGCGCGCTTCTGCATGTTCGCCATCACCGCTTCGACCTGATTGGGCTGACGGATCACGCCGAGTTGCACATCGCTTTCGGCTTGCAGGATCGCCGCGCTGTCGAGGTCGGGCTGGAGGTTGAACAGCTTCTTCGATCCCTGCACCGCTTGCGGGTTGCGCGCGGCGATCTGCGTCGCGAGCGCGTGTGCTTCGGTATAGGGATCGGTGGCGATCCGCGTCACAAAGCCGAAGCCGAGCGCTTCGTCGGCGTCGAATTCGCGCGCGGTATAGGTCAGCTCGCGCAGCACATCGTCGCGGGCGATTCCCCGCCACAGTGCGATCCCGGCCATGTCGGGGACGAGACCCCAATGGACTTCGCGGATCGAGAAGCGCGTGTGCGGCGCGGCGATGCGGATGTCGGCGCCCGACATGATCTGGAAACCGCCGCCGAAAGCCACGCCATGGACGGCGGCGATGACCGGCACCGCGAGCGTGCGCCAGCCCCAGGCGGCGTGCTGCGGCAGGTTGGCGTCGCCATGGGTGCGATCGGCGAGCGACGTGCCCGAACCACCGCTCGCCATGCTCGCCATGTCGAGCCCGGCACAAAACGCGCGGCCCTCGCCCGACAGCACGACGCAGCGCACGTGCGGCATATGCGCAATCTGGTCGATCGCATTGGCGATCTGGCTGAACATCTCGGGGTCGAGCGCATTCATCTTGTCGCCGCGCGTCAGCTTCACATCGGCGACGTGATCCGAAACGGTAATGCGGATGCGGTTTTCCATCGGGTGCCTTTCCCTATCGCAAGGACGAACGCGGTTGGATCGACGCGCTCAAACAATCCGGCTCTCGCTATTGCCCCAATAGCGATCGCGCAACAGCCGCTTGTAGAGCTTGCCGGTCGGCGCGCGGGGGAGTTCGGCGGCGAAGTCGATCTGGCGCGGGGTCTTGACGCCTGACAGCTCGGCGCGGCACCAGGCGGTGAGTTCGGCGGCGAGCGCGTCACCCGCTTCGGCCATGTCGACCGGCTGCACCACCGCAATCACGCGCTCGCCCATGTCGGGGCAGGGGCCGCCGATGACGGCAACATCGGCGACGCGCGGGTGGGTGATCAGCCGGTTCTCGATTTCCTGCGGATAGATGTTCACCCCGCCCGAGATGATCATGAAGCTCTTGCGATCGGTGAGGTAGAGATAGCCTTCGTCGTCCATCCGGCCAATGTCGCCGAGCGTCGTCCAACCCTCGGCGTGGCGCGCTTCGGCGGTCTTCTCGGGGTCGTTGTGATATTCGAACACGCCGCCGCCGCCGAAATAGACGAGGCCTTCGGCGCCCGTCGGCAGTTCATTGCCCGCTTCGTCGCAGATATGGAGCTGGCCGTAAGCGGCCTTGCCGACCGACCCCTTGTGCGCGAGCCACTGCGCCGAATCGATCGTGGTCAGGCCATTGCCCTCCGACCCCGCATAATATTCGTAGAGCACCGGTCCCCACCAGTCGATCATCGCCTCTTTGACCGGGATCGGGCAGGGCGCGGCGGCGTGGATCGCGACTTTCAGGCTCGACAGGTCGTAGCGCGCGCGGGTGGCGTCATCGAGCTTCAGCATCCGCACGAAATGCGTCGGGACCCATTGGCTGGTGTTGACGCGGTAGCGCTCGATCGCGGCGAGCGCGGCTTCGGGATCGAAATGCTGCATCATCACTACCGTGCCGCCGTGGCGCATCACCGTCATCGACCAGCGTAACGGCGCGGCGTGATAGAGCGGGGCGGGCGACAGATAGATGCTGTCGGGGCCGATCCGGTACAGCGCCTGCGCGAGCATGACGAGGACGTTGGGCGCGGCAATGCCGGGGTCTTCGGGCAGCGCCACGCGAACACCCTTGGGCCGCCCGGTGGTGCCCGACGAATAGAGCATGTCGGTGCCTGCGCGTTCATCGGCGATCGGGGTAGCGGGCATCGCGGCGACTGCTGCTTCCCAGCCGTTCCAGCCGGGCGCGGTGCCGCCGATCATGTAGCGCGTGTGGTCGCCCAGCAGCGGCGTCAGCGCCTCGGCGGTTGCAGCCATCGCAGCGGAAGCGATGATCAGCCGCGCGCCGCTGTCACGGATGATATAATCGACTTCGGGCGCGGTGAGCTTGCTCGGGATGCAGACGTAGAAGAGGCCAGCGCGCTGTGCGCCCCATACCAGCCCGAAGAACTCGGGGACGTTATCGAGGAACAGCGCGACCGTGTCGCCGATGCCGAGCCCCGCTGCGCGGAAGAGCTGGGCCGCGCGGTTCGAGGCCGCGTCAAGCTGCGCATAGCTGATCGTCTCGCCGGTTTCGGCGACGATCAGCGCCGCCTTGTCGGGCGCCGTCTGCGCGTGAACGCTCGGGTGCATTGGTCCTCTCCCATTATGTCTTGGGGGGAGAGGCTAACGGGCGGCGGTGGCGGCTTCAATCGCGAACTGGTCGGGCGCCGGCACCGCGAGCCGATAGCCCACGCCCTTTTCGGTGCGTAGCAGCGGCACTGCAAAGTCGCGGTCGATCTTGGCGCGCAGGCGCGAGACATGGACGTCGAGCACATTGGTGCCCGGATCAAAGCCGACGCCGCACACCCGCTCCAGCAGCGCCGCGCGGCTGATCGACTCGCCGGGATGCAGCGCCAGTTCGAGCAGCAGGCGATATTCGCGCGGCAGCAGCTCGATCGGCATGCCGCCGCGCCACACCCGGCGGTCGATGGTGTCGATCGCGAGATCGCCGAGCGTGATCAGGCGTGGGCTGCCGCGGCGGATGAGGGCCGCGACCCGCGCAGCGATCAGCCGGTCGCTCGCCGAATGGACGACGGCATCATCGGCACCGGCATCGATCGCGTCGATGACGGCGGCTTCGTCATTCTCAACAATCATCAGCACGGGCGAGGGTGACCGCTGCCGAAGCACCGCCAGCGTTGTTTCGGGTGGTATCGTGCCTTGGGCGACGATCAGCAGCGCCGCGACGCCGGGCGTGCCATCGGCGGTGATCCCGCGATCGGCCAGCGCCGCGACGAGCGCGGGACGATCAGACGAGAGCCAGACGCGTGACATAGGCAGGGTCTAACCCGCCCGACGCACGGACGACGCGCGACCTGCTCCATTTTGGATCATGCTGCGAGCGCCTGCGCAGCGGCGACCGAGGCGAGCGCGGCAGCGGCGGTGCGCCGCATGCGCGGCGAGGGATGCCGCGCGGCGAAGGAAGTGGCGAGATCAAGCCCGTTGCCGCCACCGAAATGCACAGCGAGCGACATCAGCACTTCGGACGCCGTTGTCGTCATGCTGCGCACAATCGTGCGCGCGGTGACGTCGAATTCGTACTGGTTGCGCCATTGCTGGGCGGGATCGCGCGCGAGGATGTTGAGCGATACCGAGAGCGCTTCGGGCGGGTGCTGGACATGGACGTCGCGGTGCGCGCGGTAAAGCAGCAGCCGACCGGGATCGAGGCGGGTCGTACCGACGGGCCGAAGGTCGACCGGCTCACCGGGCCATCCCTCGACCTGGTCGCCGTCATAGACAAAATCGTCGCTGAGATAGCCCGGTCCGGCATAGCCATAGGTCAGGAACGGGAAATTATGGTCGTGCGCGAAGCCGTAGAAAAAGGCAGCGGGGCCGCTGGCGCGCAGAACCGCGTCGCTGCGCGCTGGCCAGAAATTGGCGCGCACGACGAAGCGGCGGTCGGCGGTGAGCAGCATGACTTGCGGGCCATAGCTGTTGGCGGTCTGGCGCTGGTGGCGGTCCTTCAATTCGGCAATGGCGAGATCGGCGAGGAAATCGCGGTTGCGCCCCAGCCCGGCGAGCAGCGGGCCAAGGCTGGCGAAAGCGTCCTCATCGCGCGCGTCGGCGGGTGTCGACGCCAGCGCATCGGCCAGCGCCTCCAGCGTGATCGCGGGGGGCTCGCCGGGATCGATCAGTCGCGGCATTGCAGCTTGGCCTCGACCAGCGGGATCATTTGCGCGGCGGCGGCGCGAATTTCGGCGTGCGGATCGTCGAGCATCGCGCGCAGCCGGGGCAGCGCCGCACCGGCATCGAGCGCGAGCCATTCGCGCATCACGCCCCAGCGCACAAAATGCGCCGGATCGCGGCTCGCCAGGTCGAACACGTCGCCCGCATCGGCGCGCCCGGCGTGGCGCAACAGTGCTGCGAGCATCTGCGTGCGCGAGGCGATGTCGTCGAGCGCCGCGACGCGGACCAGCGCGCCGTCGCCCTGCGCATATTCGCGCATGACGGCGGCGCTGTCGGCGCGGACGGTCGCGGTTACGGTGACGATGTCACTCGTCGCGCCGTCGATCAGCTGGGCGTGGCTGCGTCCGTCAATGCGGCGGACCAGCCCGTCGACGAGCCGCACCGCGCCCACCGGACGGCAAGGCGGCGCATCTGCTGCGGTAAAATCGGGCGTCGCGGGCTCCGCGCGCCACAGCAGCAAGGTCGCACCGCCGCCGCGCTCATACCGCACCACCGACAAACGGCCGGGGACGACCACTGTGGTTGGCCGGGGGGCCGCCGCCAGCGTCGCCGCGGACAGTATGGCAGCCGTGATCGTAACGGCGGGATGCTCGAACAGGATCGCGCCGGTGCGCAGCGGATCGCGGCTGAAGCGCAGCGGCGGATCGATCCAGGCGTCTAGCGCCAGCGCATCGATCAGCGGCGCGATCAGATCAACCGCCCAGTCGGGATCGGCGAGCAGCACCATCGCGCGATCGGCAATCGATTCAGCGGAGGCATTGTCGCAATCGGCGAACAGCGCCGTCGCGCGGGCGTAGGGCGCACTCTGGCGCCAGTCCTGCGCGAGCATTGCCGAGGCAGCCTGCGCTTCGGTGAGTCGTGCACGTGCGGGCGGCGTTGCCTGCTGCATCACACCGCGCGCGGATCCATTTCGTAAACGATCACGGCGATCGCGACGATAATTTCAAAAATATCGTCGCCGACAATCTCGCCCATGCGGATGGCCCCACTGACCGCGACTTGGGTGCTAAGATCGACAATTTGATCAATATCGATACCAATGATGCCCATAGCCAGCCTTTATTATCACTTCGAGGAAAGGTTAAGCGACGTTGCTTGGGCGGGAGAGTTAAATCGCTGAAAGGTTTCCCTGTGCTTGTTGCGGCTTGGCACGCCCCCGATGCTGTGTGTAAAGCCGCGCGCAATGTCTCAGCCGCCGTTCGATCCCCGCATTTTCATGAGTTATGGCAAGCGCGCGCATGCGGGGCGGCTGGGGATTGAGTATCATGCGCATGGCCCCGATTGGGCCGAACTCGCGCTGCCCTATAATCCCGCGCTGATTGGCGATGAAACCAGTGGTGTGCTCGCGTCGGGGCCGATCCTGTCGATGATGGACATGGCGACGAGTCTCGGCGTCTGGCTCAAGCTGGGCGAATTCCGCCCGCATGCGACGCTCGACCTGCGCATCGATTATCTGCGCCCCGCCACCCCCGGCAAGACCGTGTACGGGCGGGGCGAATGCTATCGGATCACCCGCGCGATTTCGTTCGTGCGGGGGACCGCGCATGACGGCGACCCCGGCGATCCGCTCGCGCATGTCGCCGGCACCTTCATGTTTACCGAGGTGCAGCCATGAAGCTGCCGCCCTATGCCGATCTGCTCGGCCTGTCGGTCGAAGCAGGCGACATTGGCCCGCCGGTGTTGATGATGCCCTATTCGACCGATGTGATGGGGCGCCCCGGCTTCCTGCACGGCGGCGCGCTCGGCGGGCTGCTCGAAGTCGCGGCCATCGCGGCGCTGCGCCACGCGCTTGCGCTGGAGGATGCGGGCGACAGCCGGATCAAGCCGATCAACGTGACGGTCGATTTCATGCGCGGCGGCCGCGAGAAGGAAACGCGCGCGCTCGGCATCGTCACCCGGCTGGGCAACCGCGTCGCCAATGTCGAAGCGCATGCGTGGCAGGACGACCGCGACCGCCCGATCGCGTCGGCGCGGATGAATTACCTGATCGTGCGCGGGTGAAGCGCACGCGGTTGAGCGTCTGTACCCGCAAGGCACGCTTCGCGTCGGCGGCTGATGCGCTGGCGGTCGCGCGGACGGCATCGGTGCTGCTGCGCCCCTATCGCTGCGACCGCTGCCGCCGGTTCCACCTGACCAGCCGGACCAAGGGGATGCGGATGGGGCGTTTGGAGGTCGAGGGCTGACTGTGCCCTCAACCAACCCTGTCTCGCACGCGGGAGAGGGTCGGGTCTGGAATTGCAGATGCAGTCTGATCACGATATCTACAGACGTCGGAGAAGCGGCTGTAAATGGAGTTTTTTTCAGTGCGGCGGATGTGCGCTCTATTTCTAGCAGCTTGCGCCTTCATTACGGCTCCGTCCATTGCCTGCGGGCCACCCTCATTCAATTTCGAGCGCAGGAGCGCGCGACTAAGTCCAACGGTCGACGACCAATTGACCGAAACGGTTGGCAACTTTCGACGGGCAAGCCCAGGATCGAGGCTCCGTCTCACGGCCTGGGGCGACGGCACGGGCACCACGGTTGCAAATCGACGCTTGGCGCTGCGGCGTGCGAACTCGGTTAGCGCCGCTCTTATCCGCCGGGGCATCCCGCGTCGGGCAATCGACATTAGCATTAGGTCAGCCCCCGCAGGCGAGCCTGGCGGTTGGGTTTGGGCCGAGGTGACGGGAGCGCAGGCAGGCTGCGGCTAGGAACGGGCGCAGGCGCTTTGCGGGAAACGATGCCGTTAGACGAGCCTGATGACGTCGGCTGACACGCCGACGTACATGCCCACGCGATACCGGTTCGCGGTAATGTAGACCCAACCGCCCTTTGCCATGTGGTGTTATCGCCAGCGGCAGCCCCGAAAGAAAAGCCAAGCCCCGTGGCAAGCACGGGGCGACGAGCCAAAAGGAAAGGGATAAGTCAGGCACAAAAGCTCGTTAAAACTGCCCGTCGGCAATCCACCACAAACGGCCATTCCTTCGAGACCTAACCCTCAACCACCCCCGCCGTCGCTCTACGATTGACCCGCAGTTCGAACACATCAGGCCGACTATAATGGCCGTCGGTGTCGAGCGCCGCTAGTTCGCGGTCGATCATCCGCATATCGAGTGTCGCGGCAATGATCTCCGCCTGCGATCCCGCCTCGGCCAGCACCGCGCCATCGGGGGCGTAGATCGCGCTGCCGCCATTTTGCAGTTGCTCGTCGGGAATTTGCCGGATCAGTGCCTCCGCCTCGGCATCGCCGCCCACCCGCGCGAGGCCGTCGAGCAGGTCGTCGCGGTGCTGGATCGTCGCCGCCGACAGCACGAAGCAGCGCCCTTCAAAGGCATAATGCCGCGCGGCGACCGCATACATGTCGCGCGCGCTCGGCCATGCGGCGACGTGGATATGCTCGCCAGCGTGATGCATCGCCGCGCGCGCGAACGGCATCCAATGTTCCCAGCAAATGAGGTTCCCGAGCCGCCCCCAGGGCGCTTCATGCACATCAAGCGTCGAGCCATCGCCGCGCGCCCAGATCAGCCGCTCGCCATGCGTCGGCACGAGCTTGCGGTGCGGCAGCGGCGCTGTGCCGGGGCGGAAGATATACTGGGTGTTGGTCAGACTCGACCGCACCCGTGCATGCGCGCCGACCGACACGCATATGCCGCTCTTGTCGACCAGTGCTTGCAGCGGCTCAAAGCGCGGATCGTCGTCGCGCACGGCCTGCTCGAGCATCAGCGCGTGGAGCGCCTTCGCCCCCGGGTGATCCCAGAGCGCCGCGCCCGCCGCTTCGTCGAGCCACAGCGGATAGCCGCCGAGGAAGGTTTCGCCGAACGCGATGACCTCGGCGCCCTCGTCGACCGCGCGCGCGACATGATCGACGAGCGCGGTGATCCCGTCCGAAATCGCGAGCGGGATCGGCGCTGCCTGGACGATTGCTGCTTTCACGTGCTTCATTCGACCCAGTCCAGCCCCATGTCGCGGTAGACGCCGCGATCCTCGTCCCAATTCTCCTTCACCTTCACGTGGAGGTAAAGGTGGACTTTGCGCTCCATCAGCATCGACAGTTCGGCGCGGGCGCGGGCGCCGATTTCCTTGATCCGCGCGCCGCCCTTGCCAAGCACGATCGCGCGCTGGGTGGTGCGCGCGACGAGGATTTGCTGGTGGATTTCGACCGACCCGTCCTCGCGTTCCTTATATTGTTCGGTCTCGACTGCGCTGTCATAGGGTAGCTCGGCGTGGAGCTGGAGGTAGAGTTGCTCGCGCGTTACTTCGGCGGCGAGCGACCGTTCGCTGGCGTCGGACACCTGATCGGCGGGGAAATGCCACGGCCCCACGGGCATCTCGGCGGCAAGCGCGGCTTTGAGCTCGGGCAGGCCATCGCCGGTGGTCGCGCTGACGAAAAACGTCTCGGCGAACGGCACCTTGGCGTTGAGCGTTTCGGCATGCACCAGCAGCCGCGCCTTGTCGGCAAGGTCGACCTTGTTGAGGATCAGGAACTTCTTCTCGCGCCGCCCCGCCAGCCCTTCGGCAATCGGCAGCACCTTTGGGCCGAGCCCGCCTTTGGCGTCGACCACCATCGCGATCAGGTCGGCGCCTTCCGCCCCGCTCCACGCGGCGGCGACCATCGCGCGGTCGAGGCGGCGCTTGGGCTCGAAAATGCCGGGCGTGTCGACGAGCAGGATTTGCGTGTCGCCTTCGAGCGCCACGCCCATCAGCCGGACGCGCGTGGTCTGCGCCTTGGGGCTGACGATCGCGACTTTCTGACCGACCAGGCCATTGACGAGCGTCGACTTGCCCGCGTTGGGGGCACCGACGACGGCGACGAGGCCGCATTTTTGGGTTTCAGTCATCAACTTGTTCCGTCACCCTGGACTTGGTCCGGGCTCCACTGGGGTTCTGGCATGGCATGGGTTGCTCTTGCGCCAGCATGCGTGCCTCGACAATCCAATATCAGCAATGCCTGTGCGCTAACCGCGA
This sequence comes from Sphingomonas sp., assembly GCF_019749955.1. Lineage (GTDB taxonomy): Bacteria > Pseudomonadota > Alphaproteobacteria > Sphingomonadales > Sphingomonadaceae > Sphingomonas. The sequence goes on from NZ_JAIEPC010000016.1 coordinate 119,568, forward strand.
TCACCACACGGACAGTTGTGTTCATGCATAAAAGGCGGGGTGATAGCGCACATCGCCCTTTGGCGTTGCCCCTCTAAGCGTCAGTTGCTGAAAATAGGGGTGGGCTTCGCTATTGCACGTCAACTGGGGATCGTGCGCGAATCCGAAGCGACCATAATAAGCGGGATAGCCCAGCAACACGCACCCATCGGCCTTCAATGCCTTGATGCGTTCGATCCCTTCGCGGATCAGGGCGCTGCCGATGCCGAGCGATTGCAAACCCGGTTTGACCGACACCGGGCCGAGAACGAACCAGTTGCCGGGCTGGTTGTCGATCGTGACGCGCGAGAAGGCGATGTGGCCAATGATTTCGGCGTCGCGCTCGGCGACCAGCGAAACGGCCAGTGCGCCATCTGCGCGGAGCGCGTTGATCAGGTCCTGCTCATCCCCTTGGCTGTACGGCATGGGTTTGAAGGCAGCTTGGGTGATCTCGTAGATTGTCTGGACGTCCTCAGGACGCTCGTCTCTGATGTGCATGAGCCGTGCCTACCCCTCCAACTGCCCCAACAGCGCCTGCGCCGCCGCCGTTTCCGCTTCCTGTTTGGAGGCGCCGGTGGCGGTTGCTTCCGCGAGCTTGCCGATCGTCACCTGCACCGTGAAGCGCGGGGCGTGGTGAGGGCCGGAGCGTTCGACGATGCTATATTCGGGCGGGCGGCGGTTGTGCGCGGCGGCCCATTCCTGGAGCGCGGATTTGGGATGCTGCGGCGCGCGGATGTCGCGTTCGATGCGGGTCGCCCAGAGCGCTCGCACCGCCGCGCGCGCCGCCTCCAGCCCATGATCGAGGTAGAGCGCGCCGATCAATGCTTCGAGCGCGTCGCCAAGCACATTGTCGCTGTCGAACGCGCCGTCGTCGCGCGCTTGCTTGCCGAGCTTCAACTGCGCGGGGAGCGATAGTTCGCGCGCGATTTCGGCGCAGACCGGGCCGGTCACCAAGGCATTCAGCCGCTTCGACAGCGCGCCCTCGGCTTCGTTCGGGAAACGCGCGAACAGCCACTCGGCGATCGTCAGTCCCAGCACGCGGTCGCCGAGAAATTCGAGCCGTTCGTAATTCGCCGCCGCCTGGCTGCCGTGCGTGACGGCGCGCTCGTATAGCGCGAAGTCACGCGGCACGGCGCCCAGAGACCGCGCGACCCAATCGGCCAGATCGCCGCTCAAAAGCCTTTGCCGATCCGGTCGCCGCGCGCCGCCGAGAACCACGTCCACGGCAGCAGCCACGACGCGCTGCCATCGGTCGAGAAGAAAGTGAATTGCGCGCGGCCGACCAGATTTTCCACCGGCACAAAGCCGATCCCCTGACCCGGTATCTGGGGAAAGCGGCTGTCGAGACTGTCGTCGCGGTTGTCGCCCATCATGAACACATGGCCGGCGGGCACCGTGAACAGCTCGGTGTCGTCGGCCGCCGTGGTCCCGCGATCGAGCACGGCATAGCTCTTTCCGTTCGGCAGCGTCTCGCGATATTGGCGATAGCGGCAATAGGCTTTGCCGAAACTCTGCTCGGCAAAAGGCGCGGCGCAGCCGTAATTGGGGCTGGCCGGGATCACGAAATCCTCGACCGGCTCCTGCCGCACGGCGACGCCGTTGAGGATGATCTGGCCGTGGCGCAGCTGGATCGTGTCACCGGGCAGGCCAATGACACGCTTGATATAGTCCTCGCGGTCGAGCGGCGGCGCCTTGAACACCGCGACATCGCCGCGTTCGGGCAGCCGCGCCAGGATACGCCCGGGGATCAGCGGCACGCTGAACGGCAGGCTGTGGCGCGAAAAGCCGTAGGAGAATTTCGACACCACCAGATAATCGCCGATGTACAGGCGCGGCAGCATCGATTCCGACGGGATGACGAAGGGCGAGAAGATGAAGCTGCGCAGCAGCGTGAACAGGATTGCCAGCCGCACCAGAAACCACAAGGTCTCGCGCCACTCCGCGCGCGCGGGTCGCGTTGGGGCGGCGGCAATCGGGGTGGCGGTCATATCATCCATTATGCGCGCGCTTTGCGGCGGGCGAGGGCGGCGCGTCAAGTATCGGGGTCAAGCCGGGGGTGGCGGCGGCGCGGGCGCAGTGCTAGCGCGCGGGCATCCCCGATGCAGCCACAGGAGCCCCTGCCATGACCGCCGACTGGCACGCGATCGAAACGCTCGACCCGCCCCGGCTCGAAGCATTGTTCGCCAATGATCCCGATCGGCTGGCGCGCTTTTCGATCGATGTTGCAGGACTCCACTTCGACTGGTCGAAGACGCATCTGACGGCGGATGCGGTGGCGGCGTTTGAGGGACTCGCCAAGGCGCAGGGCTTTGCCGCCAAGCGCGAGGCGCTGTTCGCGGGCGAGCCGGTCAACGCCACGGAAGGCCGCGCGGCCGAACACAGCGCCGAACGCGGCGAAGGGAGCGAGGAAGCGGTCGCGCGCGCGGCGCAACTCCACGCCCGCATGCGCGCGCTGATCGATGCGATTGAGGCGGGCGCGCTCGGCCCGGTGCGGAATATCCTGCACATCGGCATTGGCGGGTCGGCGCTGGGGCCCGACCTGCTGATCGACGCGCTTGGCCGTGACGACGCGCGCTATGATGTCGCGATCGTCTCGAACATCGACGGCTGCGCGCTTGAAGCCGCTTTCGCGCAGTTCGAACCCGATGCGACTTTGGTCGTGGTGGCGTCCAAAACCTTCACCACCACCGAAACTCTGCTGAATGCGACGAGCGCGCTGCAATGGCTGCGCGAGGGCGGGGTCGATGATCCCTATGGCCGGGTGATCGCGCTGACCGCCGCGCCCGACAAGGCCGTCGAATGGGGCGTCGATGAAACCCGCGTGTTGCCCTTCGCCGAGTCGGTGGGCGGGCGCTATTCGCTCTGGTCGTCGATCGGGTTTCCGGCAGCGCTCGCGCTGGGTTGGGATGCGTTTGAGGAGTTGCTCGACGGTGCGGGCGAGATGGACCGGCATTTCCGGCTCGCCGCCGCGCATGAAAATGCGCCGATGCTCGCGGCCTTTGGCGACCTGTTCTACACGCAAGTGAAAGGCGCCGAGACCCGCGCGGTGTTCGCTTATGACGAGCGGCTGCGGCTGTTGCCGAGCTATCTCCAGCAGCTTGAGATGGAATCGAACGGCAAGGCGGCCGGGCTCGATGGCAAGCCGGTCGGGCGTCACACTGCGCCGATCACCTGGGGCGGGGTGGGGACGGATGCGCAGCATGCGGTGTTTCAGTTGCTCCACCAGGGCACGCATCTGGTGCCGGTCGAATTTGTCGCAGTGACTGAACCGGGCGATGCGCTTGATGAGGAGCATCACCGCCAGTTGCTGCTCAATTGCTTCGCGCAAGGTGCCGCGCTGATGAAGGGCCGCGCCAACGATGCCGACCCGGCGCGCGCCTATCCGGGCGACCGCCCGAGCGCGACGATCCTGATCGAAAGCCTCGACGCGCACAGCCTTGGCGCGCTGATCGCTTTCTATGAACAGCGCGTGTTCGTGAGTGCGGCGCTGCTCGGGATCAACCCGTTCGACCAGTTCGGCGTCGAACTCGGCAAGGAAATGGCCAAGGCGGCGGGGGCAGGGGGGCTGGATTTTGACCCCTCGACCACCGATTTGATCAAGCGCGCGCTGGGATAACGCATCAACATATCGACCGCTCGCCCTGAGCTTGTCGAAGGGCCGTCCTTCTTTTGCGGAACGTGGGAAAAGAAGAACAGGGCTTCGACAAGCTCAGCCCGAACGGTCTTGGAGACTATAAATGGCCAATTACGACTATGACCTTTTCGTCATCGGTGCCGGTTCGGGCGGGGTGCGCGCGGCGCGCGTGTCGGCGGCGTACGGCGCCAAGGTGGCGGTTGCCGAGGAGTTTCGCGTCGGCGGCACCTGCGTGATCCGCGGCTGCGTGCCCAAGAAGCTGCTCGTTTACGGCGCGCATTTCGCCGAGGATTTGGCGGATGCCCGCCGCTTCGGCTGGGACGTGCCGCCGTGCAATTTCGACTGGCCGCGCCTGCGCGACAATGTGCTTGCCGAGGTCGATCGGCTCAACGCCGCTTACACCACCACGCTCGACAGCCATAAGGTCGAAGTCATCCTCGACCGCGCCGAAGTCGCCGGCCCCAATGAAGTGCGGCTCGCCAGCGGCAAGACCGTGACGGCCGGCCGCATCCTGATCGCCACCGGCGCGCGGCCGCAATTGCTGCACTTCCCCGGCAGCGAGCATGCGATCACCTCGAACGAAGTGTTCCATCTGCCAGCGCTCCCGAAGCGCGTGCTGATCGCGGGCGCGGGCTATATCGCCAATGAATTTGCGGGCATCTTCCACGAATTCGGCAGCGTGGTGACCGTCGTCAACCGCAGCGACGCGATCCTGCGCGGTTACGACGAGCAGATCCGCGACCGGCTGCTGCAAATCTCGATGGGCAAGGGCATCCAGTTCCGCTTCAACACCCAGTTCAAATCGATCGAAAGGCAGCCCGACGGCAGCCTGTTGGTCGAATTCCTGACCGGCGAACCGATGACGGTCGATTGCGTGATGTTCGCAACGGGGCGCGTGCCCAATACCGAAGGCTTGGGGCTGGAAGAAGCGGGCGTCGTGCTCGATAACGGCGCGGTGAAGGTCGACGACGACAACCAGTCGAGCGTGGCAAGCATCTATGCCGTCGGCGACGTTACCAACCGCGTGCAGCTCACCCCCGTCGCGATCCGCGAGGGGCAAGCGTTTGCCGACACGGTGTTCGGCAGCAAGCCCACCCGCGTCGATTACGGCTGCATCCCGAGCGCAGTGTTCAGCCACCCGCCGATCGGCGCGGTCGGGCTGACCGAGAGCCAGGCCAAGCAGAAATATGGCGCAGTGCGGGTCTATACTTCGGACTTCCGCCCGATGAAGAATGTGCTCGCCGGCCGCAACGAGCGCGCGCTCTACAAGATGGTGTGCGACGGCGCGTCGAACCGCGTGGTGGGCCTGCACATGATCGGACCCGAGTCGGGCGAGATTATTCAGGCAGCGGCGGTGGCGGTGAAGGCGCGACTGACCAAGGACGCGTTCGACGAGACGGTGGCACTGCACCCGACGATGGCGGAGGAATTGGTGTTGATGAAGTGATTCACCGGGCTATAAGTCACTGGTTACGAAACGATTCTGGTCGGACCGGGGGGTGAAATGGCCAATGATCCGTCCACGGCTGACGATCGGGACGACGGCATCGAACGCTGCTATTGCATTTTCGAAGGCGGCGGTGCGCGGGGCCTGCTCCATATCGGCGCTTTGCAGGCGCTTCAGGAAGCCGGGCGCGAGCGCGGGTTGCAGCTACGCGGATTTGCCGGCACATCGGCAGGCGCGATCATCGCGGCCTTGGCATCGGCAGATTACCAGGCAGAGGAACTGATCGTCCCCTTGGGGCAGGACATCCCGGACGGCGGTTCCAGGACAATCCTTGACGACATTGAGCTGCCGCCGGTGCCTTGGCTTCGATTGCGGCGCGGCTTTCGGCCGCCGCCCGAACCGGTGCGGACGGTCCCACGCATGATTGGCATCGGCTGGGTCTGGCTCTTGCTGCTCCGGGCACCGACGGCGCTGTGGCTGGTCGGGCCTGTCATGTTCGCAACTCTGATCGGCCTCAGTGCGACGGCACCCGGGCTGGTTGGCCTTGCGTTCGGGTCGCCCAGCAGCTGGACATGGGTATGGCTGATCTGGGTTCAGGCGCTGTCGCTCGCCGCCGTGCTCGGCGTCGCGTTCGGCATGGTCGCGATGACCGCGCAGGGGCTGGTGTCGCTTGATCGTGTTCGCGACGGCATAGACGCGGCGCTGCGCCGGAAGATCGTCGGCGCCGAAGCGCGCGGCGTGACTTTTGCCGATCTCGACCGTTACTGGCAGCAGAAGCAGCAACAGGCGCTTGCGTCCGGCGCCGACGTGGACGCTGTGTTCGTGCCCGCGCTGAAGATTGTCGCGACCGACATTTCGAACGGCAAACCGCAGATTTTTTCGTCGCGGACGACCCCCGATCGCCCGATCGCCGATGCCGTGGTCGCGTCGATCGCGATCCCCGTTATCTTTCGGCCACGGCGACTCGAGTTCACGCGCGAATGGCGATGGTGGTATCGCTGGTACGTTGACGGCGGCGTCGTCTCAAACCTACCGGCGTGGGTATTCGACGAGGAACGCCGCCTGGACCCGGAGGCCGCGACCGCGCTGTCGTCGATCAAGGGTCGGGTTGCGACGACGCGCGTCACCGGGGTCGGGTTCAGCCCGTTGCGTGCGACCGTAAAAACCGTCCTGAGCGCGCAGCCTATGCTGCAGAACCGGGGCATCGACCGGATGTTCACCGCGCCGCTCGATGCCGACAAACTGGGGCTGCTTGAATTCGATGCAGCCCTTGACCGGGTGCGCGCGGCGATCAATGGCGCGTACAATTCGGCGAAGCTCAATCTCATTCTGCCGATGCTGGACGACTATGCTTTGGCCCAGCTCTTCTGCGGACAGGTCCGCGACATCGCGGTTAAGACGCTCGGGCGCGGATTGTCGGCGGGCCAGATGAGGGTTGCGGTTTTCTATCCCGAGAGTTTCGATAGCGTTGGCGTTCCGATGATGTTGCACAACCGTTTCAACATTGGGTTCCGGCGTTCGCCCGATCGATTTCTGCGCTTGCCGGCAAATGATTCCTTTTCCGGGCAGGCGTGGCTGTCGGGCGAATTGGTACATGGCGGGCCGAGTGCGCTGAAGATGCCGGGTACGGCCATTGCCGAAACGCTGACCGGGCAGTATCGCGCCTTGCGGGCGCTGATTTCGCCATCGATGCAGTGGTGTCTGTGCATCCCGATCGACTTGCGGTCATTGCCCGGCGGAGGGTATCGCGGAGTCGAAGCAGATGGTCCTCCAGAGCGCGGTCGTCGGCGCATTGTCGTTGCGATCGATGGGTCGTTCGGCTTTTCCGGTGATGCCGGTGAAAATGTGCGTCGGGTAAACCTTGTCGTAAGGCGGATTCATGCTATCTTTCGACCGGTCCCCATAACCGCCTTTGGCGCGAGTGGCGACCCGATCGATCACGATCCCGAGACGGCGTCGGTTTTTGCGAATTTTTTCGGAGCGAATTATTTATGGCCGTGAAGTTTAGCTTGGACCTGTCGGACAAGTCCGTTGCCGATTCGGTCAAGGGTCTGCCGCAGAGCGACTTTCAAAAGCGCGCCGCAGAGATGTTCCTTCGCACTGAAGAACAGCGCAAAACGCTGCGCGCCAATGCCAAACGCGCCGGCGTCAGCGTCGATTGACGGGGCATTCCCGCGCCGTCCGGCACCATTTGATTGGCGCTCCGGGGTGGACTTGATCTTTCCGACCCCGTTCCCGTCCAGAAGCGCCGACACCGCGCGATCGCTTGCGTCGTTGCCGATAAAAACTCGCCGCTTCGCCTAAGCGCGGGCGCACGCGAAACGCCGCAGTCATCGCTTCGCGACGCCTCCCGCCGCCGTCAGCTTCAGCAGCCGCCCCTGCGATCCTTGCAAGCCGTCCTCCAGCAGCCAGATCGCGCCGTCGGGGCCTTGTTCGACTTCGCGGATGCGCGCGCCCATGTTCCATTGGTCGCCCTTGGCGGCAGTCGCGCCGTTCAGGTGGACGCGGACCAGCGCTTGCGATGACAGCCCGCCGATGAAGGCGTCGCCGCGCCACTGCGGGAACATCTTGCCCGAATAGATCATCAGCCCGCCCGGCGAGATCACCGGGTTCCACCAGACCTTGGGCGGTTCAAAGCCGTCGCCCGGTGCGTGATCGGGAATGTCGTCGGTGGCCGCGCCGTAATTGCGGCCATAGGAGACGCGCGGCCAGCCGTAATTCTTGCCCGGCTCGATCAGATTGACTTCGTCGCCGCCTTCGGGGCCCATTTCCTGCTCCCACAGCCGCCC
>NZ_JAIEPC010000023.1 GCF_019749955.1 Sphingomonas sp.
AAAACGGGGATGGCCATGAAGCGCTTTGAAGGTACCGCCAGCTATGTCGCGACCGACGATCTGAAAGTCGCGGTCAACGCCGCCGTCACGCTGCGCCGTCCGCTGCTGGTGAAGGGCGAACCCGGCACCGGCAAGACCGTGCTCGCTTACGAAATCGCCAAGGCGGTCGATGCCGAGCTGATCGAATGGAACATCAAATCGACCACCAAGGCGCAGCAAGGCCTGTATGAATATGACGCGGTCGCCCGCCTGCGCGACGGTCAGCTCGGCGACGAGCGGGTGCACGACATCGCCAACTACATTCGCAAGGGCAAGCTGTGGGAAGCCTTCACGCGGCCCAAGCCCCCGGTCCTGCTGATCGACGAAATCGACAAGGCCGACATCGAATTCCCCAACGATCTGCTCCAGGAGCTCGATCGCATGGAATTCCATGTCTATGAAACCAAGGAGACGGTACGCGCGGTCGAGCGGCCGATCGTCGTCATCACGTCAAACAACGAAAAGGAACTGCCCGACGCGTTCCTGCGCCGGTGTTTCTTCCACTATATCAAATTCCCCGATCGCGACACGATGCAGGCGATCATCGACGTCCACTTTCCCGGCATCCAGAAGATCCTGGTCAACCGCGCGATGGACATTTTCTATGACGTGCGCGACGTGCCGGGGCTGAAGAAAAAGCCGAGCACGAGCGAGCTGCTCGACTGGCTCAAGCTGCTGCTGCACGAGGACATGCCTTTGGAAGTCCTGCAGAACCGCGACCCCACCAAGGCGATTCCGCCGCTGCACGGTGCGCTGCTGAAGAACGAACAGGACGTCATGCTGTTCGAACGGCTCGCCTTCATGGCCAAGCGGCAACAGAATAAGGGGTGAGCGAGCCTTCGCGTGGCGCGACGCGGTTCGCCCGCGTTCGCGCCCGGCTCGAAGCAGCGCAGCCGACGCGCGGTTGGCAAGGGGCGCTCTACGAATTATGCCTGTTCGGATTCAAACAGGGTTGGGCGTGCTTGTTCGGCGGGTTGATGCTCGCGCTGCTGATGGGTACCTTCCTGTTTTACCCGAAGGACATGCCGCTCGCGCGTTATGATTTCCTGACGCTTGCCGCGCTCGCGATCCAAATCGGCATGCTCTGGTTGCGGCTCGAATCGATCGGCGAAGCCAAGGTGATCCTAGCCTTCCACGTGATCGGCACGGTGATGGAATTGTTCAAGACCAGCGCGGGGTCGTGGATCTACCCCGAGCCGGGGCTGCTCAAGATCGGCGCGGTGCCGCTCTTCTCAGGCTTCATGTACGCCGCCGTCGGCAGCTATATCGCGCGGGTGTGGCGGATTTTCCGCTTCCGCTACACGCGCTACCCGCCGCGTTGGGTGAGTTATGCGCTGGCGGTTGCGATCTACGTCAATTTCTTCGCGCATCATTGGCTGCCCGATATCCGGCTTGCGCTGTTCGTCGCGACCGGGCTGCTGTTCTGGCGCACGCGGGTCTATTTCACGCCATTCCGGACGCCGCGCTGGATGCCGCTGTTGCTCGGCTGGTTCCTGGTGGCAATGTTCATCTGGTTTGCCGAGAATTTGGGCACGCTGTCGCACGCATGGCTTTACCCGGCGCAGCGCGATGGCTGGACCTTGGTGTCGCCCGAAAAGCTCGGCGCCTGGTATCTGCTGATGATCATATCGTTCGTGCTCGTCGCCGCGCTCCACGGTCGCGACGAAAGCGATGGCGCGGCGCGATAGCCGAGCTATGCTGCGATGCTTGAGGAGAAAGCGATGCTGACCTTGGTGGTAACGGTGCTGGCGGTGATGGCGATGCTCGAGCGGTGGCGCGACCTGCCTGCGGTCCGGCCACTGCGACGCCTGCTGATCGACAAGCCCGCCGCGTGGCTCAACACCCTCACCCGCAGGCATCTGATCTTTGCCACGCTGATGCTGGTGATCGTCATCACCGGCGGGGAAATGCTCGCGGCGCTTGGCCCGCTCGATATGTCGCTGATCCTGCTGTGGGACGTGTCGGCGTTCATCGATGTGGCGGTTGCGGTGACGACACTCGCCGCCAGTGCGCGCATCACGCGTGGCTGGAACCTGCTTGCGCCGTGGCGACCGATCCGCACCAGCCGCCCCCGAGCCCGCCGCCGCCCGACCGCGCGCAAGCCCGGGAACGACGACGACGCCCATGGGTGGCTGCTCGCCGCGTGATCCCCTACCCCGGCTTGCGCGGATGCAGCGCCCGGTCCTGCGACAGCGCGCGCATCAGCCGGTCGCGCCAGCGGCGATAGCCCGCCTCGTTCGGGTGCAGGGCGTCGTTGAAATAGCTCTGGATCTGCGCGCCCTTGGCGTCGACAAAGGCGGGATAGAGATCGAGGAAACGGACAAAGCCCGCATAGGGCGGGCGCGCGATAATGTCGGCGAGGCGTTCGTTGATCGGCCGCACAATATCGCGGTTGCGCGCCTCTTCGTTGCTCGGCAGCAGCGATTGCAGCACGATCCGCGCACCGGGCTTGCGCGCGTGGACCGCGTCGACAATCGCCATCACGCCGGCAAAGATGCTGTCGGCGGCGGGCTGCTCGGCGCCATAGCTGTTGTTGATGCCGGCCATGATGATCACATAATCAGGATCGAGTGCGGGTGCGTCGAGCTCGCCCAGCCCGCCCGATACTTTGGGCAGCAGCCGGTGGAGGATATGTTCGGTGCGATCGCCCGAAATGCCGATGTTGAGCGCCTTATAGGCGGGATCGGCACCGCTGAAGCTTTCGTCCCACACCGCGCGACCATTGCGCTGGCCCGCCACCCACGGATTGTCGCCGAGCAGCCAGAAATCGGTGATCGAATCGCCGATGAACACGAGCCGGTAGCTGGGCAGTGCCGCTTGGTCTTCGAGCGCTTTGGCAATCGCGATCTGGCGCTCCTGCCAATAATCCATCCGGGCGATCGGCTGCGTGGCCTTGAAGTCGCGGCCCGTTGCCGTCCCCGCGAGCATCGTCGCGGCGAGCAGCGCAAAGCCAAGCCGCCACGGTAAAGTTGATCGCCCTTGCATCGCATGCCCCTATTTTGGCCCTCACCTCAGGACATCGGCCAGCGGCGGTGCGCTGGCAAGGGCTGCCCGCTCCCGCCGCGCGCAAATAAAAATCGCCGTTAACCACATCGGCCAACGCTTCGGCGACGGGATCGAGTGCAGGTAGCACTGATGCGTTTTCCTGTGCCGATTCTTGCTCTGTGTGCGCTGCTGATGGCAGCACCCGGATCGGCGTCGCTGCTCGATTATGTCGGCGAATGCGTCCCCTTTGCGCGCGCCGCGTCGGGCATCCAGATCTACGGCGATGCGTGGACGTGGTGGAACCAGGCCCAAGGGCGCTATGCCCGTGGCACCAGGCCAAACCTCGGCAGCGTCATTGTCTTTGCGCGGTCATCGCGGCTTCAGCGCGGCCATGTCGCGGTCGTCAGCCGTATCGTTGACCGGCGCGTGCTGATGATCACGCACGCCAATTGGTCGCGCCAGAATGGCGCGCGCGGGCATGTCGAACAGGATGTGACGCTCACCGATGTGTCGCCCGACAATGACTGGAGCGAAGTGAAGGTCTGGTTCCGCGACACGACGGGGCTCGGGACCACCATCTATCCGGTCTATGGTTTCATCTATGGCAAACCCGTCACGGCACAGCTTGCCCCGGCGCGCCCGGCGCGTGAACTGACCGGCGCCAAGCCCGATTATGTCGGTGCGTTGATCGACGCCTATCGCTGACGCGCGCTCAGGCGGCCTGGACGGCCGGGCCGCGCATCATGGCAAGGCTGGCCTCGAGCGCGTCCTGCGAGATTGATTGCGCGGTCGCGGTTAGCGTGTCGACGTAAGCGAGCTCGTAATTGCCCCAGCGCCGCCCGTTGAACCACAGCGGCACGAACACAGTCTTGAGCGGCAGAAACGCGTCATGTCCCAGCGCCATGCAATAGCAGCTCAGCATCGCGGGCGCTTCGCTGGCAACGGCGCGGCCGGTGGAATCGTCGAGCCCCATTTGGCGACGATTGCGTGACCAGGTGTTGTTCCACTCGGCATCGCGCCCCTGCGGCTGCGAGCGCAGCGTCAAATGGGTGGGCAGGTAGCCGTCGACATTGCTGATCACCGAGCCAATTGACTTGTCGATCTCGCGCGTGACCCGGTCGAGGATGGGCCGGATATGCCGGTCGGCAAAATCGCAGAAGCCGACATTGTGTTGTAGCGGATTGGTGCCGGGAACCGGACAGTAATCGGTGTCAAACACCTCGGCCATGCCGATCTCGCCGCGACGGATTCCCGCCTCGACGACGTCCATGATCTCGCGTGCGACCCCTTTGGCGCGTTCGATCAGCGGGCTGTCGTCGATCGTGATGCCCGAATGCGCGAGTTGATCGAGCATCAGGTTGCACGCGGTCTCCAACCCCTCCAGCCGACCGCGCGCTTTGCGCAGCGCGGCACCGTTTTTGCGCGTGGCCTGTGCCGATACTGCCAAGCCATGCTGGGCAGCGGCGATGCTGCGCTGCATCTGCGCGCTGCTCACAGCGATGTCATCGGTCTGCACGTCGACGCGGGCGACGATCGTGCCGAGATCAGCGACGGTGGCCTTGATCGCGCCGAAGCGCTCGGCCGCCGCGCGCCCCTTCGCGGCGCCATCGGTCACTTCGCGGGTAAAAGCATTGGCTTCTTCGGCCAGGGCAGCGACCGTCCGGTCAATCCGCTGGGTCGCATCGCGTGTGTGCTGCGCCAAGCGTTTGACTTCGGTCGCGACCACGGCGAACGCGCTACCCTGCCCGCCCGCACGCGCTGCCTCGATCGCGGCGTTGAGCGCAAGCATGTTGGTTTGCTGCGCGATCCCGCCGATCAGCTGCGACACTTGCTGCACCTGATCGAGCGCCTCCGCCATCCGCGCCACGCGCGTGCTGAGCTGGACAATCCGGTCGGAAACCTCGCTGAAATTGCCAATCGAGTCGACGATCGCCGCCGTCCCCTGCGTCAACTGCGTCTTGGCCCGATCGGTCAGCGCGCGCGCCTCGGCAATGGCAGCGGCAACGCTTGCCTGATCATTGGCGAGCGCGTCGGCGACGGCGTCGAACCCGTCGAGATCGGCTATTGTGCGGTCAATCTGGTCAGACGCAAGCGTGACATGGCCGCCAACGTCGGCGCATTCCATCACCAGCGTGCCGCACTGGCGTGCGACATCGACGATGATGGCTTCGATCTTTGCTGTCTGATCCATCCGCCCCGATTTCCCCGAGTCCGAGCAATAATCCGACAAGGTAAATGCACCTTTAAGGCGGTGTGGCGGGGGGACCCACACTGGGTGGGCGCCAGCGCCATTGCGTCGCGGCGTGCGCGCGGGCATGATTGCGACATGTTTCTCAACTTCCTCGACGAGCTGCGCAGCGCCGGCATCCCCGCGAGCCTGAAGGAGCATCTGCTGCTGCTCGAAGCGCTCGACGCCGAAGTGATCGATCGCACGCCCGAGGATTTTTATTACCTCTCGCGCGCGGTCTATGTGAAGGACGAGGGGCTGCTCGATAAATTCGACCAGGTCTTTGCCAAGGTGTTTCGCGGCATCGCCACGACCTATGCGACCGAAGGCGCCGAAATCCCCGAGGACTGGCTGCGCGCGGTCGCCGAGAAATATCTGAGCGCCGAGGAAATGGAAGCGATCAAGTCGCTTGGCTCGTGGGACGAGATCATGGCGACGCTGAAGGAGCGGCTCGCCGAGCAAAAGGGTCGCCACGAAGGCGGCAATAAATGGGTCGGCACCAAGGGCACCTCGCCCTATGGCAATTCGGGCTATAATCCCGAAGGCGTGCGCATCGGCGGCGAAAGCAAGCACAAGCGCGCGCTGAAAGTGTGGGACCAGCGCGAGTTCCGCAATCTCGACAACACTCGCGAGCTTGGGACGCGCAACATCAAGATCGCGCTGCGCCGCTTGCGCCGGTTCGCGCGCGAAGGCGCTGCCGACGAGCTCGACATTGACGCGACGATCGACGGTACCGCGCGGCAGGGCTGGCTCGACGTCGTGATGCGGCCCGAGCGGCACAATGCGGTAAAGCTGCTGCTGTTCCTCGACGTCGGCGGTTCGATGGACCCTTGGGTCAAGCTGTGCGAGGAGCTGTTTTCGGCGGCGACGACCGAGTTCAAGAACCTCGAATTCTTCTACTTCCACAATTGCCCTTATGAAGGCGTGTGGAAGGACAATCGGCGGCGCTTTTCCGAACGCACGCCGATGTGGGATGTGCTCCATAAATATGGCCATGATTACAAGCTGGTGATCGTCGGCGATGCGTCGATGAGTCCCTATGAAATCACCCACCCCGGCGGCTCGGTCGAGCATTTCAACGAGGAATCGGGCGCGGTCTGGCTGCACCGGTTGGCGACGACCTATCCGGCGACGGTGTGGCTCAACCCGATCCCGAGCGAGCAATGGGGCTATTCGCAGTCGATCCGCATCATCCGCGAGTTGGTGAACGACCGCATGTACCCGCTGACGCTGGCGGGCCTCGACGAGGGGATGCGGGAGCTGACGCGGAAACGGTGATGCGGGCGCCGACAGTTTGATCGACGTCAATGCCGCCCGCCGCTGAAGGGGCGATGGTCGCTTCGATCCTGTTGATCGGAGAAACGCCATGACCCTGTTGTTCGACGAACCCTTTCTCGCGCTTGCGCTGCTGGCGATGACGACCTTTGCGCTCGTGCTTGGCTATGTCAGCCTGACCGACCGCGATCCGGTTGAGCGTGACGGCACGATCGCTTAGCCGCGACCTCGCTTCGTCGCACGCCCGATTCGCTTTGCCGCAAACACGCTTCCCTTACGATTTCCGGGAGTCGTGCCTTGTGCGATAGGCCGGGCCACGGATTTGGGAGACGTCGGCACCGCAGCAACATCGGGGGACAGCATGAAGCAGGCACGCACGCGTCAACGCCATTCGCATCGTGATCGGAACGCCTCGGACGTCGGTCATGCGCCGCAACGCCCGCCGGTGACCCCGCCGCGATCGACTGAACGCAGTGCAATACCGCTGCCCGATGTCGATGAACCGCTGGTCGAATGCGGGCCGCTCAGCCGCCAGAGCCGCCGTCAGGAGCGTCGGGCACAGGCCAAGGCCGCGCGTCGGCGGGGGGCGCCGGTGTCGTTGGCGGCGCTCGTGCCGACCGAAACGGCAGTGGTTGCGGCCGTCGCGCCGGTGGCCGACGCCATCGCCCCGCTTGCTGCGCCCATCGCCGAACGCGCCGAGCAGGCTGCGCCCGATCCCGCGATGACGCCGCTGCCGCGCCACATGGCGCTCGCCAAGCCGCGCAGTCGGACGATGATCATTCTCGACCGACTGTTTCGCGGACCCTTCCGCCGCCGCCCGATTGAGGCGCTGCCGCCGGTCGACCAGCTGCGGATGCTGCGCGATGATCTCGCGAGTGTGCAGACGACGATCGACCGGCTGCTCGCCAACGCGGCGGTGTGACCAGCGCTCACGCCTCCGGATAGCGCAGGAAGCGGCGTCGGACCTGCGCCCAAGCGGCTTCGCCGGGGCTGGCCATCGCGTCCAGATCGACCGGCGTCATTGCCCCGTCATCGACCCACTCGCGCAAGCCCGTGCCGCCGTTGATGACGTCGATCGCCAGCTTGCCGAATTCATATTCGTAAGGGAAATCGCGCCACAGGTCGTAATCGGGCCGCAGGCGGCGGATCGCCTTGAAGGCGAGCGCCTGCACGCGCCAAGGCCGGAACGCCGCGTGGTCGTATCCCGGCCCCTCGGCGTGGATATGGACGCCGTTGCACAGCTGGCCGACATGCTTGTGGAAGGTCGGCTGGAACCAGATGTCGCGCAGCGTGCAGCCCGCGAGCCACTCGGGCGCCAATCGCTGCATCTCGGCGATGATCGCCGCTGCATCGAGATCGGGGGCGCCGAAGATTTCGAGCGGGCGGGTCGTCCCGCGCCCTTCGGACAAGGTCGTGCCTTCGAGCATCACCGTGCCGGGATAGGCGCGCGCCATGTTGACGTTGGGGGCATTGGGGCTGGGGTTGATCCAGACGCGGTCGGCGGGCCAGCCGAAGCCGGGCGCGGCATCGGGCGCCCAGCCCTCCATCTCGATCACGCGGTAGTCGACGTCGAGCTTGTAGTGATCGATGAACCAGTGGCCGATCTCGCCGAGCGTCATCCCATGGCGCATCGGCATCGGCCCTGCACCGACGAAGCTCTCCCAGCCGCGCAGCAAGGTCAGCCCTTCGATCGGGCGGCCGGCAGGATTGGGGCGGTCGAGCACCCACACCGACTTGCCATGCGCGGCAGCGGCTTCGAGCACGTAGAGCAAGGTCGTGATGAAGGTGTAGATGCGCGTGCCGAGGTCTTGCAGGTCGACGAGGATCACGTCGAACGTGTGCATCGACTGGCCCGTCGGGCGGCGGACTTCGCCGTAGAGGCTGAAGACGGGAATATTGTAGCGCGGATCGGTGAAGTCGGGCGACTCCATCATGTTATCCTGCAAGTCGCCGCGCACGCCATGCTGCGGCCCGAACATCGCCGAGACGTTGAGACCACAGGCGACGAGCGCGTCGAGCGAATGCGTCAGGTTCTCGGTCACCGAAGCGGGATGCGCGAGGAGGGCGACGCGTTTGCCTTCGAGCGGCTTACGCAAGGCGGGGTCGGCGAGCAGGCGATCGATACCGAAGTTCATATGGCGTCAGGTGCCGGGAGGGTCGCGATAAAGCAATCCCGGTTATGGAAATCGGGGTTGCCCAGCCCATGGCTGAGCGCGAAATAATTCTTCGCGCCGTCGAGCGTTTCGATCACCGCGCTCAACCCCAATTGCCAGGCCGCATCCACGGGCAAATCGGGCACGCGCCAGCGCGTCATCAGCGTGGTGTCGAAGCCGAACCAGATGAACGGTCGGAGCGGTGCAGCTTCAGCCCGGCGCATCCCGGCACGATAATCGTCGAAGCGATAGGCAGCCCAGCGCTTCGACGACGCCATGTTGAGCTCGACATAAGCAGGATCGCCCGCCACCCCGACAAAGGCTTCGACGCAACTATGCTGCCAGAGGCCATCGCTGAATCCGGGCGGTAGCGAAATCGGCCAGCGCACCTCTTCGCGGCGGCCAAGCGTGCGGAAACTGATCGAGAGAATATCGTCGTGGCGGCGCACCAGCGCCATGATCTGATCGATCGCATCGCCCGGATTGCTGGGATGCGGCCGCAGCCGAAATGAGTGGGCTTGCGTCACTCTAGGAAATCGCGCGCCAGATCGCTATGTGCGCGGCATCCCATGGCAACTATTCTCCCCTCCCCGCCGAAGATCGGCATGGTCTCGCTTGGCTGTCCCAAGAATCTCGTCGACAGCGAACGCATCCTGACAAAGCTGCGCAGCGATGGCTATGCCTTGTCGGGCGATTATGCCGGCGCCGACGTCGTGCTGGTCAACACCTGCGGCTTTCTCGATTCGGCGAAGGAGGAGTCGCTGGAGGCGATCGGCGAAGCGCTGGCCGAAAATGGCCGCGTCATCGTCACCGGCTGCATGGGCAAGGAAGCGGAGATGATCCGCGCGAAATTCCCCAACGTGCTCGCGGTGACCGGCGCGCATCAGTATGAGGAAGTCGTCGGCGCGGTCCACGAAGCTGCGCCAATGCCACCGAGCGCGTTCCTCAATCTCGTCCCCGAAAGCGGGCTGAAGCTGACGCCGCGCCACTATAGCTATTTGAAGATCTCCGAAGGCTGCAACCACCGCTGCGCCTTTTGCATCATCCCGAGCTTGCGCGGCGATCTCGCCAGCCGCCGCCCCGATGCGATTCTGCGCGAGGCGGAGAAGCTGGTCGCGGCGGGCACGCGCGAGCTGCTGGTGATCAGCCAGGACACCTCGGCCTATGGTGTCGATATCCGGCATCAGCCCCGCGAATGGCACGGGCGCGAAGTACGCGCGCACATGACCGATCTGGCGCGCGAACTGGGGTCGCTCGGCGCGTGGGTGCGGCTGCACTATGTCTATCCCTATCCGCATGTCGATCAGGTGATCCCGCTGATGGCCGAGGGGTTGATCACGCCCTATCTCGACATTCCGTTCCAGCATGCGAGCGCCAAGGTGCTGAAGCTGATGAAGCGCCCGGCGAACGAGGCCAAGGTGCTCGAGCGTATCCGCAACTGGCGCAGCATTGCCCCCGACATCACGATCCGGTCGACCTTCGTCGTCGGCTTCCCCGGCGAGACCGAGGATGATTTCGCCTATCTGATGGACTGGCTGGAGGAAGCCCAGCTCGACCGCGTCGGCGCGTTCCGCTTCGAGCCGGTCGAAGGCGCGGCGGCGAATGCGCTGCCCGATCCGGTGCCCGAGGAAGTGAAGGAAGAACGCTACGCCCGGCTGATGGCGCTCACCGCGCGCATCTCGGCCGATAAGCTCGCCGCCAAGATCGGGCGGACGCTGCCGGTGATCATCGATCTGGTCGATGAAGAGACCGGCGGCGCGACGGGGCGCAGCGAGGCCGACGCGCCCGAGATCGACGGCGAAGTCCATCTGCGCGACGCGGGGCACCTCGCGCAGGGCGACATTGTCGATGTGGTCGTCGAGGATGCCGATGAGCACGATCTGTTCGGGGTGCCGGTCGCAGACTGACGTGCAGGTGCGATCAGGCGCGCCGTTCGCTCCGGTAGTAAAGAAAGCTCATCCCCAGCGCGACAGCACCCAGCAGGTGCCAGGCCGCATGGCCCTGAATCAGGCTTTGCGGCGCGCAAAGCGTGCCGGTCTGATCGAGGACCCACAGCCCAAAGCCAGCCGCCTGAACGATCATCCCCATCACGTAATAGCCAAGCACGACGCCCGGGCGCTGGCGCCGGGCGAAGCCAAGTTCGACGATGATCGCAGCGAGCAACACGACCGCGAACAGCCAACGACGAACCTCAGGCAGCGCGACCAAGACGCTGATCAAGCCTGCGCAGAGCAAAAGATACAGCGTGATCGCGGGCCGATCGGCCAGCCGCTGCCAGCGCGCGATCGCGCTGACCAACATGAAAGTGCCGATGAGGTACATCCCCATCACGTCGAAAAACTGGCCCCACAACGTCAGCGTCGCGTGCAGCAAGAGCGATCCCAGCCCGACAAGGATCGCGGTTACGCCAAACGCCTGCGCCGCGACGCCGGGCATTGCCGATTGCCAGCGCCGATCGCGCGCCATCGCAATGATCAGGAAGCCGACCAGCGCAAAGCCCATCGACGACCAGCTGTTCGCTGGCTGGACGACCAGCGCACCGACGCGGGGAAGTTCGCAAAAACAATGCGTTGCCGTGCAGGTCGCCTGCGGATACGCTTGCCAGTCAGGACCGAGCAGCGCGAGCGCGGCCAGCACCACGGCACCCGCGATGATCGTCAGCATTGCGGCGGTCAGCATATGCCGCACAGAAACTTCCGGCACTGATCCGCCCCCTTTTTTGTCGCCTAGACTCGATCCGCAATCGGTGCGCGATTATTCCTGAGGCCCTCGTTCCCCCGGCTCTGGCTTGATCCCATAGCGTTCGACCAGCTTCCACACATGGTCGGGGATCATCGACTTCATCCGGCGTGGATGGCTGCGGCGCAAGTGAAGTACGGTTTCGACCGCTTTCATCTCCAGCCGCGCGCGCGCGAATTCGAGGCCGCGGGGGCCGACGCGCGGCATTAGCCAGCCGAAGATGCGGCGCATCGGCTTGGGCATCCGCCGCAGTGGCAGACCGCCTGCCGCGAGTTCGGTATTGGTGATGAATCCCTTGACCGGTCCGGCCCGCTTGCCATGGCTTTCGAGCGGCGCGGTCTCAAGCTCATCGCCGAGCAAGCCGACCAGCTCCTCGCCGCGCTCATTGCGGACGACCAACCATTGCTGCCCCTGTCCCGCCATATAACCGACCGTCACATCGGCGAGGACATTGGTGTAATCGACGCAGGTCTTGCACGTCATCGGGAAGAAATCGGGGCGGAGATCAGCAAGCGGCAATTGCAGGAACGGAATCGCCTTTTGCCGTCCATCGGCGAAGCGCAGCTCGACATGATAATCGGCACGGAATTCGAGGTACGTGATCGTCTCGGGCGCGTCGGACAGCAGCGCGAGGAATTCGTGGAAATGCGCGGTTGTCGTGTTGTCCGAGCAGGGCGTGCCGATGACGTAGAGCCGATCGAACCCCAGCTCGGCTTCGATCCGGCGCAGCGCGTAGACTTGGCAAGGAATGCCGATCACCGCGATCCGCTTGTGCCCCGCCGCGCGCGCGGGTTCGAGCAGCGCGAGCAGCGGCGCATAGCCCATCCGCATGCCGCGCACGCCCGCCATCCCCTCGGCCTTGGTAACCAGCACCGGCATGGGGCGCCACTTGTCCTCAGGGTCGGGCGCCATCGTCAGCACCGCATCGACCGCACCCGTCTCCAGCAGCCGCTCGCCGAGGCGACTGGTGATGCCGGTCCATTGCGCGCCTTTGCGTGGGCTCGGGAGCCGAGCTTTCACCATTCGGCGGAAGGGTCCGAAGAACAGCTCGTCGCCCTTGTCCGGATCGCGCGCGCGGCCATGGACGCGTGCTTCCATTGCCGGATAGTCCGGCTTGATGAACTGGCAGGCGGTGCCGCAGCGCTTGGGCTCGCTGCTGCGCGAAATGCCGCAATCGGTGCACAGGTCGCGCGGCGCGGCGGGACCGATCATCGGTGCGGTAACGCTTGTCGTATCGGTCATGCCATCCCCTTGCCTCGTGCGGTTTATGGGCAAGGCCGACCCGGCGGGTAAAGCAAATTCACGCCCCACTGGCGCGCGCCGCGCGAGCGGCTATGCTCGCCGCCTGGTCTCCGATTTTCGAGGATATTGATGAAGCGCCTCCTGACCATCGTCTCGACCCTTGCTCTCATGCTCGCCCCAGCCGCGCTCCACGCGCAAGCGATCACGCCGGACGAAGCCGCGCAGATCGACAAGATCGTCACCACCAGCCTTGCGCGCACCGGCGTGCCTTCCGCGTCGGTCGCGATCGTGCGCGGCGGGGAGATCGTGTTCACCAAGGCGTGGGGCAAGCAATCGGAGACGCGCAAGGTCGCCAGTGCCGACCTGCCCTATCAGATCGCGTCGGTTTCGAAGCAATTCACGGCGGCGGCGCTGTTGCTGCTCGAGGATGACGGCAAGCTCAGTCTTGACGACAAGGTGTCGAAATATCTCCCCGGCATTTCGGGCGGCGACAAGATCGCGCTGCGCCAGTTGCTGAGCCACACGTCAGGACTGCAGGATTATTGGCCGCAGGATTACAGCTTCGCCGACATGGCCAAGCCGACGACACCGCAGGGCATTGTCGATCGCTGGGCGAAAAAGCCGCTCGATTTCGAACCCGGCACGCAGTGGCAATATTCGAACACCGGCTATGTCGTGGCAGGCATGATCATCGAAAAAGTCGCGGGCATGCCGCTGATCGACTTCCTCGATGCACGCATTTTCAAGCCGCTGGGGATGAAAGCAATCGATCAGGACAAGGCGATCGGGCCGAATTATCCACAAGGCTATCAGCGGTTCGCGCTTGGCCCGGTGCGCGTCGAGAAGCCAGCCGCACCCGGCTGGCTTTATGCGGCGGGCGAATTGTCGATGACTGCGCGCGATCTGGCGAAATGGGATATTGCGCGGATGAACCGCAGCCTGCTGCCCGCCGATGATTGGGCGGCGCAGGAAACGCCGGTCAAGCTCACCGACGGCAGCACCAACGGCTATGGCCTGGGCGTCGGCACCGGCAATGCCAACGGCCTGCGCTATGTCGAGCATTCGGGCGAAGCGGTCGGTTTCCTGTCCGAAAACATCGTCTTCCCCGATCAGAAGGCAGCGGTGGTCGTGTTCGTCAACGCTGACTTCTCCGATGCCTTCACCAACATCGCGCAACAGATCACCAAGCTCGTGGTGCCCCCACAGGCCCCGAGCGTTGATGCCGCGACGACGGTGGCGGCGCGCAAGCTGTACGACCAGCTCCGCACCGGCGCGCTCGACCGCAAGTTATTGACTGACAATGCCAATTATTATTTCACGGCCACCGCGCTCGGCGATTACAAAGCCAGCCTCGCCCCACTCGGTGCGCCCAAATCGTTCGAATTGGTGCGCAAACCCCGGCTGCGCGGTGGCTTCGTCAATCGCAATTACAAGGTCACCTATGCGACCCGGACGCTCGACATCATCACTTATAGCGAGCCCGACGCACCGGAGCGGTTCGAGCAATTTCTGGTGATGCCCGCCGAATGACCGACTTTGCCGCCCTCCTCCAGCCCGATCGCGGCCAGCCTGCACGCGCGATCGATGTCGTCCATCCCGATCGCTTTGCCGACTGGCTGAGCGCCCAGCCGCCGCGCGTCCGCACGCTGCTCGCGGCGCAGAAAATCAACGGCAAGGCGGGCAATCGCGCAATCCTGCCCGGCGACGCGCCCGATGACTGGTCGGCATTGCTGGTATGCGACGAACCCGAAAGCTCACCGTGGCGGATCGCGTCGCAGGGGGAGATTCTGCCCGAGGGGACCTATCGGTTGCGCGACGGCAACGTTGGGGCGGCGGGCCTCGGCTGGCTGCTCGCCCAGCACCGCTTCGACCGCTACCGGGCCAGCGAACCTGCGGGGGCGCGCGTGTTGCTGTCGAGCGACCCTGCGCGGATCGACGAAACAGTGCGACTGGCCGAAGCCACCGCCAAGGTGCGCGATCTCGTCAATATCGGCGCGTCGGACCTTGGCCCCGCTGAACTGGAAGCCGAAGCGGCGATGCTCGCAGATCGTTTCGCAGCGACGCTCACCGTTACGCGCGGCGATGCACTCGCGACCGGCTATCCGATGATCCATACCGTCGGCCAGGCCGCGAGCCGTGAGCGCGCGCCGCGTTTGATCGAGCTCGAATGGGGGAGCCCTGATCACCCGCGCGTCGCGATCATCGGCAAGGGCGTGTGCTTTGATTCGGGCGGGCTCGACATCAAGCCGTCATCGGGCATGCGGCTGATGAAAAAGGACATGGGCGGGGCAGCGCATGCGCTGGCGCTGGCCGGGCTGGTGATGGCGGCGGGGCTGAAGCTGCGGCTCCACCTGCTGATCCCGGCGGTGGAGAATGCGATTGCGGGCAATGCCTTTCGCCCCGGCGACGTGCTGCGCACCCGGCACGGCATGACGGTCGAGAACACCAATACCGATGCCGAGGGGCGGCTGATCCTCGGCGATGCGCTGACCAAGGCGGCCGAGGGCAACCCGAGCCTGATCCTCGATTTCGCAACGCTGACGGGTGCCGCGCGGGTGGCGCTTGGGGCCGATTTGCCCGCGACCTTTGCCAATGACGAAGCGCTCGCCGCCGATTTGCTCGCGGCCGGCACGGCGGTCCACGACCCCATGTGGCGGCTGCCGCTATGGGATGGCTATGACGAGATGCTCAAGTCCGACATTGCCGACATGGTGAATGCCCCCGATGGCGGCTTTGCCGGCGCGATCACGGCGGCGCTTTTCCTGCGCCGCTTCGTGCCCGCAGGCGTACCCTGGGCGCATCTTGACACCTTTGCGTGGCGCCCCGTCGCCAAGCCCGCGCGGCCCAAGGGTGGCGAGGCGCTGGGGCTGCGCGCGGTGTGGCAGGTGCTGAAGGCGCGCTACGCCTGACCAACAAAATCGTTTCAACTCGGGATGGTTGGCACCCGCCTCGCGCCGATCGTGGCAGCTTTTCAGACTAGGTTGTCTTCGCCAAATATGCGATTATCATCATTAATTAACGCTTGAGTCCAGCGACCGACCAAGCAGGATGAAATCGAGGGGGAAGCTTCGCCATGGCAGTCACGATCACCGGCACGCGCACGCAGCAGTTTGCACCGGGTGGCGATACCGATGGCGATGGCGTCTTCGATCCCGGCGAACTCGTCCGCGTTATCCTGCGCATCGTCAACAGCGGCACGACCGATGCGACCGGCGTCAGCGCGAGCGACCCCTTCAACGGCACGGTGCTGAACCCGGGCACGGTGCGGATCACCCCGATCGCGGTAAACGACGCCTTCAACATCACCGGCAACGTGCCGATCACGTTCACCGCCGCGCAATTGCTCGGCAATGATCTCGATCCACTGGGCAATACCGCCACGCTTCAGGTGACGGCAGTCAGCGGGGCGACCAACGGGTCGATCGTCAACAACGGCAACGGCACGTTCACCTTCACGCCCACGACCGGGCTCGACGTCGGTCAGAGCGCGAGCTTCCAGTATACGATCACCGATGCCGAAGGGCTGACCAACGTCACCGGCTTCAACGGTGTCGTCACGCTCAACATCACCGACGTCGTCTGGCATGTCGACAGTGCCTATGCGGGTGCCAATGGCGTTTCGGACGGGTCGTTCTTGCGGCCGTTCACCTCGCTGACCGAACTCAACGGCGTCACCGGCGACGGCACCACCAACGACGACGTTGATGCGGCGAACGAAGCGATCTTCATCAACAATCGCGGCACCAATTACGCGGCCGGGATCACGCTCGAAGCCGGGCAGCGGCTGTTCGGCGACGGTGCATCGGTGAGCGCGAACGGGACCGCACTCGGGGTGAGCGGAAGCAATTCGACGATCAATTTCAGCGGCAATGGCATTACGCTCGCCAGCAACAACACGATCAGCGGCATCAGTCTGAACGGTACGGCAGCAGGCGGCACCGGCATTACCGACAGCGGCGCGAGCGTCGGCACTTTGAACATCAGCGGCACGACCATTTCGGGCACCGGCCGCGCGCTGGCGATCCAGAATGGCGGCGCGCTCAACGCGGCATTCGATGCGCTTAGTTCAAACGGATCGAGCACTCAGGGCGTGATCATCACCGGAGGCGCAACCGGCACGCTGAGCGCGACCGGCGGCACGATCGGCAATGCGACCGGAAGCGGCTTCCAGATCGGGACATCCGGGGCAGCTGGCTCAGGTGGCAGCGTCGCGGTGACTTATGGCGGTACGATCGCCAATGCGACGGGCGCGGCAGTCGAGGTGCAGAACCATACGGCCAATGCGATCACTTTTTCCGGCAGCATCATTGACAGCGCCGGTGGCACCACCAGTCAGATCATCGTCAATGGCAACACCGGCGGGTCGGTGACCTTTAGCAACTCGCTTAACCTTCAGACGACATCGGCAGCAGCGGTAAACCTGACGAACAACACCGGCGCGACCATAAACTTCAACACATCGGGTAACGGCCTGGATATCGTGACGAGTGGCGGCCAGGGATTCGTCGCCACCGGCGGAGGCACCGTCAATGTTACCGGTGCGGGTAACACAGTCGCAAGTTTGTCCGGTACCGGCGTGAATTTGGCGAATACCACAATTGGCGGCAGCGGCGTTCGTTTCGACTCAGTAGCCACTACCGGGGCATCGAGCGGGATAATCCTGAACAATACTGGCTCTGGTGTCTTTACCGTGAGCGGAACGGGATCGGTCGCTAGCGGTGGAACTATCCTGAATTCAACGAGCAACGGAATCTCGCTGAACAATACGGGCCCGGTAAGTCTGACCAATATGGTGGTAACCGGCAGCGGCGCCGACGGGATCAACGGCACGACCGTCAACGGCCTGACGCTCTCTGGCGTGCGCGTTCTCAACAATGGCAACGCGGCAGGTGAGCGCGGCGTTTACATCAACGGTCTGAACGGCACCGCGACGATCACCGGATCGACCTTCAGCGGCAATGCCGATCATAACGTCAATCTGATCAACAACGCAGGCACGCTGAACCTGACGGTCACGACTTCGACCTTCAGCAATTCGAACAATGCGACCACCGGCAATGACGGCCTGCTGCTCGAATCGAACGGTACCGCCACGACGACCGCGAGCATCACCGGATCGACCTTCGACAACAACCGCGGCGATCACTTCCAGTTCGCAACCAACGGCACCGGCGGCGCGGGCGGATCGCAGAACAACCTGACCTTCAGCGGCAACACGCTGACGACCAGCAATGCGGCGAACATCCTCGGCGGTGGCGTCACGATCAGTCCGTCGGGCGGCGACGATCTGGTCGCGGCGATCAACAACAACACGATCACCGGCACGGTATCGGGCGCAGCGATCAACCTTGTCGGCGTGTCGACCGTCAGCGGCGGCAACATCCAGGCGACGATCCAGGGCAACACGATCGGCACCGCCGGTGTCGCCAATTCGGGCACCTCGGGCGGCGCCTTTGGCATCAATGCCGAAGTCAATGGCAACGGCATCGTCACCACGCTGATCAACAACAACATCGTGCGCGAAGTCAGCGGCAACTTCGGCATCGCCGCGACCGCCCGCGCCGGGACCGGCACCGGCGGCACGCTGAACGCGACGATCACCAACAACACCGTCACGGCGACGGCGACCGCAGGCCTGATCAACGGCATCAACGTGACGGCCGGTGTTTCGACTGGCGGCGACCGCGAGACGCTGAACGCGCAGATTTCTGGCAACACGATCAACGCCGGGTTGAGCACCAACATCCGCGTGCGCGCGCTGTCGAATACGACTGCGGGTGGCCTCGCGACCTTCAATCTGCGCGGCTACACCGGCGGCGCGACCGATACCGCCGCCGTCGGCACATATGTCAGCGGCCAGAATGGCGGGACAACCGCATCGGCGGCGACGCTCGCCAATAACACCGCGTCCTTCAACAACACCCCCGGCGGTGCCGCGCCGACGCTGCCGGGCACGCCCGCCTCGCCGCTGCTGGCGGTCGTCCAGCTACCGCAACCGGGCGCGGGTGACTTTGGTATTAGCAGCACGTCGAGCCCCCTGCCCTTTGGGCCGATCCAGATCGCGAGCGGCTCGATCGCCGATCGCTTCGGGCTGTTCGGCGATGGGCCGACCAATAATCATATCAGCGTCCAGATCGACGGTAATGGCAACATTATCGGCCAGACGCTCGACCCCAATGCCTTTGACGTGCCAGCCGATCCGGCCGCCGTCGCGGCGCCCGAGGCGGCCGCGCCGAGCGCACCGACCTCGTTCGACCTGACGCCGATCGTTGCGACCGAAACCGGCATTCTGACGCAGGCAGCGCTCGATGCAGTCGTCGCCGCCGCGATCGAACGCTGGGTCGCCGCTGGCGTGACCGACGCGCAGCTTGCGGCACTTCAAGCCGTGCGGTTCGACATCGCCGACCTGCCCGGTATCTATCTGGGCTCATCTTCGGCCAATGGCATTCAACTCGATAGCGATGGCGCAGGCTTTGGCTGGTTCATCGACGGGACGCCGGGCGACGATGTCGAATTCGGCGGCACCGGCACCGCATTGACCGGGCTGAACGGCATCGCTGCGACGCGGATCGATTTGCTGACGGTGGTGCTGCACGAACTCGGCCACGCGATCGGCCTCGAAGACACCTATCTGTCGACCAACAGCAGCAATCTGCTCTATGGCTATATCAACCCCGGCGAACGCCGCCTGCCCGCCGCAGGCCAGGCCAATGGCGCGGTACCCGGCAGCGTAACGGGCGAAGCCTTTGCGCTCGGCGCGACCGCGATCGGGACGCTCGCAGCGGGGCGTGCGGTAGAGATCATTTTCGACTCAACGATCAATGCGCTGACGAACCAGGTGATCACCAACCCGACTTCAGCGTCGGTTATCTCCGGGACAAACTTCGCGACGGTCAATTCAAACACCCAGACGCTGACGCTCGATACGCTGACGTTGGGCGGATCGGTGTTCATCGATACCAACCGCGATGGCATCCAGAATAATGGCGAAGTCGGCCCGAGCGGCGTCGCGCTAGCATTGTTTGCCGATACCAATGGCAATAACGTGTTTGATTTGGGGATCGACACTTCTATCACCACCTCAGCAACGGGCGCAAATGGTGTGTATAGCTTCGGCTCACTCGCACCAGGCAACTACATCGTGCGCGTCGAGAGCTCCGCGCTGACGGCTGGCGGTGCGCTCGTTGGCCGGGCGTCAACGATCAGCGGCGGCGACCCCGACAATAATATTGCAAATGACAGTAATGGCGGCCTGGTCACCCTGAATACCGTGACGAGCCAAGCGATTACGCTTGCTTACAATACCGAGCCGACCGCCGGCACCGGCAATGATACCAACAATACGCTAGGTTTTGGCTTCATTACGCCGAGCGTCGCCGGGCCAGATCTCGGCACGGTTTCGGAAAACACCACAACGGCTATCTCTATCCTCATCAACGACACCGATCCAGTGTTGGGCGCGCCGTCTATCAACCAGATCAACGGCGTGACGTTGACGGCAGGCCAGAGCACCACGCTCGCGTCGGGCGCGATTGTAACGCGCAATGCCGACAATACGCTGACCTATAATCCGAACGGCCAGTTCAACTATCTCGTCTCGGCGGCAACAGCAGCCGCGACGGGCGCGGTGAATGGCAGCGTGGTCGACACCTTCGGCTATACGCTCGTCGGTGGCGGCAGCGCGACCGTGAGTGTCACTGTGAATGGCGTCGACGGTCCCGGGGATCAACTGCGCGGCAATGCCGGCAACAACACGCTGACCGGCACCAACGGCGTCGACTTCTTCAACCTGTCGCAGGGCGGCAACGATACGGTATCGGGCGGCGCGAGCAACGACGCCTTTTATTTCGGCGCTGCCTTTGCGGCGGGCGACATCGTCGATGGCGGCACCGGCACCAATGATCAAGTCGGGCTGCAAGGCAATTATAGCTACAACTTTGCTGCCAATCAGCTGACCAATGTCGAAGTGATCGCGCTGCTGTCGAGCACCGTGAACACTTATGGCGGCGGCAGCGGCACACCGTACAACTACAGCCTTGTCATGAACGACGGAAACGTCGCGGCCGGTCAGGAGCTGGTGGTTTTTGCAGGCGGCCTCGCGGTCGGCGAGAATTTTCAGCTCAACGCCTCGTCCGAAACCGACGGCAGCTACCGAGTCTATGCTGGCCGGGGCGCTGACACGATCGCCACGGGCGCCGGCAATGACGGCATCTATTTCGGCCCGGCCGCTTTCGATCCGAATACCGATACGGTGAACGGCGGTGCTGGCACCAACGACCAAGTCGCGCTCGACGGCAATTATACCACGACGATATTTGGCGTGAATTTCCAGAACGTCGAAGTGCTCGCACTGCTGCGCGGTGTTACCGGCGATCTGGCCAACTATAATCTGACCTTTGTCGATGCCGTGGTCGGCGCGGGCCAGACCTTCACCGTGTTCGCGCTGCCCGTTGAGACCAATCTCACGCTCAATGCGTCGGCCGAAACGGACGGCAATTACATCATCACGGGCGGCCAAGCGAACGACACCATCACCACGGGCGCGGGCAATGACCGCATTTTCGGCGGCCTCGGCGCCGATGTGCTTACCGGTGGCGCAGGTGCCGATACGTTCCTTTATAATGGCGTCAGCGAATCAACCGGCGCGACGTTCGACCGGATCGTCGGCTTTGTGTCCGGACAAGACCGTTTCGATGTCACCAGCACGATCACCAGCATCGGCGCCACGGTGGGCGCTGGTAACCTGTCGACGGCAAGCTTCAATACCGATCTGGCAGCCGTGATCGGTGCGGGTCAGCTCGCCGTTGGCCAGGCCGTGTTGTTCACGGCGACCGGCGGCACCTTTGCCGGCAGCACCTTCCTGATCGTCGACGGGGACGGCGTTGCAGGCTATCAGGCGAACAGCGATTATGTGTTCCTGCTGTCGACGCCGCCTGCCTCGCTCACCGTGGCCGATTTTATCTGATGCAGCGGCGGCGCGGGGGGCGCCGCCAATGCTCAGGCCGTTATCGGCACTGCGACCAAGGCGGCACGCGCTTCCGCTAAGCCGGCGGCAAAGGCCGCGTCGTCGCCAGTTGCCCGCGCAATGATCAGCGCACCTTCTATCCGGCTCACGGCGGCCAAGGCGGCAGCGTGGGCGGTTGCTGGCTCCGCGCCGGTCGCGATCAAGGCATCGCAGACGGCATCGATCCATTCGCTCAGCGCGGAACCCAGTTCGGTGCGAACCGAATCGGGCGCGCCCGGCATCGTCATGGCGGCAATCAGGCAAGGCGCGCCACCCCCGCTGAACAACTGGTCGACGCCCGCAATCATCCGGTCGACGCGGGCCTCGCGGTCGCCCTCGGCAAGCGTCGGCGCGACGACATTGGCTTGCAGCCACGCGCGCGCACTGCGCGCAACGGCGAGCGCCATTTCGTCCTTGCCGCCGGGAAAGTGATGATAAAGGCTCGACCGGCCAAGCCCGGTACGCTGGGTTATGTCGCCGATCGAAACGCCTTCAAATCCGCGCGTCCGAAACAGATCATAGAGCGCATCCATCAAGGCATCGCGGGTGTTTTCGGATCGGGGCGACGTGGTCATGCGGCTGTTTTACGGTGAATATGGACGGCGGCAAGCCGGGAAGGCGCGGATCACCCTCCCGGCATGTCTACTCAGCCGACGATTTCGGCGACGGGGAAGTCGAGGTCGGTCTTGAACACTTCGTTGACATAGTTGGTCAGCGTGTTGAGCGCGACATGGCCGACGATCTCGAGGATCTGGGCGTCGGTGTAACCAGCGGCGCGCACCGCTTCGACTTCGGCCGCGTCGACAGCGCCGCGCTTTTCGGTGATCGACTTGGCGAACACGATCGCGGCATTGGTGAAGGCGTCGGTCGAGCCGCCCTGGCGGTTGGCAGCGATTTCATCGTCGCCGACCTTCAGCAGGTTCTTGGCGATATAGCCGTGCGCCGAGTTGCAATAGGTGCAGTGGTTCACATTGGCGACCGCGAGCGCAATTGCTTCGCGCGTCTTGGGCTTCAACGCGCCCTTGCCGAGCGCGCCGCCCAGCGAGAGAAGGCCGTCGAGTGTCGCCGGGCTGTTGGCGACCAGACGGTGGAGATTGGGAACGGTGCCGAGTGCGGCCTGAACCGTGGCGAGCAACGGCTGGGCAGCGGCGGGGGCATCAGCGGCGGTAGCGGGAATTGAGATACGTGCCATGAGACATTCCTTCGTGAGGGCCGCATCAGTGCGGACGGACAGCAGATAGAGTGGTCCGAACGTTCGGTCTAGAAACAGATCAATGCCTGTAACAAAGAAAAACTATCATCTTGGGTCACGCTGTGGTGCGCGGTGCCAGGTCGACGTTCGGATGCGGCAGGCGCTTATCGCTGTGATCGCTGGGGTCGAACGGCCGCCAGCCATTGAGGTCGCGGATCAACGGCTTGCTGCACCCGCGACAGGCGCCGCGCATGCTGACCGAATCGTTCCAGACGCGCCGACGATTGATTCGATGTTGTCCGAAAAGGCACTTGATCACTTGCACCACGATCGACCCCCTGCCCGGATAAGCAGCGGTGCCCTAGCAGCTCAAGATGACAGATATGCGCTCGCGCCCGCCGAAAACGGCCAATCGAGCCGCGCGGGCCTAGTCGCGCGGCGCCTCGCGCAATAGTGCCGCCATCGCCGCCAGATCATCGGTGGCAGCGGCCGCAAGCCGCGCTTCCATCGCCCGGTAGCGCGCGAGCACGGCATGGCCCGTCGCCGAGACGCGGGCACCGCGCCCTGCCCCGCCCCCCGCCTGTGCCTCCACCAGCTTGTCGACGAAGCATCGGTTCATGCTGTCGACCAGCAACCAGGTGCGGCGATAGCTCATCCCGAGCACGCGGCCCGCCGCCGAGATCGACCCCGTGCGATCGATCGCCTCAAGCAGATCGGCCTTGCCCGGCCCCATCGCGGGTTCGTCGCCACAGAAAATCTGGGCCTTCAATTTGAGTGGTCCGACGCGCATGGTGCAGGCTAGGCGCAGCAACAGGCACGACGCAAGATGCGCGCGCCAGATGGGGGAGATGTCATGCCGCTCTACGAACTCGACGGGCAACGCCCGGTGCTCGACCCTGCGGGTGCCTGGGTCGCACCGAGTGCCGATCTGATCGGCGACGTGCGGCTCGGGGCCGATGCGAGCGTGTGGTTCGGCGCCGTGATTCGCGGCGACAACACGCCGATCATCGTCGGGCCACGCAGCAATGTGCAGGAAGGCGCAATGCTCCATTCGGACCCCGGCGCGCCGCTGACGATCGGCAGCGATTGCACGATCGGCCACCACGCCATCCTGCACGGCTGCACGATCGGCGATCTTGTGCTGATCGGCATGGGCGCGATCGTGCTCAATCGCGCGGTGATTGGCGAAGGATCGATCGTCGGCGCGGGCGCGCTGGTGACCGAGGGCAAGAGCTTTCCGCCCAACAGCCTGATCATCGGCAGCCCGGCGCGGGTTGTCCGCACGCTCGACGACGCGTCGGCGGCGATGCTGCGCGTGTCGGCGCAGCATTATGTCGAGAAGAGCCGTGCCGGTGCGGTGGGGCTGACACGGATCGACTAGTGCGGCTCGGGACCATGCCGCCCCCTCCCTACCGCTTGCCCTGAGCTTGTCGAAGGGCCGTCCTTCTTTCTCCTGCCGCCGGTAGAAGAAGGACGGTGCTTCGACAAGCTCAGCACGACCGGTTCACGGGTAAGTCCCTTCAGCGCAACCTCTCCCCTAGCTCCCCGCGAGCCACGCCGCCGTCGCCGCGCGCAGCCGGTCCGCCGCCGCCTTGCGCACCGCAATTGCCGTCAGCGCGCGCTTGGCGCCGCCGCGTGATGCTTCGGGCAAGTTCTTTTCCGCAAAGGCCTGGATCTTGCCCGGCATCGCTGGATTGTTCGACCGGCTCCCGAGCGCGACGATGAAGCCGGCGCGCGTGCTGGTTTCGAGCAGGCCGTTGACGAGGTCGAGATTGGCGACGGCAAAATCGAACGCCATGTCGGGATGCCGCCCGGAAATCGCGCCGAGCAGTTCGGCCTTTTGCGGCGCGGTGAAGTCGCTCGCCTTGACCAGATCGAGCGCGCGCGTCGCGAGTGCATCGTCGCGCGCGGTGCCGAGCAGGCGGATATAGCCGTTCTTGGCGACCGGATTGTTGGTCGCCTTGGTGATCGACAAAAGCGCATCCCATTCGGCAGGGGTCGCATTGACGGCATAGGTTGTCAGAATCGGCTGGCGGATCGCGGGCGGAATCGCGTTCGGATCGGTCGCGAGCGCGGTGACATAGCGCCGCGCCTGCGCCGCAACGTCAGGATCACCTGCCAGGCCGAGTCGGGTCACAAGTGTTTCGCGCAAATTGGTGACGATCGGCGCTTCATCGGCTTGGGCGGCAAAGCCGACGCGCGCCATCACCGGCGCGAGCAGCTTGATGGTCCGCGCGCGGAGCGGCGCTTCAAGGTCGGTTTGCGCGTAGAGGCCTGACAGACCGCCAATATCATCGGCGACGCTGTCCCATTCGAGCGGATTGGCGTCGGGCGTCACCGCACCGACCAAATCGAAATAGCGCGCCAGGCTCTGATCGCCCGATGCCGCGAGCGCGAAGTCGTCGCCCAGCGTGCCGAGCCGGTCGGCGACCGACAGCTTGGCGTAATCACGCACCAACACGGCATGCGCCGCGTCATCATATTGCACGCGCACGTAGCTGCCCTTGCCCAGATTGGCGATCACCGGGCCGCAGCCCGCGATCGAGACCGTGTAGGGCGCGTCCTGCTTGACCAAGGTCTTGGTCGGCGCGCCGCCCAAGGTCGCGATCGTCAGCGGCACTTGCCAGCGCTGCGGGACTTTCGACGCCGCATCGAGGCCGAAGCGTGATTGGGTAAGCGTCACGCTCGTGCTGCCACCGCTGCACTGCGCGCCCGACACCGCGATCAGCGGCACGCCGCCCTGCAAGGTGAAGTCGTGCGCGAAGCCCTTCACCGGCATGCTCGACGTGGCTTCGAGCTCGGTCCAGAGCTGGTCGGTCTCAGTATTCCCGTACTTATACTTCGCCATGTAGCGGCGGATACCCGCGCGAAAGGCGTCGGCGCCGAGCGTCGATTCGATCATGCCGATGACCGCCTGACCCTTTTGATAGGTGATGCCATCGAACGCTTCGCCGATCTGGTCAACCGTCTCGACCTTGCGGATGATCGGGTGGGTCGCGGCGGTCGAATCGGCGCCCATCGCGCCTTCGCGGTCCTGCGATATGGCAGTTTCGCGCGCGAACCATTCGGGGTTCAGGTCGCCGCTCGCCTTATTCTCCATCCACGAGGCAAAGCCCTCGTTGAGCCAGAGATCGTCCCACCAGCGCATCGTCACCAGATCGCCGAACCATTGGTGCGCCATTTCGTGCGCAACCGTGATGAAAATGCCCTGCTTGCCGCTCACCGTCGCGCGCTTGGGGTCATAGAGCACGGTCGGCTCGAAGTAGAAAATCGCGCCCCAATTCTCCATCGCGCCGAAGAATTGCGACGAGCCCGGTCCGGCGATCATGTCGAGCTTGGGCAATGGATAAGGCTGGCCGAAATAGTCGTTGTAATAGGTCAGCAACCGCTTGGCCGAGGCGAGCGCATAATCGCCCTGATCGACCACACCGCGCCGGGTGATGATGCCGATCTCGGTCTTGCCCGCCATCACCGTCTTGCGCTCGACATCGCCCATGCCGAAGAACAGCAGGTAGGACGACATCACGGGGGTCTCGGCAAAGCTGAAGAGCTGGCGCCCATCGGTGAGGCGCGACACAGTCGCGGGCATGTTGGAATAGGCAAGCTGCTTGGCCGGCGCCACCGCCGACAGCTTGAACTTCGCCTTGAACGCCGGTTCATCGAACATCGGCGCAAAGCGGCGCGCATCGGGCGCCTCAAACTGCGTCGCCAGCATCCGCTCCGCCGTGCCGTCTGGATTCTTGTAATCGATCGCGAAGAATCCCGCGGCGGTATCATTGATCTTGCCCGACCAGACGAAACCGAGCGTGTGTGCACCGGGCTTGAGCGCCGTCGCCGGGGTCAGCGTTACCTGCTGCTTGGCGGTATCGAACGCGATGCGCGCGGGCTTGCCGTCGATCGTCGCGCGGGTGATTTTCAGATCGGCGGCGTTGAGCGTGATCGTCTTGGTCTTGGGTTTCACCAAAACCGTGATCGTTTCGCGCCCGGTGAAGGTCTTGGCCTGCGCATTGGGATCGATCGTGATGTCGTAACGGGTCGGGGTGACATTGCCGGGCAATTGCCCCACCGCCAGCGCGGGGGCGGACACCGTCGCCATCAGACCCGTCAAAGCCAAGCGCTGCAGGAACGAACCCATTTGCAATACTCCGCAATTTAATTTCCGCCGTTCCTTAAGCGATTTACGCGCCAATGCAATTGGCGCCCGCTGGACAGAAGATTCGGTTGCGCTATGAAACCAACATGAGCCTGCCACCTTTGTTCGACCGCCTGCGCCTGCCCGTGATCGGGTCGCCGCTGTTCATCATTTCGGGCCCGGAGCTCGTCATTGCCCAGTGCAAGGCGGGGATCGTCGGTTCCTTCCCGGCGCTCAATGCGCGGCCGCAAGCACTGCTCGACGAATGGCTTCACCGGATCACCGAAGAGCTGTCGGCGTGGAACCGCGAACACCCCGGTCGCCCGGCAGCGCCCTTCGCCGTCAACCAGATCGTTCATCGCTCGAACGACCGGCTCGAGGCTGATCTGGCCACCTGCGCCAAGTGGCAGGTACCGATCATCATCACCTCGCTCGGCGCGCGTGAGGATCTGAACACCGCCGTGCATGGCTGGGGCGGCATCACGCTGCACGACATCATCGACGACCGGTTTGCGCGCAAAGCGATTGAAAAGGGCGCCGACGGGCTCATCGCGGTCGCGGCGGGTGCCGGTGGCCACGCCGGGCGGCTCTCACCCTTCGCGCTGATCCAGGAAATCCGCCAGTGGTTCGACGGCCCGCTCGCGCTGTCGGGGTCGATCGCTAACGGCGGCGCGGTCCTCGCGGCGCAAGCGATGGGTGCCGACCTCGCCTATATCGGCTCGGCCTTCATCGCGACCGAAGAAGCGAACGCCCAGCCCGCGTACAAGGAATCGATCGTCGCGTCGAAGGCCGCCGACATCGTCTATTCGAACCTGTTCACCGGCGTGCACGGCAATTATCTGAAGAGCTCGATCGAAGCCGCCGGGCTCGACCCGGAGAATCTGCCCGAAGGCGATCTGAGCACGATGAACTTCGGCGGCAACGCGGGCGCCAAGGCGTGGCGCGACATCTGGGGATCGGGCCAGGGCATCGGCGTGGTCGACCATGTCGGGACGGTAGCCGAAATGGTCGAGCGGATCGAAGGCGAGTATCGGGCTGCGCAGGCACGGCTTGGCGTGGCGGAGGCGGTTGCGGCTTAGGCTCTGCTGGATCGGCGAAGCATCTAAGTCTGGTGGTCGGTGGGCTAACGGCGCTCGAATAGCCGCCTGCCCCGCGCTGCCGTTCACTGTGAGCTATTGAGCGACCCGACGAAGCCGGAAGAGCATCAGTATTGAGAGGGCACCTAGGCCCACCGCCGAACCGAGGCCACGAAGGAGCAAAAGACTCTCCGCTTCGGCACCCGCATGACCTCCAAAGCTTCCGAGGGCAAACCCGATTGCCAGAAATAGCCCTGCGGCACGAGCATGGCTTCGATGCGCTGTTGACGCGACGACACCCCATCCCGCGAGGCCGTAGATCAGGATATTTGCGCAGGCAGTGAGGATGGTGAGCATCCGGGACGTTTCCTCGACATCGTGAATAAGCAAGCTAGAGCGCGGACGCCTTTCTCGCAACCTTTGCAAATGCTTCTGGAACGAG
Source organism: Sphingomonas sp. (assembly GCF_019749955.1). Taxonomy (GTDB): domain Bacteria; phylum Pseudomonadota; class Alphaproteobacteria; order Sphingomonadales; family Sphingomonadaceae; genus Sphingomonas. The sequence continues at coordinate 28,507 of NZ_JAIEPC010000023.1, forward strand.
GTGTCTACGTCGCGCTGCCCCATTTTGGCAAAAGCCGCGCGGAGATCCGCCAAACCCTATATCGACACCGCCAGCCGCTCCAAAATCGCGCGCGCGGGGCTGTCGATGGGCGTGCCGAGCTGGTCGGCATCGAGCCGCGCGGTGCGGCGGAACAGGTCGATGCTCGCAGCCACCAGCGCGCGCGTCTGCGGCGGCATCGTGGCGATCACTTCGGGGTCCGAATGCGGCGGTGTCCCCAATCGCCGCGAGGGATCGAGCGCGTCGGAGCGGCTCATCTCGCCGGCATCGACCGCGCGCTGGGTGAGCAGCCAGGCAATCACATGCATCAGCCGCGTCGTCACCTTGAGCGATTCGCACGAATAAGCGACGCGCGTCATTGGCTCGAGCGCTTCGCGATCTTCGCGCCCGCCTTCGTCAAAATAGGCCCGTGCCTCGTCGGCGAGCACCATCGCCTCGACGTAAAGCGCGTCGACCAACCTTCGGTGCAGCCGTGAACTGACCTGTTCCGTCCCCATCACTCCGTGCTGCCAGAAACCGGGCGCCGGGGGAATGTGCCGACTCAACGCAATCGTCCCAAAGCGAAGCGATCAGGCGATTATATCGGGGATAAGTTGGTCTTCGAGCAGGCTGATCTCGTCACGCAGCCGCAGCTTGCGCTTTTTGAGGCGAGCGAGCTGGAGCTGATCGGTCGAATTCTGTTCGAACAGCGCGGCAATCGCCGCATCGAGATCGCGGTGCTCGATCTTCAGAATCTCGATCCGCTTTGCGATCTGGCGATCGTCCATGGTCCTGCCTCTGTCGACTGGCCGATGCCGTCCCCCACGAGCCATAGCAAAACTGCGCGCCGAGGCGAGCCCCAAACGGGCAGAAACGCAGCCTTAACCGCTCATCGCACAAATCATCGGGTCTGCCGCGCGCGTCGCGATTCGACTCGCGACAAGGCGGCAAAACTATGCTGTATTTATCAACCCGCCTGTTGTCGGGCGGGCTATTCAGGAAAGGAAATCCTCTCCATGCACAGCGGTCATCAAGCAACTCTCGCGGCCAAGCACGCTACGCTCGATCAACGGATCGCGCGCGAATCGCAGCGTCCCTTGCCCGATGCCATGACGATTGCGCACCTGAAGAAACTGAAGCTGAAGATCAAGGAAGAACTCGCGGCGCAATAAGCGCGGCGATCACCGGGCGACCCAAATCGGACGACCCAAATCGGACGGCCCAGGTCGGACAGAAATGAGGGCGCGCAACCCGCAAAGGGTTGCGCGACCGCACGATGGCACATCATCACGCTAGAAGATTGGCAGAATCGGCTTGACGATGAGCGGCGCCTTGGCACCGCCGGTGACGGGCTTGCGCGCGAGCACCGGATCGATCGGGTGATCGAAGGCGACGCCGATCCGCCCCGCCACGCTCCACGCGACGCGGCCCGGAATCCAGCCAATGCCGCGCACGTCGAATTCGACGGCAGCCCCTTGAGCAATCGGGTCGGTGATCTCAGCCATCAACCCGCCTGAGGAAAGATTGCGGATCCGCACCTGGCGCGCGACGTCGCGCTGCGCGCTCTGACGGAATTGCGCGACCAGAAACAGGCTGTCACGGCTCTGGTTTCGCTTGTGCGCGCCGTCTTCAGCCGATGAGTCCTGCACCGGATTGCGCCCGACGTGATCCATGCCTGCTTGCCTGACTTCCTATGAGGGTCTGGCAAAAGGGCTAGCAGGCAATGCTTAGCAATTTACTTAAGATCGGCGGCGCGGCGCCCGGTGATTAGTCTTCGCGGGAAACTTTTTCGTGGCGTTCGTGGCGTTCCTGCGCCTCGACCGTCATCGTCGCGATTGGCCGCGCTTCGAGCCGGGCGAGCGAGATCGGCTCGCCGGTCACTTCGCAATAGCCATATTCGCCGTCCTCGATCCGGCGCAGCGCGGCGTCGATCTTCGAAATAAGCTTGCGCTGGCGGTCGCGGGTGCGCAGCTCAATCGACCAGTCAGTCTCGCTAGACGCGCGATCGGTGAGATCAGCCTCGCGCAGGCTTTCGGTCTGCAATTGCGACAGCGTGCCCTGCGCTTCGAGCAGGATCGCATCCTTCCATTGCAACAGCTTGCCGCGAAAATACTCGAGCTGGCGCGGGTTCATAAAGGGTTCGGACGCACTCGGCCGATAGCCGCCGTCGCCGTCATTGGCCGGAATCGGCCCGAGCTTTTCCGTTTCGTCGACGCGGTTCACCAGCGATGCCATCCCCACTCTCCTGACGCATACACGGGCATTAAGCCCCAAGCCCCTTGAGCGCGCCTATAGCCACACCATTGCCGGTCGACAAGCGAGCCAATGGACGAAAAGCACGGCCTTTCGGCCCTTTGCGCGCGATCAGCCTGCGTCGCGCGCCGACAGCGCGGCAGATCGCAGGCAGAACGCATCATTGATTAACAATTCCGATGCGTCCGGGCGCCCGCCCCCGCCAATTCCGTACCAATAAGATACGTTAACCGATTAATGCTGCCCGACCGTGCGCTGATCAGCGCCATCGGACGCCAAATCATGGTTAACGTTGTTGAACTTAACGCTTTGTTCTGCACTTTGGGACAAGAGCGACAAGTCCGTCGACCATGTGATCCATCATGTGGCTGACCGGCAAATTTTGAGAGAGTGACGCAATGTCTGTGCGGATGGCCCTGGCGAAACTATGTGCTTGCGCGTGCGGTGGCGCCGTTGTCGGCGGTGGTGCGGTCCATGTGACCGAATCGGCCAAGCCGCGCCCGGCCTATGTCAAGCATAGCAAGAAGATCGTGCGGACCACGGTTGCGCGGCAAGGCACGCGCGTTCGCCGGGTGGTGACGCGGACGACGGCGACCTGCCCGCCCGCGACCGTTCAGATCGCGAGCCAGCCGATCCCGCTGCCCCCGCCCTATGCCGCATCGAGCGGCGACTTCCCGGTTTCGGGCGGTGGCGGCGGCGTCGCGCCGGTGATCATCGGCGGCAGTGGCGGCTTTGGCGGCGGCTTTGGTGGCTTTTTCGCAGGCGGCTTCTTTGGCGGCGGTGGTGGCAGCAGCGGCGTCGTGATCTCATCGAACGGTGGTGGCACGTCGAGCAGCACCAGCAGCGGCGCGACCTCGTCGAGCACCAGCTCGGGCGCGTCGAGCGGCACAAGTTCGGGTACATCCAGCGGGACGTCGAGTGGCGCGTCGAGCGGCATCGTCATCAACATTTCGTCGACGTCGAGCACGGGCGGTTCGGGCGGCTCTTCGTCGTCGACCTCATCGGGCGGCAGCGGCGGGTCATCGACGTCGTCGGGTAACGTTTCGAGCACGTCGTCAACCGGCGGCTCTTCGACTGGCGGTTCGTCGACCGGCGGATCGTCGTCGTCGACCTCGTCGGGCGGCGTCTCCAGCACGTCGTCGAGCGGCGAAGTGTCGAGCACGTCATCGACCGGCGGTTCATCGACGGGCGGTTCGTCGACCTCGACGGGCGGTTCATCGACGGGTGGTTCGTCGACCTCGACCGGCGGTTCGTCGACTTCAACCGGTGGCTCGTCCACCTCGACGGGTGGATCGTCCTCATCGGGCAATGTCTCGTCGGCTTCGTCGGGCGATGTTTCGAGCTCGACCTCGTCGTCGAGCGCATCGAGCGCCAGCAGCGCATCGAGCGCGAGCAGCAGCGGCTCGTCGTCAATGGGTTCGTCGAGCGTCGGCTTCAGCACCAGCGCGTCGGGCTCGACCTCGGCCAGCGGCAGCTCGGGGTCGTCGGGTTCGGCATCTTCGGCTTCGTCGGCATCGAGCGCGTCGTCGGGCAGCAGCGGCAGCTCGGGATCGAGCGGCACGCCGACTCCGGTCCCGGCCCCGCCGATGGTGCTGCTCTTCGGCGCCGCCGCCGCGGCGCTGGTCGCGCGCAAGCGGCTCGCCAAGCGCAACGTCGAGGTCGCCGCCGCATAAGCTTGCGTCCCGGCAAGGCCCTCGCCATAGCGCGGGGGCCATGCACGACATCAGACTGATCCGCGAAAACAAGGCCGCTTTCGACGCGCAACTCGCGCGGCGCGGCTTGGCGTCACAAGCGGCCGCCCTCGCCGCGCTCGACGAACGCCGCCGCGCGCTTGCGACCGAAATGCAGGCCGTTCAGGCGCGGCGTAACGATGCATCGAAGCTCATCGGCGCGGCCATGGCCAAGGGTGACAAGGACAGTGCCGAGGCGCTGAAGGCCGAGGTCGCCGCCCTGAAGGAACGCCTGCCTGCGCTGGAGGCGGAGGAAAAGGATGTCGCGGCCCAGCTCAAGGCCGCGCTCGAGATCATCCCCAATTTGCCCGCCGATGATGTGCCATTTGGCACCGGCGAAGAAGGCAATGTCGAGGTCGCCACCTGGGGCACGCCGCGCGCGTTCGACTTTGCGCCGAAGGAACATGCCGACCTGGCGCCTGCGCTGGGGATGGATTTCGAAACCGGCACGCGGCTATCGGGCGCGCGCTTCACATTTCTGCGCGGCGACATGGCCCGCCTCCACCGCGCGCTCGGCCAGTTCATGCTCGACATACAGACGCGCGAGCACGGCTATGAGGAATGCAACCCGCCCGTTCTGGTGAAGGACGAGGCGATGTATGGCACTGATAAGTTGCCGAAGTTTGCCGAGGATAGTTTTCGCACTACTGACGATCGCTGGCTCATCCCCACCAGCGAAGTCTCCCTCACCGCCAGTGTTATGGGCGAGTTGCTCGACGAAAGCGTGCTCCCGATGCGCCTCACTGCGCTCACCCTGTGCTTTCGCTCCGAAGCGGGGGCGGCGGGGCGCGACACGCGCGGGTTCATTCGCCAGCACCAGTTCGAAAAGTGCGAACTGGTCAGCATCGTGCGCCCCGAAGACAGCGAGGCCGAGCATGAGCGGATGACACGCGCCGCGGAGACGATCCTCGAACGGCTCAATCTGCCTTATCGCAAGCTGTTGCTGTGCACCGGCGACATGGGCTTCGGCGCGCGCAAGACCTATGACCTCGAAGTCTGGCTGCCGGGTCAGAACGCGTATCGCGAGATCAGCTCCTGCTCGAACACCGGCGAGTTTCAGGCGCGGCGGATGAACACGCGGTACCGCGTCGCCAAAGACAGTGGGGGCGAGCAGAAGAAGACCGAGTTCGTCCACACGCTCAACGGCTCGGGCCTTGCGGTCGGGCGCACCTTGGTGGCGGTGATCGAGAATTATCAGAATGCGGACGGCAGCGTTACCGTACCCGACGCCCTGCTGCCGTACATGGGCGGCGTCACCCGGCTGGAGCCCAAAGCCTGATGCGCATCCTGCTCACCAATGACGACGGTTATCATGCGCCTGGTCTCAAGGTGTTGGAGGCAATTGCTGCGACCATTTCTGACGATGTGTGGATCGTCGCCCCCGCCGATGAACAGTCAGGCGCAGGCCATTCGCTCACCCTCTCCCGCCCGATCCGCGTGCGCAACCATGGCGACAAGCGCTACGCCGTCGCGGGCACGCCGACCGATGCGGTGATGATGGCGCTCGCCAAGATCATGAAGGACACGCCGCCCGACCTGATCCTGTCGGGCGTCAATCGCGGCGCCAATCTCGCTGAGGATGTCACCTACTCCGGCACGGTTTCGGCGGCGATGGAAGGGGCGCTTGCCGGGGTCCGATCGATTGCGCTGAGCCAAGCCTATGCTCGCGAAGGCATGGGCGATGTCGTCCCGTTCGAAGCGGCCAGCACTTGGGGTGAGCGCGTGCTGCGCCCGCTGCTCGATGCGCCGCTCGCGCCACGCACGCTGGTCAACATCAATTTCCCCGCGCTGCCCGCCGCCGACGTGCTTGGCGTGCGTGTCGTCGGTCAGGGCCTGCGCGACTATGGCCGGTTGCAGATCGTCACCAATCGCGATCCGCGCGGATATGAATATCACTGGTTCGGTCTGGGGCCGTCGATCGAGACGCCCGCGCAGTCGACCGATGTCGAAGCGGTCGCCGATGGTTACATTTCGGTGACGCCGCTCCATCTCGACCTGACACATCGCGAATCGCTCGATATGCTGGCGGCGGCGTATCGTTAACGAAGGTGGCTTGAAGATGCGGCGGTGGGGGAAAATGCTGGCTCTGGCGGCGCTGGCGCTGGTCGCTGGCTGTGTGCCGCCGCCGATCGAGCGCGCAGGTGATTACCCGCCCGAACGTCGCCCGACGCTGCCGCCGCCGCAGGTTGAGGCCGACACGCGCTTGCCCGGCCCGCCGCCGCGCCCGGCGTGGGAAGCGCGCCCCGTCACCCCCGATGCGGTCGATGTCACCGCGAGCGACTATGTCGTGGTGGCGGGCGACACGCTGCGCGCCATCGCCAACCGCACCGGCGCCGGGACCGAAGCGATCGGCAACGCCAATGGCTTGATCCCGCCCTATACCGTCTATGTCGGCCAGCGGTTGCACATCCCGGCGGGGCGCTATCACCTCGTCCGACCCGGCGAGACCGGCATCGCCATTGCCCGCGCCTATGGCGTGCCCTGGGCGCAGATCGTCGCCGCCAATGATCTGTTCGAACCCTATGTGCTCCGTGCCGGGCGGCGGATTATCATCCCCCGCAGCAGCAGCACCCCGCCGAGCGCCGCCGAACGTGCCGCCGCTTTCCACCTCGACATTGACGATATCGTCACCGGCAGCGAGCCCGCGCTCGCCGCGAACACACGCCCCGCCCCGCCGACCAGCTCGCCGACGCGCATCCTGCCGCCCGAAGCCGCCATCGCCGCGCCACCGCGCCGCACCGGCGGGTTTGGCTGGCCGATCACGGGCAATGTCGTGCGACGCTTCGGCCCCGGCGGCACCGGCGAGCGGATGGACGGGATCAAGATTGCCGCGCGCGCTGGAACACCGGTGCTCGCCACAGCCGATGGCGTGGTCCTCTATGTCGGCGATGGCGTGCCGGGCCTCGGCAGTCTGGTGATGGTCAAGCACAGCGACGGCTGGGTCAGTGTGTACGGCCACAACAGCCAGTTGCTCGTCCAGCGCGGGCAAGTGATCAAACGGGGCCAGACGATCGCGCTTTCAGGCGCAAGCGGTACGGCCGACCGGCCCGAACTCCATTTCGAACTGCGCAAGGGCCGCACCCCGGTCGATCCGCTGACGCAGTTGCCTGCGCGCTGAGATTGCACGAGCGCGGCACTTTCCTCTAAGCGGTCGGCATGACCTATGCTTCCGATCTGCTCCGCCTGCTCGACAGCCGCGGCTATATCCACCAGCTGACCGACGCAGCAGGACTCGACGCGCTGGCGGCGAAGCAGATCGTACCGGGCTATATCGGTTTCGATGCGACCGCGCCGTCGCTGCACGTCGGCAATCTGATGGTGATCATGCTGCTGCGCCGCCTGCAACAGGCGGGGCACAAGCCGATCGTCGTGATGGGCGGCGGGACGACCAAGGTCGGCGATCCATCGGGCAAGGATGAAGTCCGCAAGCTGCTCGACGATGACGGCATCAACGCCAATATCGCCTCGATCAAGCGGATTTTCGAACGATTTTTGACCTTTGGCGACGGCCCGACCGACGCGATCATGGTCAACAATGCCGATTGGCTGGACTCGCTTGAATATATCCCGTTCCTGCGCGACATCGGCCGCCATTTCACGATCAACCGGATGCTGGCGTTTGATTCGGTCAAGCTGCGGCTGGATCGCGAGCAGCCGCTGACCTTCCTGGAATTCAACTACATGATCCTCCAGGCCTATGATTTTCTTGAGCTTTCGAGGCGCGTCGGCTGCCGCCTGCAACTGGGTGGATCGGATCAATGGGGCAATATCGTCAACGGGATCGAACTGGCGCGGCGGATCGACGGTACCGAAGTGTTCGGCGTCACCGCACCGCTGGTGACCAAGGCCGATGGCAGCAAGATGGGCAAATCGGTGTCGGGCGCGGTTTGGCTGCACGAAGACCAGCTATCACATTATGATTACTGGCAATTCTGGCGCAACACTGACGATCGCGATGTCGGGCGCTGGCTGCGCTTGTTCACCGATGTGCCGCTGGATGAGATCGCGCGGCTCGAGGCGCTCGAAGGCGCCGAGATCAACGCCGCCAAGATCGCGCTCGCCAATGCCGCGACGGTGATGTGCCGGGGCGAGGCAGCCGCCAGCGAAGCCGCCGACACCGCACGGCGGCTGTTCGAGGAAGGCGACGCGGGCGGCGCGCTGCCGACCTTTGCCGTTGCGGGCGGCAGCATCGCGTTGGTCGACGCCCTCGTTGCGCTGGGCTTTGCGGCATCCAAGGGCGAAGCGCGGCGGCTGATCAAGGGCGGCGGCGCCCGGGTCGACGGCGAGAAGGTGGCCGACGAAGCGCTGGTGATCGCGATCGGTGCCGAACCCGTCCGGCTGTCGGCCGGCAAGAAGAACCACGGCCTGCTGACCTCTACACAATAAGTTGTAATCAATCCCGCGTTAGGCCTTTTTCTACCGGCGCCATTTACCTGCAACTGCGAGCTTCCAGACGGGCAGCAAACAAGGATGGCGAATATGGCAGGCAGCATGGCCGCCGCATATCGGGATGATCGGATCGTCGGCCGCGACGAAGTGCATTATCGCGCCCGCGCCATCGGCCCCGATGCGCGCCCGCTGGCGCTGGTGATCGTCAACATCTCGGCGCTGGGGCTGATGGCGCGGTGCGAAGGCGAGTTCCGCGAAGGCGACCGGCTGCACATCACCTTGCCCGTCATCGGGGTTGTGGTTGCGCAGATCCGCTGGTCGCTCGGTGGACGGATCGGCTGCGAGCTCGACCGGATGATCGAGCTGGCGGATTATTATGATCTGCTCGCGGCCATGCTCAAGCCGCGCTGAGGTTGTGGTCTAATCGGAGAACCCTCAATCCGTTCGTGTCGAGCATAGTCGAGACGCGCTGGGGTGTCGCTTGTGGCCGGTTTCTCGACTTCGCTCGAAACAAACGGTTGAATGGGGAGACATCAAACTCTGATCCAGCGATTTAGGGGGAGCGTCGGCTACCCCGACCGGAGCAGCGCCACCCCCGCGTCGCGTTCGAACAGGTAGAGCGCCAGCCGCGCCGCTTGGCCCCGCCCGCCCGCCAGCCCGCCGTCGCGGTCGATCAGCAGCCTTGTGTCGTCGTGCGCGATCGGCAGCAACTCGCTCAGCATCTCCGGGCTGGCGAGCCGGAATTGCGCTTCGCCCGATTGGCGCGTGCCGAGCAATTCACCCGCGCCGCGCAACCGCAAATCCTCCTCGGCGATGCGGAAGCCGTCGTTGGTCTCGCGCATCAACGCGAGCCGCGCGCGCGCTGTTTCGCTGAGGTGGCTCCCACGGATCAGCAGACAGTTCGATGCCCCGCTCCCGCGCCCCACCCGCCCGCGCAACTGGTGCAGCTGGGCGAGGCCAAAGCGATCGGCGGCTTCGATTACGATGAGGGTCGCATTCGGCACATCGACACCGACCTCGATCACCGTCGTCGCGACCAGCACCCCGGTGCGCCCCGCCGAGAAGGCGGCCATCACCGCGTCCTTTTCCGGCCCCTTCATCCGCCCATGCACCAGCGCGACCTTGTCGCCGAAGCGCGCGCGCAGTGTTTCGGCGCGGGCCTCGGCAGCAGCGAGATCGCTCTTCTCGGACTCCTCGACCAGCGGGCACACCCAATAGGCCTGCCCCCCCGCCGCCAAATGCCGCCCCAGCCCCTCGACGACATCGGCGAGCCGGTCCTCCGAGATCACGCGCGTCTCGATCGGCGTGCGGCCCGGCGGCATTTCGTCGAGCTTGCTGACGTCCATCTCGCCGTAAACGGCCAGCGTCAGGGTGCGCGGAATCGGCGTTGCGGTCATTGCGAGCAAATGCGGGTGCTGGCCCTTGGCGGTGAGCATCATCCGCTCGGCGACGCCGAAGCGGTGCTGCTCGTCGACCACGATCAGGCCGAGGTCTTTATAGCCGACCGCCTCCTGGAAGATCGCGTGGGTGCCGATCAGGATATCGATCGACCCATCGGCGAGGCCCATCAAGGTCGCCTCGCGCACGCGCCCCTTGTCGCGCCCGGTGAGCACCGCGATGTTGACCGGTAGCCCCGCGAGCAACCGCTGGAGACTGTCGAAATGCTGGCGCGCGAGGATTTCGGTGGGAGCAAGGAACGCGCCTTGCGTCCCCGCTTCCACCGCGATCAGCAGCGCCATCGCCGCGACCAGCGTCTTGCCCGATCCGACATCGCCTTGCAGCAGCCGCAGCATCGGCTGGGTCTGGCGCAGATCGCCCTCGATCTCCGCCACTGACCGGGTCTGCGCGCCGGTCGGCTGGTAGGGTAGCTGAAGCATCGCGCGCAGCCGTCCGTCGCCGACCAGCGCCCTACCCTTGCGTGCGCGGGTGGAGGCGCGCACCAAAGTCAACGCGAGTTGGTTGGCGAACGCTTCGTCATAGGCGAGCCTCGCCCGCGCAGGCCCGTCCTGCGGATCGGCGTGAACGCGGACGAGGGCTTCGCGCCATCCCGGCCAGCCGCGCTGCGCGAGCAGCCCCGGCTCGACCCATTCGGGCAGATCGGGCGCGCGCTCGATCGCCTGGCCCGCGAGCAGGCCCAACCGCTTTGACGTCATGCCATCGGACAGCGGATAGATCGCCTCGCGCCCGCCAATCCCATCGGCCTCGTCGAGCGGGACGACGTGATCGGGGTGGATGATCCGCAATTCCTGCCCGTACATTTCGAGCCGCCCCGACACGCGCCGCGCTTCGCCCAAGGGCAGCAGCTTCTTCACCCAGCCGCCATTGCCGCCGAAATAGACGAGGCTGACGTAATTGCCCTTGGCATCGGTGGCATGCACCCGCATCGGCCCGCGCCCGCCTTGCTTGTAATCGACCGCCGTCAGCGTGATCACGACCGTCTGCCCGGCATCCGCCATGTCGAGCTCGTCGCGCGCGACGCGGTCGATCCACCCGGTCGGCAGATGAAAGGCCACGTCGATCACGCGCGCGATCCCCAGCCGGTCGAGCGGTTTGGCGAGTGCTGGCCCCACGCCCTTCAGCGCGGTGATCTCGGCGAACAGTGGATTGAGGATTTGCGGGCGCATGACTATGTCGCCTCTGTAACCCGAGCCGGCACCTGCTTCCAAGCGGTGACCCGGCCAATCGCCGTTGGAGTGTTTGATGGACCGCGAGACTCGCCTGAAACGCCTGCACTTCCGCGCGCACCACCGCGGCACCAAGGAAGCCGATCTGCTGATCGGCGGCTTCTTCGACGCGCATGGCGCCGGCTGGTCGGAGGCCGAGATGGCGCTGTTCGAGGAACTGATCGAGGAGCAGGACGTCGACATCATGGCCTGGGCGATGGCGACGCAGGTGGCGCCCGCGCGCTATGAGGGATCGATCCTCGCGGCGCTGAAGGTGCTAAATTACGTGCCGGTGGCCGACTAAGTCGCCAATGCCCAACCTCGCCACTCTCCTCACCGCCCCCGCACCGCTCACCCTTGCGGGGGTGCCGAACGGCTTCCTGCCCTGGCTGCTCGCCGATCTCGCGCGCGCGGCTGGGCGCACCGTGTTCATCGCCCCCGACGAAGCGGCGATGCGCGCGATCGAGGCGGCGGCGCCCTTTTTCGCGCCCGAGATCGAGACGATCGCCTATCCGGCGTGGGATTGCCTGCCCTATGACCGCGCCTCGCCCACGCTGCGAGTGATGGCCGAGCGGGTGGCGGCGCTCCACAAGCTGCAAGCCAAGCGCACCCGCCCGCAGTTGATCCTGACGACCGCCAACGCCGCCGCGCAACGCACGCTCACCCCATTCCGCATCCGCCAGCTCGTCGCGACACTCGCGCCGGGCGAGCGGATCGGGCGCGACCGAGTTGCAGGGCTACTCCAGGCCAATGGCTATATGCGCGTAGAGACGGTGACCGATTCGGGCGAATATGCGGTGCGCGGCGGGCTGGTCGATCTGTTCCCCAGCGGAGCCGAGGCAAGTCTGCGGCTCGATTTTTTCGGCGACGAGATCGAATCGGTCCGCACTTTCGACCCCGCCGACCAGCGCACGACCGGGCGGCTCGATGGCTTCACGCTGTTGCCCGCGTCCGAAGCGTTGCTCGACGAGGACAGCGTCAAGCGCTTCCGCACCCGCTACCGCGACCGCTTCGGCGCGACCGCGACCGGCGATCCGCTTTATCAGGCGATCAGCGAGGGGCGGCGGCTGGCGGGGATGGAGCATTGGCTGCCGCTGTTCGAGGAAAAGCTCGCAACCCTGTTCGACCATCTTGGCGACGACACCGTGATCGTGTGCGATTCGGGGGTCGCGAGCGCGGTCGAAAGCCGGTTCGAGGCGATCAGCGATTATCACGCCAACCGCGTTCGCGCTCAGTCGAACGATCCCGGCAGCTATCGCCCGCTCCCCGCCGACCAGCTCTATCTCGCCCCCACCGAATGGCAGGCGCGGCTTGAGAGCGCGAAGGCCCACCTCGTCACCCCGTTCCACGAACCCGCAAGCGAGCGCGTGCTCGAATTCGACGTCGACGGCCCGCGCGACTTCGCGCCCGAGCGCGCATCGGGCGCCAATATCTACGAAGCCGTGACCGATCACGCCGCCAAGGTGATGAAAAAGCGCAAACTCGTGCTCGCCAGCTATTCGATCGGCGCGCGCGACCGGCTGTCGGGGTTGCTCGCCGATCATGGCCTGAAGCGGCTGATGAAGGCGGATAGCTGGCAGGACGCGCTGGGGCTTGCTGCCAGCGGCAATGTCGCGCTGATCGTCCTGCCGCTCGACCACGGCTTTACCGCGCCCGATGTCGCGGTGCTGACCGAGCAGGACATGCTCGGCGACCGGCTGGTGCGCCGGACCAAGCGCCGCAAGTCGGCCGACGCCTTCCTCGCCGAACTGGCGACGCTCACTCCTGGCGATCTCGTCGTCCATGTCGATCACGGCATCGGCCGCTATATCGGGCTGACGCAAATCCCGGTCGGCCAGAGTCCGCATGATTGCGTCGCGCTCGAATATGCCGGCGGCGACAAGCTCTACGTGCCCGTTGAGAACATCGACGTGCTCAGCCGCTATGGCAGCGACGAGGCGGGGACGCTCGACCGGCTGGGCGGCGAGGCATGGCAGCGGCGCAAGTCGAAGATGAAGGATCGCATCCGCGAGATTGCGGGTGAACTGATTGCGATCGCAGCCGAACGCGCGCTGCGCCCCGGCGAAATCGCCGAACCCGATGCGAGTGGCTATCCGAGCTTTGTCGATCGCTTTCCGTACCAGGAAACCGACGATCAGGACCGCGCGATCGGCGAAGTGCTCGACGATCTGGCGGCGGGCAAGCCGATGGACCGGCTGATCGTCGGCGATGTCGGCTTCGGCAAGACCGAGATCGCGCTGCGCGCCGCCTTCGTGGCGGCGATGGCGGGGCTGCAAGTCGCAGTGGTCTGCCCGACGACGTTGCTCGCGCGCCAGCATTACAACAACTTCGTCGCGCGTTTCGAAGGCTTCCCGCTCAGGATCGGGCGCCTGTCGCGCCTCGTCACCGCCGCCGAGGCCAAGACGACGCGCGAGGGGCTCGAGGCCGGCACGATCGACATCGTCATCGGCACTCATGCCATCCTCGCCAAGAGCGTCGGCTTCAAGCGGCTAGGCCTTGTCGTGGTGGATGAGGAACAGCGGTTCGGGGTCACGCACAAGGAGCGGCTGAAGGCGCTCAAGAGCGATGTCCATGTCCTCACCCTCACCGCGACGCCAATCCCGCGCACGCTCCAGATGGCGATGAGCGGCCTGCGCGAACTGTCGGTGATCCAGACCCCGCCGGTCGACCGGCTCGCGGTGCGCACCTATGTGATGCCGTGGGACCCGGTGGTGCTGCGCGAGGCGCTGCTGCGCGAGCATTACCGCGGCGGGCAAAGCTTCTTCGTCACCCCGCGCATCGCCGACCTGCCCGAGATCGAGGAATTTCTGCGCGAGCACGTCCCCGAAGTCCGCTACGTCGTCGCGCACGGCCAGATGGCGCCGACGCAAGTCGAAGAGCGGATGAGCGCCTTCTACGACAAGAAATTCGAAGTGCTCGTGTCGACGACGATTGTCGAATCGGGCCTCGACATCCCAAGCGCGAACACGATGATCATCCACCGCGCCGATCGCTTCGGCCTCGCCCAGCTCTATCAACTGCGCGGGCGCGTCGGGCGCGCCAAGACGCGAGCCTACGCTTACCTCACGACGCCAGCCGACCGGATCGTCACCGAAACCGCCGAGAAGCGGCTCAAAGTCCTTTCCGATCTCGAATCACTCGGCGCGGGGTTCCAGCTCGCGAGCCACGATCTCGACATTCGGGGTGCGGGCAATCTGCTTGGCGACGAGCAATCGGGGCATATCCGCGAAGTCGGCTATGAACTCTACCAGTCGATGCTTGAGGAAGCGATCATGGACGCCAAGGCCGGCGGCATGGCGAAGCGTCCACGCGACTTCTCACCCCAGATCACGATCGACGCGCCGATCTTGATCCCCGACGATTATGTCCCCGATCTCGATCTGCGCATGGGGCTCTACCGCCGCCTCAACGACATTGACGAGCCCCAGGGCATCGAATCCTTCGCCGCTGAACTGATCGACCGCTTCGGCCCGCTGCCCGACGCGACCGAGAATCTGATCCGCCTCATTGAGATCAAGCTGCATGCGAAAAAGGCGTGCGTCGCCAAGATCGACGTCGGTCCGCGCGGGGCGCTGGTCGCGTTCCATGACGACAATCCGCCGAACATTCCGGGGCTGCTGGCCTATGTCGAGCGACTCGGCGGCATTGCCAAGCTGCGGCCCGATTCGAAGCTCGTGCTGACCCGCGCCTGGGGCGATCCCAAAGCGCGGCTCAACGGTGCGCTGCAACTCGCGCGGGGGCTTGCCAAGGCAGTGGGCTGACGCGTCAGATCGCCACGCCGCACTGCTTCAACGCTTCCTCGACCGCAGCGGTCGGCGCGCAGGCGATGTCGGGCGCAAAGCCGGTCCCTTCCCAATCCTTCCCTGTCGTCGGATCGATTGCCCGCCCCACCGGCAGGAACACCGCGAGCCCGGCCCCGAGCGGCTCGAATCCGCCGAAATGATTGGCGCCCGCCGTGGTTTCGCCGATCAGCTTCGCGCGGCCCGTATGCTTGAACGCGAGCGCAAGATGCTCGCCCGCCGACGCGGTCCCCTTGGAAACCAGGTAAAAGGCCTTGGCGCCGAACAGCCGCTTCTCCGTCGCGTGGGGCAGGACAAAATGCTCTTTGCGGGCAATGCCTGCTGGCCCAGCAACGTCCCTGATCCCCACCTCGCCCTCGAACGGCGAGCCGCGCGTCTTGGCAATCGCTTCGACCATTTCCATCTGCGCGAGCACCGTTTCGCGCGGATAGAGATAGGGCAGCATCACGCCCATTTCGTCGATACCGCCGCCGCCATTGTAGCGGCAGTCGATGATGAGGGCGTTCGCGCTCGCATGCGCCGCCATGAAGTCGCGGACCGTCGCGAGGGCAGTCGGCTCTCCGGTAAACCCGATGAAGCGGATATAGGCGACGCCCTTCGCCAGCCAGCCAGCGTCCTCGACCGACGCCCGGCGGCGCACGCGCGCGGATGGAGGCGCACCGGTTGGCGCGCGTGGCGGTCCGCCGGGCAACGCCGCAGCAGGCGCGATGCGCAAATGATTGTCGGCGGATACCGCCTGCAGATCGGCGGTCAGTTGATCGCCCAATTGGGCCGGATCGGTGATCGCCGCATACCCCCCGCTTGCGAGCTTGGTACGCAGCATCTGGGCGTAGCGCTTGCCGATGTCAGGCATCACATAGCCCGATTCGAGCAGGTCGGCGAGCTTCGCCACCGCTGCCGCAAGCTCGTTCGACCCCGCCTGCGCGAACGCCGCACCGCTACCAAGTGCTGCAATACCCGCCGCTGAAAGCCCCAAAAATGCGCGCCGCTCCACTGCCAAGTCCATCATCCACCTCATGACTACAGTTGTAACTGTAAGCGCTTATATAACTTGTCTCGGCCTTGTGAAGTGCTAAAATGCGGGGATGTCGAACAACCACACCTCCGGCGCTGCCAGTTTCGGTGCCGCGCTTCGCCGTTTGATCGATCAGCTCGATGGCGCGCTCGAAGCGGCTTATGTCGCTGACGGGCTCGATTTCCGACCGCGCTACACGCCGATCCTGCGCGCCATCCTCGCCCACGGCCCGCTCACGCTGCGCGGCCTCGCCGATCAGCTTGGCGTCTCGCACTCGGCGGTCAGCCAGACGATCGCGCAAATGGCTGCGCGCCAGCTCGTTACCGTGACCAAAGGCCGCGATGCGCGCGAGCGGATCGTTGACTTGAGCGATGCCACGCTTGCCCTAATGCCGCGCCTCGAATGCCATTGGGCAACGGCCCGCGCCGCAACCGAAGCGCTCGATACCGCCGTTGGCGGCATGCTGGTCGATGCCGTCGCGCGCGCGAACGCCGCGCTGGCAGAGCGGCCGTTCAAGCACTGGCTCGACGACCAGCGGCAATAGGCTCGCGGCAAAAGGTCAGTGATACTCGTGCGACTTTGGTCACCGCATGGAGCGGGGCGCAGTCAGATGGCCAATGTCGCTTGCAAAAGCGGTCAGTTAATAGTCTACTCGAACAGTAGGAATATAGGGAGTCGGTCGATGGAACGTCACGCCTTGTTGCTGTTCGTCGTCGTCCCCGTGTTTGCGGGCTGCCACAAGATTGAAACTGTCGGCGGATCCTCGTCAGAGCGCCACAGTGGGCGCTATGAAGGGGTCGGCATCGCAACGCCGGGCGATCAATGGCGCAAGCTTGCCGATGCGCCCAAGCCAACGTCCGACAAAGCGGCAACGCTGGACGACGACGATTATGTTGTCTTCGTCACCGATACCAAAACCGGCGAAGTGCGCGAATGCGGCAATCGCAGCGGCTTTTGCGTAAAGATGCAACCATGGGCCAAGCCCGCGCCTGAAGCCCCGCTCGCGTTGACCGAGCATAAGCGCATTTCGGATGCCAGCGAGACAATGAGCAACGAAGCAATGGCGACCGAATAGCCAATCCCGTCGCGCTGTTCCCGCCAGTGGCGCATTGATATCGCCTCATGCTATGTCGCACCCGCTGGGGAGGACGGCATGGCCGACTTGGACATCACCGCGCGCTGGACGCTGCTCGCCGAAACGGTGCGGCAAATGGCGCAGGCGCGTTCGGCGGCTGACGTAGTGACGCTCGCCCATGCCACTGCCCGCCGGATTGCGCGCGCCGACGGTATCACGATCGTCAAGCGCATCGGCGAGGAGACCGACTATCTCGCCGAGGACACAGACGAACCGCTTTGGACCGGTCTGCAATTTCCGATCGACAAATGCCTTGCCGGTCGCGCGATGACCGAAGAGCGGACGATCAACGTGCCTGACATCACCCATGTCGAGAACATTCCGCTCAATGTCTATCTCGCGACCTTCATCCGCAGCCTCGTCGCCGTGCCGATCGGCGACCACCCGCCAAGCTATGCGATCTGCGCCTATTGGAAGGAAACGCGGCCAATCGACCCCGATGCGCTCGTGCTGTTCGAAGCGCTGGCGCGCGGCATGGGCGCGGCCTTCGCGCTGGTCGAAATTCTCGATCTCGCCGCGCGCAACAGCACGAAAGCCTAGCTGCCCTTAGCTGCTGTGGTCGGCAATGATCTTCCAGCCGCCCGCTTCCTTCGCGAAGATGAGCGAGGTCGGCCCGGTCGCGGTTTTGCCGTTCGGATAGGTCAGCAGATACTGGCCGATGTAAAGCGCATGGGTCGCATCGAGCAGGCGAAAATCGAGCGTCTTGAAGGTCAGGACCCCGCGCTTGGCCGGATCGTCGAAGCTGTAGCGCGCCTTGTACCGCGTGATCATCGCGGCCTTGCCGCGCAGCAGCCCCTCTTTGGTGACGAAACTCGTCTGGGGACCGTCCGAATAGACTGCCATGAAGGCATTCACATCGCCCTTGTTCCACCCGGCAGCGCTCGCGGTCATCGCCGCTTCGACCGCATGTTTTTCGGGCGGATGCGCGACGGCAGGCGCGACCAACGCAATCGCAGCGGGCAAGCCGATCCAGGCCAGTTTCGACATCGTCATTCCTTTCGCGTGGTGATCAGCGCGGCCAGCGCGGCCACATCGAGCGGCTCGGCGCAGAGATAACCCTGATAATATTGGCAGCCTTCCTTGGCGAGCAAATCGAGCTGTTCGGGCGTTTCCACACCCTCGGCGATCACCGCCAGCCCCAGCGAGCGCGCCATATCGATCACCCCGCGCACGACGATGCGGTCGCGGGTCGATCCGGCGATATCCTGCGCCAGCTTCTTGTCGATTTTGAGGTAATCGAGCGGCAGCGCTTTGAGATAAGCGAGACTCGAATAACCCGTGCCGAAATCGTCGATCGCCACGCGGCACCCAGCGCTGCGCAACTCGGACAGCAGTGCAGCGGCAATCCCGAGATCCTCGATCAGCCCGCTCTCGGTGATCTCGACCGTCAACCGCCCGCGCGCAAAGCCGCTCGCGTCGACGCGGTCGAGGAAGATATCCGCAAACCCCGGCCGCGCGATATCGGCAGCCGTCAGGTTGATCGCCAGCCGGAGCTTGGCGAGCGCGGCGGGCCAAGCCGCCGCGCGGGCGAGCGCGGTGCGCTGGATATGGTCCGACAGGCCAATCGACAGATCGGCGCGGTCGGCAGCAGCGAACAAAGTTTCGGCGCCGAGCGGCCCGAGCACCGGATGCTCCCAACGCGCCAGCGCTTCAACGCCGACAATCGCGCCACTGCCGATCGCGACTTGCGGCTGGAAAACGATATCGATTTCGCCGCGATCGATGGCGTTGCGCAGATCGACCGCCAGCGTATCGAGCGACGGCCCCGCCTCACCCTCGCGCGCGACATGGATCGTCAGGCTATCGGACGCGCGCGCAATCGCCAGTGCCTCGCCCGCGCGACGCAGCAGGCTTGCAGCGGTTTCGTCGGGCAGGCGCGCGGGCGCGATGCCGATCCGGCAGCCCAGCACCGCCACCGCCCCGCCCGCGACGAAGGGCCGCGCAAGCCCCTCGGCGCAACGCCCGGCGGCAAGCTCTATCCGCGCCGGACTGTCTTCGACCGCGAGCAGAAATTCCGAGCCGCCCATGCGCGCGACCACCGCGCCGCGACCGAACAGATCGGCGGCGACTTCCTCGATCCGGCGCTGGGCCGCGCGGAGCAGGCCGTCGCCCGCCGTGCGGCCATAAGCCGTGTTCACAATGTCGAAGCGATTGAGCGCAATCAGCGCGGCCTGGATCCCCCGCCCCTCGCCCAATTGCCGGTCGAGCCAGCGCCGCGCGCCGGCGGCATCGCGCACCCCCGACAGCGCATCGCGCAGGATGACAGCGGCTTCGGGTGCAGCGCCCAGCCGCTCGACCACCGCTTCGGTGGTGCCGGTGGCGGGATCATGCTGGAGATGTTCGACCACCCGCCCCAGCGCGGCCAGATCATGCGCAAAGGCCGTCGGCGTGCCGCTCGCGCGGAGCCGCCGCCACGCCGCGAGCGCGGTGGCGCGATCATCGGGGTGGACATGGCCAAGCAGCCAGCGCGGCGTCGGCGCGGCAGGGGCATCGAGCAGATCGGCCAGCGCGGGCGTCAGCCGCACCGCGCCGCTGGCGTCGATCCGCCAGCCGAGCGGCGCCACCGGCTCGCCACCACGCCGCCCGACATGACGCGCGGCAAAGCGCAACGCTTCGACGAATTCGCCTTCGCTGTGTGGGCTCGACAGGAAATGCGTCGCGCCCGCTTCGTAAAGCGATGCCAGGGCGCCGACATCGCCGCGCGACACCAGCACCAGCAGTGCCCCGCCGCGCTGCGCCACCGCAGCCCCCAGCGCCGCGGTCGCCGCCAGCCCCTCGCTCAGCGCCCCGCGCGCATCGACCACCGCAAGGGCGGCGCCGCTGGCGTTATAGCGTTCGACCGCGCCATCGCTGCGGCGTGCGGCGATGGCCTGCCATCCGCTGCGCCCGGCGAGCGCGGCGATTTCATCGCGCTGGCGAAACGACAGGATGAACAAGGGCGCCGGGTCGGGGGCGGTATCATAATTCGGATCGGGCAGCGGCGGTTGCGTCATCAGCCGCCAGCGTAGCAGCGCCCGCCGGGCTTCGCTACCGCCTGACCCCAGCCCGTTCGGACAGCGATATCGCGCTTGGTAAGCCCTGTCGCAAAGCCTAGGCATTCGGCCATGGCGGCGGATATTCCAGCGGGCGTCGACCCCGCACCGTCGCGCCCGGCGGTCGGGCTGCTGCGCAAGCTCGGTCCCGGGCTGGTCACCGGTGCCGCCGATGACGACCCCAGCGGCATCGCGACCTACAGCCAGGTCGGCGCGGCGTTCGGCTTTAGCCTTGCGTGGACGATGCTGTTTAGCTTTCCGCTGATGGTCGTCATTCAGGAAATCGCCGCGCGCATCGGCAGCGTCACGGGCGCCGGCATCGCGCAAAATCTGCGTCGCCATTATCCGCATATCGTGGTGCGGATCGTCGTCGGGCTGCTGGTAATCGCCAATGTCATCAATCTGGGCGCCGATCTCGGCGCGATGGGGGCGGCGCTCGATCAATTGCTGGGCGGGTCGGTGCATCTCTACACGATCGGGTTCGGCGTGGTCTGCATCGCGCTCGAAGTGTTTGTCGCCTATCCGCGCTATGCCGCCGCGCTCAAATGGGCGACGCTGTCGCTCTTTGCCTATGTCGCCGTCGCCTTTGCCGCGCGAGTGCCGGTCGACCGGGCGATGAGCGGTACGTTGATCCCGACGCTGGTGTTCGACGCGCCGCATGCGATGGCGCTGGTAGCAGTGCTGGGCACGACGATTTCGCCCTATCTGTTCTTCTGGCAGAGCGGCCAGGAAGTCGAGGAAGGACACCGCCGCCACGTCAAGCCTTTGTGCATCGCGCCCGATACGGCCGGACCGGAACTGGGACGGATTCGTACCGACACGATCATCGGCATGGGCTTTTCCAACCTGATCGCGCTGTCGATCATTGTCGCAACCGCAGCGACGCTCCACGCGCAAGGCATCACCGACATCCAGACATCGGCGCAGGCCGCGCAGGCGCTCCGCCCGATAGCCGGCGATTTCGCCTTTGCGCTGTTCGCGAGTGGCATCATCGCCACGGGCATGCTCGCGGTGCCGGTGCTGGCGGGGTCGGCAGCTTACGGCGTTAGCGAGATGTTCGGCTGGACGACCGGCCTGGCCCGCGGGCTGAAGGAGGCGCGCGCCTTTTACGCGGTGATCGCGCTGACGACGCTGGCCGGGGTCGCGCTTAACTTCACGCCGATCGATCCGATCAAGGCGCTTTACTGGAGCGCGGTCGTCAATGGCGTACTTGCCGCGCCGCTGATGGCGGCGATGATGCTGATCGCGACCAACAAGCGCGCGATGGGTCGGCTGACGCTATCTGTACCGATGATCGTCGCGGGCTGGCTCGCCACGGCCGTCATGGCGGCCGCGTCGATCAGCTTTTTCGTGCTTTCGGTTTGACTGCCGTCAGGTCGCGCGTCGCGGCAGGTGTTGCTCGCATTCGGCAACCCCGGCGGAAATGCCGAGTCCAGCATAGAGGCCGCGCGCTTCGCGCCACAAGGACACCGCAGCGTCGTGCTGATCATTGAGGTCAAGCGCGAGCGCCGTCACGCGGAGCGCATTGGCGAGGTCGAGCGGCAGCGGTGTCGCCTGTGCGCGGTAAAGCGCGAGCGCCTCGCTGCCGGTCGCCAGCGCTTCGTCGTCGCGCCCGGCCTCGCGGGCCAGATCGGAGACGTGCCGCAAGGCGTGCGCCAGCCCGAGCGGCGCGTCTTCCGTTCGCGCCAGCGTGGCCGCATTGCGATAGGCCGTGGCTGCGGCATCGGCCTGTCCTGCGGTGCGCAAGGCGCGCGCCTGCGCCAATAATGCTTCGATTGCCGCGCTCATCGGCCTCTCCCGTCGCGAGTCGTTGTCCCCGGTGTGACACGATGATACCCTTGCCGCCACTCGCACGAAGCCCTAGCTCTTGGGCCATGTCCTGCGGCCCCGCCCTTATCGACCGCCACGGTCGCACGATCAGCTATCTGCGGATCTCGGTCACCGATCGCTGCGACTTGCGCTGCCGATACTGCATGGCTGAGGAAATGACCTTTCTGCCCAAGGCGCAGTTGCTGAGCCTTGAAGAAATTGCACTGATCGCCGAGCGGTTCATCGCGCGCGGCGTCACCAAGATCCGGCTGTCGGGCGGCGAGCCGCTGGTGCGGCGCGATGTCACCGAGCTGGTGTCGCGGCTCGGTCGCTCGCTGGGACATGGGCTCGACGAGCTGACAATGACGACCAATGCCACCCGGCTCGCTGACCATGCCGAGGCGCTCTATGCAGCGGGCATGCGGCGGATCAACGTCAGCCTCGACAGCCGCGATCCCGCGACCTTTCGCCACATCACCCGCCACGGCGACGTTACCCAAGTGCTCGGCGGCATTTTTGCCGCGCGCGACGCGGGGCTGAAGGTCAAGATCAATCTGGTCGCGCTGAAAGGGCTCAACGACCATGAAATCCCCGAGATGCTGGCATGGTGCGGCGCCAATGGCTTCGACCTGTCGCTGATCGAGACAATGCCGCTCGGCGCGATCGATGAAGACCGCGCCGATCGCTTCGTGCCGTTGACGGCGGTATTCGCCGATCTCGCCACGCGCTTCACACTCGACCCGAGCGACCACAATAGCGGCGGCCCGGCGCGTTACTGGCGCGTCAGCCCCTGGGGCACCAAGCTCGGGCTGATTTCGCCGCTGACCAATAATTTCTGCGCGACCTGCAACCGCGTGCGGCTGACGACCGAGGGCAAGCTGTTCATGTGCCTAGGCCATGACGATCAGGTCGATCTGAAGGCGGCGATCCGCGAGGGCGGCCTGTTCGCGCTCGACGCGGCGCTCGACAGCGCGATGATCCGGAAGCCCGAACGGCACGACTTCGCCATCGCCCCCGGCAGCGCGCCAGCGGTTGCGCGCCACATGAGCGTCACCGGCGGATGACCGGCCAGCCCCGGCGCGCGCTCGCCGTCTCGCCGACGCCGCAAGCGCAGGAAGCCGCTCAGGCACTCGCCGACGGCTATGAGTGGGTGAGCGAGGATCAGGCCGAGCTGATCGTCGCGCTCGGCGGCGATGGCTTCATGCTGCAAACGCTCCACCGCCAGCTCGAGCGCCCGGCTAATCCGCTGCCGGTTTTCGGGATGAACCTCGGCACGGTCGGCTTCCTGATGAACGACTGGCAGGTCTATGGCCTCGACGCGCGGCTCGCGGGAAGCAAGGCATTCAAGGTGACGCCGCTGCGGATGGTGGCGACCACTATGTCGGGCGAGACGGTGTCGCTGCCCGCGATCAATGAAGTGTCGCTGCTGCGTGAAACCCGCGAGACCGCCAAGCTCGAAGTGACGCTCAACGACCGTGTCGTCATCCCCGAACTGGCGTGCGACGGTATTCTCGCGGCGACGCCAGCCGGCTCGACGGCCTATAATTTCTCCGCACAAGGCCCGATCCTGCCGCTCGGCTCGGCGCTCATCGCGCTCACCCCGATCAGCCCGTTTCGCCCTCGACGCTGGCGCGGGGCGATCCTGCCTGACAAGGCGCGAATCAGATTGCGCGTGCTCGAACCGCACAAGCGCCCGGTCAGCGCCGTCGCCGATCAACGCGAAGTCCGCGATGTCGCCAGTGTCGAAATCGCGATCGACCGCACGCGCGAACTCACGCTGCTGTTCGATCCCGAACATGCGCTCGACGACCGGATCACGATGGAGCAATTCATCGCTTGAGCACCCGAGACGCGTCGGCGCCCCCAAAGCTATTGCAATGCCGCAATCGCCGGTTATAGAGCGCCCTTCGCACCGCATTCCCTGATAGCTCAGCGGTAGAGCACTCGACTGTTAATCGAGCGGCCGTAGGTTCGAATCCTACTCAGGGAGCCAGCCTTTAGCTAGCCGTTGCCAGACGCCCTGCCGCCGCCCTAGACTGCGCGGAACGGGCCGACATCTGGATTGGCCAAGCGAAGAGGATGCGCCATGCGCCTTACCCCCCCGTTCTGGGCCCCGATCTGTGGCGCCATTCTGATTGTTTCAGGCTGTACCGGCGCACCAAAAACCGACGCGCAAGGCTTCACCATCGACCCCGAATTCGAAAAGCGGCTGCAGACGCAGCTGCTCGATGCCAAGCCGGGGAGTGTCATCACCATCCCGGCGGGCAAATATGCGCTGACCCGGAGCCTCAGCCTTGCCGCGAATGGCGTGACGATCAAGGGCGCGGGCATGGACAAATCGGTGCTCTCGTTCGCGCGGCAGAATTCGGGGGCCGAAGGACTGCTGGTGACTGGCGACGATTTCACGCTCGAAGATGTCGCGATCGAAGACAGCAAGGGCGATGCGCTCAAGATCAACGGCACCACCAATGCAGTGATGCGCCGCGTGCGGGTCGGCTGGTCGGGCGCGCCCAAGACGTCGAACGGCGCTTACGGCCTCTACCCGGTGCAGGTCACCAACGTCCTGATCGAGGATTGCGTCGTGAAGGGCGCGTCGGATGCTGGCATCTATGTCGGCCAGTCCAAAAACATCATCGTCCGCCGCAACCGCGCCGAAAACAACGTCGCGGGCATCGAGATCGAGAATTCGACCGGTGCTGACGTCCACGACAATGTCGCGACCGGCAATGCGGGCGGCATCCTCGTATTCAACATGCCCGACCTGCCCGTCCCCGGCAGCAAGACCCGCGTGTTCCGCAATCAGGTGACCGCCAACAACCACGTCAATTTCGGCGCGAAGGGTACTGCGGTCGCCTCGGTCCCGTCAGGATCGGGTGTGATCGTCAATTCGAACGATGAGGTCGAGATTTTCGATAACGACCTGAAGGATAACAAGACCGCCAACGTCATCATCTCGAGCTTCTATTCGCTGGGCTTTGCCGCGACGAAGGGGGTTGCGGCGGCCTATGATCCCTTCCCCGAAAATGTCTTCGTCACCGGCAACCGTATTTCGGGCGGTGGTACCGATCCCGGCGAGAAATATGCGCCACTGAAGGCGCTGGGCGGCGGCGCTTTGCCGGCAGTGCTGTGGGACGGGTTCACCAATCCCAAGATCGCCAAGCCCGGCATCTGCGTCCAGAACGGCGATGCCAAGGTGCTCAACGTCGATGGCCCGAACAAATCGGCGAGCCCGCATATCGATACCGGGCTGAATTGCGCGCCCGCGACGCGCCTGCCCGCGATCAGCCTGCCCGCCATGATGACGAAGTGACGGCGCCTGCGTGATCCGGTTGCTGCTTGGGCTGCTCGCTGCGCTGCTGCTGGCGGGCTGC
The DNA here is from genome assembly GCF_019749955.1 of Sphingomonas sp. Taxonomy (GTDB): domain Bacteria; phylum Pseudomonadota; class Alphaproteobacteria; order Sphingomonadales; family Sphingomonadaceae; genus Sphingomonas. Next base: position 53,701 of record NZ_JAIEPC010000023.1, read on the forward strand.
GCGCGCGCGCCTGCCGTCGTCACCTTCCACGCCGACGAGAATCCGCAATCGCTCGCTGATTGGGGGCTGTTCGACGTGAAGGATGGTCGCATCGCCCCGCGCGCCGGACTCGTCAGCTATGAACTCGCGGCGCCCTTGTTCAGCGATTATGCGCAGAAATGGCGCGCGGTGTTCGTGCCCAAGGGCATGAGCGCGATTTATGATCCGGCGAAGACCTTCGACTTTCCGGTCGGCACGATCATCGCCAAGACCTTCTATTACACCACGCCTGCGGGCGCTGCCCCCGGCACCAGCGCGCACGTGCTGAAAGCGACGCCCGCCAGCTACCAGACCGGCGTGACCGGGCTCGACCTTGGCCAAACGCGGCTGATCGAGACCCGGCTGCTGGTCCGGCGCGCAAACGGCTGGGACGCGCTGCCCTATGTCTGGAATGCCGCGCAGACCGAGGCGACATTGCAACGAACGGGCGCCGAAATCCCGCTCGATTTCGACGACGGCGGCAGGCGGAGGCACTTCACCTACACCGTCCCCAATGTGAACCAATGCGCCGGATGCCACGCGACCGACCGGACGAAGAAGTTATTTCCGATCGGGCTGAAGGCACGCCACCTAAACCGCGATTTTCCGGGCGAGGGTGGCGCGATCAACCAGCTCACCCGGCTGACGCAGATCGGCTATCTCACCGGCGCGCCCGCCGCCAATGCCGCGCCACGCGATGCCCGCTTCGACGATGCAAGTGCGCCGATCGACGCCCGCGCGCGCGCCTATCTCGACACCAATTGCGCGCATTGCCACAGCGCCACCGGCCCCGCGCGCGTCTCCGGCCTGTGGCTCGATTCGCCGACGATGGACCTGCGCAAGCTCGGCGCGTGCAAGCCGCCGATCGCGGCGGGGCGCGGTACTGGCGACCGGCGCTATGGGATCGTGCCCGGCCACCCCGAAAGCTCGATCCTCGCCTATCGCCTCGAAACCAACGACCCCGGCGAGATGATGCCCGAAACCGGCCGCAGCCTGACGCATGCCGAGGGCGTGGCGCTGATCAAGGCATGGATTGCCGGGATCAAAGGGGCGTGCGACGCGGGCGCCTAGGCCAGCGCCTTCTTCAGCAGATCGTTGACCACGCCCGGATTGGCCTTGCCGCCCATGGCCTTCATCGTCTGGCCGACGAAGAAGCCGTAAAGCGCTTCCTTGCCGCCCTTATACTGCGCAACCTTGTCGGCGTTGTCGGTAAGCACCTTGGCGATCACCGCTTCGATCGCGCCAGTGTCGCTGGTCTGCTTGAGCCCGCGCTCTTCGACGATCGCGGGGGCGCCCTGCCCGGTTTCGAGCATGATCTCGAACACCTGCTTGGCGAGGCTGCCCGACAGCGTGCCGTCGGCGACGAGGCCGAGCAGCTCGCCTGCCTGTGCCGGTGTCACGGGCGAAGCGGCAATATCCTTGTTGAGCCGGTTGAGCGCGCCGAACAGCTCCGACGTCACCCAATTGGCCGCCGCAACCGGCTTGGCGCCCGTTTCAAGCAGCGCGTCGAACCAGCGCGCCGCGTCGACATCGGCGGTCAGCACGGCGGCGTTATACGGCGTGATGCCAAGTGCTTCGTAGCGCGCCCGCTTCGTGTCAGGCATCTCGGGCAAGCTCGCGCGGCATTCCTCTAGAAACGCGTCGTCAAGCACCAGCGGCAGCAGATCGGGATCGGGGAAGTAGCGATAGTCGTGCGCGTCTTCCTTCGACCGCATCGACCGCGTTTCGCCGCGATCGGGATCGTAGAGCCGCGTTTCCTGGACGATCCGCCCGCCGGCCTCCAGCACCGCGATCTGGCGCTTGGCTTCCTGCTCGACCACCGCCATCACGAAGCGGACCGAATTGACGTTCTTGGTCTCCGTCCGCGTGCCGAGCGGATCGCCGGGCTTGCGCACGCTGACATTGACATCGGCGCGCATCGATCCCTGATCCATGTTGCCGTCGCACGAGCCGACATAGCGCAGGATCGATCGCAGCTTCGACAGATAAGCGCCTGCTTCAGCGGGTGAAGCCATGTCCGGCTTTGACACGATCTCCATCAGCGCGACGCCCGATCGGTTGAGATCGACGTACGAGCGCGTCGGATGCTGATCGTGCATCAGCTTGCCGGCATCCTGCTCGACATGGATGCGCTCGACGCCGATCCGCTTGGTCGCGGCATCGGGGTTCTTGTCATCGAGGCTGATCATGATCGCGCCCTCGCCCACGATCGGATGATAGAGCTGGCTGATCTGATAGCCCTGCGGCAGATCGGCGTAGAAATAATTCTTGCGGTCGAACCGCGACCATTTGTTGATCTGCGCCTCGATCGCCATGCCGGTGCGCACCGCTTGGCGGATGCACTCGCGGTTGGGCACCGGCAGCATGCCGGGCATAGCGGCATCGACCAGCGACACTTGCGTGTTCGGCTCGGCCCCGAAGGCGGTGGCAGCACCCGAAAAGAGCTTGGCGTTGGAGGTCACCTGCGCATGGACTTCGAGGCCGACAACGACCTCCCAATCGCCGGTTTCGCCGCGGAGAGTGTAGGTGGAGGCTTCGGTCATGCTTCGGTCTCGGGCGTGATGAGGGTGAGTTCGGGGAAATAGGTGACGTAAAAGCGCGGATCACGAGTCAGAATGGACGCACTTCTGTGCTGTGCGTGGCCGCCAATCAGGAAGTCCGGCAGCGGCAGGCGCGGCGCGTCGCTGCCGCGGCGCTCTCGATAGCGCTGATACGCCTTACTGGCGAGGATGCCTGCCGACTCGTCAAGGCTTTCGACGCCAATCAGCAATGCGCTCATCACCAACCGAAAATGATCCGGACCTTCGAACTGCCAGCCGATTTCCGCAGCGACCACGGGATTGACAAAAAGATAGGCGCCTTCAGCCGCTCGCGCAATCTGGCTGCGAGACCAGTCGAACCATTGAGGATCCCGTCCAAGCACGTCGATCAATATGTTAGAATCGACCAAGATCACGGCGCGTAGTTGCCCCGCAATTCGCGCATTACCTCGTCGGTGGAACCCCCAAAGAAGAACCGTCCGGCCAATAAATCGATGGCTTTCGCCTGTGCCTGCCGCCGCATCTCGATATCCGCTGGCCCATCGCCAAGTGGCGCAACCGTCACGCGTCCATCGGAATCCAGACTCACTTTATAGGGTTGGCCAGGCAGCAGGCCAGCTGCATTGCGAATCGCCTTGGGGATGAGAATCTGTCCCTTGCTTGTCATCATGCCAGTTTCGATACGGGTCGACGCGTTCATCACACTTCTCCAGTGTTACTCAAGTAACACTTTCCAGCGCATGTGCCAACGGGGCTTGCGAGAGGCCTCTTTCAAATGGCCTTTACCACCACGAATCGGGCCTCGCGACAAACCCGGCACGCTCTTCCAATGCCAGACATGTATTGAGCACGCCCTGCTCGTCGAGCGCTCGGCCGATGATCTGCAAACCCAAGGGCAGCCCCGCCTTGTCGAGCCCGCCCGGCACGCTCATCGCGGGCAGCCCCGCCAGCGACGACGGCACCGTGAAGACGTCGTTCAGATACATCGCGATCGGATCGGCGCTCTTCTCTCCAAGCGCGAAGGCGGCACTCGGCGCGGTGGGAGTCAGGAGGTAATCGCAAGCCTCGAACGCGCGGTCGAAATCGCGGGCGATCAGCGTGCGGACCTTCGAAGCCTGTGTGAAGTACGCGTCGTAAAAGCCCGCCGACAAAACGTAAGTGCCAATCATGATTCGGCGCTTCACTTCGTCGCCAAAGCCCGCCGCGCGCGTCGCCGCGTACATGTCCTGCAGGTTCGCGCCTTCGGGCAGGTCGCGCAGGCCGTAGCGCACGCCGTCATAGCGCGCGAGGTTCGACGAGGCTTCAGCGGGCGCGATGATGTAGTAAGCAGGCAGCGCGTACTTAGTGTGCGGCAGCGAGACTTCGACGATCTCTGCGCCCGCATCCTTCAGCCAGTCGATCCCCTGCTGCCACAGTGCGTCGATTTCGGCGGGCATATTGTCGACACGGTATTCCTTCGGAATGCCGATCCGCTTGCCGACCATGCTGCTGTTGAGTCCGGCTTCCCACTGCGGCACCGGCAGGTCGAGCGAGGTCGCGTCCTTCGGATCGAAGCCCGCCATCGCCTCCAACAGGATCGCGCAGTCGCGGACGTCGCGCGCCATTGGTCCGGCCTGATCGAGCGACGAAGCAAACGCCACCACGCCCCAGCGCGAGCAACGGCCATAGGTGGGCTTGATGCCTGAAATGCCGACGAACGCGGCAGGCTGGCGGATCGAGCCGCCGGTGTCGGTACCGGTCGCACCTGGACACAAGCGCGCGGACACTGCCGCCGAGCTGCCGCCTGACGACCCGCCGGGCGCGAGCGGCGCATTGCCACCGTCGCGGCGTCGCCACGGCGAGATGACGTTGCCGAACGCGCTGGTCTCGTTCGACGATCCCATCGCGAACTGGTCCATGTTGAGCTTGCCGAGCATCCCTGCCCCTGCCGCGAACAAATTGCTCGACACGGTCGATTCATATTGCGGGGTGAAGCCTTCGAGGATCAGGCTGGCGGCGGTGGTCGGCACGCCCTTGGTGCAGAACAAGTCCTTCATCCCGATCGGCACGCCCGCCAGCGGCTTGAGCGTCTCGCCCGCCGCGCGTGCGGCATCGGCTTCGGTCGCGGCGGCAATCGCGTGATCGGGGGTCTCAACCAGAAACGCATTGAGCGCCTTGGCCTTGCTGACCTTGGCGATGAACGCGTCGGCGACTTCGCGCGCGGAGAAGCTGCCGGTGCGCACGCCGTCGCGCAAAGCGGCAACGCCGAGATCGGTGATATCGCTCATTATTCGATCACCTTCGGCACGGTGAAAAAGCCATGCTCGGCCTGGGGTGCATTCGCGAGCACCGCGTCGCGGACATTGCCGCCGGTCAGGGGATCGGCGTTCACCACATCGTCGCGCAGCCGCAGCGTGTTGGCGATCACCGCCGTCATCGGCTCGACGTCATGCGTGTCGACTTCGCCGAGTTGCTCGATCCAGCCCATGATATTGTCGAGCTCGGGCGCGATCCGCGCGGCTTCGTCCTCGGTGATCGCGATCCGGGCGAGACTCGCGATTTTTCTTACGGTGGGAATGTCTACTGCCATGCTGGAGCGGCTAGCATCGCGCGCGCGCCTTACGCAACCTATTCAGTCGACCTGCGCGGCGTCGGGATCGCGATTGCGCGCCCGCCCGTCATGCGGCAGGGGAACTGCCGTGCGACTGGCGAGTTTTTGCTGCACCGCACCATTTTTCGGAGTATCCCGGTTGGCGCGCAAATTCCTCTATCTGGTCGCCGTCCTCATCGTCATGGCACTCGCTGGTCTTCTCGCTTTCAGGATTTTCGGCGCGCAGATGATGCGTGCCGCGTTCGTGCCGTCGGCGGCATTCCAAGCGCTGCCTGCCGTGCCGCCAGCCGATTATGCCGACGCGCGCCTGTGGATTGCGCGCCCCGACAAGCCCGGCAATCCCGCGCTCTGGACGCCGCCGGGGTACACGCCCGCTGCCGATCCGGGTGCAGCGCTGTTCTTCATCCACCCGACCTCGTACCTCGACCGCAGCCGCTGGAATGCACCACTCGACGACGCGACCGCCAATGATCGCGCGGCGCTGTTCCTGCGTGGGCAGGCGAGCGCGTTCAACGAAAGTGCAGCCATCTGGGCGCCGCGCTATCGTCAGGCGACATTCGGTGCGTTCCTGACCAACGAAGCCACGGCGCAGCAGGCGCTCGATCTCGCTTATCGCGATGTCGACGCGGCATTCGATGCCTTCCTGCGCGACATCGGCCCCAATCGTCCGATCATCCTCGCCGGGCACAGCCAGGGCGCGCTGCACCTCGCGCGGCTGCTGCACGATCGCGTCGCGGGCACGCCGCTCGCGAAGCGCATTGTCGCGGCCTATGTCGTCGGCTGGCCCGTGTCGCGCAGCGCCGACCTGCCCGCGCTCGGCCTGCCCGAATGCACCCGCGCCGACCAGACGGGCTGCCTGCTCTCATGGCAAAGCTTCGCCGAGCCCGCTGATCCGGCGATGATCCTCGACACCTTTGATGCGTCGACCGGCTTTGCCGGGGTCGCGCGCAGCGGCACCGCGCTGGTCTGCACCAACCCGATCACAGGCACCCCTGATGCCGATGCACCCGCGAGCGCGAATCTCGGCACGCTTTTTCCCTCGGCGGACTTGAAAACCGCGACGATCGGCGCGGGCCGCATTCCGGCGCGGTGCACCGGGCGCGGGTTCCTGATGATCGGATCGCCGCCGAGCGAATTCGGGCGCTATGTGCTGCCCGGCAATAACTACCATGTGTTCGACTACAGCCTGTTCTGGGCCAATGTCCGCGCCGATGTCGCGCGGCGACTGGCGGCGTTCAAAGCGCCGTGATCACCACCGAGCGCACCGATTTCCGCGCGGCGCTGCCGCAGGGCGGGCGGCTGATCGGGCTCGATGTCGGCACCAAGACGATCGGCACCGCGCTGTGCGATGCGGGGTGGACCTTTGCCTCGCCCGCACTGCTGATCCGGCGCACCAAATTCACGGCCGACAAAGCCGCGCTCGCCGCGCTGATTGCCGAGCAGCAGGTCGCGGGCATCGTCATCGGCCTCCCGCTCAACCTGACCGACGGCAGCGAAAGCCCGCGCTCGCAATCGAGCCGCGCCTTTGCGCGCAACATGGCCGATCTGGGGCTGCCGATCTTCCTGCAGGACGAGCGCTGGTCGACGCAGGCCGTCGAGCGCCAGATGATCGCCGAGGACGTCAGCCGCGCCAAGCGCGCCGAGCGCGTCGACAAGCTTGCGGCGAGCTACATCCTGCAAAGCGCAATCGATACGTTGATGGCGGGTTAGACGGCACCTCCCCGCCGAATCGCGCCCGGGTTCGTGCGAAGTTTTCCCTCACCGTTTGCCCTGAGCTTGTCGAAGGGCCGTTCTTCTTCTTCCAACGGCCCGCAAAAGAAGGACGATGCTTCGACAAGCTCAGCATGAGCGGATGGGAGGTTTTGGCACTATAAGCCGAGGCGAACTAACCCAACCCCAACGCCTTGCGCGCGACCTTTTCCAGCGCGGGATCGACCGGCGGTGGCGCCATCGACACATGCGCTTCGAGCCGGTCGGCGATCGCCGTCAGCGCCGCGATCCGCGCCGATTTCTTGTCATTGCCGTCGATCACCGTCCACGGCGCCCAGCGCGTGTCGGTGCGCTTGAACATCTCGTGCATCGCGTCAAGATAGTCCTCGCGTCGCGATCGGTTGCGATAATCCTCGAGCCCCGTTTTCCAGCGCTTCCACGGGTCCTGCAGTCGATCCTTCAGCCTTTTGTCCTGCTCGACCTGGGTGATGTGGAGAAATAGTTTGACGATCGTCGTGCCCGAATCAGCCTGTTGCGCCTCGAACTCGTTGATCTCGTCATAGCCGCGCTTCCAGTCGGTCTCGATCGCGAAACCCTCAACGCGTTCGACGAGGACGCGCCCGTACCAGCTGCGGTCGAACACCGCGATGTCGCCGTCCATTGGCAGCCGCGTCCAGAATCGCCAGAGGAAATGGCGACCCTTTTCCTCCGCTGTCGGTGCGCCGACCGGGTGGACTTCGTAATAGCGCGGGTCCCAGCGTGCGGTCAGCCGCTGGATCGCGCCGCCCTTGCCGGCCGCGTCCCAGCCTTCGAACATCACGATTGCGCGGCGTCCGTGGCAGATATGCGCGACCTGAATCCGCGCGAGCCGCTCTTGCAGCGCCGCGAGATCGGCATCAAAATTGCCGGAATAGTCATGCGCGGCTTCGTAATCGCTCAGCTTGATCATGGCGCGGTCACGACCGGCACATGCACTTCCCAGTTCCCGCGCGGGCGCAGCACCAGCCGGTAATAGGCGGCTGAGAGCAGGATTTGCGCGCCGGTCATCAGCAGGCCGGTGCGCCCCTCGCCCGGATCGAGCCAGTTGAGCCAGACGATATAGCCCAGCGCCGCCAGTGTGACGAGCGGCGCGAGCGGATAGAGCGGCATACGGAACGGCGCGTTCGCCGTCTGGCCGCTGCGGCGTCCGGCGATCACTGCAAGCGCAATGCCTGCGTAAATCGCGATCAGCCCGGTGCCGCTCAGCACCAGCAATTGCTCGAGCGGGACGAAGCAGCATGCGGCTCCAGCCCCGCCGACGATCAGCGTCGACATCCACGGCGATCCGAAGCGCGGGTGGATCGCGGTCAGCAATTGATCGATCGGGCGCCCCCAGCACCGATCGCGCGCGGTGCCATAGAAGAAGCGCGCGCAGGCGAGGATACACGCGATCACCGCATTGACGATCGCAATCGCGACGCCAATCGCAAGCCAGTCCGCGGCTTGCCCGCCGCCGTAAAGCCGCACGATATGGCCGAACGGATCATCATGGTTGAACAGCGCGACCAGATCGGGCGCGGCGACCAGCGCGGCGAGGATCGGCAATCCCTCGATCGCGACCGTTGCGACCATTGCCCAGAAGATCGCGCGGGCGATCTTGCGCGGGGCTTCGTGCATTTCCTCGCCGAAATAAACGGCGGCGCCATAGCCGTTGAGCGCAAAAATGGCGATTGATGCGGCAACGCCAATCGATCCGGCAGTTGCGGGAATCAGATGTGCGCCGTCACTGGCGAGCATCACCGGCGCGGCGAGAAAGCCCCCCATCCCGCGCACGGCATGACCAAAGCCGAATCCGATCACCAGCAGCGCCGCGACCAGCTCGATCAGCAGAAAGGCGCCGGTGATCAGCGCATTCACCCGGATCTGGAGCAGCGACACCAGGGTCGCGCCCCCCACCACGATCAGCGCCAGCGGGATTTGCGGTAGCCCCGGCCAGATCGCGGCCAGCACCGCACTCAGGCCAAGCCCCGCAACTGGCGGAAACAGCAAATTGTTGAACACGTTGACGCCGAGCATCACAAAGCCCGCCATCGGCCCCAATGTCCGCGCGACCATCACATATTCGCCGCCCGCCACCGGCCAGTTCGACGCGAGTTCCGCATAGACATAGGCCGTGGCGATGCAGACGATCGTGGCGAGCAGCATCGCCCACACCGCGCCCGTCCCCGCGACACTGAACATCCCCGGCACGATCACGAACAATGATGACACCGGCGTCGCCACTGAGAGCGTCAGGAACAGCACGCCGAGCACGCCGAGGCTGCGGACGAGGCCCGATGGCGTCTCCGGTTCCAGCCCCTTCTCCAGCATGCGCGCCCTTTCGTTGATCCGGCGTCAGGCGCCGGGTTTGGCCACCTCTAACGGGCGGAGGTTAAGTTCGCGCAACTGCTTGGCCGTCGCGAAATTGGGGGCGCCCATCATCAGGTCTTCGGCGCGCTGGTTCATCGGGAACACCACGACTTCGCGGATATTGGGCTCGCCCGCAATCAGCATCACGATCCGGTCGACCCCCGGCGCCGAGCCACCGTGCGGCGGCGCACCGCATTTGAAGGCATTGATCATGCCCGCAAAATTTCTGTCGACATCGGCTTGGCTATAGCCCGCAATCTCGAACGCCTTGTACATGATGTCGGGCCGGTGGTTCCGGATCGCGCCCGACGACAGCTCCACGCCATTGCACACGATGTCATATTGATAGGCGAGGATGTCGAGCGGATCCTTGGTCTCCAGCGCTTCCATCTCGCCTTGCGGCATCGAGAAGGGATTGTGGCTGAAATCGATCTTCTTGTTGTCCTCGTCATATTCGAACATCGGGAAATCGACGATCCAGCAGAATTCGAAGCGGTTGGCGTCGATCAGCCCAAGCTGCTCGCCAACGCGGGTGCGTGCAAGGCCCGCAAGCTTGGCCGCCTGCGCCGCGGGTCCCGCCGCGAAGAAGATGCCGTCATTAGGGCCAAGGCCGAGCGCCTCGGCAATCGCCTTCATGCCGTCCTGCCCGTGATTGTTGGCGATCGGGCCGCCGAACACGCCGTCCTTCTGCGTCGCATAGCCAAGGCCGGGGAAGCCTTCACCCTGTGCCCAGGCATTCATGTCGTCGAAGAATTTGCGGCTCTTCTCGGCGGTGTTCGGCGCCGCAATCGCGCGGACGACATTGCCGCCCTCGACCATCGACGCGAACCGCCCGAAACCACTTCCCCGGAACAGCTCGGTCACGTCAGTGATAATCAGCGGATTGCGCAGATCGGGCTTGTCGTTGCCGTATTTGAGCATCGATTCGCGGTAGGGAATGCGCTTGAACGGCAGCGCGCTGACGGTGCGGCCCTTCCCCTGCCAGTCGGCGAATTCCTCGAACACGCCGTGCAACACCGGCTCGATCGCCGCGAACACATCGTCTTGCGTCACAAAGCTCATTTCGAAATCGAGCTGGTAGAATTCACCCGGGCTACGATCCGCCCGCGCATCCTCGTCGCGAAAGCATGGCGCGATCTGGAAGTAACGGTCGAAGCCCGCGACCATCAACAGCTGCTTAAACATCTGCGGCGCCTGCGGCAGCGCGTAGAATTTGCCCGGATGCACCCGGCTCGGCACCAGATAGTCGCGCGCGCCTTCGGGGCTGCTCGCGGTCAGGATCGGCGTCTGGAATTCGGTAAAGCCCTGCCCGATCATCCGCTGGCGCAGCGACGCGATGACATGGCTGCGCAGCATGATGTTGGCGTGCAACCGCTCGCGCCGCAGATCGAGGAAGCGATAGCGCAGCCGGATGTCCTCAGGGTAATCGGCCTCGCCCGCGACCGGCATCGGCAATTCCTGCGCGGCGGATTGCACCACCGCCTCGACCGCCCGGATTTCGATCGCGCCCGTGGGCAGGTTGGGATTGACGACTTCAGGCGCCCGCGCGGTCACTTTGCCGGTCACCGTCACCACGCTTTCGGGGCGCAATTTCTCGATCACGGCAAAGGCGGGGCCGTCGACTTCGGTGACGATCTGGGTGATGCCGTAATGATCGCGCAGATCGACGAAGACGAGATCGCCATGGTCGCGCTTCTTGTGGACCCAGCCCGAAACCCGGACTTCCTGCCCGACATTGTCGGCGCGTAGCTCGGCGCAAGTGTGCGTGCGGTAAATATGCATGGCGGCCTAACAAGCGTTCGCCCCGCGCTTGTCAAGCATGCGCTGCGCAGTTTGACGCCCGCCAAGGCTAGATGACGTCATGAAGCGATGCTACCCAGCGTCATGCACATTCATGATCTGATCACGGACTCCGCCAGCCTCGCCAATTTATGCCACCGGTTGTCCGACGCGGCGTTCATCACCGTCGACACCGAATTCATGCGCGAAAACAGCTATTGGCCCGAGCTGTGCCTGATCCAGATCGCCGACGAGAACGAGGCCGCCGCGATTGATCCGATGGCCGACGGCATCGATTTGAAGCCGCTGCTCGACCTGCTCGTCGAGAATGAGGACGTGCTGAAAGTCTTTCACGCCGGCGGGCAGGATATTGAAATCGTCTATAACCTCACCGGCAAGACGCCTTATCCGCTGTTCGACACCCAGATTGCCGCCATGGCGCTCGGGCAAGGCGAGCAGATCGGTTACCAGAATCTGGTCGAGACCTATCTCGGCATCGCGGTCGACAAGGGCGCACGCTTCACCGACTGGAGCCGCCGCCCGCTCGACAAGCGCCAGATCGAATATGCGATCGGTGACGTCACGCATTTGTCGGTGATTTTCCCGAAAATGCTCGACCGACTGCGCAAGACCGGGCGCGGCGCGTGGCTCGACCAGGAAATGGAGCGGATCGCCGATCCGGCGAACTACCGCAACGACCCTGAGGAATCTTGGCGACGGGTGCGGATCGCCGGGCGCAAGCCCGAAGTGCTCGGGCGGCTGAAGGCGCTCGCGCGCTGGCGCGAGATCGAGGCGCAGGGCAAGGATTTGCCGCGCGGCCGCATCGTCAAGGACGAGACGCTCGCCGATCTGGCGGGCAGTCCGCCCAAGAAGCAAGCCGATCTCGCGCGCGTGCGCGGCCTCTCGGCGGCGTGGGCGCAGAACGACATCGGCGCGCGGCTGATGGCGGCGCTCGAAGGCGCCAAGCCGATGAGCACCGACGAAATGCCCCCGCGCGACGACCGCAAGCCCGGCATGGGCAAGGAAGGCGCGCTGGTTGCCGATCTGCTCAAGCTGCTGTTGAAGATTCGCGCGCGCGACATCGATGTGGCGGCGAAGCTGTTGGCGCGGACCGAAGAGCTGGAGGCGCTGGCGGCGGGGCAGCGCGAGGGATTGGCGATGCTCGAAGGCTGGCGCTACGACCAGTTCGGCAAGGACGCCCTCGCGCTGGTCGAGGGGCGGCTGGGGTTCGCGGTGAAGAACGGGCGGCTGAAGATGACGCGGGCCGAGGAGGAGTAGGGAGGACTGACCAATGGAGGCAAAATTCAGACTAATATCATTCTTTTAAAATGCCATATTCTATAAGGACAAACCAAGTGAGACGCCTGATCGTCACGCTCATTTTACTCTTATTGTCCACGCCCGCATTTTCCCAAATTGTAGGCAAGCCTATCATTGCCAACGGTACGTGCGACGCAAAATCGGGCGTTACAGTCGATGACGGTGAAAACAGCAAATTCGGATGTGACGTTGTTGTCATCACCCGCACGGAGCGCGGCACCGTGCTCATACAGTTTTCCGACAAGAGCGGCGATGATGGCAGGATTCTTGGCTTCGCAGGGACGATCGAAGGGAAACAAGGATTTGGGGCCGACGCCGTTCAGATGCTTGGTGTCGAACGACTATATCTTGCTGGAGGTGCAACGCCGGTCCCTGTCTCTCGCGGGAGTTGCATCATGAATTGGACAGGACTCGAACGCACGGGCGGCCGACTAACCAGCATTCTCTGCGCGGCACGCGCACAGGCGGACGGTTCAGATATAAAGGCATTGGCTGTTCTGCAGACGAAGTAGGAATGTTGGCCGCATCGCGAACGCAGGCCCCTACCCCCGCACCGCCACCCCGCGCCCCAGCAACCCCGCCAGCGCCTTGTGTCGCCGCTCGACCGCTTCGCTGTAGAGCGCGCGGTCGGCGCCCGGGAGCGTCAGCACGATCGCCGCGCCGTCGTCGTCGATCCGGCTGCGCTGGAGCGGCCCGGCAAGCCCGCCCGACAGCCGCTGCCCCAGCCGCATCGCCAGGCCCCAGCCCATCGCGCGGCGCGTCTCGGCCGTGCCGGTCAGTGCCGGGATTGGCGGCGGTGAGGTCAGCCCGCCGCCGAGCGAACTGAACAGCGCCTGCGCGACTTGCGCGCGGCCCGGTGCGTCGATCGCCACCCAATTGCCGTGCAGCGCAATCTCGACGCCGCGTTCGGCACGGAACTCCGGGTTCGCGCGCCAGCCGACATCGGCAAGCAGGCACGCGGCATGCCGCAGTCTAGCGAGCCGGGGTTCCTCGCCCGCGAACAGCGGCGCGATCCAGCTATCGAGAATGTCGCCATGCTCGGCAAAGCGCCCAAGCCGCCGCCCCTCGTCGCGTGCCGCCACGATCAGCGGATCAAGCGCGCGCTCGGCAGGATCGAGTCCGGCGTAGAGCAGCCCCTCACGCAAGCCAAAGGCCGAGACAATGGTCGTGCGCGCGTCGAGATGGCGCAGCAACACGCTCAACAGCGCGCCGGCATCGCGCAAGGTAGGGAGACGCGCCGTCGACAGGTTCGGGATCGCGCGCAGCTTGCCCTTCGCCACATGGCTCAGCGTGCGCCCCAGCCGCGACACCGCCATCGGCGTCATTTCATATTGGTGGATGATCGGCAGCGGATAGCCGATCTGGTGCATATCGAGCCGCGCGAGCGTCCGCCACGACCCACCCACCAGGTAAAGCGGCAACCCTGCCCCCGCGCCTTCCCACCCTGCGGCGGCGATCAGCTTGCTGATCGCGCGATCAAACTTGCGCGGCCCCTCGGCCTTCAGCGCCGCCAGCCGCAAGACGCCGAGCGGGAAGGAAGCACGCTCGCCGATCACGCCGTCCTTCACCCGCACCAGCTCAAGGCTGCCGCCGCCAAGGTCGCCGACAATGCCATCGGCGTCGGGAATGGCGGACAGCACGCCCAGCCCGGCCCCCAAAGCCTCCTGCTCGCCCGAGAGCAGCTCAACCGTCAGCCCAAGCGCGCGGGCATCGTCGAGCAGATCATGACCATTCACCGCATCGCGTACGGCCGCCGTCGCAACGGTGCGCAGCTCATTAACATCCATTTCGCGCGCAACCGCAGCGAAGCGCGCGAGCGCCAGCCGCGCGACCTTGAGCGCGCCGGGCTCGATCGCGCCGGTGGTGCCAAGCCCACGCCCCAGCCCGGCCATGACTTTCTCGTTGAACAGGATCGCCGGCAGCCGCGCTGGCCCCTGATAGACGACCAGCCGGATCGAATTCGACCCGATGTCGATAATGCCGGTGCGCGGATCGCCGCCGAGCGCTTCGGCGCGGTTCTTGCGGAAGAAGAGCGTGGCCACCGGGCGTTAAGCGCTCGTCCGCGCCGCACGGCGCCGCAGCGACAATTTGGGCACCGCATCGCTGGTCGCCAGCGCGGCGCCACGCCCCGACAGCGACGGATTGGTCATGAAGTAACGGTGCAGGTTGAACGGCCGATCACCCGGATCGGTGCGGACATAGGCGCCGTCGCTCTGCAAATCCCAGCTTTGTTCGTTGTCGATCAAATTGGCGACCATCACCTGATCGAGCACCTGATCATGCACGGTCGGGTTCAGAATCGGCAGCATATATTCGACCCGCCGATCGAAATTGCGCGGCATCCAGTCGGCCGACGAAATGAAAACCTTGGCACCATCATTGGGTAACGCACGACCATTGCCGAACGCCCAGATACGGCTGTGCTCAAGGAAGCGCCCGATCACCGATTTGACGCGGATATGCTCGCTCATGTCGGGCACGCCGGGCTTCAGGCAGCAGATGCCCCGGATGACGAGGTCGATCTGGACCCCGGCGTTGCTCGCTTCATAGAGCTTTTCGATAATCGCAGGGTCGACGAGCGAATTCATCTTCGCCCACATCGCCGCCGGTTTGCCCGCGCGAGCAAAGCCGATCTCGGCCTCGATCAGATCGACCAGCCGCGCGCGCAGGTTGCGCGGGCTCATGCTGAGCAGCTCCATATTGGTCGGCTCGACATAGCCGGTCACATAATTGAACATCTGCGACGCATCGCGCCCGATCCGTGGATCGGCGGTGAAGAAGCTCAGATCGGTGTAGATACGCGCGGTGATCGGGTGGTAATTGCCGGTGCCGAAGTGGCAATAAGTGCGATATTCGCCCACTTCGCGCCGCACCACGAGCGAAATCTTCGCGTGCGTTTTCCAGTCGATGAAGCCATAGACGACTTGCACCCCCGCGCGCTCAAGCGCCGACGCCCAGAGCAGATTTTGCTCTTCGTCGAAACGCGCTTTCAACTCGACCACCGCCGTCACCGATTTGCCCGCTTCGGCGGCAGCAATCAGCGCGTTGATGACGGCGGGCTGCTTGCCCGCGCGGTAGAGCGTCTGCTTGATCGCCACGACATCGGGGTCGCTCGCCGCCTGCCGCAAAAAGGCGAGCACGACGTCGAAGCTTTCGTACGGGTGATGGACGATAATGTCCTTGGCGCGGATCGCGGCAAAGCAATCGCCACCATATTCGCGAATCCGTTCCGGGAAGCGCGGCGAATAGGGCGGGAATTTCAGGTCGGGCCGATCCTCATCGACAATCGCTTCGAGCGCACCGACGCCCAGAAACGCGCCGCTTTCGGTCACAAAGGCATCGCTGCCGCCGAGTTCGTCGCGCAGCACGCTGCCCAAGACTTCAGGCATACCCGATTCGAGTTCGAGCCGGATCACCCGGCCGCGCCGCCGCCGCTTGATCGCATTGGTGAAGTGGCGGACGAGGTCCTCGGCTTCTTCCTCAATCTCGATATCGCTGTCGCGCAGCACGCGGAATTCGGCGGCCCCCAGCTTGCGGTAGCCGGGAAAAACGAGGTCGGAGAAGCGCTTGACCAGCGATTCGACCGCGACATAGCGCGCGTTTTCACCCGGCAACCGCACGAAGCGCGGCATCGGCGCGGGCAGCATCACCAATTCGCGCATAGGCTGCCCGTCCGAATCGCGCACCATATCGAACATTACCGCCAGCCCCTTGTTGGGCATGAACGGGAACGGATGCGCGGGGTCGAGTGCCTGCGGCGTCAGGATCGGGAAAATCTGCTCGCGGAACTGGGTTTCGAGCCAGGCGAGTTCATCGGCACTGAGCGATTCGTCGATCGTGCGCGAACTGAGCACGGTAATGCCGGTTTCGGCGAGCAAGGTGCGCAGCTCACGCCACACCGTACGCTGGCTTTCGACGAGCGCATCGGCTTCGGCGACGATCACCGCGAGCTGCTGGCTCGAATTGAGCCCGTCGACCGAAAAGCGGTCGACATCCTGCATTTGCTGCCCCTTCAGGCCGGCAACACGCACCATGAAGAATTCGTCGAGATTCGAGCCCGAAATCGACAGAAAACGTAAGCGTTCGAGCAGCGGATGCGCCGGATTGCGCGCTTCTTCGAGCACGCGCCGATTGAATGCCAGCCAGCTCAGCTCGCGGTTGAAGAACCGGTCGCCGCCGCTCCCGGCTTCGAACTGTTCGTCATCATCGCTCATGTCCACAAGCGGCGTCGGACGGCTCATGCGTTGGTCTCACCTGATTCGCGGGTTCGAGCCGTCAACAGCCCGGCGCTGGTCATAGCGGTTCGCGCGAGCGTAATCGACAGGCGTTTGCGGTGCGCGAGCGCGGCCTGATCGAGCGTGTCGACGGTGCGCTCGATCGCGACATGGCTGCGTTCGATCCGCGCGACCAGCCACTGGATCAGATCGGCGCGCGCATCGAGCTGGCGGCGCAGGAAGGCGCGTTCGAACAGCGCCGCCATCAGCGCGTCGTCGGGCGCCTCGATCCGCGCGACCGGGGTCGCGGCCAAGCGCGAGCGCAGATCGGGCAGCTTGACGCGCCATTCGGGCGGCGGCGCTTCGGCAACAATCAGCAGCGGGCGGCGATCGTCCTGCGCCGCGTTCCAGGCGTGGAAGATCGCTGCTTCGCTCACGCGTTCGGCATCGTCGATGATCGTGCCCCCGCTATGCTGCGCGAACAGCCGCGCGAGCGTACTGCGGCCCGATTTGCGCGGGCCCGCGAGCAAGGTCGCCATCACCGGCCACGCGCCCCATCGCCGCAAATGCTGCGCGGCATGGGCGTTGGAGGCACTGATCAGGAAGTCGTCGTCGGTCGGGTCTGCGGGCCAGGCCAGGGGGAGCGGCAGCTGCGTCATCCGGCGGTGGCATTGTCCGCAGGCACGTCGGGCGGCGGCAGGCTGGGCGCACGGCGCTGCATGCGCAAAGCGCCCCCGCCCGAAATCACCGCCCAGCCGCGCGCCTCAATCGCCGACCGCAGCGTCGCCGCATCGCCTTCATAGGTCACACGCAGCACCGAAATGCCGCCAAGCGCGAGACTATCGATCGACACGCTGCGGATACCCGGAATGCCGCGGAGCGTCGCCTGCGACGAATCGAACGCGCCCGCCGTGGGCGTCTCGACCTGTACGGTGATGCCGATGGCCGGCACTTCGCTGGTGCCGATCACATCTTCGGGGAGCAGCGACTCGTCGGGGACGGTCGCTTCATCGACCGCCGTCGGCGCGCGAGCAAGCAGCCCCGGATCGATGCGGAGGATGCCGCTCGACAGTGCAGCTTGATACGCCGCGTCGATGCGCTTGACGCCCGCATCCATCAGCGCGGGCAACGCATCGGCATTGCTCACGCGCAGTGAAAAGCTGGTCAACAGGCGATTGTCGGGGCCAAAGCGCGCCTGAAACCGGCCGATGATCGGCCCGCCGGGCCATTGGCGTTCGAGGTGGACGATCGGGATCAGCACGTCGGACGCGCCATATTGCGCGAGCGTCGACCGCCACTGGCCCCGCCCCGGCCTGTTGATCTGCCCCGCGTTCAGCAGCAGCGCATCGGGGCCATTGCCGGCCGGGCGCACATAATCGACCGTGCTGTTGCCTCCGTTGAAGCGCCCCCAGGCATCGAGCCACACGCTCTTGCGCTCGAACGCCAGCGGCGCGCCGCCGGTCCATTCGATCGGCAGCAGCAGGAAGGGCGGCGACCGCGTGAACGATGCACTGACGCCCAGAATTGATGCCGCGCGCGACCGATCAAACCGGATGCCCAGTTTTGCAATGTAGCGCGTCGGGCCGATCTGCTCGCTTTCGACGACAATGCCCGACACAAGCTGATCGAGCACCGAATCGGGCAAGCCTGCGCCGCCAACGCCCATCCGCCGCGACAGCATCACCCAGCCCTTGCGTTGCGCGAGCCGCCAGCCCGCGGTCCGGGCGGTATCGGAGCTCTTCGCGCTGACATCGACTTCGACGCCGCTCACTTCAAAGCTCGGGCCAGCGCCCTCTTGCGCGGCGACGTCGCTGCCGATCAGCGGGACGATCGCAAGCATCGCAACAGCCAAGCGAAAGGATTTTGACAGCGTCATAGCGCGCCCTTTTGGCGAAGCAGGCGTGGAAATCCAAGCGCGATATCGCTAGGCGCTGTTGACAATGACCGACGATCGCTCCGCGCCGCCCGCCGACACCCCGGCCTATACCTATGCCGATGCCGGCGTTTCGATCGCGGCGGGCAATGCGCTGGTGCGCGCAATCGGTCCGTTGGCACGGGCAACACGGCGACCCGGGGCGGATGCCGAACTCGGCGGCTTCGGCGGCTTTTTCGACCTCAAGGCCGCCGGCTTCGTCGATCCACTGTTGGTTGCCGCCAATGACGGCGTCGGCACCAAATTGAAGCTCGCGATCGAGCATGACCGCCATGACGGCGTTGGCATCGATCTGGTCGCCATGTGCGCCAATGACCTGATCGTTCAGGGCGCCGAGCCTTTGTTCTTTCTCGATTACTACGCCAGCGCCAAGCTCGTGCCCGGTGTCGCCGAGCGTGTCGTCGCGTCGATTGCGCAGGGGTGTCTGCAAGCCGGGTGCGCGCTGATCGGTGGCGAGACGGCGGAAATGCCGGGCATGTATGCGCCGGGCGACTATGACCTCGCGGGCTTTTGCGTCGGCGCGGTCGAGCGCGACCAAGTCATCACGGGTGCCAAGGTGCGCGCGGGCGATGTCATCCTGGGCCTTGCCTCATCGGGCGTCCATTCGAACGGTTTCTCGCTGGTACGGCGCTTGGCGGCGGATCGTGGGTGGAAACTCGACCGTCCAGCGCTGTTCGATATCGACACGCGGCTGATCGATGCGCTGATGGCGCCCACGCGCATCTATGTGAAGTCGCTGCTGCCGCTGGTAAAGGCAGGCAAGATCGCCGCGATGGCGCATATCACCGGCGGCGGGCTGCTCGAAAACATCCCGCGCTGCCTGCCGAAAGACATGCAGGCGCTGATCGGTGCCGATGCCTGGGAACAGCCCCGGCTAATGGCATTCCTGCAAGCGCAAGGGAATATCGAGCCGGGCGAAATGGCGCGCACGTTTAACTGCGGCATCGGCATGGCCGTGGTCGTGGCGCAAGAAGACCTTGATGAAGTGACCGCGCAGCTCGAAGCCGCTGGCGAAAGCGTCCATGCGATCGGGCTGGTCGTCAGCGGCTCGCGCGGCTGTGTCGTCTCGGGCTCGGTCGAAACCTGGGGCGCCCGCGAAAAATGGTCGGTGCGCTTCGATGCCTGACCGAACGCGGGTCGCCGTGCTCCTGTCGGGGCGCGGATCGAACATGATGGCGCTGGTGGAGGCGTCGCGCAGCGCAGACGCCCGTTATGAAATCGTGATTGTTGCGTCCGACCAGCCCGACGCGCCTGGACTTGCCTGGGCCGCCGATCAAGGCATCCCCTGCTGGAGCCTGTCGCCCAAGGGCATCGGCAAGGCCGCACACGAAGCTGCGCTCGATGCTGCCCTGCGCGAAGCCGACGTGGCGTTCATCGCGCTTGCAGGTTTTATGCGTATTCTCTCGACCGATTTCGTCGCACGCTGGGAGGGCCGCATCGTCAATATCCACCCCTCGCTGCTGCCCAAATACAAGGGCCTCGACACCCATGCGCGCGCGATCGACGCGGGCGACAAGATCGCCGGCTGCTCGGTCCATGTCGTCACCGAAGCGCTTGATGCGGGCGAGGTACTCGGCCGCGCGGTCGTGCCAATCCTGGCAGGCGACACCAGCGATGTGCTGGCGAAGCGCGTGCTGGCGGCCGAGCATCGCCTTTATCCGCGACTTCTGGCAGATTATGTCGCGCGATGAGCTTTGATCCCGACCTCGCCCTCGCCCGCGCGCGCAGCATCTGCCTTGCGCTGCCAGAAACCGACGAGCGGCTGTCGCACGGGTCACCGGGCTTCTTCATCACCAAGGGCAAGTTCTTCGCCTATGTCTGGAACAACCACCACGACGACGGCATCATGGCGTGCCATGTGAAGACCAGTGGGCGCGAAGAACAAGCCATGCTGGTCGAGATGGACCCCGATTTCTATTTCGTGCCGCCCTACCTCGGCCCGAGCGGCTGGATCGGGATGCGGCTCGACCGCGACGACACCGACTGGGACCGTGTGGCCGATCGGATCGCGATCAGCTGGCAACTCATCGCGCCCAAGCGCTTGCTGGAGGCTTACCGCGCATGACCGACACCCCGGCCGAAAAGGCCGAAGCCGCGGCGATCCGTCGCCGCTGGATCACGCTCGGCGAAATCGTCGCGGTGGCGGGACTTATCATCTCGGCGCTCGCCTTGTATTTGAGCTACGCTGATCGCCGCGCCGACGAGGCCGAGCGGCAGCGCGAAAAGGCCAGCGAAGCCAAGGCGCGCACGGCTGTGCTGCTGACCGCCACCGAAGTCGACGGTGGCCGCCGCCTGGCGCTCAAGGACTCCGCGCATCCGGTGCAGGCGATCACCGTCAGCTTCCCCGCAGCGCTTGGCGTCGGCACCCAGACGAGCAGCGCCACCCCCGAAATCGACCTGCGCTGGTTCGCCGCCAAGCTGCTCGACGCGACCGCCAAGGGGCCGGATAACGCCACCGGTCGCCTGCCGGTGCTGATCGATGCCGATTATTGGGACGGCGACACGCAGGTACACGACCGCGCGATCTACGACATCGTCTGGCAAAGCCACGGTCGCCTGATCGAGGGCCGCGCGCTCCGCCTCAAGGGACTGATGTTGCACCAACGCAAGGGCGCAACGCAGGCGGCAATCGACACGCGCTGGGCCACGGTCGGCCCGAACTGAAGCTTTCTCAGCTTTTGGTTGAATCTTTACGGATGGACAGTATATTGCGGCTTGGCTTCGCCGTCCCGTCTGCTGGAATTGGACCAGGTGACGAGGGGATAGCTTCGGCAGACCCCGGCTGCGGCATAGTGGCGGCGAAGTCCATCCGTGCGTAATATGGCAGCTTGTCGGCTTGAGCATACTCGATTTGCTTCGTCAGCCACGCAATGCCGTTTGCCTTGCCATATAGCGATAGCACAACGTTCGGCGCGCCTTCACGGCCAGGTGCGATCGCGGCGACCACCGGATCACCCGACCTGTCGCTAACCACCAGCATCACGACCAGCGACCCGTCGCGCCGCATCGATGGGACCGCCGCCAGCGGATCGCAGAGCAATTCAGGCAAGCGATGCCACGTGTCGAGCTCAACCTCGGGATGCTCGCGGCGGCAACGCGCGATCTTGCCGCACGTCATCACCAAGTCCACCGGCGAAAGCCCAACCCGCTTCAGCAGATTGGGAGTCGGTCCCAACACCACATTGGGGCGCGGGAACGGATCGCCTCGAATGATCGAGTCTACGATCCGCGACCATTGCGCCGCCGCATTCAATCCACGATCAGCCGACGATTTCTTCGGGCTTGAAGAAATAGGCGATTTCGATCACGGCATTTTCGTCGCTGTCCGAACCATGGACCGAATTCGCTTCGATCGATTCGGCGAGTTCCTTGCGGATCGTGCCAGCTTCGGCATTGGCGGGGTTGGTCGCGCCCATGATGTCGCGGTTGCGCTGGACGGCGTTTTCGCCTTCGAGCACTTGCACCACGACCGGACCCGAGATCATGAAGCTGACGAGGTCGCCGAAAAAGGGCCGCTCGCGGTGGACGGCGTAAAAGCCCTCGGCCTGCTCGCGCGTCAGGTGGACGCGCTTCGACGCGACGACGCGCAGGCCCGCTTCCTCCAGCATCTTGGTGACGGCGCCGGTCAGGTTGCGACGCGTCGCATCGGGCTTGATGATCGAAAAAGTGCGTGTCGCGGCCATGACTGGAGCGGTCCTTCGTGTCTGGAGATTGAGGGATAGTCTGGCGCGCCTTTAGCCGGGGCAGCGAGCGGGGGCAAGCCGCTACCCCGCCTGCTCCCAGCCGCGCGCGCCCTGTTTCCAATAGCGCCGCTCGACACCCTCGCGCCCGGCCAGCCCCTTCCATGCCGCGCGCGCGGCGTCGATGCAGCTTTCGTCGAACAAATGAAACGCGCGGTCGAAGCCAAGCGCGGCATCGCGCCACAGTGCATCGGCGATCAGGATGTTGCGCGCCGCGTTCCCCGCGACCGGCTCAGGCGCAATCAACACCGGCTGGGCAGTATCATCGCCGGTCCCCGCCTGCGCGTGCGGCAGGAAACTGTCGGCGGCATAATCCCACAGCAACCGATCGAGCGCCGCGCGCTGCGGGGCGTCACCGCTGACGATCAGCAGTCGCCCGCCCCCCGCCACCACCCGCTCGGCGAGCCGCGGGAGGACTTGCTCGAGCGGCTGCCGGGTCAGGTGGTAGAAGTCGACTTGCATCGTGTGAGGCTCAGCCCTCGAAGTTATCCGCCACAAACCGGTCGAGCACGCGCACGCCGTAACCCGTCGCGCCCTTGTCAAAGGTCGCTCCGGGCTTGTCGGCCCAAACCATCCCGGCGATGTCGAGATGCGCCCAGCGCACGCCCTTGTCGACGAAGCGCTGGATGAACTGTGCGGCGGTGATCGATCCAGCGCCGCGCGGACCGACATTCTTCATGTCGGCGATCGGGCTGTCGATCAGCTTGTTGTAATTGTCCGACAGCGGGAAACGCCACAGCAGGTCGCCCGACGCCTTGCCTGCCGCGAGCAACTGATCGGCCAAGCTGTCGTCATTCGCGAACAGTCCGCCATGTTCGTTGCCGAGCGCAATGATCATCGCGCCGGTCAAGGTCGCGAGATCGACGATTGTCTTCGGCCGATGCGTGCGCTGGACCCAGGTGATCGCGTCGCACAGCACCAGCCGCCCTTCGGCATCGGTGTTGAGGATTTCGATCGTCTGCCCCGACATTGACGTCACAATGTCGCCGGGGCGCTGGGCATTGCCGTCGGGCATATTCTCGACCAGACCACAGACGCCAACGACATTCGCCTTGGCCCCCCGCAGCGCGAGCGCCTTCATCGCGCCGACCACGGCACCCGCGCCGCCCATGTCCCACTTCATGTCTTCCATGCCGGGGCCGGGCTTGAGCGAAATGCCGCCGGTGTCGAAGGTCACGCCCTTGCCGACCAGCGCGAGGTCGGGATCGCCCGGTCCCTTGCCGCTCCACTTGATGACGAGCAACTGGCCCTCGCGCACCGATCCCTGGCTGACGCCGAGCAGCGACCCCATGCCGAGCTCGGTCATTTCCGCCTCGCCCAGCACCGAAATCTCGAGCCCCAGCCCTTCAAGGTCGGCGGTCACGCGCTCGACGAAGGCGACCGGGTACATGATGTTTGGCGGCTCGGCGACGAGCGTACGCGTGAGCGCCAGCCCCTTGGTGACGGCATCCTGCGCATGCCACGCCGCGTCGCTGCCCTCGGGCGCGCCAGCAATCGTGATGCGCGCGAGCGTCGGCTTCTGCCTTTCGGGCAGGCGCGTGCGGTAAGTATCGATCCGCCAGCCACGCATGACCGCAGCGGCGGCAAAGCGCGCCACAGCGCTTGCTGACGGTGCTGCAGCCAGCGCCGCGAAATCGGCGGTGACGGCAGTGGTACCCGATGTGAGCAACTTCGCGGTCAGCGCGCCGCCCGCGCGCTCATAATCATGCTCGCTCCCTGCCCCGACACCCAGCAGCAGCAGTTGGCGCACCCCAGTGCCCGTCGCCACAAAGGCCTCGACGATAGCACCGGGTTCGCCATCAAAGCGCGACGCGCGGGCAGCCGCCAGCGCCAGCGCCTGCGCGCCCGCATCAAGGTCACCAAACGCCACCCGGTCGATCCCGTCCTTTTCGACGGGTATCGCAACGACGGCGGCATCCGCCGCGCGAGTGACGGAAAATTCAATCTGCATCATTAACCTCAAAGCGAGTTTGAAAAAGAGAGTCGGGGGTGGCGTGAAAGTTTCTTGGGCCAGCCTGCTTGCTCTGTCAAAGCGCGCGGCGTTGCGGCAGCGCCGAACCGGTGCGATAGGGCAGTCGGGCGGGCGCAATGGCGACCGGAAAGGGATTCGTGCCGACGTGAGGCAGCGTATTGTTCTGAATTCCTGTGCGCTAGCGCTCGCGATCGGCCTTAGCGCACCCGCTTGGGCGCAGGACCTGCAGGACCGCACCACACCGCCGCCGCCGCCGCTTACCCCGGCCGAACAGCCCGCGCCGACCAAGGACGAAGATCAGGTCCAGTTCAGCGCCAACGAACTCAGCTATGACACGGATGCCGACGTGGTCACCGCGAACGGCGATGTGCGCATGTACCGTGAAGGCGACCGGCTCCGCGCCGACAAGGTCAGCTGGAACCGCAAGACCGGGAGGGTCATCGCGTCCGGCAATATCGTCGTCACCAATCCGGGCGGCGACCAAGCTTACGGCGATGCGATCGAACTGACCGATTCGCTGAAGGACGGCGTCGTCGACAATATGCTCGTTGTGCTTGATCGCGGCGGGCGCCTCGCCGCCCAACACGGCAGCCGCGACAAGGACGGCATCGTCAGCCTCACCAACGCTGCCTACACGCCGTGCGCGGTGACCAATGCCGCGAACTGCCCGAAGGAACCGTCGTGGAAGATTACGGCGGTCAGCGTGGTCTATAATCCCGCCAAGCAGCGCATTTATTATAAGGGCGCGCGGATCAGCATCTTCGGTTTCGCCACGCTGCCGCTACCCGCGCTGTCGAACCCGGTCGGCGACGATACGCATAGCGGCCTGCTGAACCCCGACATCCGCTACACCCGCGTGAACGGGTTCGAATATGCGCAACCCTATTATCTGTCGATCGCGCCCAACCGCGGGATCAAGATCACGCCGCGCATCTTTTCAAACGTGCTGCCGCTGCTGTCGGTCGATTACAACGCGCTCACGACGCGCGGCGCTTATCGGCTGTCGGTCTATGGCACGGTCAGCGACCGGACCGAAACCGGCATCATCAACCCGGTCACGTCGCAGAATGTGTTCCGCGGCTATATCGAGGGCAGCGGGCGGTTCCAGCTGACCCCCAATTGGAGCGTCAGCACCTCGTTTCGCGTCGCAACCGACCGCACCTTCCTGCGCCGCTACGATATTTCGCGCGACGACATTTTGCGCAGCACCGCGCGGATCGAGCGGATCGGTCAGGACAGCTATTTCGCGATCAGCGGCTGGGCGGTGCAGACGCTGCGCGTCGGCGATCGTCAGGGGCTCCAGCCGGTCGCGTTGCCCGAAATCGATTATCGGCGCCGCTTTCGCAATCTGCTCGGCGGACAGCTCGACGTGCAAGCCAACACGCTCGCGATCGGCCGCGCCGCCGGGCAGGACACCCAGCGCGCCTTTACCAGCGCAACCTGGAACCTGCGCCGCGTGACCGGCTGGGGCCAGGAAGTGACGATCACCGGCTATCTGCGTGGTGATCTCTACAACTCGGCCGACCAGATCGCGACGACGGTTGCCAGCTATCGCGGCAATCCCGGCATTCAGACGCGCGGGATTGCGGCGGTCGCGATCGACGTCAAATGGCCCTTCGTCGGGCGTTTTCTGGGCGGGACGCAGCGCCTGACGCCGCGCGTCCAGATCGTCGCATCGCCCAAAATCGCCAATCTGATCGTGCCCAATGAGGATTCGCGCGCGGTCGATCTTGAGGATTCGAACCTGTTCGCGCTCAACCGCTTCCCCGGCTACGACCGGTTCGGCGGTTCAACGCGCGTCGTCTACGGCCTTGAATGGGCAGTCGACCTGCCCGACTTCAGCCTGACCTCCAATGTCGGGCAAAGTTACCGCATTAGCGCTGATCCCACCTTCATCCCCAAAGGAACGGGCTTTTCCGACAATGTGTCGGATATTGTGGGCCGAACCGAACTGCGCTTTCGCGACCTCGTCTCGCTCACGCATCGATACCGGCTCGACAAGAGCGGGTTGGCGATCCGCCGCAACGAGCTTGACGCGACAGTCGGCACACGCGGCACCTATCTGCTGCTCGGCTATCTCCGGCTGAATCGCCAGATCGACCCCACGCTGGAGGATTTGCGCGACCGTGAAGAAGTGCGCGCGGGCGCGCGCGTCCAGTTCGCGCGCTTCTGGTCGCTGTTTGGCTCGACCGTGATCGACTTGACGACCAAGCGCGCCGATCCGCTGTCGACGACCGACGGTTTTGCGCCGGTGCGCCGCCGCATTGGCGTGGGCTATGAAGACGATTGCCTCAGGCTCGGCCTGACGTGGGTGCGCAATTACCAGGACACGGGCGACGCGCGTCGCGGCGACAATTTCCTCGTGACTCTGGCATTCAAGAACCTCGGACGTTAAGCAGGCGATCAACAGGGATCCGCCAAAGGGGTGCGCAGGATCGTTTGCACAGATGAGAGTTGGACCACGTCGATGAAATCATTCGTTAAATCGCGCCCGATGCGCGTCGCGCTGCTGGTCGCAGCCGGGACTGGCCTCGCGACTGCCGCGCTCGCGCAGACCGTGCAGGACCAATCGGTGCCCGACACCGGGCTGAACATTCCGAAGAATTTGCAGATTTTCGGCAAGCGCGACCCCAATGTCCGCAAGGCGACCGCGATCGTCAACGATACGGTGATCACGGGCACCGATGTCGACCACCGCGTCAACCTGATCCTCGCGGCCAACACGCTCAAGCTCAACGAGCAGGAGCTCGCGACGCTGCGGCTGCAGGTGCTCAGCTCGCTGATCGACGAAACGCTCGAGCTGCAGGAAGCCAAGGCCGGTGACATCAAGGTGGCGGCCGATGAAATCGACCAGCGGATCGCGCTGATCGCCAAGAACTTCAACAAGAGCGTCCCCGAATTCCGCAGTTTCCTGCGCGCATCGGGATCGTCGGAGCGCAGCCTGCGCCGTCAGGTCGAAGCTGAACTTGCGTGGAACCGCTATCTGCGACGCCGGATCGGCGCGACGATCAACGTCGGCGATGCCGAAGTGAAGAGCATCCTGAAGCGGCTCGAAGCGCAAAAGGGCCAGACCGAATTCCACGTCAAGGAAATCTACCTCCGCGCCAACCCCGAGCAGCAATCGCAGGTGTTCGCCGAAACGCGCGCGCTGATGGACGAAATCCAGAAGGGCAAGCGCAGCTTCGAGGACATTGCCTTGGCGCGCTCGGAAGCCACCACGCGCGCGGTTGGCGGCGATCTCGGCTGGGTCAAAGCCGACCAACTCCCCGAATCGCTCGCGCAGGCGTCGGTCGAAATGAACGTCAATCAGCTTGCCGGACCGATCGAAGTCCCGGGCGGCTTTTCGATCCTGTATCTGGTCGACAAGCGCAAAGTGCTGACAGCGGACGCGCGCGACGCGGTGCTCAGCCTGCGCCAGGTCAGCATCGCCTTTCCCAAGGGCATCACCGAAGCCGAAGCGTCGCAGCGCGTGTCGACCTTCGCCAGCGCGATCAAGACGATCCGTGGCTGCGGCGAAGTGCAAAAGGTCGCCGCCACGTTGCAAGCCGAAGTCGTCGACAATGACGCGGTCAAGATCCGCGATTTGCCGCCCCAGCTGCAGGATATGATTTCGGGCCTGAGCGTCGGCGAAGCGACACCGCCTTTCGGCTCGCCGACCGATGGCGTGCGCACGCTCGTGGTCTGCGGTCGTACCGATGCGCAGGCCGGCGACTTGCCGGGTATGGAAGCGGTACGCAACCAGATGGAACAGCACGCGATCAACCTGCGCGCCGATCACAAGCTGCGCGATCTGCGCCGCGACGCCATCATCGAATATCGCTGAGCATCGGCTGCTGGCGGACAGCGCATCGGGGAGGCCCAGGATGATCGCACCGATCGCTGTCTCGATGGGCGACCCCGCCGGTATCGGCCCGGAAATCATCGCCAAGGCATGGGACGCGCGGCTTGCCGAAAAGCTGCCGCCGTTCTTCGCGGTCGGTGATCCGCGTGCAATCGAAAGCGTCTGGCAGGGGCCGGTCGAACGGATCGGTGACCCCAACGAGGCCGCCGCGCTGTTCGACCGGGCGCTGCCCGTACTCTATATTCAGGACGCGGGCGAGATCACGCCCGGCGTGCCCGATACCGATGGCGCGCGCTGTTCGCTGAGCGCGCTCGAACTCGCGGTTGGCCTTGCGCGGTCGGGCACGGCGGGGGCGCTTGTCACCGGGCCGGTATCGAAGGTGCAGCTTTACGGCATCGGCTTCATCGATCCGGGTCAGACCGAATTCGTCGCCGAACGCTGCGGCATTGCGCGCGAAAATGCCGTGATGATGCTCGCGGGGCCGACGCTACGGGTGGTGCCCATGACGACACATATCCCGCTGTCGGCGGTTCCCGCCGCGCTGACGATCGATCTTGTCGTGGCGCGCGGTCGCGCGACCGCGCGCGGGCTGACCCGCAATTTCGGGATCGACGCGCCGCGCCTCGCCTTCGCCGGCCTCAACCCGCACGCGGGCGAGAGCGGTTCGATCGGGCGCGAGGAAATCGATGTGCTGATGCCCGCGATCGAGCTGCTGCGCGAAGAAGGTATCGACTGCACCGGGCCGATCCCGGCGGACGCGATGTTCCATGATTCGGCGCGCACGCGCTACGATGTGGCGATGTGCTGCTATCATGATCAGGCGCTGATCCCGCTCAAGCTGCTCCATTTCGATGACGGGGTGAATGTCACGCTCGGGCTGCCGATCGTGCGCACCTCGCCCGATCACGGCACGGCGTTCGACATCGCGGGCAAAGGCCTCGCGCGGCCCGGTGCGATGATCGCCGCGATCCAGCTCGCGGCGGAGTCAGCCGCGCGGCGACTGGCGAACCCGATGTGACCAGCCTGCCACCGCTGCGCGAAGTCATCGCGCGGCACGGACTGACCGCCAGCAAGGCGCTCGGCCAAAATTTCCTGCTCGACGGCCAGCTATTGTCGCGCATCGCGCGCATTCCCGGCGATCTCGACGGTGCCGAAGTGTTCGAGGTTGGCCCCGGCCCCGGCGGCCTTACGCGCGCACTGCTTCAGGCGGGTGGGCGCGTAACGGCGGTCGAGCGCGACCACCGCTGCCTGCCCGCGCTGGCGGAACTGAGCGAGTATTTCCCTGGCCAGCTCAAGGTGATCGAAGCCGACGCCTTGGCCGTCGATGCGCCTGCCCTGTTCACGGGCGCGCCGCATATCGTCGCCAACCTGCCGTACAACATCGGCACGCCGCTGCTGGTCGGCTGGCTGTCGGCACCTTGGCGGCCGTGGTGGCAATCGCTGACCCTGATGTTCCAGCGCGAAGTCGCCGACCGCATCGTCGCTGCGGTCGACAGCGAGCATTATGGGCGACTGTCGGTGCTGTCGCAGTGGCGCACGACCGCCAAAATCGCGATGCCGGTCCACCGATCGGCCTTCACCCCGCCGCCCAAGATCATGTCGGCGGTGGTGCATCTGACCCCGCTCGACAGCCCCGAGAGCGTCAAGCTGGCAACGCTCGAACGGCTGACGGGTGCGGCCTTTGGTCAGCGCCGCAAGATGCTGCGGCAGAGCCTGAAGGCCGTGCCGGGTGCCGCCGAAGCGATGGAAGCGCTCGGGATCGAGCCGACGCGCCGCGCTGAAACCGTCAGCGTCGCCGAATTCGTCGCGCTCGCGCGCGCGCTCGGCTGATTATTCCTTGGTCGACTTGGCTGTCTGTGACGCGACCACAGGCACCGTGGCACCGCGTGCGATCGAGGCAGCGAGCTGCGTCGCTTCGGCACACCCCTTGGTGCACAAGCGCTTGATCTTCGACAGATTCTGCCGCGCGCGCTCAATCGCACCCTTGGTTACCAGCGCCTCGCCCTGCCCCTTCAGCGCGGCGATGTCGTTCGGATCGAGTTCGAGCGCCTCGCGGTAATAGCGGATCGCCTTGCCCGACAGCCCGCGCGCCTGCGACACATCGCCCAGCGCCACGAACGCGGCGCGGTTGCGCGGATCGACCGCAAGCGCGGTCTCGAGCGTGTCGGTCGCGCCGTCGAGATTGCCCGCTGCGGCGGCTGCCTTGGCGCTCACAACCAGTTGCATCGATCGCGGATCGATCTGATCATCGGGGCGCTGGCCGTGCAGCGACGTCGACACCGTGACCAGAACCAGGGCCGCAGCGGCGGCAAGCGACGAATAACGCATGAACATCTCCAACGGGCGAGGCAGTGACGCTAGCATGGCGCCACCAGTCTCGCGACAAAAAAGCCATCCGTCGAGTCATGCTGTGGCGTCAGTCGCACGCCAAGTCCGTGCGCACGACCGGCGGGCAGCGTCAGTGGCTCAGCCCGCCAGCCCGGGTTGGCGTCGAGGAAGGTCACGACCTGCCCCACGCCTTCCTCGTCGAGCAGCGAACAGACGATATAGACCAGCGCCCCACCCGGCTTCAAAAGCGCCGCGCCGACGGTCAGCACATGCCGCTGCGTTTCGGCCAGCCGCGCGATTCGCTCGGGCGTCAGCCGCCAGCGCGCCTCGGGATTGCGCCGCCACGTGCCCGTGCCGGAGCAGGGCGCATCGATCAGCACTGTGTCAGCGCTCGCGGTCCAGTCCGCGAGCGCTTCAATCTCGCGTCCCGGATTGAGCAGCCGCGTTTCGATAATGGCGGCACGCGCGCGTTCGGCACGCGGGGCGAGCCGCGACAACCGCGCGCGATCGGTGTCGGTCGCGAGCAACGCCCCCTCGCCCCCCATCGTCGCGGCGAGCGCGAGCGACTTGCCCCCCGCGCCCGCACACAGATCGACGATCCGCTGTCCGGGTTCGGCGGCGGCGGCGAGCGTGACGATCTGGCTGCCCGCATCCTGAATCTCGATCACGCCCTGCTCATAAGCGGGGTGCCGCTCGACGTTGGTACCCGAGGGGAGCCGCAGCGCGTCGGGCAGGCCAGGGACCGGCTCGGCGCCCTCGATCTCAACCACCGCACCCGACGCGCGGTTGATCCGCACATCAAGCGGCGCGCGATCGACCAGCGCGGGTAATTCTTCCGCACCAATGCCCGATGCCGCCAGCAGCACGAGCAACCAGTCGGGTGCGACGCCTGCTGGCGCCGCGACCTCACCTTCGCCAACCGGCGCCGGGCCGTGCGGCGATCCGTCGAAGCATGCGGCAACTTCAGGATCGTCGGCGGCGACCCCCAGCATGGCCGCGCGGCCACTCACGGGACGCTCGCCAGCGCGCCGGATCGCGGCATAGACCAGCTCGCGCACCGCGCGGCGATCCTTCGCCCCGGCATAGCGGCGCGTCGCGAAATAGCGGGCGATCAAGGTATCGGCAGCGGCGCCACCTTCGCGGGCGGCATCGATTACGGCGTCGAGCAGGTCGATCGCGGCCTGGACACGGGCGGATGGAGTCATGCCTTCGCGCTTAGGCGCAACCAGCCCGTCATGGCAAAGTCATTCGCTCCCGCCGGAGCGGCGGATCAGCTGCGCTTGCGCCCGAAAGCAGGCCGCGGCGCGAGCGCCGGAGCAGGTTGCGGGGCGACGGACGACGCTTCGGGAGCGCCGCCGCCGCGCTTCGCGAGATAGCGGGCCATGATGGCGTCGGCATCGAACGCTTCTTCGCTCGGGCCATGATCGACCGGATCGACCACGCGCTCGATTGGTTGTTCCGGCGGCGGCGCATCGCCCCGTCCACGCCATCCGAGGTAGATATTCCGACCCGCATAGATGAAGCAGACGGCCGCGGCGACGAGAATAAGCAAGGCCGCCAAGTGGCCGCTCAGTGCCCCCGCGTTGTCGCCCTGAAGCTTGGCAAGGTCGCCGTGGAGCGCGATACCACGCGACATCGAATTCAGCCCAAAGCCGATGCTGATCGGCAAGATGACCTTGAGGAAGCTGACGTTCGCCATGCCGCAAGCATAGTTCGCAAATCTGAACGACGCGTAAAATGCCAGTCGAAGTCTTTAGTGTTATCGCGTCGGGTAATTGGGTGCTTCGCGCGTGATCGTCACGTCGTGGACGTGGCTTTCCTTCAGCCCCGCGCCGGTAATCCGAACGAATTGGGCGCGCGCCTGCAATTCCTCGATCGTCCGCGCGCCGGTATAGCCCATCGCCGCACGCACGCCGCCGACGAGCTGGTGGATCACGTCCTTGGCCGGCCCCTTGAACGGCACTTGGCCCTCAATGCCCTCTGGTACCAGCTTCATCTGGTCCTTGATGTCCTGCTGGAAATAGCGATCGGCCGATCCCTTGGCCATTGCGCCCACTGATCCCATGCCGCGATAGGATTTATACGCACGCCCTTGATACAAAAAGGTTTCGCCCGGCGCTTCTTCGGTCCCCGCCAGCAGCGAGCCGATCATCACGGCGGAGGCGCCCGCCGCGAGCGCCTTGGCGACATCGCCCGACGTGCGGATGCCGCCATCGGCGATCACCGGCACGCCCGATTTCGCGGCTTCCTCGGCGCAGTCCATCACCGCCGTCAACTGCGGCACGCCGACGCCTGCCACCACGCGCGTGGTGCAGATCGATCCCGGCCCAATCCCGACCTTCACGCCGTCGGCGCCGGCATCGATCAGCGCGCGGGTGGCGGCGGCGGTGGCGACATTGCCGGCAACCACCTGCACCGAATTGGACAGCGCCTTCACCCGCTCCACAGCGCGCGCGACATCGCGGTTGTGGCCGTGCGCCGTGTCGATCACGATCAGATCGACTTCGGCCTCGACCAGCGCTTCGGTGCGGGCAAAGCCCGATTCGCCGACCGTCGTCGCCGCCGCGACACGCAGCCGCCCCGCGCCATCCTTGGTGGCGTTGGGGTAGGTAACGGCCTTTTCGATATCCTTGACCGTGATCAGTCCGACGCAGCGATAGCCGTCGTCGACCACCAGCAATTTCTCGATCCGCCGCGCGTGGAGCAGTCGCCGCGCTTCCTCCTGGCTGACGCCCGATCGCACCGTGGCCAGATTTTCGTGCGTCATCAGCTCGGCGACCGGCTGCTGCGGATTTTCGGCAAAGCGCACGTCGCGGTTTGTCAGGATGCCAACCAGCTTGCCGCTCGCCTCGACCACGGGAATGCCGCTGATCCGGTGGCGCGCCATCAGTCCTTGCGCTTCGGCAAGCGTCGCATCGGGGCCAATCGTGATCGGGTTCACGACCATGCCGCTTTCGAACCGCTTGACCTGGCGCACGGCGGCAACCTGTTCCTCGATCGTCAGATTGCGATGAAGCACGCCGATGCCGCCCAATTGCGCCATCACGATCGCCATATCGGCCTCGGTCACCGTATCCATCGCCGCCGACAGCATCGGGATGTTGAGCGCAATCCCCTTGGTCAGTCGCGTGCGCGGATCGGCCATCGACGGCACGATGTCGCTCTCCGCCGGATACAGCAGCACGTCGTCGAAAGTGAGGCCGAGGCGGATGTCCATGGGGTGCCAGTTCCTGCGTCGCAAAGGATTCGTGGCGGCCCATGTAACCAAGCGGGCGCCGCAGCGCTAGGGCCGCCGCATTTCGCTGTGGGCTGCGTGGTAATATGCTAAAGCACCGCTGCGCCACATCAGCGCGCTGTTAGGGAAGTTGAGCATGGGCGTGATTTTCGGTGTCGTGGTCGGCATTTTGGTGCTGGTGATCATGTTCCTCTTCGCCAGCCTGAAGATGGTGCGGCAAGGTTTTGAATATACGATCGAACATTTCGGTCGCTTCACCACGGTTGCGCGACCGGGGCTGAATTTCTACCCGGCGTTTTTCTATCAGGTCGGGCGGCGCATCAACATGATGGAGCAAGTGCTCGACGTGCCGCAGCAGGAAATCATCACCAAGGACAATGCGATGGTCGCGGTCGACGGGGTGGTGTTCTTCCAGGTGCTCGATGCTGCCAAGGCCGCCTATGAAGTGTCCGACCTGTTCGTCGCGATCATGCAGCTCGCGACCACCAATTTGCGCACGGTGATGGGCTCGATGGACCTCGACGAGCTGCTGTCGAAGCGCGACGAGATCAACGCGCGGCTGCTGAGCGTGGTCGACCACGCGACCAATCCCTGGGGCGTCAAGATCACCCGCGTCGAGATCAAGGACATCCGACCGCCAGTCGACATCGTCAACGCAATGGCGCGCCAGATGAAGGCCGAGCGCGAGAAGCGCGCCAACATTCTCGAAGCCGAAGGCACGCGCGCTTCGGAAATCCTCCGCGCCGAAGGGCAGAAGCAGGCCCGCATCCTCGAAGCCGAAGGCCGCAAGGAATCGGCGTTTCGCGACTCCGAAGCCCGCGAACGCGCTGCCGAGGCCGAAGCCAAGGCGACGCAGCTCGTCTCCGACGCGATCGAACAGGGCAGCGCACAGGCGATCAATTACTTCATCGCCCAGAAATATGTCGAAGCCGTCGGTAAATTCGCGACGTCACCCAATGCCAAGACGATCCTGTTCCCGGTCGAGGCGACCAATTTGATCGGCACGCTCGGCGGCATCGGTGCACTGGCGAAGGAAGCGTTCGGCGATCCGGGCGCCGCCGCGCCCAAGCCGCCCACGCCGCCGCGCGTGAAGGGTCCGTTTGAGCCGAGCGAGCAGTGAGGCGGCGATGAGCTCGAGCGAAATCCTGGGCAGCGCCGGGCTGGTCTGGATCATGCTCGCGGTCGCGCTCGTCATCGGCGAGCTGGCGAGCCCGGGCATTTTCCTGATCTTTCTGGCGGCGGGCGCGCTCGTCACCGGCGTGACGATGCTCGCGCTGCCTGACATTCCCTTCCTCGTCCAGCTTGTGTCTTTCACCGCGTGGAGCGCGGTGGCCGTCGCGATCGGGCGACGCTGGTATACCCAGTTCCCGGTCGCGACGAGCGACGCGATGCTCAACGATCGCTCGGCGCGGCTGGTCGGTGAGATTGTCACCGTCGTCGCGGCGCTCGACGGCGGCGAGGGCCGCGTGCGGGTCGGCGATGGCGAGTGGCGCGCATCGGGCAGCACAGCGGACGTGGGCGTGCGGATGCGGGTCGTCGCGGTGCGCGATGGCGTGCTGATCGTCGAGTCCTTGCCGCCCGGCGTGTGACGCGCCGAACTGTCATGCAACGTTGCTAGCCTGTCGGTGGTTTAGCGTTTCGACCTGAAAGAGGAGACACGACAATGAGCATTTTCGGCGCGATCAAGAATGCAATCTGGGGCAAAAAGGCCGAAGCCGCCCCTGCCCCTGCCCCCACGCCCGCCGCCGCAGCCG
Source organism: Sphingomonas sp. (assembly GCF_019749955.1). Lineage (GTDB taxonomy): Bacteria > Pseudomonadota > Alphaproteobacteria > Sphingomonadales > Sphingomonadaceae > Sphingomonas. The sequence continues at coordinate 89,063 of NZ_JAIEPC010000023.1, forward strand.
CCCCCGCAGCGGCTGAAGCCGCCCCCGCCCCCGCCCCGGCTGAAACGCCGATGACGCGCGCCGAAATCGAATCGCTGCTCGGCCAGATCGCATCGACAACGGGGTCAGAGCTCAACTGGCAGACCTCGATCGTCGATCTGATGAAGCTGATTGGCCTCGACCCGTCGCTCGCCAATCGCAAGGAACTGGCCGAAGAACTCGGCTACACTGGCGAAAAGGACGGCAGCGCGGAGATGAACATCTGGCTGCACGAGCAGGTGATGTCACGCCTCGCCGCGCACGGCGGCACCACGCCCGAAGAATTGACGCACTGAGACGTAAAGGGCGGGGCCAGCGCGCTGCTGACCCCGCCCTCTCGCGGTTGAAGAACCCGACCCTTAATCCGTTCGTGCTGAGCTTGTCGAAGCACTGTCCTTCTTCTTCGGCGAGAGCGCAGAAGAAGAACGGCCCTTCGACAGGCTCAGGGCAAACGGGAAGAGCCGAGGCAAAACCCGTTACCGTTCGACCGGCGTTTACTTCTTGCCGCCGAACAACCCGCCGGCAAGCCCGGCGAGATCGTTGAGCGGATTGCCGTCGCCGTCGCGGTCGAGCATGCCGGTGACTTGGCCAAGCATGCCGCCCGCGCCACCCTGCGCACCGCCTGCAAGCATCGAGGCGAAATTCCCCAGCGAGCCTTCGCCGCCGATATGGCCGACGATCTGCTGGAGGATATCGGTCGAAATGCCGGTGTTGGCAGCCGCAGTCGCGACCGTGTCACCCGGCTCGGGATGCGCCATTCCCAGAGCCTTGACTGCCATTTCGGCCTGTTCGGGACTCAGCCCGACTTTGGTGGCCATATTGGCAATGTCGAAATTGGGGCCCAGTTGCGCGAGCAGTCCGTCAAGCATTCCCATCGTCAGGCTCCTTTTGGTTCGACTGCGTTCCTATCACAGGCGCGGCAACGGAGCGAGGTCTGGCGCCACGAAATCGCGCCGCGCCGTCGTCGACAGCAAGAGCGTGCGGCTGTAGAAGAGCAGCGGCCAGCCGCGCCTGCCGATCGGCGAGACCAGCAGGGCGTTGACCGATTCGGCCAGCCCGCCCGGCTCATCCCCCGCGAGGTGCAGCCGCACGCCATGCACGAACACCCGCGTGATCGTGTCGTGATAGCCTTGGGCATCGTCGTTCACCCCGCCCGCCGCGACATTATACCCCGAGATGATCGCCGCGATTTGCGCATCGACATCGATTTCCGACCGTTCCCGCAACAGGTACAGGCACGCGGCGAGATGCGCTTCGTGCGTCCAGTCGGGGCGCGGCAGGCTGCGGTCGAGCAGCCCTTCGCCGATGCGGATCACATCGGCGTCGGACGCAAACAGGCGGGGCAGAGGGTCGGTCATGTCGGGCTTTCCTGCAAAAAGGATGGCCCGACGTGATCGGGCCTTCAGGCGGGCTGCTTCACCTTGGGCGCCGATTGTCGCACCCCTTCGTCCACTTGGCTTTCGAACTGTGCGAAATTCTCAACGAACTGGTCGACCAGCTTGGCCGCCGTCGCGTCATAGGCGTCCTTGTCCGCCCAGGTTTCGCGCGGATCGAGGATCGCCGGATCGACGCCGGGAACGGCCACGGGTACCTTGAAGCCGAAATTGGGGTCGGTACGGAAGTCGGCGTCGTTCAGGCTGCCGTCCAGCGCCGCATTGAGCAGCGCGCGCGTTGCCTTGATCGGCATCCGGCTGCCGACGCCATATTTGCCGCCGGTCCAGCCGGTGTTGACCAGCCAGCACGCGACGCCGCCCTTGGCGATCCGTTCCTTGAGCAAGTTGCCATAGACGCTGGGGTGACGCGGCATGAACGGCGCACCGAAACAGGTCGAGAAGGTCGCTTCAGGCTCGGTCACGCCAATCTCGGTCCCCGCAACGCGCGCGGTATAGCCTGAGAGGAAGTGGTACATCGCCTGTTCGGGCGTCAGCTTGGCAATCGGCGGCAGTACGCCATAAGCATCCGCCGTCAGCATCACGATATTGTGCGGCACTGGCCCCATGTTCGCGTCGCTGGCATTGGGGATGAAATCGATCGGATAGGCGCCGCGCGTATTTTCGGCGAGCCGCGCATCGTCGAGGTCGAGCGCGCGCGTTTCAGGGTCGATCACGACATTTTCGAGCACCGTGCCGAACCGCTTGGTCACCGCGAAAATCTCGGGCTCGGCTTCGGCCGACAGCCGGATCATCTTGGCATAGCAGCCGCCTTCGAAGTTGAAGACTGCGGTGTCCGACCACCCATGCTCGTCATCACCAATCAGCGTGCGGCTGGCATCGGCGCTGAGCGTCGTCTTGCCGGTGCCCGAGAGGCCGAAAAACACGGCGGTGTCGCCGTTCGGGCCGATGTTCGCCGAACAATGCATCGGCATGATGCCCTGCACCGGCAACAGATAGTTGAGCAGCCCAAACACCGATTTCTTCATTTCGCCGGCATATTTGGTGCCGCCGATCAGGATGAGCTTTTCGGTGAAATTGACTGCGATCACCGTCTCGCTGCGGCAGCCGTGGCGCGCGGGATCGGCGACAAAGCTCGGCAAGTCGATGATCGTATAATCGGGCTCGAACGCGGCAAGTTCGTCAGCGCGCGGCCGCACCAGCATCGTGCGGATGAACAGATTGTGCCACGCGAGTTCGTTGATCACACGCACCCGCACGCGGTGTTCGGGCTGCGATCCGCCGAACAGATCCTGCACGAACAAAGTGTCCTTTTCGCCCAAAGCGGCAAAGAAATCGGCCTTGAGCGCGGCGAAATGCGCCGGCTCCATCGGCTTGTTGGATTTGCCCCACCAGATCGTGTCTGCGGTCTCGGCATCGCGCACGGTGAACTTGTCCTGCGCCGACCGGCCGGTGCAACGCCCCGTTTCGACCACCAAGGGACCGTCAGCGGCAAGTACCCCCTCGCCCCGGCGAATCGCGTGTTCGACCAGCGGCGCGGTGATCAGATTCCAGTGGATCGTCGCCTGCGTCGCAATGCCTTGCGCCTCGAGTCCCTTGATCGGGCTACGCTTCGTCACTGCATTCTCTCCTAAAAACTCTCGCCCAAATCGATTGGGTCGCGCTTGCGCATACGTATGCTGTGGCGGCGCATATCCCCGTGTCCGTCGATGGTCAAATGGCCAAGATGGTTGATGCTGTTGAGCCGCCCCGCGCTTTCGCCTAGGCCTAGCAGCGTGAAACCATGGAATGCCCCACGCGGATGACGGCCACGATCGCTCTCGTCGATGACGATCGCAATATCCTGACGTCGGTATCGATCGCGCTCCAGGCCGAAGGCTTTGTGACGCGGGTCTATTCCGAAGGTGAAACCGCGCTCAAGGCGCTGATCGACAATCCGCCCGATCTGGCGATTTTCGACATCAAAATGCCACGCATGGACGGGCTTGAGCTGCTGCGGCGCCTGCGCGAGAAATCGGCGCTGCCGGTGATTTTCCTTACCAGCAAGGACGATGAGCTTGACGAAGCGCTCGGCCTCGCGATGGGCGCCGATGATTATATTTCGAAGCCTTTTTCGCAGCGGCTGCTGATCGCCCGCATCCGCGCGATCCTGCGCCGTGCCGAGCTGTCGCAACCGCCCGTGCCGGGCGCCGAGGCTGCGCCGCCGACCGAAATCCTCGAACGCGGGCGGCTCGCGATGGACCCCGCGCGCCACCGCGTGACGTGGGACGGCAAACCCGTCACGCTGACCGTCACCGAATTTCTGATTCTCGAAACGCTCGCGCAGCGCCCCGGCATCGTCAAGAACCGCAACCAGTTGATGGATGCCGCCTATCAGGACGACATTTACGTCGACGACCGCACGATCGACAGCCACATCAAGCGCGTCCGCCGCAAATTCCGTCAGGTCGATCCCGAATTCGACGCGATCGAGACGCTTTATGGCGCGGGATATCGCTATTCCGAGGAGTGATGTCGACCGCGACCTGACGCTGCGCTGGTCGGGCCGCGTCTCGCTCACGCGGCGGATTCTCGCGGTCAATATCTTCGCGCTGGCGATGCTCGCGGGCGGCTTTTTCTACCTCGATTCGTACCGCAGCCGCATTGTCGACAGCCGCGTGGCGCAGGCAACGCGCGAGGCACGGCTGATCGCGGCGGCGCTTGGCGCCGTGCCCAGGGACGAACGCTTGGCGCTCGCGCTCCAGCTTGCGCGCGACACCGGCGTACGGCTGCGGCTGTTCGACGCGGGCGGCATCCAGATTGCCGATACGCAGGCGATGGGCCTGCGCAATTTCGTGCTGGTCGATCCCGACAAGGACGGCCCCGGACCCGCCGCCGGTCGCTTCCTCGACGCGGTGATCGACACCGTCGCGGGGGCGCAACGCGCACCACTTTACCGCGAGCTCAAGCCGGGGTCGCCCTGGCCCGATGTCAGCGAAGCGCGGACGCAGCGGAACGCCGGGGCCAGCGTCTGGCGCGCGCCCGATCGCACGCCCGTCATTACGGCGGCGGCGCCGATTGCCGGTGGCGGGGTCGTCATGACCGCGAACAATGCGCGCGACATCACCGCGACCGTGCGGATCGAGCGCTTTCGCCTGTCGCTGGTGCTGCTCGTCGTCACGATCGTCTCGATTTACCTCTCGCTGTTTCTTGCGCGCACGATTGTTGGCCCGTTGCGACGCCTCGCCCGCGCGGCGGTCCGGGTGCGGCTGGGGCGCGCGCGCGAAGTCGTGGTGCCGCGCCTGCCCGATCGCCGTGACGAAATCGGCAGCCTCGCCCGCGCGATCTCCGACATGAGCCAGGCGCTGCGCGCGCGCATCGACGCGACCGAGGCCTTTGCCGCCGATGTGACGCATGAACTCAAAAACCCGCTCGCGTCGCTGCGCTCGGCGGTCGACAGCCTCGGGAGTGTCCGCCAGCCCGCGCTGCAAGACCAGCTGCTCGCGGTGATCCGCGACGATATTCACCGGCTCGACCGGCTGATCAGCGATATTTCCGAAGCCTCGCGACTCGACGCGCAGCTCAGCCGCGCCAAATTCGAGCCCGTCGATATTGCCGCAATGATCGATGCGCTCGTCGCGTCGCGCGTCGCACGCGGTATCGAACGCGGCATCCGTCTGAAGATCGACCGCCGCGACGATGCCGCGATGCGCGTGACCGGCGAAGGCGCGCGGCTCGAACGCGTATTCGAAAATCTGATCGACAATGCCGTGTCCTTCTCGCCCGACGACGGGCTGATTTCGATTGCGCTCACCCGGACCGACGAGGATGCGGTGATCCGCGTCGAGGATGAAGGCCCCGGCGTGCCGGCCGAAGCACGCGAGGCGGTGTTCCGCCGCTTCCATTCGATCCGCCCCGAAAATGAAGCCTTTGGCAAGCATTCGGGGCTCGGGCTGGCCATTGCGCGCACGATCGTCGATGGGCATCAAGGAGCAATTGCCGTCGAATCGCGCGATGATCGCCTCAGTGGCGCGCGGTTCGTGGTAACATTGCCCTTGGCCGACCCTTTGTGACGCTGGAGAACCGCTTGACCGTCGTTTCCTCCGAGACCTTGCACGTCTCCTGCGTCGCGATCGGCGACCGTGCCGTCCTGATCGAGGGGCGGTCGGGCGCGGGCAAATCCGACCTAGCGCTGCGGCTGATCGATCGCGGCGCGCGGCTGGTCAGCGACGATTACACGCTGGTGATCCGCGACCGCGACCGGTTGCTCGCCACCGCGCCCGCCACGATCGCGGGCAAGATCGAAGTGCGCGGGATCGGCATTATCGCGATGCCTGCTGTCGACCGCGTGCCGGTCGCGCTGCTGGTCGAACTGACCGAGGACGTCGAGCGGATGCCGCCCGATGTCGTCGTCCGCACCATTGCCGGGATCAAGGTGCCCGTGGTGGCGGTCGAGGGCCATTATGCCTCAGCCCCGATCAAGGTCGAACTCGCACTCAAGGCGCGGGCCGGGCAATGACCCGCGAGCATCCGCGCGATATCTTGCTCGTCACGGGCATGTCGGGCGCGGGCAAATCGACCGTGCTCAACGCGCTGGAGGACATGGGCTGGGAAGTGCTCGACAATCTGCCCGTGCGGCTGATCGACCGGTTGCTGGCGCCTATGCCCGGCGCGCGCGGGGATGAGGTCGACCGACCGCTGGCGATCGGCATTGGCGCGCAGACGCGTGATTTCGATCCCGACCGCATCGTCAAGCTGATCAACCGGCTGCGCAGCGAAGACGGCCATGACATTGGCACGCTGTTCCTCGATTGCGCCGGGTCCGAGCTTGAGCGCCGCTATTCCGAAACCCGCCGCCGCCATCCGCTCGCGCTCGATCGCCCCGCCGCCGACGGCATTGCGCAGGAACGCGGGCTGCTAGCCCCCTTGCGCAGTTGGGCCAACCGGCTGATCGATACCACCAATCTCAGCGCCAACGCGCTCGCGACGCAAATCCGCACGACGTTCGCGCGCGAGGGGCATGGCGAGCCCACGCTTTCGGTGATGTCGTTCGGCTTTGCCCGTGGCCTGCCGCGCGACGCCGATCTGGTGCTCGACATGCGGTTCCTGCGCAATCCGCATTGGGACGACGCGCTGCGCCCCGGCACCGGGCTCGACCCGGCGGTTGCGGCCTATGTCGCCCGCGATCCGGCCTATGACGAAGCCTTGGCGGCGATCGACCAGTTGCTGCTGTTGTTGCTGCCGCGCTACCAGGCCGAGGGCAAAAGCTATGTTACGATTGCGTTTGGCTGTACCGGCGGGCGGCACCGGTCGGTTCATGTCGCCGAGCGTACCGCTGCACGGTTGCGCGCGGCCGGTTTTTCGCCCACGGTCGCGCACCGCGATCTGGGCGCGGCGCCGCAGGACTCGCTTGAGGGCGCGCCGACCGCTGCCGACCGCGAAGTGGCGCGCGAGCCGGGGACGAAATTGAAGTGATTCGGGTAAGATGATCGGGTTGGTACTTGTAACGCACGGCCGCCTCGCCGCCGAATTCGTGACGGCGATGGAGCATGTCGTCGGCGTGCAAGAGCGAATCGCGGCGATCGCGATTGGCCCCGACGATGATATGGAGGGGCGCCGCGCCGACATCGCCGGGGCAATTGCCAATGTCGACGACGGCAGCGGGGTGATCGTCCTCACCGACCTGTTCGGTGGCACCCCGTCGAACCTTGCCATTTCGCTGATGGAGCCGGGCCGGGTCGAAGTGATTGCCGGCATCAACCTGCCGATGCTGATCCGGCTGGAGGGCGCGCGCAAGGCGATGAAGGTCACCGAAGCCGTCGCCGCCGCGCGCGACGCGGGCCGCAAATATATCTCGGTCGCCTCGCAAGTATTGGGTGAAGCTGCCGCGTGACCGAAGTTCGCCGCACCGTCCCGATCACCAATGTCCGCGGGCTCCACGCGCGCGCGAGCGCCAAGTTCGTCACGCTCGCATCGAGCCTGCCGTGCGAAGTGATGGTCGAAAAGGAAGGCGCGGCGGTCACCGGCACATCGATCATGGGGCTGATGATGCTCGGCGCGGCCAAGGGCGATTCGATCACGATCAGTGCTTCGGGCGACGGTGCCGAGGACGCGGTGAGCACCCTCGCCGCGCTGGTCGAGGCCAAGTTTGACGAGGAATAGCGCGGGAAGGCTGCACTGAAATGCCCCGCGAGATAACCGCTTACTCCAACCCGCTGATCAAGCGCGTCCGGTCGTTGCGCGAAAAGCGCCACCGGCGAGCCGAGGGGCTCTTCCTCGCCGAGGGGCTGCGCATCCTCACCGAAGCGCGCGAGACCGGGCGCTTGCCGCACTATCTGTTCTTCGCCCGCGACAGCGCTGACCACCCGCTCGTCCGCGCGCTGATCGCCGATGTCGAGACGGCAGGCGGCGAAGCGATCGAAACCACCCCCGACATTCTCTCCAAACTCTCGGGCAAGGATAATCCGCAAGCGGTGGTCGGCGTGTTCGCTGAATTCGCCGCCACGCTCGACGGCATCGACCGCAGCGCCGCGCCGATCTGGCTGGTCGCCGAGCGCCTGCGCGATCCGGGTAATCTCGGCACGATCCTGCGCACCGGCGACGCCGTTGGCGCGGGCGGGCTGATCCTGATCGGCGAGTGCGTCGATCCGTTCAGCGTGGAATCCGTGCGCGCGAGCATGGGGGCGCTGTTTACCGTGCCCGTGGTGCAGGCCGAATGGGAGCAATTCCTGCCGTGGCTGCGCGCGGGGCCGGGCCAGCTCGTCGGTCTCAGCCTCGACACCGATAGCGAGTATCGCGCCGCACAGTATGCCGCGCCCTGCTTCCTGCTGACCGGCAACGAAGCGCAGGGCATGCCCGAAGATTACGCCGCCGCCTGCGATCTGCTGGTCAAAATCCCGATGCGCGGCAAGGCCGACAGCCTCAATGCTGCCGTCGCGACAGCTGTGATGGCCTATGAGGCGTTCGCTCAGCTCGGGTGAGCGGGCAGCCTGATCAAAAGGCGGGGCGACCGCTTTCGTCAGCGACGAACGCCAGCAGCGCCTTTTCGAAATCGTCGAGCGTGCCGTCAGCATCGACCTGCGCCTTGAGCCAAGCGGCTTCACCGGGCGCGATGGCGCGGTCGGCGGCGACCGCGGCGTCATGGTCGGGCTTGGCGGGCTTGGCCCCGAACAGGTCGAGGAAGGCCCCGCTCGCCAAGGACTGGCCCATGCGGCCAAGAAAGCCCCCGACGCTCATATGGGTGTCGTTCATGAACGCGTCGAGCTCACCCGCACGGTCGCGGCTCAGCGGTTGATAATCGCTGTGCGCCATCAAGTGGTTGCCCACCGCCTGGACGAACAACGTCTTCCATTCGGGCGCATTGGCCGCGCCCATTGTCGCCGCCTTCAACCGGAACAGCAGCTCGGCCTCGCCCTGGCTGATGCAGCCAGGGCCGTCGCCGGCAGCGGCAAACAACATCCGGCGCAGCAGCGTGACTTCGGTTGCGTTGATCGATCCAGGATCGAGCGTGCCCGAGCGCGTCGGCCCTGCCCCGCTGGTCACCACGGCCTCGATCTGGCGCAGGGCATAGGCCTTCAGCTTATCGGGGACATTGACCGCAACTTCGAGGATTTTGACCAGCGTTTCGAGTTCGGCGCGCGATTCAACCCGCCCATCGGCATCGATCCGCGCCATCAGCCACGCCGCCTTGGCGTCATCGACATAGCCCGTCGGCGCTTGCTGCTGCACGACATAGGCGGTGATCGCCTCGACGAAAAACGCGACCCATTCGGCAGGGGGTGCGGCAATCGCGTCGTTGAGCGCGAAAATCGCATCGGCTTCGACCGCATCGATCTTGCCGTCGGGCCAGGCGACGCGGCGGATCGCGAGCACATCATCGGCAGTCATCACCGCGCGCGCCTTCAGCGCATCCGCAAGGTCGATCATCGGCAAAGTCATGTGGCAGTTTCCCGGTTAGCTGACCAAGCCTATCGCGCAGGGGTTGATTTGATCCTAAGATGCTCCTTGCCCCGCGAGGCGGCGCTGCATGGCGACCGCGACTATGTCAGTCGTCAACAACGTGCGGATCAAACAACAACGGCGTATCGCCGACACGCGCCAGCGCTTCGACATGGGCGACCTCTTCGATCTCGCGGGTGCCCGTTTCGATGTCGAGGTCGCGGAACTTTTTGCCCGTCACCACCAGCCGCCCGTTGAACGAATTGGCAAAGGCATTGAAGTTGCCGACCGCGCTGTTCAGCCCCCTGCCGACCTTGTTCATGTCCTCGGCGACCTTGGCGAGCCGCTCATAAAGCTCCTTGCCCAACCGCCCGATTTCGGCCGCCTGTCGCGCGAGGTTTTCCTGCCGCCAGACAGCCGCAATCGTGCGCGCAATCGCGACCAAATTGGTTGGTGTCGCGATCAGCACTTTTTTGGCAAAGGCATCGTCCCACAGCTTGGGATCCTGTTCGAGTGCTGCCGAGACGAAATGCTCGCCCGGCACGAACATCACCACGAAATCGACCGCTTCCTTGAACTGCGCTTCATAGGATTTGTTGCCCAGCGCCATCGCATGCGCGCGCATCGATGCCGCATGCTGGGCGAGACCCTTGATCCGCTCGGCATCCTCCTCGGCCTCGAACGCGTCCTGATAGGCATTGAGCGACACTTTCGCGTCGACCACTAGCAGCCGCCCGCCAGGAATGCGGATGATGACATCGGGCCGCAACCGCCCGTCCTCGCCGCTCACACTGACTTCGGTCTGGAAATCGGCATGTTCGGACAGGCCGCACGTCTCGAGCACGTTGCGCAATTGTTGCTCGCCCCAGCGCCCGCGCGCCTTGGGGGCATTGCGCAGCGCATTGACCAGCCGTGCGGCTTCGCTGCTCACCCGCTCCTGCCCGACACGCAGCCCCTGGAGTTCGCCCTTCAGCTGGTCGAACGCGCTCGCCCGCTCGGTCTCGACCTTTTTGACCGTCTCTTCGTACAGCGACAGCCGCTCGCTCACCGGCGCGAGCATCGATCGCAGATTTTGGCCGGCGACTTCCTCCGACTGGCGGAAGCGTTCGTCGGCGCGCTTCAGGAATAACTCCTGTGCTTCGTTGAGCAATTTGCCCGACACTTCAGCGAACTGCGCGCCCATCGCCTCCTTGGCCTCGCGCAATTCGGTCAGCCGTGCTTCGAACGCCGCGCTTTCGGCGGTCAGCGTCGCGATCTGCGTCAGCGCTGCTTCACGCTCGCCCCGCACGCGATCGAGCGTGGTCGCCAGCGCGTCGGTCGCCTTGGCGCGCTCGCTCGCGGCGGCCAGATCGGTGATCGCGCGGCGGAAATCCTCAACCGCCTTGTCGCGCTCGGCGCGGGCCGATGCCGCTTCGCCCCGCCCGACGCGCCAGCCGATCGCGAGCCCGCCGACGAGCGCGGCAACAATCAGCAAGATGGCAAGCATATCCAAGCGTTTAAGGCTCCGATCGAGTAGAACGAAGCACGAACTTAACCGAGCTATTCCGACATTACAACCCGTCTGCAACCATGCGTCACACCGATGTCGTCAGATCGATCAGCCAGTCGGGCGAGACCGACACGATCGCCCCTTCGACGATGTGATCGCCGCCGGTCAGGATCAGCAGGCCAACCACCGCGAGCAAGCTGCCGAGCACGCGCTTGCCGCTTTGCCCGCCCGACAGCATCCTGCCGCGCCATGACGCGAGCAATTGCCGCGTGGCAAAGGCCAGCACCAGCAATACACTGGCGATCCCCAGCCCGAATGCTGCCATCGTCAGCGCAACCATGCCGAGATTAATCCCCTGCGCCGCCAGCACGGTCGCGGCGCCCAGCGTGGGGCCGACACACGGGCTCCACACCAGCCCCAGCAGCGCGCCGATCGCAAATTGGCCGAGCAGGCCGAAGCGCTCAAGCCCTGCCTGCCGCTGCGATGCCCAGTCGGCCAGTGGCGCCGCCGCCGATTGCAGCCAATACTGAAGCTTCGGGACCAACAATGCGCCCCCGGCAATCAGCAGCATCACCGCGCCGGCATAACGTGCCCAGTCGCCATCGAAACCGCTCGCCGCACCCACCGTCGCGAGCGCGAAGCCGACACCAGTGAACGACAGCACCAGTCCTGCCGCCAGCGCGAGCGGACCATAGCGGTGGCGCGCGCCGGCGCTGCCGAGCACAATCGGCACCAGCGGCAGGACGCACGGTGACAAAATGGTCAGCGCACCCGCCGCATAGGCGAGCGCGGGGTTGAGCGCTTCGGTGGCCACGATGCTAGCGAAGCGTCTGCGCAAGCAGTTCGTTGATCACGGCCTTGTCGGCTTTGAATTCCACCCGGCCGACTTCGCGCGCGCCTTTGTAACCGATCAGCGTGCCCTGCTTGCGCACGCCAAGTGCCTGCCAGTCGGCCTTCTGACTGTCGTAATTGACTTCGAAAATGACGAGCTTGTCATAGGCTGCATTGCCGGCGACGGCTTTTTTGATCGTACGATTTTGCGATGCGCAGACCGGGCACCACCATGCCTTGACGTCGACGAGGATGGGCTTGCCGGCGGCCCGGGCAGCCTCAAACGACGCGCGATCGAATTTCTTCACTTCGGCGGCCTGTGCGGGTGCGACCGCCACGGCAAGGGCAAGGGCGGCAATGGGAAGGAAACGGCGCAGGGACATGGCAGACTTCCTTATCGACGAGCACCCCTTCGGCGCTCGCACCAACCGAATTTCGCCAGCGCGCGCGAAACGGTTACAAGCGCGCGATCAATCGAGCCGCCGCGCCTGCAACGCCAGCGCCGCCAGCGTCGCGCCGGCAAGGAATATCAGCATCGGCACGCCGTGCGCCAATACCACCAAGCCACCATCGCCGCGCAACAACGCGCCTTGGGCAGCCCGAATGAAATGGGTGAGCGGAAAAATCTGACCAACCATCTGCGCCCAACCCGGCAGCGTCTCAAACGGGTAGAAGAACCCCGACAGCAGCATCGCCGGCAGATAAAAGGCGACCGCGCCCTGGAGCGCGGCAAGCTGCGTCGCCGCCCGCGCCGAAATCGCATAGCCGAGCACCAGGTGGCAGGCCGCGAACAGCGGCAGCAGCGCCAGCAGCGCGGCCACGCTGCCCCGCACCGGCAGCCCGAACAGCACGACACCCACCGCCAGCACAAGCCCGCCCTGCACCGTCCCAATCACCACATAGGGCAATAGCTTGCCAAGCAACGCCTCGACCGGACGCAGCGGCAGAATGAGCAGCGCTTCCCATGTCCCGCCCTCGCGCTCGCGGGCAAGGCTAAGCGTGCCCAGCATGATCATCGCGATCATCACCGTCACCCCGATCAGCGCCGGCAGAAACGTCCAGTCTGCCCGGCCTTGCGGATTATGGAGCCGATCAATCCGCAGCCCGGGGCCCGTGTCGGTTACCCCGGCTCGGTCGGTCAGCGCGCGCCAATAAGCCGCCTCGATTGCCGGCACCGTAGCAGCCGTCAGTGCGGCGTTGGTGCCATCGACCACCACCTGCACCGGCGCAATCGGCGCGAACGGATTGGCGAAACTGCGCTGCGCGGGGATTTCGATGCCGATCAACGCCTTGCCCGCATGCACCTGCGCTGCCGCTTCGCCAGGCTTCAGGGTGGCGGCAAGCACCGCCACACCGGCCTCGGCACGCAATTGGCGCGCGACCAATTCACCCTGCGCAGCTGTGGGTGCCGCGATGGCAATTGTGACGCGCGCCGCATTGGGCCGGATCGCATAGCCAAAGAGCAACACCTGCAACATCGGCACCACGAGCAGCAGCGTGAAGGCAATGCGCGATCGCCGCAGCCGGATCAGCTCGATCCGCGCAATGGCAAGGATCGCCCTCATGTCCGCGTCGCGCGCGCGCGCACGGCCGCTTCAAGGGTCGCGACGCCCGCTGCCGCCGCAAGCGCGCGCGGGGTCGCCTGCGCGGCTGCACGACCGGCTTCATAGAGCAGCACCGTGGGGCAACGCTCGGCTTCGGCGAGGTCGTGGGTGCTGATCACGATCGCGTGGCCAGCCGCCGCAAGCTCGTCGAGCCAGCGCCAGATATCGTGCCGGGTCACAACATCGAGGCCGGCGGTCGGCTCGTCGAGCAGCAGCAACGGCGGCGCGTGCAGCATGGTTGCGGCGAACTGCACCCGTCGTGCCCATCCCCCCGACAACGTGCCGAAGCGCTGCGTCAACACCGGCACCAACCCGAAGCGATCAGTCGCCGCAGCGATCACCGCACGCGCTGCCGAGAGCCCATGGACATCGGCGTAGAAGCGCAAATTCTCGGCAACGGTCAGGTCGGCATAAAGCGCCAGCCGCTGCCCCATATAGCCGATGCGCCGCCGTCGCGCCGCGCTGGCGCGACCGATCGGCTCGCCCAGCACGCTGCCGGTCCCCGTATCGGATGCGATCAGCCCCGCGAGCATCCGCAGCGTCGTCGTCTTGCCGCCGCCATTCGCACCGACCAGCCCAACCATATCGCCCGGCGCCAGCGTCAGCGTGACCCCTTCGATCACCGCACGCCCGCCATAATATTTGGCCAGGCCCGTCACGGCGATCACCGGATCAACCATGTGTGTAGGCAAAGCCGCCGAACATGAATTTCGATGCCTCAGCGCCCAGCACGATCGCCATGTCCCCCGTTCGCGCCTCGCCGCGCAGCGCATCAAGCGCAATCCAGATCGCCGCCGATCCGGTATTGCCCACCCGATCAGCATTGACGAACGCGCGCGTCGGGCAAAGCCCGAAATGTCGCGCCATCTGCGCACCGATTCGGCCGCTCACCTGGTGCGGGATGATCCGGTGCGCGTCGGCCAGATCATAGCCAAGGTCTGCGGCGGTCGCGCGCCCCGCGTCGAACAGGACATGGCCCTCCGCGCGGATGGCTTCGAAGTCATGTTCAAACTGGTCGGCACCGACGGCAAGGCTAATGCCCGGTGCCCGCCCCATGCCGACTGCACCATACCAAGTCGCATCGATCGTCGCGCCGCAGCCCGGCGCCGACACCACCACGGCACCCGCACCATCGCCCATCTGAACGAAGTTGACGAGCTGCCCCGGCTGCGAATCGAGCGTCGCCGGGTCGAGGTAGGTCGAGGCGGTTTCCGAACCGACGATGGCGACGCGCGCGCCGGGATTGATCGTGATCAGGCCATGCGCAATCATCAAGGCATTGGCAAAGCCGGTGCAGGCCTGCCGTAGTTCGAGATGCGGCCCGGCATAGCCGAGATGATCGGCGACCAGCGCAACATTGGCGGGCAAGTGCTGTGCCGGACTCGTCGTGTGACCGATCAGATAATCGATCGACTCGATGGGCAGTCCCGCCTGATCGAGCGCGCTCTGAACGGCGCGCGCGCTGAGCTCGGGATTGCTATCTCCTGGCCGCGCGACTTCGCGCGCATCGGCAAAGTCGCGAACCAGATGACGGGTGGCGATGCCCATGCGTTCGGTGATCGCTAGCGCCCGCCGGGGATTCGCAAGCCCGAACCGTTCGGCGGCACGCGCGACGAGTGCCGCGCTCGATATCGCCGGTCCAGGCAGCGCACTGCCGGTCCCCAACACGCCGAGCTTGCGCGGGGTGGTCCAGGGCTTGCTCACGCGGTGAACAGGCCGTCGAGGAGGCGCGCGACATCGCGGCGGACCGCATCGGGATCGACCGACAAGGCGTCAAAGGACTCACCGGCCAGCGCGATAATGTCGGCCATCGCCTCACGCGCCGCCGCGCCCACGTTGCGCAACCGGGCCACCGGCAGCCCGGCAATCGCCAGCGTGCGCGACACGCGGACATGCCGCGCTTCGTCGCGGTGAATGCGCGCGAAAATCCGGTGGAGCTGCCGTTCGGCGGCGATCGGCGTGCCAGGTCGGATCAGGCGCGCGATCACGAGGCATAGCGCGGCATCGATCGCGGCAATTCGGCCAAGGTGAAGCCCTGCCCCGCCCCGGCCCAGGCTGATATGGAATCGCTTCGATGCGTGCAGTGCCGCGCTGGTGCGGTCGATTGACGGCAGGCTGGCCGCGACTTGCTTGAGCAAGACGTCATGGACCCGTTCCTCAGCGGCGATCGTCGCGAGCGCCGCATGCGCAAGCGGCGGCGCGGCAGCCATGCCGTCGAACGCCGATGCCGCTGCTTCCTCGCCGCAGCCGAGCAGCGGCACAAGCACGGCGAGCCCCTCTGCCGTTTGGCCCGACAACCGCAGCTCAAGCGGCGCGGCAACCGCATTGACCGACCCGCCGGTCGATCGAAAGCAGAATGCGGGAGCGGCTGGCGGGCAATCGGTCATCGGCGGGCCGGCATCCAAAATCGGGCGAATCTATGCCACATTCGCACGGGCCCCCGTGAAGGTTACACTTTGCCAATCCCTCGGTTCGACGGCTTCCCGTCAACCTTGCCGCGATCAGGCGAAAATCTGCGCCAGTTCGTCGATCGACGTGCCCTCGCGAATGCGGCGCAGCTCGATATAGCTGACGGCGGCGATGGTCGTCGTAAACACCGACGACAACGTCCCGCTGATCCCGGCTGAAATCGCGGGCGCGAGATAGGCTGGACCGATCGACGCCCCGAGCAGCGACAACAGGCCAAGCGGAATCTGCAGCACCCACAGCACGACAAAAACCACCAGAAACATCGCAAAAAGCCGCCAGCGGCTGCCCCTGGTCAAGGCCCGGCTGCGCGACAAGCTGCCGAAGACGCCCTCGCGCTCCTGCACCAATACCGGCACGGCCACAGCCCAGCCGAGCGCGAGGTAAATCCCCGGCACGACCAGGAACATCAACCCGAAGAGAATCGCTATGCTTGAGACGATCCCGATCGCAAACAGCGGGAGCAGGACTGCAATCGCGGTGCCGAAGCATTCGCCAAATTGAGGGCGGCGATCATTCAAGTCCTCGATTGCAGCACGGCACAGCATCGCGTTCAACAGCCCGCCGAGAATCACCGCGAACGCCCCATAAAGCCCAAGAAAAGTAAGATCGGCCGTGATCGCACCGGCATCGGGAACGACCCCAGATTGCCCCAACGACAAAATTTGAAGCTGGTAATATTGCAGGAATATCTGCGGAATGCCGCTCACAATGAAGGCAAGCCCGAAAAACAACGGTGCGTTACGTCCGATCACCGAGAAAGTCAGGCTGATGACCCGACCGATTTCGAAATTTTCCTGAAACGCTGGTGATACTGTCGCCATGGCCATTGCCCCCGAAAGACCTGCGTGATTCTTTGGCGCCCAGCCTGCCCATCGAAAGTCAGCAAGTCCAGTCCGTTATCTCCTTGCCAAGCGGGATTGCATTCTACAGTGTCGCGCCACGCGGGAGGGTGTGTGACGGCGGCGCAATCAGCGGTTCATTCCGGGGCAAATCAGGCCGCGATCGCGCCCGACGTCGCGGCGGCGCATGCCAAGCTGCTGGCGGACCGGAGCATCCAGTTCGACCTGACGGCCTATCAACCACCCAAGCCACCGGCATGGTTGCGGCCGGTGCTTGAGCTTCTCAATGCGATCAGCCCCTATCTGGTCTATTTGTTCTGGGGCGCCGTCATTCTGGGGGCGCTGTTCATCGCTTTTCTGATCATCAAGGAAGCGACCGGCATGGCATGGCGCTGGCCGTGGCAGCGCGCTGTCGTCGACGAAGACCCCGACGCCGCGCTTGCCCCCGATGAATCGAAAGCGCGCACCCTGCTCGCCGAAGCCGAAGCACTGGCCGCGAGCGGCGATTATGACGGCGCGGTCCACCTGATCCTGCGCCGCAGTTTCGAGGATATCGGCGACCGCCTGCCCGATTTCGTCCGCCCCTCGCTTACCGCGCGCGACATCGCCGCTTCGCCCAGCCTGCCCGATCGCGCGCGCACCGCCTTTGCGACGATCGCGGTTGTCGTCGAAGCCGCGCTGTTCGCGCGCACCCCGGTCGGGGTCGAAGGGTGGCAGCGCGCACGCGACGCCTATGCCGATTTCGCGCTGCGCGGCACCTGGAATCGTCAGCAATCCCCCGCGTGAACAGCAGCGACGCCTTCAATCCCCGCACGATATTGTGGGCAGCCTTTGCCAGCATGATGGCGGCAGCGGCGTTCTTCCTGCTATCGACCTACGCACCCGACTTTCGGCTCGCGGGCGAAGGCGATGCAACGCCGCTGTCGAAAAGCGGCGTTGGTTTCGCTGGCCTCGCGAAACTGCTGACGCTCACCGGCAAGCCGCCAGAGATGGCGCGCAGCGACGATGATCTCCTCGACGAGCGGCTGCTGATCGTCCCGCTGCGCCCCGACACCCCGCCCAAGGCGCTCGAAACGCTGGTCGCGCATCGCGAATCGAAGCCAACCCTGTTCGTGCTGCCCAAGTGGATCGTGGCGCCGCGCCTCGACCATGCCGGTTGGGATCAGCAGATCGGCCATCTCGAGCGTGCCGCGATCGACAAGGTGCTGGGCAAAGTCGCCGTGGTGCATATCGGCTGGCAAGAGGGTAAGGTCGCGCCGGTCATGATCGAAGATCTGTCGGTGCCCGCGCCCGAAGAAATGCAATGGCTCGAAAATTCTGAGCCTTACATTGCCGATGCGGCGGACCACGCGATTGTGAGCCAGATCGAAGGCGCCCCCCACTGGATCCTCGCCGACCCCGATTTCCTCAACAATCAGGGCCTAGCCGACCCCACCCGCGCCGCCGCCGCCTTGCGGCTGATCCAGCGGTTGCAGGGCAATGACGATGCGGTGATGTTCGATCTCACCTTGCTGCGCGCGGGCAATGGCATGAGCTTGCAAAAGCTGTTGGTCGAGCCGCCTTTCCTCGCGCTGACGCTCGCGCTGATCGCGGCTGCCGGTCTGGCGGTGGCGCATGGGCTGGTGCGCTTCGGCCCGGCCCGTGCCGAGGCCCGTGCCATCGCCTTTGGCAAATATGCGCTGGCGGACACCACCGCGCGGCTGTTCCGGCGCGCGGGGCGGCTGGGGTCGCTTGGCGGGCGCTATGCCGCGCTGATGCGCACCCGCGCGGGCAAGCTGCTCGGCGCACCGCCAGGATTGGCGGGCGACGCGCTCGACGCGTGGCTCGATGCCCGCGACAACACGTCGGCCCCGCGCTTCAGCGAGCTTGCCGCCGCTACCGGCGCCACGACCGACGAAGCAAGAGTGCACGCCCGCACGCGCGCGCTCAACGACTGGATTCAAAGGAGGAAGCGTGACAGTTGATGACGTCAAGGCCCTGGGCCATGCCATTCGGGGCGAAGTCGCCAAGGCGATCACCGGGCAAAGCGACACGCTCGATCTGATGCTGACCGCGCTGTTCGCGGGCGGCCATATCCTGTTGGAGGGACCTCCCGGAACCGCCAAGACGCTCACCGCCCGCGCCTTTGCCGCCGCGATCGGGGTCGATTATGGCCGGATCCAGTTCACGCCCGATCTGATGCCGGGCGATGTCGTCGGCGGCACCATCTTCAATTTCCGCACGGGCGAATTCAGCCTCACCAAGGGGCCGGTGTTCTGCGACTTGCTGCTCGCCGACGAAATCAACCGCACCCCGCCCAAGACGCAGGCCGCGCTGCTCGAAGCAATGCAGGAACGCTCGGTCACGTTCGACGGGACGACGCACCAGCTCAGCCCCAATTTCATGGTCGTCGCGACGCAGAATCCGATCGAGCATCAGGGCGTCTATCCGCTCCCCGAAGCGCAGCTCGACCGCTTCTTGTTCAAGCACCGCGTCGGCTATCCCGATCTGGCGCAGGAACGCGCGATCATCGCCCAGCACGGTGCCGCCGGAGCCGATCCCTTCGCGCGCTACCCCATCACCGCGCAGACCGACGCGGCGACGCTGGCTGCCGCCCGGGCGGTGGTCGATTCGGTCCGGCTGGTCGACGAAGTCGTCGATTATGTCGCGACGCTCATCCGCGCGACGCGCACCAACACCCAGCTCGAAGTCGGCGCGTCACCCCGCGCTGGCGCGATGCTCGCCCGCGCCGCCCGCGCCCGCGCCGCGCTCGAAGGGCGCGACTATGTCATTCCCGATGACGTCAAGCTGCTCGCGATACCGGCGCTGCGCCACCGCGTCTTGCTCTCGCCCGCCGCGCAGATCGACGGGCGCCAGGTCGAGCAAATCGTGACCGACATGGTCGACGCGACGGAGGCGCCGCGTTGATCTACCCCAGCGGTCGCGCGGTCTGGCTGGCGGTGGCAGGGATTCTGCCAACATTTGCTATCGCGCTGCTGCTCCCCGCGCTCTGGTATCTGGGCCTCGCCTGGACCTGCGCCGTGCTTGGCTTCACGCTGATCGACGTCGTCGCAGCACCGGGGCGCAGCACCGTCACCGCCGAGATTAGCTCGACCGGGCGCGTCGCGATCGGCAGCGTTATCGATCTGCGCGTGACCATCAACCAGCAGCGGGCAGGCGCTCGGCGGGTCGAGCTGCGGATCGGCCATGACGACCGGATTATCCCGCTATCGGCCGACACCGCGACGATTAAGCTCCCCGATAGCAGCGTAACGCTGTCGTTTCGTGCCGAGCGGCGCGGCATCGCGGCGGTCGACCGCCTCTGGCTGCGCTGGCGCGGCCCTTTCGGCCTCGCGTGGCAGCAGAAGACGGTCCCGGTCGGCCATGGCATCGCCGTCATGCCCGATGTCGAACGCGTGCGCGAACAGGCCATCGCGCTGCTGCAAAGCGATGCGCTCACCGGCGACCTTGCGCGCAAACGCGGCGGGCGCGGACGCGAATTCGATTCGCTCAAGGATTATCAACCGGGCATGGAGCGTCGCTTCATCGACTGGAAGCGCAGCGCCCGCCACGGCCAATTGCTCGCCAAGGATTTTCAGGTCGAGCAGAACAACAACATCGTCCTCGCGATCGATAGCGGGCGGCTGATGTGTGAGCCGCTCGACGGGATGCCGCGCATCGACCGCGCGGTGACGGCGGCACTGCTGATGGCATTTGTCGCGCTGCGCGGCGGCGATCTTGTCAGCCTGTTCAGCTTCGATTCGCGTCCGCGCATCAGCAGCGGCGCAACCCGCGGCGCCGATCGCTTCCTGTTACTCCAGCGGCTGGCAGCGGAGATCGACTATTCGACCGAGGAAACCAATTTCACGCTCGCGCTGACCACGCTCGCCGGCAAGCTCACGCGGCGGTCGCTGATCGTCGTGTTCACCGATTTCGTCGATCCGGTCAGCGCCGAACTGATGCTGCGCGTGACCAGCCGCCTGACCGAACGCCATGTCGTGCTGTTCATGCTGATGCGTGACGAAGAGCTGGAGGGGCTGGCCGATGCCGTGCCCGAAACGCTCGACGATGTCGCGCGCGCGGTAACGGCGGGCGCGATGCTGCGCGACCGCGACCTCGTCATCGGGCGGCTGAAGCTGCTCGGCGCCGATGTGATCGAGGCTGACCACAAATCGATCGGCGCGGCCCTGATTGCGCGCTATCTCGCGATCAAGCGGATGGATAGGCTCTGATCATGGCAACTGCTCCCGACCGTCAGAGCGTGTCGAGCTTTCGTGCCGAGCGCGAGGCCGGCTGGCTCGAATTCCAGGCGCTGCTCGACCGTGTCGAGCGCCGGTCGCCGCGCGCGCTGTCGGAAGAAGAATTGCTGTTGCTGCCGACACTCTACCGATCGACCTTGTCGTCGCTGTCGGTGGCGCGCGCGATTTCGCTCGACGCCGGGCTGATCGCCTATCTCGAAGCACTCGCTTTGCGCGGCTATCTGTTCATCTATGGCGTGAAAGAGGGCATCGGCAAGCGCATCGTCCGCTTCTTCCTCGCCGATTGGCCGCGTGCGGTGCAGGATCTGTGGCGCGAGACCTGGGCGTCATTCGCGCTGCTGGCGATCGGCGCGGTCGCGGGCTATCGCCTCGTCGCCGCCAATCCGGCGTGGTTCGACGCGATCATTCCGGGAGAGCTTGCCGGCGGGCGTGGGCCGAATGCCAGCGCCGAAGCGCTGCGTGCGATGCTGTATGACGGCGGCGGTGGCCAGTTCTTGTCGGGTTTTGCCGTCATGCTGTTCACGCACAACGCGCAAATCTCGCTGCTGGCGTTTGCGCTCGGCTTTGCGCTTGCCGTGCCAACCGCCTTGCTGATCCTGATGAACGGCTGCCTGCTCGGCGCGTTTTTTCAGGTCTATGTGGCCAAGGGGCTGGGCTTCGAACTCGGTGGCTGGTTGTCGATCCACGGCACCACCGAGCTTTTCGCGATCACGATCGCGGGCGCCGCCGGTATCCGTATCGGCACGCGCGTGGCGTTTCCGGGCGGACAAACGAGGCTTGCCGCCGCCGCGCGTGCGGGCCGCGTGTCGGCCACCGCGATACTGGGGGTGGTGGTGATGCTGTTCGTGGCGGGCCTGCTCGAAGGTATCGGCCGCCAGCGGATCACCAGCGACGCCGTGCGGTATGGCATTGGGGCGACGATGCTGCTGCTGTGGCTTGGCTATTTCTACCTCTTGCCCCGGATGACGCATGGCCCGCGCTGAGCGCCGTCTCCGCGACATGCGCCGATCGCTGGTGACGCCCGAAGGCGTCGATCTCGGCATCGTTCTCGCCGAAGCATCGCCGCGCGCGGCAGCCTTTGTGATTGACGCGATCATCATGCTGGTAACGATCGTCTTCGTCGCGATCGTGATCATCATCGGCGTCGTGCGATATGGCGCGACCGCCGGCGAGCCAATGGCGATTGCGTTTCTGTTGTTCTTTTTCCTGCTGCGCAATTTCTATTTCATTCTGTTCGAAGCGGGCCGTCGTGCGGCGACTCCGGGCAAGCGGCTCAACAATCTGCGCGTGATCAGCCGTGATGGCAGCGGGCTGTCGATCGACCAGATCATCGCCCGCAATCTGATGCGCGAGATTGAGGTGTTCCTGCCGCTCACGCTGTTGGCGACGCGCGCGGCCAATGGCACCGCCGATACGCTGATGACGCTGTTCGGGCTGGGCTGGGCGCTCCTGTTCACCTTCTTCCCGCTGTTCAATCGGGATCGGCTGCGAATCGGCGATCTACTCGCGGGTACTGCCGTCATCCACGCCCCGCGCCGCCGTCTGCTCGATGATCTGGTAGCCGTCGCGCCGCCGCAAGTGGCGCGCTTCCACTTCACCGATGCGCAGTTCGACGCTTATGGCATCAGCGAGCTGCAGCGGCTCGAACAGGTCTTGCGCGAACCGAATGACGATGCGTGCTGGATCGTCGCCCGCGCGATCGAAAACCGGATCGGCTGGACCGGCAATTTGCACGACCCCCGCGCCTTCCTATGGGCCTATTACGAAGGCCTGCGCGCGCACCTTGAGCGCGAAGTGCTGTTCGGCGTGCGTCGGGCAGACAAGAACGCGGGCTAAGCGACGCCCGCGTCCCTGCCGCATCCTTAGGCTGTCCACACCTTATCAAGCGCGGTGCAGAACGCCTTCATGTCAGCCGCCGACCCTACGGTCACGCGCGACACCGTCGGCCAGATCGGCCAAGACCGACCGATCTCGACGCTTTGCGTGCGGAACGCTGCCTGCACTTCCTTGGCGGGCTTCGTCTTCCAGTCGATCATCACCATATTCGCGTTCGTCGGCACCACTTTCAGCCCGCGCGCCTTGAGGTGATCGAGCGTCAGCCCGCGCGCGGTTTCCATCTCCGCCTTGCGCGCGGCGATCAGCGATGTGGCGGTTAGGCTCGCCGTCGCGCACGCCAGCGACGGCAGCGGCAGCGCGCCCGACTGCATGCCGCCGTCATAGCGCATCATCTTGGCGATGTTGGCGGGGTTGGTCATCACAAAGCCCATCCGCATCCCCGCCATCCCGAAGATTTTCGAGAAGGTGCGCAGCACCACCACGTCCTTGTACTTGGCCGCGAACGACGACGCGACCGGCGCACCGGCAAAATGGGTATAGGCTTCGTCGATCAGCACCATCGATCCTTCGGGCTTGTTCTTGATCAGCCATTCGATGTCGGCGAGCGGGGTGATCGTGCCGGTCGGGTTGTTCGGCGTGCAGATGTAATATAGCCCCGCATTGGGATCGGCCGCCAGCATCGCCTTGACGTCATGGCGGAAATCGGGCGTCAGCGGCACGCGCTTGACCGGCGCGCCAAGCCATTCGGCGGTGCGCCCCGCGAGCTCGAATGTCGGGTCGGCGGTCACCAGCCCGCGCGTCGGCGAGCAGAAGCTGATCACCGCGCGCGACAGCGGGTCGCTCGATCCGGGCCAAGGCGCGACATGATCGAACGGGACGCCTTCGACCGCCATCACCGCCTTGATAAAATCGCTGCGCTCGTCATGCGGCGAATAGCGATTGCTGTGCGCGATCATTTTCGACGCGGCGAGTTGGCCGGGCGTCAGCGGCCCGGTCCAGCATTCATTGGCACCGATGCGTGTCTTGGCGCTCGGCGCCGGATCGGGCACGCCGCCTGAGGCCCAGGCCGGTGCGCCGCGCATCGCGGCGAGGCTGCCGACGCCAAACACCGCCGCCAACCGGGCAAGGTCACGGCGCTGATAGCCGCGTGTCAGCAGATCGTCCTTCGCTTCTTCGGGCAAGGCCTTGGCAGTCGCTTCCAAAACACGGTCGGTCATCGCAGTTGCTCCATGGTTTTGGCTCAGGCTTTTTGCCCGGTGCCGATTTGCCGTCATATCTTCAGCGAATTTGTGAACATCACAATCGAAATGAAAATCAGGTAGAAGCCGAACACACGGCGTAGTGGCGCCGCAGCCATGCTGTGCGCCACCGCCACGCCCAGCGGCGCGGTCAGAATCGACATCGACGTGATCACGGCGGTCGCGGGCAGATTGACATAACCCAGCGACCCCCAGGGCAGCCCCGGCTCGCCAAAACCGATCAGCACGAAGCCGATCGCACTCGGGATCGCGATCAGCACGCCAATGCCCGACGCGGTTGCAATGGCCCGGTGGATCGAGCGACCGCACAAGGTCATCACCATGATCGCAATGGTGCCGCCGCCGATCCCCAGCAGCGACGAAAACGTTCCCAGCCCGCCCGCGATCGCCACGCGCGGCCCGATGGCCGGCATGTCATCGCTCAGCTTGTGATCAGCGAGACGCGGCAACAGGAACAGGAGCGACATCAGCCCGACGCCGACCGCGAAAATCATCGTCAGCACATGGCCGTCGATCCGGCCGGCCAGCACCACGCCCACGGCGTCGCCCAGCACCAGCCAAGGCGCCCAACTCCACAGAATGGGAAACTCAACTGCGTCGCGCTTGGCGTGCGACCGGAGCGAGCGAAGCGAGGTGATGATGATTGTCGCCGCCGACGTGCCGATCGCGACATGCGCCAGCTGCGCCGGGTCACCCCCGAACAAGGGCAGCACGATCAACAGCGCAGGCACGACGATGAACCCGCCGCCGATGCCGAAAATTCCCGCCGCGAAACCCGCGACCAGCCCGGCAACAATCAGCGCGGCGAAGGGTATCGCCCCATGCAGCAACAATTCAATCAACCGAGACCCCCTTTGATGTGCGGGTCTCTCCTGCGGTGGTACAATATCACGCCACGTGACCGCAGCGCCCTTGTTGCGTCGAAGACTGCCCGGTGCGGTTTCGAAATGCAACGGGCAATGTCAGCGGTGCCATGGGCGTCGGAAAGCGTCCCCGCGCGTGGCAGTGCCCAGCCGCGGCTGAGAGTCGATGTGGCGGAGAGGGTGGGATTCGAACCCACGGTACCCGTAAAGGCACAACGGTTTTCGAGACCGTCCCAATCGACCACTCTGGCACCTCTCCGCAGAGGGAAAACGTCGCCCATTCCGCGAAACCAATCCGCAGGAACCGCGCCGCCCGTGTCGACCGAGCGGGCGCCACTAGCGCAATCATTCCCCAGTGACAAGTCGGTGTGACAAGCCACTGTGGCAAGCGCCTCCTTGTGCAGCGCGCAAAGTCCATTAGATTAGCTTCATGGCCCGTCCGACTCCTGCTCGCCCTGCCGCTGCCACCCCTGCCCTGCCCCCGGTCGCCCACGCCAGTTTTGCGATCGGCGACGTGGTGCGGCACCGGCTGTTCGATTTTCGCGGCGTGATTTTCGATGTCGACCCGATCTTCGCCAATAGCGAGGAATGGTATGCAGCAATCCCCGCCGACATCCGCCCGCCCAGGGATCAGCCCTTTTACCACCTGCTCGCCGAAAATGCCGAGAGCAGCTATGTCGCTTATGTCAGCCAGCAAAATCTGGTGCTCGACGACAGCGACGAGCCAATCGACCACCCGGCGATTCCGGGCCTGTTCACGGGGCTTGAGCGCGGCCGTTACCGGCTGCGGCGCGAGCATCGCCACTAGAGTATGATGACTTCACCTTGACCCGTTCGTTTCGAGCGAAGTCGAGAAACAGACCAAAGGCGGCGCGCAAGCGTTTCTCGACTTCGCTCGAAACAACCGGATAGGCGGTGATTTCAGTCCAAGGTCATCCCGCCACTTACCCTTGCCATCAGCGCTGAAACGACAAAGGGGGCCGTTTCCGGCCCCCTTTGCGTTTGTAATGGCGCTGATGATCAGAAGTTTACAGTCCCGCGCACATAGATAAACCGGCCGTTGAAGCCGAACGGCGACAGGCTCGAATATGGCAGGAAGAAGCTGTTCGGCGTAAGCCCGGCGACGGTCGGCGTCCGATCGGGATAGACATCGAACACATTGTCGACACCGGCCGAGAGCTCGTAATGCTTGAATATCCTCCCGGTGATCTGGAAATCGGTGATCCATTTCGGCGTCAGCGTGAAATCGCCAGGTTGCGTCCCCAACGCCGGGATGTTGACGTTGCCGTTGGTGACGGTAACGCCGCCCGATCCGGCGCTGCTCACGCGGCCGAAACGATTTGTGCGGATCACGACGCTCAGGTCGTCAAGCGTCCAGTCGAGCGCGAGGTTGATCTTGTCACGCGGCTGGCCGTCGGTCAGGCGGAAGCTTTCGGTGCGCGCGAACAGCACCGAATTGGCGAGCGTCGGGATCGACAGCGCCGCGCGGCGCGTGATCTTGGTCTCGTTATAGTTGAACCCCGCCGTGAAGCGGAACTTGCCCAAGCCGAAATCGGGGAAGCGATAGGTGCCGACGATATCGACACCTTGCGTTCGCGTGTTGACACCATTGACGAAGAAGCGCGCCGAGGTGACGTTGTTGATGCCGTTTGCCTGGAGTTGGGTGACCACCAACGCCCCGGTGAGGTTTTCGGTCAGCACAATCCGGTCACGGATCTCGATGTTATAATAGTCCGCCGTCAGGCTGAGTCCCGGAATGAAATCCAGCACGACGCCGCCGGCCAAGTTGGTCGCCTTTTCGGCCCGCAGCGGCTGCGACCCGAGCGCACGCGCCACCGGATCGCTCACCGGGAAAGTCCCCACCTCGATCAGCTGGGCAACGCCGTTGATGACGACGTTGTTGGTCGAGGTGGTCGCGAAGAACTGCTGCGCCAGGCTCGGCGCGCGGAAACCGGTCGACACCGAGCCGCGGAACGCGACACCCCTGATCGGTTCGTACCGCGCGGCCACCTTGCCGTTGATCGTGTTACCGAAATCCGAATAGCTTTCATAACGGCCGGCGAGCTGGAGTGTCAGACCTTCGGTGATGTCGGTGTCGAGTTCGACATAGCCCGACCAGTTGGCGCGAGTTGCATTGATGCGGTTGTTGGGGCGGAAGCCCGGAAACACCTGCGCACCACCGGCGGCATTGAACGGTGCCGCCGAAAACGGGCCGTTGATATAGCTGGGGACGTCGCCCTGACGAATCTTGAAATTCTCGCTGCGATATTCGGCGCCGAACGCGATACCCAGCGACTTCACAAAGCCGACGTTGAGCTTGCGCGTGAAGTCGAGGTTGGCGACGTGCTGGCTCGATGACAGCCCACCCGCATCAAACCGGCGCGGACTGTTGATGCCGCCGAGCGATACGTTGAAGCTGTTTTCGACGGCATAGTCGAGCTTGTTCGACCCGTAGACGAGCGACAGATCGATCGTCCAGTCGCCCGGCGTCGCCTTAACCCCGAACGCACCCGACAGATCCTCGATCTGGCTGACGATCAGCGGCAGGAAGCCGTCGGGGTAGAACGGCACAAACGTGGTTGTCGATGCCGCAAAATCGCGGTTGCGTACGTCGTTCGCGCGGCGGTTGAAGCCCGCACCGTCGCCGTCGCGCAGGCCATAGCTGCCGAACGCATAGGCGTTGAGGTCTGGCGCCAGTTCGTAACCGGCGTTGACGAAGATGTTGTAGTCGACCACCTTGCCATCGCCGTAGCGGTGATTGTAGCGATCAATCGTCAGCTCGCGCGGATCGCCCACGGTTGGATATTGGCGGCGCGGATCGGCGCCATCCCGGTTGGTCGGGTCGCGATCGCGGAACTGGAGCGACGTCACCAAAAAGCCACGGTCGCCGATCGGCAGACCAAGCCGTGTAGCCAGGGTCAGCGTGTCACCGTCGTGCACAACGCGGTCGCGCCCGGTCGTGTTGAGTTGAAGGATGTCGTTGTTCGTGCCGCCCGCTGTCGTCACGATCGGCAGGCCGTTCGCGCCGGTCGCAACCCCCGTCACCTGGCTGACTCCGGCGAGCCGCGTATTGTAAGAGCCGTAGGTAACCGAGGCGCTGACACCTTCCTTGCGCGACAAGCCCAGATTGATAACGCCCGCAATCGCGTCCGACCCATATTGCGAGGCAGCACCATCGCGGAGGATTTCGATGCGGTCGATCGCGATCGGCGGAATCTGGTTGAGATCGACCGCCGACGATCCGCGACCGACCGATCCGTTCAGGTTAAGCAGCGCCGAACTATGCCGCCGCTTGCCGTTGATCAGCACCAAAGTCTGGTCGGGCGACAACCCGCGCAACGTCGCGGGACGAGTCGAATCGGTACCGTCGGTCAGTGACGGCTGCGGAAAGTTGAACGACGGGACGAGCTGGTTCAGGATCTTGTTGGTTTCGGTCGCGCCCGACAGCTCGAGCTGCTCGCCACCGATCACGTCGATCGGCACCGGACTCTCGGAAACGCTTCGACGCGCAAAGCGGCTGCCGGTGACGACGACGGTTGGTTCTTCGTCGGCAGCGGCGGCAGGCGGCGGCGCGGGCGCGGTTTGCGCGAATGCGGGCGCCGCGACGAACAGCGCGAGCGTCGACGACGACATCGAAAGCAGCGTGACCAAAGAGCGATTCATAGCCAAATTTTCCCCCTTAGCTGCGGCCGGCGCCGAAGCTTGAATTGAAAATTCATAATCAATTGGCTGAATGTAACAATAGTGCGTGCGAGCACCGTCACACGATTGTCACGGCGCTGTTGCTGCGGCGCAACAGAGTGCGCGCCAGATTTGCTTGGGTTGACAGCGACAGGGCCTTCGCATAACGAGCCGGTCTTTCCGCGCCGGTCCGCCGAGCGTGGGACTAGCTATTGGAAAGTGAAGAAGACCATGTTCGCAGTCGTGCGCACGGGCGGCAAGCAATATCGCGTTGCCGCAGGAGACAAGATTGTCGTTGAAAAGCTCGCCGGAGAAGCCGGTGAGACAATCACGCTGGGCGACGTTCTGCTCGCCGGCGAAGGCGCCGATCTGCAGTCAGTCGAAGGGCTGACCGTTTCGGCCGAGATCATCGCGCAGGCGAAGGCCGACAAGATCATCGTCTTCAAGAAGCGCCGTCGGCATAACTATCGCCGTCGCAATGGCCATCGCCAGCAGCACACGATCCTGAAGATCACCGCGATCGGCGCCGCTGCGCCTGAGAAGAAGACCAAGGCCAAGAAGGCCGAAGCCGCCCCCGCCGCGACCGAAGCCGACGCTTCGGCAGCGCAGGCATAACCGGCAACGCGAGGAGCATAGAAAATGGCACATAAGAAAGCAGGCGGTTCGTCGCGCAACGGTCGTGATTCGGCCGGTCGTCGTCTTGGCGTGAAGAAGTTCGGTGGCCAGGAAGTGGCCGCCGGCAACATCCTCGTCCGTCAGCGCGGCACCAAATTCTACCCGGGCCGCAATGTCGGCATCGGCAAGGATCATACGCTGTTCGCGCTCACAGACGGTCGCGTTGCGTTCCACGCGGGCAAACTCGGCCGAACCTTCTGCTCGGTAGACGTAGCCGAAATGGCGATTGCAGCCGAATAACATCGGGTAACCAGCCGGGTTGCCCACCAGGGCGATCCGGGGTTCCGCACAGGAACCAAGCCAAACAAGGGAGCCGGGTCACCCAGGCTCCCTTTTTTCTTGCTCCCTCAACATGGCTGTCGCTTCGCCGTCATGTCTCCATGGCACGGCGCAGCGACCGACGAGGAGAGTATCGATGTTCGCTCGGACACAAAGACTGACGCTCCGCCCCGGCTGGATCGAGGATGCCCCCGCGCTGACGGCGGCAATCGCGCATGAAGCGGTGGCGTTCAAGCTCGCCCGCCTGCCCTGGCCCTATACGGTCGAGCATGCGACCGAGTGGCTTTCCCAAATGTCCCGGCCGGGCGAGGTCAGCCGCGTCATCCTCGCGCATGACGGCGGCGAGGCGCGGCTGGTCGGCGGCATCGGCATTCACCCCGACGGCGATGCGCATGAAATCGGCTATTGGTTGACGCCCGACGCCTGGGGTCGCGGCTATGCGACCGAGGCTGGGCGCGCGATGCTGGGGATCGCCCGTTACAGCATGGGGTTGAAGCGGCTGACGTCGGGGCATTTCATCGACAATCCCGCATCCGGGCGCGTGCTGGCCAAGCTCGGCTTCCGCAACACGGGCGTCGTCATGCGGCATTGCCTCGCGCAGGGTGTCGACAAGCCCTGCGCGACGCTCGACCTCGACCTCTCGGAGGACGAGCCGTGTGCCGACCCGGAGCGCATGGCGGCGTGACGATTGTGGGGCGGTGAGCATCGGCCCACCGCCGCCGCACTCAAGCCGCCGCCAATTCCCGGTCAGCGCTCGGCAACACCGCCGCCGCATAGTCACTCTCGAAACGCGCGATCAGCTTGCGGTCGTCGTGGTTCCACGGGTGGAAACCCGGCAGGAAAAAGCTCAGCCACGGCCGCGCGATCAGCCGCAATACGCCGGGGCGGACGAGCAGATAGCGCGCGAGGCCTGCCCGCGCCTTCCAGCCGGTGATGCCGTCCTGCCGCAGCAGTTCGAGCGTCCCCTCGATCCGGTGGCGCCAGAAATTGATGGTAATGACGAGCATCATGATTGTCTTCAGTCGCCAGCGCCTGCCGCGGCTCCAGTCGCGCGTCGCGTGCAGCCAGGTGTCATAGGCCACGCCCTTGTGTTCGATCTCCTCGATCGCATGCCAGCGCCACAGCGCGGCGCTTTCCGCATCGGTTTCGGGAAACAGATCGGCGCGCTCAAGGATCATCTGCGCGAGGATCGCGGTGTAATGTTCCAGCGCCATCGTCGCCGCCAGCCGGACGATCGGCGGACGGGCATTGGCGATCGCCAGAATCTGGTCCACCCGCGCCTCCAGCGGCGTCACGTCATAGCCGGCATCGACCACACGGCTGTTGAACGCCACATGTTCTCGGCTATGCATCACTTCCTGCAGCGTGAACGCCCGGATTTCGCGCGCGAGTTGATCGGGCACGCCGTCGCGATGGGCTTTCACCGCTTCGATGAAGAACGCCTCGCCCTTGGGGAAAGTGACCGAAAGCGCGTTGAAGAACGCGCTCGCAAAGGGATCACCGTTCGCCCACCAGCGCTGCATCGCCGAACCGCGCCCAAAACGCCGGTCGCGTGGGGTGATTGTCAAGTCGGCGGGCGTGGTTGCATTCACGGTCAAAAGCTCCGAACATCAGTTTGACTAGTATCGGTTGAATAAGGCTTACTTACACTCGTGTCAATAGTGCGACGGCGTCTCTCCCCCGAAGAATCGCGTGACAATGCGCTCGAAGCGGCCAGGGCGCTGCTGATTGAGGCAGGACCGCAAGCGGTGACGCTGAAGGCGGTTGCCGCGCGGATTGGGCGCACCCACGCCAATGTGCTCCACCATTTCGGTTCAGCCGAAGGGCTGCAACGCGCGCTGATGGCGAACATGGCCGAAACGATCGTCGCGACCATTGGCGAGGCGGTCGGTCGTGCGCATGCGACCGACCATGATCCGCACGAAGTCGTCGACCTGACCTTCGATGCCTTTGGGCGCGAGGGCGCGGGCGCGCTGGCGAGCTGGATGATCCTGTCGGGCAATGAGGACGCGCTCGACCCGATCCTGATCGCGATCCGGCGGCTGGTCGATCAACTTGCACGCGATCATGATTTCGATGCCGCCGCGCTGACGGCCGAAACTTTGGGGTTGGTGCTGACGGCGCTGGGCGACGCGCTGCTCGGCGGGCCGATGGCCAAAGCGCTCGGCGTCCCCCGTGCGACCGCCCGTGCGCTGGCGCTGCGCCAGCTAACCGCAGCGCAACGGGTGATCGAAAAGGCTGCGTGCCAGGACGCCGAGCGCGAGCAGGCCTAGCCAAATCGGCGGATTTCGCTAGGGTAGCGCATGCATTTTCTCGACCAAGCAAAGATCTTCGTCCGATCGGGCGCGGGCGGCCCCGGCGCCGTCAGCTTCCGACGCGAAAAATTCATCGAATATGGCGGCCCCGACGGTGGCGAAGGCGGCAAGGGTGGCGACATCATCTTCGAAGCCGTCGCGGGCCTGAACACGCTGATCGACTTTCGCTATACCCAGCATTTTCGCGCGCCGCGCGGCAAGGGCGGATCGGGGTCGAACCGCACCGGCGCGGGCGGTCGCGACCTCGTGATCCGCGTGCCGGTGGGGACGCAAGTGCTGAGCGACGACAAGGAGCATGTCCTCGCCGACTTCACCGTCCCCGGCGAAAAGCGCGTGTTCTTCAAGGGCGGCGACGGCGGGCGCGGCAATGCCAGCTACAAATCGAGCACCAACCGCGCGCCGCGCCAGCACGGTACCGGCTGGCCGGGCGAGGAAGCGTGGTTGTGGCTGCGGCTCAAGCTGCTCGCCGATGCGGGGCTCGTCGGCCTGCCCAACGCGGGCAAGTCGACCTTCATCAACGCGACGACCAATGCCAAGGCCAAGGTCGGCGATTATCCCTTCACCACCACCCGGCCCCAGCTCGGCGTCGTCAGCCACCGCAACCGCGAATTCGTGATTGCCGACATTCCGGGCCTGATCGAAGGCGCCGCCGATGGCGCAGGGATCGGCGATCGTTTCCTCGGCCATATCGAGCGCTGCCGCGTGCTGCTCCACCTTGTGGATGCAACCGAGGACAAGCCTGTGGAAAACTACCGGATCGTTCGGGCGGAACTCGATGCCTATGGCGCGGGCCTGATCGACAAGCCCGAAGTGATCGCGCTCAACAAGATCGACGCGCTCGACCCCGCCGAGGTGAAGAAGCTCGCGGCCAAGCTGAAGCGCGCGTCGAAGGCCGAAGTGATGCTGCTCTCAGGCGCGGCGGGCACCGGGCTCGAAGCCGTGCTCGACCGGCTGGTCGAAGCGATTGGACCTGCTGAAGCAGCCCCTGCGATCAGCGCGGATGACGAGGATGAGCCGGGCGAATGGTCGCCGATCTGATTTGGCGACGGCGCGGGTGATCTGGTAAGGAAGACCACGAGCCAGCCGCTATCGGACACGACGCCATGCGCCACGACCCAGCCTATCGACCGATCACCGCCGACGAATTTCTGGCGATCGATTTCGGCACCGACCGCAAGTTTGAGCTCGATAACGGCGTCATCTACATGATGACGGGTGGCACCGAGCCGCATGCCTGGGTCCAACTGAATATCCTCAGCTGGTTGCGATCGACGCTGCGCGGCACGGGTTGCAGGCCCTATGGTCCCGACATGGGCTTGCGGATCAGCGAAACCGACGTCCGCTATCCTGATATTGCGATCTATTGCGCGCAGCCGCCCCGCGATGAATTGCGTGGGAGCAAGGCACTGGCCAACCCGACGGTCGTGATCGAAATCCTGTCGCCAACCACCGCGACGCTCGATCAGGGAACGAAGTTGGCGGAATATCAGTCGATCGCCAGCGTCCGGACGATTGCCTTTGTCGATCCCGTCAACGAACTGTGCCGCACGCTTGAGCGGCTGAGTGCAACCGGCTGGGCGGATCACATGTTTTCGGGCGAGCGGGGGATCATTATTCCAGCGCTCGATCTGACCATCCCGCACGACGAGATTTTCGCGCGCGATTGAGTGCGGGGCTTGGCGGCGCTACCGCGCTGACATGAACGCCTTCGCCCCTGCCCGCTGCCCCCGGCTGATCGTCAAGATCGGGTCGTCTCTGCTCGTCGGCGGCGACGGTGCGCTCCGGCGCGACTGGCTGGCGACGCTGGCCGCCGATATCGCCGATCGGGTGCGCGCGGGGCAGCAGGTCGCGGTCGTCTCGTCGGGCGCGATTGCGCTGGGCGCACGGCGATTGGGGCTTGCCAAGGGCGGGCGCGCGACGCTCGAAGATGCGCAGGCGGCTGCCGCGACCGGCCAGATCGCGCTCGCGCAAGGCTGGGCCGAGGCTTTCGTCGCGCAGGGCCTGACGGCCGCGCAAATGCTGGTGACGCTCGACGATCTCGAGGACCGGCGGCGGTATCTGAATGCCGCCGCGACGCTCGGGCGGCTGCTCGCGCTCGGCGTCGTGCCCATCATCAACGAGAATGATTCGGTCGCGACCGAGGAAATTCGCTTCGGCGACAATGACCGCCTCGCCGCGCGCGTCGCGCAGGCCGCGGGCGCGCAAGGCGTGATCCTGTTCTCGGATGTCGATGGCCTTTATGATCGCAATCCGACCGACCCCGCAGCGACCTTCATCGACCGGGTCGACGCGATCATCCCGGCGATCGAAGCGATGGCAGGTGGTACAACCGGCGTCGGGACCGGCGGCATGGCGGCCAAAGTCGCCGCCGCACGCATCGCGACAGCTGCGGGCGTGACGCTGGCGATTGCCTCGGGCCACGGCGATCACCCGCTCGCGCGGTTCGCGTCAACGGGGCGTGGCACGATCTTCACCGCCGACCGCACGACGCCTGCGCGCAAGGCGTGGCTCGCCGGGGGCCTCACCGCACGCGGCGAAGTGCGCATCGACGCGGGCGCTGTCGCGGCACTCGCGAGCGGCAAGAGCTTGCTCCCCGCTGGTGCCACCCAAATCGCTGGCAGCTTCGCGCGCGGCGACTTGGTCGCCGTCGTCGGCCCCGATGGCCGTCCGGTCGCGCGGGGCTTCAGCGAATATGACGCCGCCGATGCCGCGCGGATCGCGGGCAAGCGCAGCGACCAGCTCGCCGACATCCTCGGCTACGCGCCCCGCGCGTGCCTTGTCCACCGCAACCACATGGCGCTGCTATGATCCTCGCGATCACCGGCGGCACCGGCTTTGTCGGCAGCACGCTGATCGATCTGGCGCTCGCGGCGGGGCATGATGTCCGGGCGCTTGCTCGGCGCGCGCAATCGGCGCGAGACGGCGTCACCTGGATCGAGGGCGCCCTCGACAAACCCGATGCGCTCACCGCCCTCGCAACTGGCGTCGATGCGGTGATGCATGTTGCGGGCGTGGTGAATGCCCCCGACCGCGCAGCTTTTGTCGCGGGTAACGTTACGGGCACACAGGCGATGCTCGCGGCCGCACTTGCGACCGGCGTTAACCGCTTCGTCCATGTCTCGTCGCTCGCCGCACGCGAGCCTGATCTCTCGACCTATGGCTGGTCCAAAGCCGAAGCCGAACACGCCGTCGCCGCATCGCCGCTCGATTGGGTGATGGTCCGCCCGCCCGGCGTCTATGGCCCCGGCGATCTCGACATGCTCGACCTGTTCCGCCTCGCACGCTCCGGCCTCGGGATGGCACCGAAGGGGCGGATATCTCTGATTGACGTCAGCGACCTTGCCCGGTTGCTCCTCGCACTGGCGACGCACCCGACACCGCGCGCAACCTACGAAGCTGATGACGGCACAGCGGGAGGTTGGAGCCACGCCGATTACGCGCGCGCTGTCGGTCGTGCCGTTGGGCGAAAGGTCACCCCCCTCCCCCTGCCCGCCACTGCGCTGAAGCTCGCAGCGCGCGCCGACATGGCGTTGCGCGGCACCAAGGCCCGGCTCACGCTCGACCGCGCGCGCTATATCGCCCACCCCGACTGGGTGATCGACCCCGCCAAACGCCCACCCGCCGACCTCTGGACCCCGCAGATCGCGACCGATCAAGGCCTTGCCGTGACAGCCGCATGGTATCGTGCCCACGGCCTGCTATAACCCTGCCAGAATGACGCCGCATTTGCTTGGCAGGGGCAGTCATCACACTCACATCAAGGACGGCACGTTGAGCGAGCGCACCCCGATTTTCGAAACCGTTGCCGGTCTGATCGAACCGTTCAACAAAAAGGGCGTCGCGCTCGCCGACGCGACCAGCTTCCAGCATGATCTGGAGTGGGACAGCCTGACCGTCATGGATTTCGTCGCCAATATCGAGGATGAATTCGACATCATCATCACGATGAACATGCAGGCCGAAATCGAAACCGTCGGCCAATTGGTCGATGCCGTCATCAAGCTGAAGGGCTGACGCCATGAACGAGATCACTGCGATTGCCGAAGCGCCCACTGCGCCGCGCGATCTGATGAGCAAGTTCGATGCGATCATCGCCGAACGTCAGGCGCTGCTCGACACCGGCGTCACCGACCCGTTCGCGATCGTGATGGACGAAGTGAAATCGCCGACCGTGGCGGTCATCAAGGGCAAGGAAACGATCCTGCTCGGCACCTATAATTATATGGGGATGACCTTCGACCCCGATGTCATCCAGGCGGGCAAGGACGCGCTCGACCAATTTGGCTCGGGCACCAACGGCAGCCGGATGCTCAACGGCACCTTCCGTGATCATATGGAAGTCGAACAGGCGCTGCGTGACTTCTACGGCATGTCGGGCGCGATCGTGTTTTCGACCGGCTATATGGCCAATCTGGGCATGATCTCGACGCTCGTCGGCAAGGGCGAGTATATCATTCTCGACGCCGACAGCCACGCGTCGATCTATGACGGCTGCCAGCAGGGCAATGCCGAAGTTGTCCGCTTCCGCCACAATGACGTTGCCGATCTCGACAAGCGCCTCGGCCGCCTGCCGACAGATGTCGGCAAGCTGGTGGTGCTCGAAGGCGTTTATTCGATGCTCGGCGATGTCGCACCGCTCAAGGAAATGGTCGCGGTCGCCAAGAAGCATGGCGCAATGGTGCTCAGCGACGAAGCGCATTCGATGGGCTTTTTCGGCGCGCACGGCCGCGGCGTTTACGAGGATCAGGGCTGCGAAGCCGATGTCGATTTCGTCGTCGGCACTTTCTCCAAGTCGGTCGGCACCGTCGGCGGTTTCTGCGTGTCGAACCATCCCAAGTTCGAAGCGATCCGGCTTGCCTGCCGCGCCTATATCTTCACCGCCAGCCTGCCGCCGAGCGTGGTCGCGACCGCCGCCACCTCGATCCGCAAGCTGATGCATGCGCACAACAAGCGCGCACATTTGTGGGAAAATGCGCGTCAACTCCACGGCGGGCTTACCGCAATGGGCTTCAAGCTCGGCACGCCCAATCCGCAATCGGCGATCATCGCGATCATCCTCGACGATCAGACCCAAGCCGTCGCGATGTGGCAGGCGCTGCTCGACAATGGGCTGTACGTCAACATGGCGCGCCCGCCCGCGACGCCGGCCGGTACCTATCTGCTGCGCTGTTCGCTCTGCGCCGAACACACCACCGAGCAGGTGACGCGGATTCTGGCACTGTTCGAAGGCGCTGGCCGTGCGGTGGGCGCCATCGCCTGATTCCGACCAAAGGGCGGTCGCGAATTCGATGCTGACGGCGCGATAAAGCGCGCCTATAGCCGGGGGATTAAGCCTTTCCCCCTTCGTACAGGCCATCAGCGTCCCGCATGACTTCGATCGATCGCTATATGGCCCGGCTGATCGCGGTTCCCCTGATCGCCAATCTCGTCATCGCGTCGATGTTGCTCGCGCTCGACCGGATGCGCATCCTGTTCGATTTCGTTGCGACCGAAGGCGGCCCGGTGAGCGTGGTGTGGCAATTGCTCGCCAATCTACTGCCCGAATATCTGGGACTCGGCATTCCGATCGGGCTGCTCCTTGGCGTGCTGCTGGCGTTCAGGCGGCTCGCGACATCGTCCGAACTCGACGTGATGCGCGCGGTCGGGATCAGCTATAATCGGCTGCTGCGCGTGCCCTATATGTTTGCGCTGGGGCTGGCGCTGATCAACCTGGCGATCGTCGGCTATGTCCAGCCCTGGGCGCGCTACGGCTATGAACAGCTTCAATTCGAGCTGCGGACCGGCGCGCTCGGTGCGTCGATCAAGGTCGGCGAGTTCACCACTTTCCCGCGCGGCGCAATCGTGCGGATCGAGGAAAGCCAGGATTCGGGCCGCAATCTGAAGGGCATTTTCATCCATCAGGACAAGGCCAACGGCGGCTGGCTCGCGGTCACGGCCGCGAGCGGACGCTTTTTCGCCACCGGCAATCCCGACGAAATTATCTTCCGCCTGTCGCAAGGCACGCTGGTCGATGCCGACCCAAGCTTCAAGGCGCCGCGCGTGCTGACCTTCACCTCGCACAACCTGCCGATCCCACTCCCCAAGCCGGAGAATTTTCGCGGGCGCGGCGGGCGCAATCTCGAACTGACCTTGCCCGAACTTGCGCGGATCGGCGGCGACCGGGCGGCGCCCGATGAACTGCGCGACACCAGCCGCGCTGCGTTCCATTTCCGGCTGGTCGAAGTCGCGACGATCTTCCTGCTGCCGATGCTCGCGGTCGCACTGGGTGTGCCGCCCAAGCGTTCGCCCTCGGCGCTTGGCGTGTTTTTGTCGATCGTGATCATCGTCACCTATCACAAGATTAACGAATATGCGCAGTCGCTTGGCTCGCTCGGGCTGGTCGATCCACTGATTGCGCTGTGGGTGCCGTTCATCCTGTTCGCAGGGCTGGTGATCTGGATGTATTATACGATTGCCTATGTCCCCGGTGGCCAGCCAATCGGCTGGCTCGAACGCGGCGCATCGAAGCTTGGCAAGCTGGTCGCCGCACGCCTGCCCGGTCATCGCAAGGCGCGCACCGCATCATGACACTCGAACTTTTCCCGTCGCGCTCACTCGCTTTCTACATGGCGCGGATGATGCTCGTGCGCACCTTGGTCGTGCTCGCGGGACTGGTGCTGATCCTCCAGACGCTCGACCTGCTCGGTGAATCGGGCAAAATCCTGGCCTATAAGGGCAATGGCGAGGCCGAAGTGCTGCGCTATGTCAGCCTGCGCACGCCGCAGATCATCGCCAATTTCCTGCCCTTTTCGGTGCTGCTTGGTACGATTCTCGGCCTCAGCCAATTGAACGCCAACAGCGAAGTCATCGCGATGAAATCATCGGGGCTGTCGGCGCATCAAGTGCTCGCGCCACTGATCCTCGCCGCGCTCGGCGTCGCGGTCGTCTCGTTCGCGTTCAACGACCGCATCGTCAGTCGTGCCAGCGCAACGCTCGACCAGTGGAAGAAGATCAATTACGCGCCGCTCCCGATCGATCGCGGCGACCGTCTCAACATCTGGGTGCGCGACGGCGATGATCTGTTGTCCGTGCAGCAAGTGTCGGGGCGCGGCGATGCCGCCCGTTTGCGCAACATCACGCTCTACGATCGCACCGACGGGTCGCTCGGCGCGATCATTCGCGCGAGCCATGGCCAGCGCGATGGCGACGGTTGGCGGATCGCACCGGCCGTGCGCTTCGACGTCGCGACCGGCCACGTGACTCACTTGGGCGCGGTCACCGTCGGCCACGGTGTCCGCCCCGATCAGTTCACGCTCAGCAACGTCAATGCCGACGGCCTGTCGTTCGCCGCGCTCGATCGCGCGATCACCGATCTGCGTGATGCGGGGCGGCCGACCAAAGCGCTCGAAGGCGCGCTGTGGCACAAGTTATCCGCGCCTTTGTCGTCGGTGCTGATGCCCCTGCTCGCGGCGGTGGCGGCCTTCGGGCTGGCGCGATCGGGCAAGCTGTTCATCCGCGCGGTGATCGGGATGATGCTCGGCTTCCTCTATTTCATGGCCGATAACTTCGCGCTCGCGCTCGGCAATATCGGTGCCTATCCGCCGTGGCTGGCGGCTTGGGCGCCCTTCCTGCTGTTCCTGCTGATCGGCGAAGTGCTGCTCGTCAGGACCGAGGAATAATTACTTGCCGCGCACCAATGTGCTGCGCGTGATCTTGACCACCAGCCCCGGCAAACCCTTGTAATTGGCGCGGTGATAGGGCGAATTGGCGTCGAGCGTCGCCTTCAGCCGCCGATGCGCCTCGCCCAGCGCGTGATAGGGCACGCTCGGGATCAGATGATGCAGCGCGTGATAGCGCAGGCCCACCGGCGCCCACAGGAACGGCAACAGGCTCGGCGGGGGCACATTGACCGAGTCAAGATATTGCGCGGTCACGGTCATCGCCTCGCCGTCATTCT
This sequence comes from Sphingomonas sp., assembly GCF_019749955.1. Lineage (GTDB taxonomy): Bacteria > Pseudomonadota > Alphaproteobacteria > Sphingomonadales > Sphingomonadaceae > Sphingomonas. Next base: position 128,703 of record NZ_JAIEPC010000023.1, read on the forward strand.
CCCACAGATGCGCCACCAACGTGCGGACCTGATTGACCACCGCGACCGCCGACACCACCGCGAGGAAGATCAGGAAAGCGCGCAGCGGGATCACGCCGGTCGCCACCATCGTCACCAGTGCAATCGCCCACAGGCTCGTCGCGAGCTCAAGCCGGTGCCAGAGCGTCCGCGCTTCGCCTTCGGGCGCGCGGCGCTGGAACTGCGGGTTGATCGCCAGCCCCGAATAACGGGCGACGACCGCGCGCCGCAAAGCGGGGATCACCAGCGACAGCGGCGCGAGCACCGCGAACCGGAAAATCAGCGCAATCGGCGCCAGCAGCGAGGCCAGGACAAAAGTCGGCAGCGTCCACGGCTTCATCAGCGCGAGCGGCAGATATTCGGGATCGTCGACCGTGCCATAGCGCGTGCGCGCGTGGTGAAGATTATGGACGCCTTCATACATGAACGACGGCACCAGCATCGGGATGCCGATCAGCAGGTTCCACGCCAGCCGGAAACCGGGCACGCTGCTGTGCTTCATATGACTGACTTCATGGGTGAAGCTTTCGGCGCGGTAGAGCGCGAGCATCGACAGCACACCGGCCGGAATCGCCAGCCACAACGGCCCGGCGAAAATCGCCGTCGCCAGCGCGGCATAGCCGATCGCCACCGACAGCAGGAAATCGGTCCAATAGATGCGCGGGTTCGCCGCGTGCAGGTCGCGCGTCAGCTCAGCGGCGGCGCGCAGCATTGCCATGTCGTCGGCGATACGCCCCGATACCGGGCGGACGGTGGCACGCGACGCGGCGTCGGCAACGGCGGGCTTGAGCGAAAGACTATCCATCCCATCGTCCCTGCGCAAAAAAAGTGGCCACACGGTGGCACGCTTGCCACGCCGCCGCCATGCCCGGCTGCTTGACAGTGGCGGACAAACGCCGGACCTGCGTGCGACTTTTGACGAAAGTGATCTTCGTGTCCAACTCTGCTCTCTCGATCCGCCCCGTCGCTACCAAAGCCGACCGCAAGCTGTTCGTCGACATCGCCTTCAGGCTCAACGCGCAGGACCCCAATTGGGTACCCCCGCTCAAAAGTGAAGCGGTCGAACTCATCACGCCGGAAAAAAATGGCTGGTTCAGCCATGCCAAGGCGCAGCTTTTCATTGCCGAACAAGGGGGCGTGCCGGTCGGGCGGATTTCGGCGCATCTCGACACGCTGGCACTCGAGATGCCCGCCGGGCGCGGCTTTGGCCCCGGTGTCGGCTTCTGGGGGCTGTTCGACGCAACCGACGAAGCCGTCGCGCACGCGCTGATCGCCAAGGCGGAGGATTGGCTGCGCGAACAAGGCATGGCGCGCGCGCTCGGCCCGGTCAGCATGTCGATCTGGGAAGAGCCGGGGCTGCTGATCAAGGGGCATGATCACGCGCCGACGGTCATGATGGGGCATCACCCGGCGCGCTACCAAGGCTGGATCGAAAGCGCGGGCTATGCGCCCGAAAAGCAGCTCGTCACCTATGAACTCGACATCAGCAAGCAATTTCCCCCGATCGTCCAGCGCATCGTCGCGGCTGGTGAAAAGAACGCGCGCATTCGCATCCGCGAAGTCGACCGCACCCAGTTCCAGCGCGAAGCCGCGATCATCCTCGGCATCCTCAACGATGCCTGGGCCGATAACTGGGGCTTTGTGCCGCTCACCCAGCCCGAGATCGATGATGTCGGCAAGAAACTAAAGCCGATCGTGTTCAACGACCTGATCCGCATCGCCGAACTCGACGGCGAGCCGGTCGCGTTCATGATCACCCTGCCCGATCTCAACGAAGCCATCGCCCCGCTGAAGGGCAATTTATTCCCCTTCGGCTGGGCCAAGCTGCTGCTGTGGTTGCGCAAGCCCAAGGTGCGGACGATGCGCGTCCCGTTGATGGGAGTGGTCAAGCGCTTGCAGGCATCGCGGATGGCGAGCCAGCTCGCCTTCATGATGATCGAATATATCCGCCGCGCGTCGGTGACTAGATATGGCGCGTCTCGCGGCGAAATCGGCTGGGTGCTCGACGATAATCAGGGCATGAACGCAATTGCCGACGCGATCGACAGCCACGTCAACCGCATCTACCAAATCTACGCCAAGGCGCTGTGATCGGGACCCCGCGGCGCCTGTCGTCAGGCGCCGCGGTCCCCGAGCCATCACTGGTCGGGATTGTCGACGTCGACGCCTTCGGCGCCCCATTCGGCCCTGGTCTGGCAGTGCTGCCTTTCGATGCGCGATCCCGTCGGGGTGTAGCGCATGCAATAGCGGCGCGTGTCGATCTTGCGATCAGGGGTGGCAGCCGTCGTGTTATTGCCGACGACCTTGTCGGTCTGGGTGGTACGACCCGGCTGCGGGGCGGCGGTGGCAGGGCCGAACGCCGCGACGAGCAAACCGGCGGCGATGGCAGCGCCGAGGCTGCCGGCAAAACGCGTACGCAAGAACATGATATTCTCCTGGAAAAATGCGGTCGGGGGCGCCGCACCCGAAGCTCTGCATTAGCCATGCCAAGCGAATATTATATTTAATATCAATACCTTGAATAATTGCGCATCGCCGTACTGCAACGGTAATTCACTAAGTTTTGGCGAATGGCCCCAAAAGTTAGAATCGGCGCGACAGTCCGACATAGAGCTCGGCATCGGTGCTCGACCGGTTCAGCCCGATCACGGCGCCGACATCGACTTGCCAATCCCCGGTCGGCATCCAGCCGATCGACGCCGAGGCCAGATGTTGCGTCGTCGCGCCGCCCGGATCGTCATCGCGCAATGCCTGATATTCGACCGTGCCTGACAGCTTGCCGGTAATCGGAAAGCCCAGACCGACAATCGCGCTATAGGCCAGATGCCGCCCGCGGCCGCTTTCATTCACTGCCGCATCGATTTCGGGCGTCACTTGCAGGCTCAGGTCGTGACCCAGATCCCAGCTCATCGGCACGAGCACGCCAGCGCCCCAATCCCCCGCCCCGGCGGGCGATCGGCCGATCGGTGCGCTGACGAAGGGCTGCACCGCGATCGAAAAGCCGCTGCCGTCAGGATTTTTCAGGTTGGCCTTGAAACCCAAGGTCAGATCCCCGACGCCGTCGGTACGGGTGACGGCGCCGCTCGCGCGGTCGCGCACCCGCTGGCTGCCATAGGGCACCCATTCGGCCTGCAACTCGATACGATCGGTCACCCCCACGCGCACCAGCGTATCGCCGATCGTGAAGCCATCGGTGCGGCTGTCGGGCGTATCGTCGCGGGTCCAGTCGACCAGCCCGGTTTCAACCGATAACCGCCCCGGCGCAATCGTGCAGGCGGGTGTGCCGAGCCCTGGCCGCGCGGGGCAATAGTCGCGTTCGTCGGCGAGCGCGGGACTCGCGCCTGCGACCGCTGCCAACGCGAGTGCGCGGCGCCAGACCCTGGCCATTCCCCTTCTCCCCCCGATCGTTCAGCGATCGCGCAACACTGCCCAGGTCGGCGCATGGTCGCTGGCTTTTTCGCGCCCGCGATACTCCTTGTCGACACCAGCATCGACCAGCCGGTCGGCGGCCTGCGGGCTGAGCAGCAGATGGTCGATGCGAAAGCCAGCATCGCGCTGCCACGCGCCCGCCTGATAATCCCAGAAGGTCCACACACCGCCGCGCGGATGCCGCGTCCGCAACGCATCGGTCCAGCCCTGCGCCACCAGCGCGCGGAACCCTGCGCGGCTTTCGGGCTGCATCAGTGCATCGCTCGCCATTGCGGTGACCGAGAAGGTGTCATCGTCGTTGGGAATGACGTTATAGTCGCCCGCGAGCACCGTTGGCCGCTCCTCAGCGAGCAGCTCGAGCGCCCGTGCGCGCAGCCGGTCGATCCAGCGCAGCTTGTACTCGAATTTCGGCCCCGGCTGCGGATTGCCATTGGGGAGATAGATGGAGGCAACGACCAGTCCGTCAACCTCGGCCTCAATATAGCGGCTGTGGTCGTCCTCGGGCTCGCCGCCGAGCCCCTTTTGCCGCTCGACCGGAGTGGTGCCGCGGGCGAGAATCGCAACGCCGTTAAAACCCTTCTGCCCGTGCCACACCGCGCCATAGCCCGCCGCTTCGATGTCGCTCACGGGCAACGTGTCGTCCGAGGATTTAAGTTCCTGCAGGCAGACGATATCGGGCTTTTGCTCGGTCAGATATTCAACCAAGCGCGGCAGTCGCGCCTTGATGCCGTTGACGTTGAAGCTGACGATTTTCACGCGCGGGCGCTGATCAGACCGCGAAGCTGGAGCCGCAGCCGCAGCCTGAGGCCGCCTGCGGATTCTCGACCCGAAACGCCGTGCCACCCAGCGTTTCGACGAAATCGACCGCCGCGCCGCGCACCAGATCAAGGCTGACCGAATCGACCACGAGCTTTACGCCCGCAGTCTCTGCCACCGCGTCGTCGGGTTCAATCGCCTCGGCGAGACCAAATTTATACTGGAAGCCCGAGCAACCGCCGCCTTCGACCGACAGCCGGAGCATCGCGGGCTTGCCCTGCCGCTCGGCAATGGCCGCGACGCGCGCGGCGGCTGAAGGGGACAGCGACAGGTCGGGGTGCAGCGTGGTCATGCGGCCAAGATAGGCGTTCGCCCGCCCGACGGCAACGGCGCTTCGTCGCTGGCTCAGTTGGCCGCGTCGGTCGGCCCCGCGACGACCTGCACCGGCTTCACGTCGCGCGCCGGCGACAGATAATCGGCGGTCTGCAGGAAGGGCATCGGGTTGACCGCCTGGCCATCAATCCGCACTTCATAGTGCAAATGGCTGCCGGTCGAGCGCCCGGTCGATCCCATCAGCGCGATCAACTGGCCACGCGTCACGCGCATGTTCGGGGTGACCAAAATCTTCGACAAATGGCCATAGCGCGTAGCGATGCCTCGCCCGTGGTTGATTTCAACCAGATTGCCATAGCCGCCCGAACGCTCGGCGCGGCCAACGATGCCGTCGGCGGTGGCGTAAATGGGCGTGCCGACCGCGCCGGGGATATCGATGCCCGCATGCATGGCGGCGGTGCCCCGGAACGGATCGCTGCGCACGCCGAACAGGCTGCTGAAGGTAACATTGGTAACCGGCTGGGTCGCGGGAATGGCGATCACGGCCTTTTCGAGCGTCTCAAGCTTCTTCCAGGTCATGAACAGCGAGCGGAACTGGGCGTCGGCATTCGCCTCGGGCACGGTCTGCGTCGTGTTGACGGGCTCATAAGGGCCACCAACACCGCCCTGTGCGATGATCCGCTCGGGCGCGAGGCCCAGGCGGCGGAAATGATCGGCGGTGCGCAGATAGCGCTGCTCGGCGACATAGCGGACGCGCAAGGCAAGCGCGGCCTGACGCGCTTCGGCGCGCGTCAGCGGTGCCACGACATCAGCGGCGGCGGCCGTCGTCGCGGCATCGAGCGTCGGCGTGTTCAGGGCAAGGTTGGTGTTACGCGCGCCCGACAGCACGGCGGCGATCAGCGCCTGCCGCTGTTCGATCCGCGCGGCGTGAACTTCGGCGGCATGCTTGATGCGATCGACCTTGACCTGCATCGAGGCGAGTTCGTGGCGCAGCGCATCGAGCTTGGCTTCGGGTGATTTGGGCGTACCGAGCGCGCCGGTCATCTGCACCGCACCCGCGGCGGCGTGGACAACGCCGTAAGCCGAAAAGCAAAGGGTGATCCCGGCAACACCCGCCAACGCGGCTTGCGTGCGGCCAGCAATGCTGAATCGGCGCAGGTCGCGTCCATCATGAAAGATGAAGTCACGGGTCTTAAAGCTTGCCCGGAATTGCGACACGGCATGCGCAATTTGCTTCGAATCAATCGTGACCATTTGTCCCCGACGCTAGGTTGCGATGCCGCCCGACACCCGATTATCGTGCGCGCAGCCCCTCCGGCGCATCGACCACCCTGCTTTGGCCGAACGATGTTGGTTGCGGCAATAGCCGTGTCACAGCTCTGGGATAGGTTGAACGCTCGGCACGGCGAGTCGTTCAATTGGGGTTAAGTTTCCCGAATCGTTCCGCGTCCGCAATCAACCGAGTCAATGGTTATTAACCATTTGTCGCACGTGGATGATTCGGCAACGGAGCAGAATCGGCGTCAGCCGAGCGCGCGCACCGCCGCCAGCACCTCGGCGGCATGGCCGGGGACTTTGACCTTGGGCCAGGCGCGCACCAGCCTGCCCGCCGCGTCGAACAAATAGGTCGACCGCTCAATCCCCATATATTTCTTGCCGTACATGCTCTTTTCGACCCAGGCGCCGAACGCCTCCATCACTTCGCCCTCGGCATCGGTCGCGAGCGCGACTTTCAGATCATATTTGGCGGCGAATTTCTGGTGCTTGGCCGGGGTGTCCTTCGACACGCCGACCACCTTGGCGCACAGCGCGGCAAAGGCATCGGCCTCGGCGCTGAAATCCTGCGCCTCGCGCGTGCAGCCGGGCGTGTCGTCCTTGGGATAGAAATAGAGCACCAGCGGCGCGCCGACGAAGCTTTTGAGCGGCAAATCACTGCCATCGCTTGCGGTCAGCGTCAGAGCGGGGATCGTTGCACCTTCAGTCAGGGCCATCTCGGTACCTTTCAATCGCCTGTTTCCAGCTATCGCGCACGTCCTGCCGCGTCGCATCGATCAGCGCAACCAGCGCCGCCCAGTCACTTACCCCCATTGCCGCGACGATCAGCGCGCGGGTCGCCTCGCCCGGCACCGCCCCATCGGGCGCGACCAGCCGGGTGATCACCAGCAGCCGGGTCAGCAGGTCGTGTGCTGCGCGCAACCCCGGCGCCAGCAAGCCCGCCGTCACCAGTGCATCGATCGCGCCGCCGAGATTGGGGTCGAAGCCCGTGCGCGCCGCGAGTTGCGTCAGGTGAACCGTGAATTCCAGATCGACCAGCCCGCCCGGCAGCAGCTTGACGTCGAGCGGCCCGGCGGGCGGCTTGTGCGCCGCGATATCAGCGCGCATCTTCTCGGCATCGGCGGCGAGATCGCGCTGTGGCCGCGCGCCGCCCAGCACATCGTCGATCACCACCTGCGCCTCGGCCTGCGCCGCCGCTGACCCGAACAACGACCGCGCGCGCGCGAGCGCCATATGCTCCCACGTCCACGCCGCCTCGCGCTGATAGCGGGCAAAGCCCGTCATCGACACCACCAGCGGCCCTTGCGTCCCCGACGGGCGCAGCCGCGTGTCGATGTCATAGAGCGGCCCCGCAGGTGTCGGCACCGACAGCGCCGCCGTCAGTCGCTGCGCGAGGCGGTTATAATAGAGCACCGCCCCGAGCGGCCGCGCGCCATCGGACTCCGCCGCATAATCGCCCGTGAACACATAAATTAGGTCCAAATCGGATGCATGTGTCAGCACCCCGCCACCGAGCCGCCCGAGCGCGAGGATGACGAGCTCACTGCCCGGCACCCGACCGTGCGCGCTAGCAAATTCGGCAATCGTTGCCCGCGCGATCACGCCGATCGCCGCTTCGGCGACGCGCGCATAGCTCGCCGCGACCGCGAGCGGATCGGCGGCGTGCGCGACGATCTGCACGCCGAGCGCGAAGCGATGCTCGCCAACCACCCGGCGTGCCTGATCGAGCACGGCCTGATAATCGGCATCGCGTTCGCGCGGCATCATTTGTGCCGCCAGCGCAGCGACATCGCCGACCGGATCGAGCGCGCTGGCGTCGAGCAGTGCGTCAAACAACTCGGGCCGCCGCCCCAGCGTATCGGCGAGCGGCGGCGCGTGGCTGAGGATTGCCGTCAACAGCGCCGCCAGCGCTGGCTGGGCTTCAAGCAGGCGAAAGAAATTGATCGCGCTCGATAATTTGGCGAGTATCCGGTCGAGCCGCAGCACCGCCTCGGCGGGATCGGCGGCCTGACCCAGCGCGCGCACCAGCCCCGGCAGCACCGCTTCGAGCGCGGCGCGCGCGGCACCACTGCGCAGCGCCGGATAAGCGCCCGCGCGCCACTGCGCGATTCGCTCGATCGCACGGTCGACCGTGTCGCCGCCAAAGCCCGCTTCCTGCAGCATCACCGCCAGCGTCGCGGGGTCCTGCGACAGGCCGGGCGCAGCATCGGGTTCGAGTGCTGCGTAAACGCGCTCGGTATGCGCGACGTGCGGCGCCAGCAACGCGAGCAAGGCCGCGCCATCGGGCAAGCCGTGCAGCGCCGCCAGCGACTCAAGCGCGGCGCCAGCCGGTAGCGCATGCGTCTGCCGGTCTTCGACCATCTGCGCGCGGTGCTCGATCGTGCGATAGAGCGTATAGGCAGCACTAAGCGCCGCTGCGTCATCGGCATCGATCCAGCCATGCGCGGCCAGTGCCGCCAGCGCATCGCGAGTCGCCGGTACCCGCACCGCCAGATCGCGCCCGCCGTGGATCAGCTGGTGAATCTGCGCGAAAAATTCGACTTCGCGAATCCCGCCGCGCCCGCGCTTCAGATCATAGCCGGGGCCAAGCGCTTGCCCCTGCGCATGATGATCGCGGATCCGCTTCGAAATCGCGCGAATCTCGCCAATCGCGCCGAAATCGAGCGCGCGCCGCCAGACGAACGGCTTGATCGCCGCCAGAAAGCGGTCGCCCAGCGCGATATCACCCGCCGCCGCGCGCGCGCGAATGAAGGCAGCGCGCTCCCACGCGAGCGCCGCCGATTCATAATGCGAAATCGCCGCGTCGATCGGCAGCACGATCGGCGTAATCTCGGCCGATGGACGCAGCCGCAGATCGACGCGCAGCACATAACCGTCGGCGTCGCGTGCTTGCAGCAGCTCGATCACCCGGCGCCCGATCCGCACCGCCGCCTCCTCGGGCGCCTCGCGCGGGCGGACCGGCAGGGTCGCGGGATCGAAAATCAGGATCGGGTCAATGTCCGACGAATAGTTGAGCTCATGGCTGCCCTGTTTGCCGAGCGCGATTGCTGCGAACCCGATCGGCGGCGCACCCGGCGTCCGCTCGGCAATCGCCGCGCGGATCGCGGTATCGAGCGCGAAATCGGCAAAGTCCGTCAGCGCTCCCGTCACTGCGGTCAGATCGATCAGCCCGGCGAGATCGCCGATCGCGACCGCCAACGCGAGCCGCCGCCGCGCCCGACGCAGCGCCGTCCCCGTCGGCGCATCGCTTTCGGTCAGCCACAGGCTGGCGAAATCGGGCAGGTCGCCGCGCGCGAAACCTGCCGTCAGATCGGA